>NZ_CP123228.1:3626292-4230674 GCF_029855045.1 Piscinibacter sp. XHJ-5
TGCGGGCCGAAGTTGAGCGTGTAGTTCTTGATCTCAGCCATGGTGGTTCACTGCAGGCCGCCGTAGTTGTCTTCGCGCACGACGCGCGGCACGAGCTCGCGCGGCTCGATCGTCACCGGCTGGTAGATGACGCGCTTCTGGTCGGGGTCGTAGCGCATCTCGACATGCCCCGAGACCGGGAAGTCCTTGCGGAACGGATGACCGATGAAGCCGTAGTCGGTGAGGATGCGGCGCAAGTCGAGGTGGCCATCGAAGATGATGCCGAACAGGTCGAACGCCTCGCGCTCGAACCAGTTGGCGCTGCTCCACACGTCGACCAGCGAGGCGACCGTCGGCACGTCATCGTCGGGCGCGAACACCTTGAGTCGCACGCGCCAGTTGTTCGTGATCGACAGCAGATGGCTCACGACACAGAATCGCGGCCCCTCCCATGGCTGGTCCTTGTAGTTGGCGTAGTCGACGCCGCACAAGTCGATGAGCTGCTCGAACTTCAGCGACGGGTCGTCGCGCAGCTTCAGCGCCGCTTCGAGGTAGTCGGCCGCGCCGACCGCGACCGTGATCTCGCCGCGCTCTCGCACCAGCTTCTTGATCTGCGCGCCGAGGACCGATTCGAGCGCTGCCTGCAGGGTGTCCAGTCGTGTCATCGGCTCACCGTGCGATGGTGTTCTCGCGGCGAATCTTCGCCTGCAGTTGCATGATCCCGTAGAGCAGCGCTTCCGCGGTGGGCGGACAGCCGGGCACGTAGACGTCGACCGGCACGATGCGGTCGCAGCCGCGCACCACCGAATAGCTGTAGTGGTAGTAGCCGCCGCCATTGGCGCACGAGCCCATGCTCAGCACCCAGCGCGGCTCGGCCATCTGGTCGTAGACCTTGCGCAAGGCCGGCGCCATCTTGTTGCACAGCGTGCCGGCCACGATCATCAGGTCGGACTGCCGCGGGCTGGGCCGGAACAGCATGCCGAAGCGGTCGATGTCGTAGCGCGCCGCACCGGCATGCATCATCTCGACGGCGCAGCAGGCCAGCCCGAAGGTCATCGGCCATAGCGAGCCGGTCTTCGACCAGTTGATCACCGTGTCCAGGCTGGTGGTGACGAAACCCTCTTTCAGAACGCCTTCGATTCCCATGTGGCTACTCCGTCATTCCCAGTCGAGGGCGCCCTTTTTCCACTCGTAGGCAAAGCCGACGACGAGGATGGCCAGGAAGATCATCATGGCCCAGAAGCCCACCGCGCCGATTTCCTTCAGCGCCACGGCCCAGGGGAAGAGGAACGCGATCTCGAGGTCGAACAGGATGAAGAGGATGGCCACCAGGTAGTAGCGCACATCGAACTTCATGCGCGCGTCTTCAAAGGCTTCGAAGCCGCACTCGTAGGGGGAATTCTTCGCCGTGTCGGGACGGCGTGGGCCGAGAAGAAAGCCGAGCACCTGGGGGGCTACGCCGACTGCCACCCCCACCAAGATGAAGAGGATGACCGGCAGATAGGGTTCCAGGTTCATGGCTTCGGCGGCTTTGCGATCGAACGGGGCTACAAGAGCCCCGTTCTTCAATGTGCTGGTGCCGACGGCGAGACTCGAACTCGCACAGCTTTCGCCACTACCCCCTCAAGATAGCGTGTCTACCAATTTCACCACGTCGGCCAAGGGTCCCGACTGACTGCTCAGGACTGATTCAAGGGCGTCGGATTGCATGAGGATGGCTCTCCGAACAGCCTTGAATTCTAACCTCAAAGAAGGTGCTCTCTCAATGAAGCGGGCTGCTTGCCGCAGCGGCAGACGAGCCTCTTGACCTGCATCACTTCGTCGGGATCGCGGCGGCGCCGGATGCGGCAGGCGCGGGCACCGCCACCGCGGCGCTGGCCGGCGTACCCTGACCGGCCGGGATCTGCGCCGCACCGCTCGCTGCCGGCGCTGTCGCCGGCGCGGCGGGACGGTCGAGGACGCTGCTGGGGACGGCGCCGCGCGAGCGGTCGTTGGACAGGTAGGCCAGCGACAGTGTGCAGACGAAGAACAGGGCCGCGCACACCGCGGTCGAGCGCGACAGGAAGTTCGCGCTGCCGGTGGCGCCGAACAGGCTGCCGGAGGCTCCGCTGCCGAACGACGCGCCCATGTCGGCGCCCTTGCCGTGCTGGACCAGGACCAGGCCGATCATCGCGAGCGCCGCGAGGATCTGGATCATCACCACCACATTCAGCAACCAGTTCATTTTTGTGTCAGCTCCAGGACATTCGAAGGCGCGCGCGGATCAGCGCGCCGCCCGACAGATCGCGACGAAGTCCGCCGCCTTGAGGGAAGCCCCCCCGATGAGCCCGCCATCGATGTCGGGCTGCGAAAAAAGCGCAGCGGCGTTGTCGGGCTTGACGCTGCCGCCGTAGAGGATCTGCATCTGGTCGGACTTCGGCGTGGCCGCGTGCAGCTGCACACGCAGCAACGCGTGCACCGCCTGTGCCTGCTCGGGCGTGGCGGTGAGGCCGGTGCCTATCGCCCACACCGGCTCGTAGGCCACGACGATCTGCGAGATGCAATGACCCAGCGTGTGGATCACCGCCGACATCTGTCGCTTGACGATGGCGTCGGTCTGGTTCGCCTCGCGCTCCGCCAGCGTCTCGCCGACGCAGACGATGGGTGTGAGGTTGTGCTTGAGCGCGATCTTGGCCTTGTCGGCCACCAGCTGGTCGCTCTCGGCGTGATAGGCCCGACGCTCGGAATGACCGACGATGACGAAGCGGCAACCGAACTCCGCAAGCATCTCGGCCGACACCTCCCCGGTGTAGGCGCCGCTTTCATGCGCCGAGCAATCCTGGGCGCCCCAGCCGATTCGCTTGGCCTGCAGCGACAGCGCCACTTCCGACAGGTACGGAAACGGCGCGCAGACGGCGACGTCGGCGGTGTACGGCCCGGCTTCCTCGACACCGGCCAGAAGCTCGGTGTTGGTCAGCCGATTGCCGTTCATTTTCCAGTTGCCCACCACCAGCTTGCGACGCATCCGTGTCTCTCCCGCGTTCACCATTGCAGAACCAGCTTGCCGATGTGCTGGTTCGACTCCATCAGGGCATGCGCTTGCGCGGCCTGGTCCGCCGGGAACACCTGGTGGATCACCGGCTTGACCTTGCCGCTTTCGATCCAGGGCCAGACCTTGTCGCGCAGCGATCGCGCGATCGCGCTCTTGAACGGGACCGAGCGCGGCCGGAGGGTCGAGCCCGTGATCGTGAGGCGGCGACGCAGCACAGCGCCCGCGTCGATCTGCGCCTTGACGCCACCCTGCACCGCGATGATCACCAGCCGTCCGTCCTCGGCCAGGCAGCCGACCTCGCGCGCCACGTAATCACCGGCCACCATGTCGAGGATGACATTGCAGCCCCGACCCGCGGTGAGCCGCTGCACCTCGGCCGCGAAGTCGTGGGTGTTGTAGTTGATGGCCTCGTCGGCCCCCAGTGCGATGCAGGCCGAAGCCTTCGCATCGGAGCCCGCCGTCACGATGACCTTGGCGTTGGCGGCTTTGGCGAGCTGGATCGCCGTCACGCCGATGCCGCTGGTGCCGCCCTGCACCAGCAGCGTCTCACCGGCCTGCAGATGTCCGCGGTCGAACACGTTGGACCAGACGGTGAAGAAGGTCTCCGGCAGGCTGGCCGCCGCGACATCGTCGAGCCCGGCCGGCGCCGGCAGGCACTGCCCCACCGGCGCGACGCACAACTCGGCGTAGCCGCCGCCGGCCACCAGTGCGCAGACACGGTCGCCAAGCTTCAGTCCCGCTTCGGCCAGCGCCGCGGCATCGCCGGCGACGATGGTGCCCGCCACTTCGAGCCCGGGAATGTCGGAGGCGCCGGGGGGCACCGGATAGTGGCCCTTTCGCTGCAGCACGTCCGGGCGATTGACCCCGGACGCGGCCACCCGGATGAGTGCCTCGCCGGCACCGGCGACAGGGTCGGGCCGCTCGGCGGCACGAAGCACCTCCGGCGCGCCGTACGACGTGATTTCGATCGCTTTCATCGCGTTCAGGACCCCGGCCGGCTGGCGGACGCTCGCGCGCCGCAGCCGGCCTGCAGGCTCGTCACTCGGCAGACTGCGGTTCGCGCTGCGGCTGCGGCTCGCGCTCGAGCAATGCCTTCATCGACAGCTTGACGCGGCCCTTCTCGTCGGTCTCGAGGACCTTGACCTTGACGATCTGGCCTTCCTTGAGGAAGTCGGTGACCTTCTCGACGCGCTGATGGGCGATCTGGCTGATGTGCAGCAGGCCGTCCTTGCCAGGCAGCAGGTTCACCAGGGCGCCGAAGTCGAGGATCTTGGTGACCGGGCCTTCGTAGATCTTGCCGACTTCGACCTCGGCGGTGATCTCCTCGATGCGCTTCTTCGCCATCTCGGCCTTGTCGGCATCGGTGGAGGCGATGGTGATCGTGCCGTCTTCGCCGATGTCGATGGTCGTGCCGGTCTCTTCGGTCAGCGCGCGGATCGTGGCGCCGCCCTTGCCGATGACGTCGCGGATCTTTTCCGGGTTGATCTTCATCGTGTACAGGCGCGGCGCGAACTGCGACACCTCCGTCTTCGCGCCGCCCAGCGCCTCGACCATCTTGCCGAGGATGTGCATGCGCGCTTCCTTGGCCTGCGCCAGTGCGACCTGCATGATCTCCTTGGTGATGCCCTGGATCTTGATGTCCATCTGCAGGGCGGTCACGCCGGTGGTGGTGCCGGCGACCTTGAAGTCCATGTCGCCGAGGTGATCCTCGTCGCCGAGGATGTCGGTCAGCACGGCGAAGCGGTTGCCCTCCTTGATGAGACCCATCGCGATGCCGGCGACGTGCGCCTTCAGCGGCACGCCCGCGTCCATCAGCGCCAGGCAGCCGCCGCACACCGAGGCCATCGACGACGAGCCGTTGGATTCGGTGATCTCGGAGACGACCCGCATCGAGTACGGGAACTCGTCGCGCGTGGGCAGCACGGCGACCAGCGCCCGCTTGGCAAGGCGTCCGTGGCCGATCTCGCGCCGCTTCGGCGAGCCGACGCGGCCGGTCTCGCCGGTGGCGAACGGCGGCATGTTGTAGTGGAGCATGAAGTGCTCGCTGAACTCGCCGGCCAGCGCGTCGATGCGCTGCGAGTCGCGCTCGGTTCCGAGGGTGGCGGCCACCAGCGCCTGCGTCTCGCCGCGGGTGAACAGCGCCGAGCCGTGCACGCGCGGCAGCACGCTGTTGCGGATCTCGATCGGTCGCACGGTGCGGGTGTCGCGGCCGTCGATGCGGGGCTCGCCCGACAGGATCTGGCTGCGCACGACGCGGGCCTCGATGTCGAACAGCATGTTCTCGACCTTGACCTCGTCGAACTCGGCGCCGTCCGACTTCAGCGCCGCCTTGACATTGGCATAGGCCTCTCGGGTGGCTTGCGTGCGCGCCTGCTTGGAGCGGATCTGATAGGCCGCACGGATGGCGTTCTCGCCCAGGGCGTTGACGTTGCCAATGAAGGCTTCGTCCTTGGCCGGAGCCTGCCAGTCCCATGCCGGCTTGCCGGCTTCGCGCACGAGGTCGTTGATGGCCGCGATGGCGACGTTGCCCTGCTCGTGGCCGAAGACCACGCCGCCCAGCATCACCTCTTCACTGAGTTGCTGGGCTTCGGATTCGACCATCAGCACCGCGGCCTGCGTGCCGGCGACCACCAGGTCCATCTGCGACTGATCGAGCTGCGACTTGGTCGGGTTGAGCACGTATTCGCCGTTCAGGTAGCCGACGCGCGCCGCGCCGATCGGGCCGTTGAACGGGATGCCCGAGATGGCCAGGGCCGCGCTGGCGCCGATGAGCGAAGGAATATCGGCCGCGATGTCCGGATTCAGCGACAGCACGTGGATGACGACCTGCACCTCGTTGTAGAAGCCCTCCGGGAAGAGCGGGCGCAGCGGGCGGTCGATCAGGCGCGAGGTCAGTGTCTCCAGTTCGCTGGGTCGGCCTTCGCGCTTGAAGAAGCTGCCCGGGATCTTGCCGGCAGCGTAGGTCTTCTCGATGTAGTCGACGGTCAGCGGGAAGAAGTCCTGGCCCGGCTTGGCGTTCTTGGCGCCGACCACGGTGGCCAGGATGACGGTGTCTTCCATGTTGACGATGACCGCGCCGCTGGCCTGCCGAGCGACTTCGCCTGTCTCCAGCGTGACGCTGTGCTGACCCCATTGGAAGGTCTTGGTGATCTTGTTGAACATGCTCATGGCGTTCTCCGGTTTTCTTGGCGGGCACCGTATCGGGTGGTGCTCGGGCCCCGAAGCGCGGGCATCCTGGCGCGATGCCATTCCAGCGACGTTCCGCCTCGAACGTCAGTGGAATGACACATCGTCATCGATGGCTGCCCTGCTCCAAACACAAAGAGCCTGTACTGGAGGATCCAGACAGGCTCTCGCTTCTCATCGGCGGCTTACTTGCGCAGACCCAGCTTGTGGATCAGCGCGGTGTAGCGTGCGGCATCCTTGTTCTTCAGATACGCCAGCAGGCTCTTGCGGGCGTTGACCATCTTCAGCAGGCCGCGGCGGCCGTGATGGTCCTTCAGGTGCGTCTTGAAGTGCGGCGTGAGCTCGTTGATGCGGGCGGTCAGCAGCGCGACCTGCACTTCCGGCGAGCCGGTGTCGTTGGCGCCGCGCGCATTGGCCTTGACGATCTCGGCCTTGTTGAGGGTGGTCATCGTGTTTCCTGTGTGGCGGAAATGCCGTGCGGCCCGCGCAGTGGGCGGCAGCGGTTTCCTGTGTTGAACTTGCGGTCGCCGGTGAAACCGACCAGCGCCGTGCCTGCTTTGCCCGCGGTTTGCATCACTGGATCGCTCCAGGAGCAAAGCCCGTCGATTATAGGCCAAGTGCGCGGATCGCCCGGGCCAGCCGCTCCACGCCGAGCGTGAGGCGACCCGGGTCGCGCGACGCAAAGCACCAGCGCAGCCAGCCCTCGGCCTCGTCGCCGAACGCCGCTCCCGGCGCCAGGCCGATGCCGTGGTCAGCCACCAGGCGCTTGGCCAGTGCCAACGAGTCGTCCTGGCCTTCGATGCGGAAGAAGGCGTATATGCCACCTTGCGGCGTCGCGACGGTGACGCCCGGCAGATGCGCAAGGTGCGGCAGGAGCGTGTCGCGGCAGACGCGCAGGCGCTCGACCAGTGCGGGCACGAACGTGTCGGCTTGCGCGAGCGCCGCCAGCCCCGCGTGTTGCACGAAGGCCGGCGCGCAGGAGGTGTTGAACTCAATCAGCTTGCCCATGGCGGCCACCAGCGCAGGCGGAGCGACGAGCCAGCCCAGGCGCCAGCCCGTCATCAGGAAGCTCTTGGAAAAGCTGTGCACGACCACCAGGCGGTCCTCGGCCTCGGCGATGTCCAGGAAGCTTGGCGCCGCGCACGTGTCGTCGGCGAAGTACAGCCGTTCGTACACCTCGTCGGCGACGATCCAGGTCCCGGTGCGCCGGCAGTGGTCCAGGATGGCCTGCTGTTCTGCGCGACCGAGCACCCAGCCGGTCGGGTTGTTGGGCGCGTTGACCAGGAGCATGGCGGTGCGCGGCGTCACCGCGGCGAGCAGCGCGTCCAGGTCGAGCACCCAAGCGCCGTCACGCACCTCGAGCGGCACACGACGGACCTTCGCGCCGAGGATCGCCGGCTGCGCCGTCAGGTTCGGCCACACCGGAACAACGGCGACCACTTCGTCCCCCTGCCCGACGAGCGCCTGGGTCGCCAGCATCAGCGCATTGACGCCCGACGACGTCACCGCGATGCGTTCGGCCGGGACGGCGGGATGCAGCGCCGAGGTGTAGGCCGACAACGCCTCGCGCAAGGGCGGCAGCCCGAGGTTCTGTGCGTAGAAGGTCTCGCCGCGGTGCAGGGACTCGATCGCCGCATCACGGACGAACGACGGCGTCACTTCGTCGCTCTCGCCGAACCAGAACGCCAGCACGTCGGTCCGCCCCATGCCGGCGTTGGCCACCTCGCGGATCTTCGACGCGGGCAGACGCTCGATGACCGTTCTCACGGACGCTCCATGCGGCAGGTGGACGGCTGCTCGGTCGCTTTGGGCTCCACGTATCGCAGCGTGCGAAAGCCGTAGCCCGAGCCTTCGTTGTCGAAGCGCACGCCTGCGTCTCCTGCGCGCTGCATGCCGCTCACGTACAGCGGCTGGATGAACTGGTGGTCGGCGGCGCGCATGACGCCCTGGTGGAAGGCGCTCAGCGCCGGCGCCTCGAGCCGAAGCCCTTCCAGCGCCTTGGCGACGGCGACCGCGTCGGTGCTGCGCGCCTTCTCGATCGCAGCGGCCAGCATCTCGACCATGGCATGCATGCGCGCATGCACGTAGTCGTCCTGCGGCTTGGGGAAACGCTCGCGAAAGGCGGCATAGAACTGGTCGGACGCACGCGTGCCGACGTTGGGATGCCACTCGGCGACCGCGATGACGCGACCCACGCCGGCGTCGCCGATCGCCGCCGGGACGCCGAGCGCGTTGCCGTAGAACGTGTAGAAGCGTGCCTCGACGCCGGCATCGCGCGCCGCCTTGATCAGCAGCGTGAGGTCGTTGCCCCAGTTGCCGGTGAGCACCGCCTGCGCGCCGCTGGCCTTGATCTTGGCGGCGTACGGCGCGAAATCCTTGATGCGGCCCAGCGGATGCAACTCGTCGCCCACGATGTCGATATCGGGCCGCTTGGCCGCCACCATCGCGCGGCCCTGGCGCAGCACATGCTGGCCGAAGCTGTAGTCCTGCCCGATGAGGTACAGCTTCTTGACTTGCGCGTCATCGCGCAGCACGTCGGTGAGTGCCGCCAGCCGCATGTCGGCGTGCGCATCGAAGCGAAAGTGCCAGAAGCTGCACTTTTCGTTGGTCAGCGCAGGATCCACCGCCGAATAGTTGAGGAACAGCACGCGACGGCCGGGCTCGCGCTGGTTGTGCTTGTTCAGCGCATCGACGAGCACGGCGGCGGTCGACGAGCTGTTGCCCTGCATGACGAAAGTGGTCCGGTGGTCGATGGCCGAGCGCAGCATCGCGAGCGCTTCTTCGTTGTTGCCCTTGCTGTCGTAGCGCACCAGTTCCAGCGGACGCGAACCGCCGGGCAGCCGCACCCCGCCGCGTGAGTTGATTCGCTCGACCGCGAGCGTCAGGTTGCGACTGACCGCCTCTCCGGCGTTGGCGAAGCTGCCCGAAAGCCCTTCGATCAACGCCACCCTGATCGGCTGGCCGTCGTCGCCTCTTGCCCCGGCCGCTGCGGTTGCCAGTGCCAGCACGATGCCGGCAAGCCTCGTCGATTTATGCATGGATGCGCCCTTGAAAACAAAAATGCCGCTCCAAATTCAGCGGCATGGTTGCTGCACGGAGCAGCAACGAAACCCAATTGTAGGAGTCTTCATGTTCGTTCTGCCCCTCACCCATCACGTGTCGCGCCGTGCATCGACCGCCCGCGCGCTCGACCGCCTGTTCGACGAATCGTTCGATCGCTTCTTCGGCGGTTCGTCCGCGCCTTCCTCGCGCACCCCCGCGTTGGACGTCGTCGAAAGCGACGCCGCCTACACGCTCAAGCTGGATGTCCCCGGCGCAACCAAGGACCAGCTGAAGGTCACGGTCGAAGGCCGCCGCGTCATCATCGAGACCGCCGAGGCGGCGGCTGCCGACAGCAAGGACGGCGAGCGCGTGCTGTACCGCGAGCGCGGTGCGGCTCGCTATGCGCGCACCGTGGTGCTGCCTGTAGAAGTGGACCAGGCCGCGTCGCAAGCGCGGGTCGACAACGGCGTGCTGACGCTGACGCTTGCGAAGAGCGTGCCCACCGGAGCGCAGCGCATCAGCGTCAACTGACGCTCAGCGACTGCAACGGCCAGCGCGGCATCACGTTGAACGCGTAGTCGCGCCGCGGCCGGGCCAGGCCGCGCTGCCAGCGCATGGCCGCGGCCAGCGCAATCATCGCGCCGTTGTCGGTGCAAAGCGCCAGTTCCGGATAGTGCACCCGGACCTGGCGCTTTTTGCATTCGGCGTCGAGCTGCCCGCGCAGTCGCGCGTTCGCGCCGACGCCGCCGGCGACCACCAGGCGCTTCAGCTGCGTCTGCTTCAGGGCCGCGAGCGACTTCGCGCACAGCACGTCGACGATGGCCTGCTGTGTCGAGGCCGCCAGATGGGCCCGGTCCTGCTCGCACACATTGCTGCCCAGCTTGTGCAATTGCGTTCGCACCGCCGTCTTCAATCCGGCGAAGGAGAAGTCGAGGTTGGCGCTGTGCAGCAGCGGCCGCGGCAGCGCGAAGGTGTCCGCATCGCCGAATTCGGCCAGGCGCGCGAGCGCGGGGCCGCCTGGATAGCCCAGGCCCATCAGCTTGGCCGACTTGTCGAACGCCTCCCCAGCCGCATCGTCGATCGTCTCTCCCAGCAGCTCATAACTGCCGACGTCGTCCACGCGCATGAGCTGCGTGTGGCCGCCCGACACCAGCAGCGCAACGAAAGGGAACTCCGGCGGATCGGCCGACAGAAACGGGGACAGCAGGTGGCCTTCGAGGTGGTGCACGCCGACGACGGGGCGCGCAAGCGCCGCACCCAACGCACATGCGACTCCCGCGCCGACCAGCAGCGCACCGGCCAGACCCGGGCCTTGCGTGAACGCGACCGCATCGACGTCGGCAAGCGTCGCACCAGCGTCGGCGAGCACCCTGCGTGTGAGAGGCAGCACACGCCGGATGTGGTCACGCGACGCCAGCTCGGGGACCACGCCGCCGTAGTCCTGGTGCATGTCGACCTGGCTGTGCAGCGCCTGAGCACGAAGCCGGGGCACGGCGAGGCCAGGCTCGAGTTGCACCAGCGCCACGCCGGTTTCATCGCACGAAGACTCCACCCCGAGAATGTTCATCGCGCGAGTTTACGAGCCGGCTTTCCGCTGACAGCCCGATGACAGCTCGCTGCGCCCGTGCCGCAAACACAACTCGAAACAGCCGTCTTCCTAGGGAATTCCCTAGGCCGGTAAGATTTCCCTTCACGTTTTCACGGACACGGACTACTCTGCGTTTCCCAGATGAGCGATTGCCCCCGATGCAGTTGCCGACAACACTGAAAGTCGTTGGAGCCATGAAAGAGTACCGCCTCACCGCCTGGCCCGAACTGGCCCCGCCGTTCCACCGAACTGCATACCGTCGCCTGCTGAGCGACATGTCGCACCGCTTCGTGACCCTGGCGCAGCTGGCCGACACGAGTGGGCTCAAGCGACATGAGGTGCGTCACTTCGTCGAAATGCTCGAGGGCCGTCAGCTGGTCGTCGAGCGAGAATGCATGGCGCCCGATTCGCAGTTCTGGTCGCTGCGCCCGCTGGGGGGCTGGATCCGCCGAGCGATTTCGTCGGCACCGTCCGGTCGCTGAAGTCCCCTACACCGACAACGACGGCCCGCCTCGTGCGGGCTTTTTCATGGCGCCAGCCGCACGGATGGCGCGGATGTTGCAACGGGCGTCACATGTCTTCGCCCCAGGCCCTGCGCATCGTCATCGTCGCGCCCGACACGCTCGCGGCGGACGCCGCCGATCCGCAGGCGGCGGTGGAAGCGGAGCGCTCGCGCAGCCTGCGCATCGGCATGCTGCAGAACGGCTACAACATCGTCGCAGTGCTCCCCGCCGATGTGTTCCTGCCGGACCGCCTTGCGCAGATCAGTCCCGACATGATCATCGTCGACGCCGAGAGCCAGGCGCGCGACACGTTGGAGCACGTCGTCGTGGCCACTCGCGACGCACGCCGCCCCATCGTGCTGTTCACCAACGATGACGACACATCGCACGTGCGTGACGCCATCGCCGCCGGCGTCACCGCTTATGTGGTGGCGGGACTCGCGGCCGAGCGGGTCAAGCCGGTGCTGGAGGTTGCGATGGCGCGCTTCCAGCACGAGGAAGCATTGCGGCGCGAGCTCGCCGACGCGCGCACGCAGCTGTCCGAGCGCAAGTTGATCGACCGCGCGAAGGGACTGCTGATGACGCGCCATTCGCTGAGCGAGGACGAGGCCTACGCGCGACTTCGCAAGACGGCGATGGACAAGGGACTGCGGCTCGCCGACGTGGCGCAGCGCATCCTCGACGTCGCCGATCTGCTGGGCTGATCGCGCACAAGCCTTGTGCGCGGACCGCCACGCTTGGTGCGCGGCGGGGCGAAATTTGCTGGCACACCGCTTGCGTAATGACGGCAGGAAGGTCAACGGCGATCTTCCTCAGACATCGATGCGCACCAAGGACGGTGCGCGTCGACAGGACGATGGCGTCCCCACTGAACCGGTTCGACCGGCGATGTGCGGACGCCTTTTTGTTTGCCTTTCGCTCATTGCACGCCCCGAGACAACCGTCATGAACACACCTCTTCATCGAAAGTTCGACATGAGCCGCCGTCACCTCATCAAGGCCGCAGCCGCCACTGGCGCCGCTTCGCTCGTCCCCGGCCTGCAGAGTGCCGTGTACGCGGCGGGCTCGGACAAGCCCGAAAAGGAAGAGGTCAGGATCGGCTTCATCCCGCTCACCGACTGTGCATCCGTCGTGATGGCCTCCGTGCTCGGCTTCGACAAGAAGTACGGCGTGAAGCTCATCCCGACCAAGGAAGCCTCGTGGGCCGGCGTCCGCGACAAGCTGGTCAACGGTGAGCTCGACATGGCGCATGTGCTATGGGGCCTGGTCTACGGCGTGCACCTGGGCGTCAGCGGTCCGAAGAAGGACATGGCGATCCTGATGAACCTCAACCACAACGGCCAGGCCATCACGTTGTCGAAGAAGCTGGCCGACAAGGGTGCGATCGACGGTCCGTCGCTCGCCAAGCTGATGCAGGCCGACAAGCGCGAATACACCTTCGCGCAGACCTTCCCCACCGGCACGCACGCGATGTGGCTGTACTACTGGCTCGCGACCTACGGCATCAATCCGATGAAGGACGCGAAGATCATCACCGTCCCGCCCCCGCAAATGGTCGCCAACATGCGCGTGGGCAACATGGACGGCTATTGCGTCGGCGAACCGTGGGGGCACCGAGCCATCATGGACGGCATCGGCGTCACCGGTGTCACCACGCAGGACATCTGGAAGGATCATCCCGAGAAGGCGCTCGGCACGACAAGCGACTTCGCCAAGAAATACCCCAACACTTGTCGCGCCGTGATCGCGGCGGTGGTCGAGGCCGGCAAGTGGATCGACGCCAGCCTTCAGAACAAGTTGAAGATGGCCGAGACGGTGGCCGACAAGAGCTACGTCAACACCGGCGTCGACGCGATCAATCAGCGCATCCTGGGCCGCTACCAGAACGGCTTGGGCAAGACCTGGGACGACCCGAACCACATGAAGTTCTACAACGACGGCGCGGTCTCCTTCCCGTACCTGTCCGACGGCATGTGGTTCCTGACGCAGCACAAGCGCTGGGGCCTGCTCAAGGACCACCCCGACTACCTGGCCGTGGCCAAGCAGGTCAACCAGATCGATCTCTACAAGGAAGGTGCCGCGCTCGCCAAGGCCAGCGTGCCCAAGGAGCTCATGCGCACGAGCAAGCTCGTCGACGGCACCGTGTGGGACGGCAAGGACCCGAAGAAGTACGCCGACAGCTTCGCGATCAAGGCGTCGGCCGTCTGAGTTTGCAGCGAGAGGAGTCCACCATGGTCAGTGCAGTGTTCCATTCACCGCTGGAGGCGGCCGCAGATGCCAAGGCGGCCGAGCCGGCCAAGCCGGCGCGCGTTTCGATCGCGACTCCCGCCGTCGCCGCTCCTGCGCCGGCGAAGTCGCCGGTCGACTGGAGTGGTCTCGCGCTCAAGGTCTTGGCGCCGATCGCCGGCATCGCGCTGCTGGTCGGCGTGTGGGCCTTGTTGACGATGAAATCCACTTCGTTTCCCACGCCGATGGCCACTTTCGAGGAGGCGCTGAAGGTCTTCTCCGATCCGTTCTACAGCAAGGGGCCGAACGACCAGGGCATCGGCTGGAACATCCTGTTCTCGCTCAAGCGCGTGGCCATCGGCTTCGGGATGGCGGCGGCGGTCGGCATTCCGCTGGGCTTCATGATCGGCCGCTTCGACGTGCTCGACCGCATGGCGTCGCCGCTGATCAGCCTGCTGCGCCCGGTGTCTCCGCTGGCCTGGCTGCCGATCGGGCTGCTGGTCTTCAAGGCCGCCAACCCGGCGGCGATCTGGACGATCTTCATCTGCTCGATCTGGCCGATGATCATCAACACCGCTGTCGGCGTGCAGCGCGTGCCTGACGACTACATGAACGTCGCCAAGGTGCTGAACCTGTCGGAGTGGAAGATCATCACGCGCATCCTGTTCCCCGCCGTGCTGCCCTATATGCTGACGGGCGTGCGGCTGTCGGTGGGCACCGCCTGGCTGGTGATCGTCGCGGCAGAGATGCTGACGGGCGGTGTGGGCATCGGCTTCTGGGTGTGGGACGAGTGGAACAACCTCAACGTCACGCACATCCTGATCGCGATCTTCGTGATCGGCACGGTGGGCCTGCTGCTCGAGTGGATGCTGATCGGCATCGCCAAGCGCTTCAGCTACGACAACGCCTGAGCCGGAGAACATCATGAAGAACTTCATCGATGTGCACGACGCCGAGATGGTGTTCAGCACGAAGAAGGGGCGCTTTCACGCGCTGCGCGACATCAACCTGACGGTGGCCAAGGGCGAGTTCGTCACGCTGATCGGCCACTCCGGATGCGGCAAGTCGACGCTGCTCAACCTCATCGCGGGCCTGCTCACGCCGACGCAAGGTGCGCTGCTGTGCGACAACCGGGAAATCGCCGCTCCGGGGCCCGAGCGTGCGGTGGTGTTCCAGAACCACTCTCTCCTGCCATGGCTCACCTGCTTCGAGAACGTCCACCTGGCCGTCGAGCGGGTGTTCGGTGCCAGCGAAGGCAAGCCGCAGCTCAAGAAGCGCACGCAGCAGGCGCTTGAGCTGGTCGGGATGGGCCATGCGATGGGCAAGCGGCCGCACGAGGTGTCCGGCGGCATGAAGCAGCGCGTCGGCATTGCCCGAGCGCTGGCAATGGAGCCCAAGGTGCTACTGCTGGACGAGCCCTTCGGAGCGCTCGACGCCTTGACGCGGGCCCATCTGCAGGACGAGCTGCTGAAGATCGTGGCCCGCACGCGCAGCACGGTCGTGATGGTCACGCACGACGTGGACGAAGCTGTGCTGCTGTCGGACCGCATCGTGATGATGACCAACGGCCCCGCCGCCACGATCGGCGAGATCCTCGCCGTGGAGCTGGAGCGCCCTCGCAATCGCGTGGAACTCGCCGAGGACGGTCGCTACGTGCACTACCGCAAGGAGGTGCTGGACTTTCTCTACACCCGCCACGGACATCACACGCTCGCCGCGGCCTGAGATCCGGCACGGCCCTTGCGAGCGAGACCATCGGCAAGCGTCTGCGCGCTTGTCTTTCTATCTCCTCAGTAGGGCCCTGCCCTTTCGTCCACCTCCTGGTCTTCGCGATCAGGAGGTTTTTTTTCGCCCGCCCCGCCGCGGTGCGGCCGCACACCGGCTCAGTGCGTTTCCTTGGCGTGGTTGATCGAGTACTTGGGGATCTCGATGGTCACGTCCTGCTGCGACAGGATGGCCTGGCACGACAGCCGCGACGTGGGCTCCAGGCCCCAGGCGCGATCGAGCAGGTCCTCCTCGGCCTCGTCCATCTCGCCGAGCGAGTTGAAGCCTTCGCGCACGATGACATGGCAGGTGGTGCAGGCGCAGCTCATCTCGCAGGCGTGCTCGATGTCGATGTCGTGCTCGAGCATCGCCTCGCACAGCGACGTGCCCGCGTCGGCCCGGATCTCGGCGCCGTTCGGCGCGTATTCGGGATGGGGAAGGATCTTGATGGTCGGCATGCGGGTCACACTTCCTCGACGCGGCGGCCGGCCAGAGCCTGGTGGATGCTGCGGTTCATTCTTTCAGCGGCGAAAGCCTCGGTTCCCTTGGCAAGCGCCTCGACGGCGGCATCGATGGCATGGTGGTCCTCGGCTTCGCGCACGACTTCAAGCTGCTGCAGCAGCGCTTCGATGGCACGCACCTCGTCGGCGCTCAGCAGGTCGGCATCGGCGTTCAGCGCCGCGCGCGTCGCGAGCAGCATGCGCTCGGCTTCGACACGGGATTCGCGCAGGCTGCGCGCCTGCATGTCGGCGTCGGCCGAGCTGAAGCTTTCCTTCAGCATGCGCGCCACATCCTCGTCGGACAGCCCGTAGCTCGGCTTGACCGCGATGGCGGCCTCGACGCCGGACGTCTCCTCGCGTGCCGACACATGCAGAAGACCATCGGCATCGACCTGGAAGCTCACGCGGATGCGCGCTGCACCCGCGACCATCGGCGGAATGCCGCGAAGCTCGAAGCGCGCCAGCGAGCGGCAATCGCTCACCAGCTCGCGCTCGCCCTGCACGACGTGGATCGCCATCGCGGTCTGGCCGTCCTTGAAGGTGGTGAACTCCTGGCCGCGAGCGGTCGGGATGGTGCTGTTGCGCGGGATGATGCGTTCGACCAGTCCGCCCATCGTCTCGAGTCCGAGCGAGAGCGGGATCACGTCGAGCAGCAGGAGCTCGTCGGCACCGGCATTCCCGGCCAGGGCGTTGGCCTGGATGGCGGCGCCCAGCGCGACAACTTCGTCGGGGTTCAGGTCGGTGAGCGGCGTCTGGCCGAAGAAGTCGCCCACCGCCTTCTGCACCATCGGCATTCGCGTGGATCCCCCCACCATCACGACGCCGTGCACCTCGTCCTTCTGCGCCTTGGCGTCGCGCAGCACCTTGCGGACGGCGCCCAGCGTGCGCGCCACGAGATCGCGCCCAAGCGCCTCGAACTGGGGTCGCGTCACCCGTACCGAGAGCTCGCCGCCGGACAGCGGGCAAGCCAGCGTCGCGTGATCGGCGCCGGACAGCTTCTCCTTCGCCGCGCGAGCGGCCACCAGCACGCTGCGCTTGTCCTGCGGTGTCTCGGCCTCGAGCTGCGCCTGGGCCAGCGCCCAATCGGCCAGCAGGCGATCGAAGTCGTCGCCGCCGAGCGCCGAGTCGCCGCCGGTCGCGACGACCTCGAACACGCCACGGGTCAAGCGCAGCAGCGAGATGTCGAAAGTGCCGCCGCCCAGGTCGTACACCGCGTACAGGCCCTCGGAGCCGTGCTCGAGTCCGTAAGCGATCGCCGCGGCAGTGGGCTCGTTGATGAGCCTGAGCACGTTGAGACCGGCGAGGTGGGCTGCGTCCTTGGTGGCCTGGCGCTGCGCGTCGTCGAAGTAGGCGGGTACCGTGATGACCGCGCCGAACAGGTCGTCGACGAAGGTGTCCTCGGCGCGCTGGCGCAAGCTGGCCAGGATTTCGGCCGAGACTTCCACCGGCGACTTCACGCCATCGATCGTTCGCAGCTGCACCATCCCCGGCGCATCGATGAATTCATACGGCAGCTTCTCGCGGTGCGAGATGTCGGTCAGGCCGCGTCCCATGAAGCGCTTGACCGAGACGACGGTGTTGCGGGGATCGATGGCGGCTTCTGCCAGCGCTTCGTGACCGATGTGCCGACGGCCCTCGGGCAGGTAGCGCACGGCCGACGGGAGAATCACACGGCCGGCCTCATCGGGCAGGCACTCCGCCACGCCGTTGCGCACGGCGGCGACCAGCGAGTGCGTGGTGCCAAGGTCGATGCCGACGGCAATGCGCCGCTGGTGCGGATCGGGCGCTTCGCCGGGCTCGGAAATCTGCAGCAGTGCCATGTCGTTATTGTCCCAGCGCCTCGAGGCGGTGATCGATGTCTTCGGCAAAGCGCTCAACGAACATGAGGGCTCTGACCTGCTCCGCGGCGGCCGCAGTGTCGTGCTGCTCGTCGAGCGTGCGCTGCAGGTTTGCGAAGCCGGACTTCTTGCGTGCAGCGACTTCGTCGGCGAGCGCCTCCACGTCGTCGACGGAGTGCGCTTCGTCCAGCGCCTCGCGCCACTCCATCTGCTGCATCAGAAACTCCGGTGGCATGGCCGTGTTGTTCTCGATGTCGACCGGCGCACCCTGCAGTTCGCACAGGTAGGCGGCGCGCTTGAGCGGGTCCTTCAGGCGCTGGTAGGCCTCGTTGACGCGCACGGCCCACTGCATTGCAACGCGCTGGGCGGCAGCACCCCCGGCGGCGAAGCGGTCCGGATGCACCTCGGCCTGCAACGCCCGCCAACGCGCATCGAGCACGGCGCGGTCCTGCTCGAAGCGTCGGGGCACGCCGAACAGTTCGAAGTCGTCGCTGTCGAGCTTCATGGCGTTTTGGAGAACACAATGAAAAAGCGCGGCTTGCGGCCGCGCCTCACCATCGGCCGCGTGTGGTCACACGCGGAACGACTCGCCGCATCCGCAGCGGTCCTTCTCGCGCGGGTTGCGGAACTTGAACCCTTCGTTGAGGCCCTCGCGCACGAAATCGAGCTCGGTGCCATCGATGTACGGGAGGCTCTTCGGGTCGACCAGCACCTTGACGCCATGGCCTTCGAACACCACATCCTCGGGCGCGATGTCGTCGGCGTACTCGAGCTTGTAGGCCAGCCCCGAACAACCGGTGGTCTTCACGCCGAGCCGCACCCCCACGCCCTTGCCGCGCCTGGTGATGTAGCGGGCGACGTGGCGGGCTGCCGCCTCGGTCAGGGTCACGGCCATCGGATCAGGCCGCCTTCGCTTCGGTTTCGGCGCCACTGGCCGTCTTGGCCTTGTAGTCCTGTACGGCGGCCTTGATCGCGTCCTCGGCAAGGATCGAGCAATGGATCTTCACCGGCGGCAGCGCCAGCTCTTCGGCGATGTGCGTGTTCTTGATGGTGAGCGCCTCGTCGAGCGACTTGCCCTTCACCCACTCGGTCACGAGCGAGCTCGAGGCGATGGCCGATCCGCAGCCATAAGTCTTGAACTTCGCGTCCTCGATCTTTCCGGTGCGCGGGTTCACCTTGATCTGCAACTTCATCACGTCGCCGCAGGCCGGAGCACCGACCATGCCGGTGCCAACCGTATCGTCGCCCTTGGCGAACGAGCCGACGTTGCGGGGGTTTTCGTAGTGGTCCACGACCTTGTCGCTGTATGCCATGTCAGTTCTCCAACAACTTCCTTCAGTGCGCGGTCCACTGGATCGCGCTGATGTCGACGCCGTCCTTGTACATCTCCCACAGCGGCGACAGTTCTCTCAGTTTGGCCACGCGATCCTTCAGCGTGGCCACCGTGTAGTCGATCTCCTCGATCGTCGTGAAGCGCCCGATCGTCATGCGCAGCGACGAGTGCGCCAGCTCGTCGCTGCGGCCGAGCGCGCGAAGCACGTAGCTCGGCTCCAGGCTCGCCGAGGTGCAGGCGGATCCCGATGACACCGCGATGCCCTTGATCCCCATGATCAACGACTCGCCTTCCACATAGTTGAACGACATGTTCACGTTGTGGGGCACGCGCTTCTCGGGATGTCCGTTGAGGAAGGTCTGCTCGATGTCGGCGAGGCCGTCGATCAGCCGCCGATGCAGCATGTGAATGCGTTCCTGCTCCTCGCCCATTTCGAGGCGGGCCAGGCGGAAGGCCTCGCCCATCCCGACGATCTGGTGCGTGGGCAGCGTGCCCGAACGCATGCCGCGCTCGTGCCCGCCGCCGTGCATCTGCGCCTCGATGCGCACGCGCGGCTTGCGCCGCACGTAGAGCGCGCCTATGCCCTTGGGGCCATAGGTCTTGTGCGATGCCAGGCTCATCAGGTCGACGGGCAGCTTGGCAAGGTCGATATCGACCTTGCCGGTGGCCTGCGCCGCATCGACATGGAAGATGATTCCGCGCTCGCGGCACATGGCCCCTATCGCCGGAATGTCCTGGATGACGCCGATTTCGTTGTTCACGAACATCACCGACACCAGGATGGTGTCGGGACGCATCGTGTCTTTGAGCAGGTTCAGGTCGAGCAGGCCGTCTTCCTGCACCGGCAGGTAGGTGACCTCGAAGCCCTGGCGCTCCAGCTCGCGCATCGTGTCGAGCACTGCCTTGTGCTCGGTCTTCACGGTGATCAGATGCTTGCCGCGCGTCTTGTAGAACTGCGCGGCGCCCTTCAGCGCCAGGTTGTTGGACTCGGTCGCACCCGAGGTCCAGATGATTTCGCGCGGGTCGGCTCCGACCAGCTGGGCGACTTCCTCCCGTGCGCCCTCCACCGCCGCTTCGGCTTCCCAGCCCCATGCATGACTGCGTGAGGCGGGATTGCCGAAGTGCTCGCGCAGCCACGGGATCATCTTGTCGACGACGCGCTGGTCCACCGGCGTGGTCGCGCCATAGTCCATGTAGATGGGGAAGTGCGGGGTCATGTCCATGGGGGGCGAGTGTGCTCAATGCGGCGGCGCCACGGCGCCGCCGGGGTCAAACTGCTACTTCGAAAAGGCGTTGCCGAGCGCAAAGACGGAGTTGGGTGCGGTCACCTTGATGGGCTTGACCACCGGCTGCGTCGAGATCGCCCGCTTGACCGGGTGCTCCTCGATCGACACGCCCTTCGCGAGCTGCTCGTCGACCAGTGACTTGAGAGAGATCGAGTCGAGGTACTCGATCATCTTCGTGTTGAGGCTGGCCCACAGGTCGTGCGTCATGCAGCGGCCGGTGTCCTCGCCCATGCAGTTTTCCTTGCCGCCGCAACCGGTGGCATCGATCGGCTCGTCGACGGCGACGATGATGTCGGCGACGGTGATCTCCTCGGACTTACGGCCCAGCGAATAGCCGCCGCCGGGGCCGCGCGTGCTCTCGACCAGCTCATGGCGACGCAGCTTGCCGAACAGCTGTTCGAGATAGGACAGGGAAATCTGCTGCCGAGCAGAGATGGCAGCCAAAGCCACTGGACCGGAGTGCTCGCGCAGAGCCAGATCGATCATTGCAGTGACGGCGAAACGGCCTTTGGTGGTTAAACGCATTGAATCTCTCCTGAAGCCTTGCGGCGCAACGAAACGAACGACTTGTCTGGCGGCTCCCAATGCCGACTCACCGCAGGACCGGGATTACCCTTTCTGGGAAACCCTTGCTTTATTCCGAGTGGATTTGTCGAGTATACCTGAAGCCGAGTTTTTTGGTCGGCATTCGGCTGCCGAAGTTCCCGAGACTTGCTGCGGCGCAGCGCGCTCGTCTCAGTTGGCCTTCAGGTGATCGACCAGGCCCTCGCAGGCGTCCTCGATCAGGTCGAGCACGCGCTCGAACCCTTCCGCACCGCTGTAGTACGGATCCGGGACCACCGGGCTGTCGTGGCGGCGGGCGAATTCGCTCAGCCGACGGAGCTTGGCGCGGTGCGGGGCCGGACACTGCTCTTCCAGGAGGGCGTAGTTGTCCCAGTCCATCGCCAGGATGAGGTCGAAAGTCTCGAAGTCGCCGTCGCCGACACGACGGGCCCGCAGGCCGCCAAGGTCGTAACCCCGCCGCTTGGCATGCTTGATCGATCGCGGGTCCGGCGGCTCGCCGACGTGGTACGCATGCGTACCCGCCGAATCGACGATCACCAGCTCATGCAGCCCGGCCTGACGCAGCTTGTAGCGAAGCACTCCCTCGGCTGTCGGGGAACGGCAGATGTTCCCCATGCAGACCATCAACACCTTGCGTGGCCGCGTCACGTGCCGGACCCCGTCGAAGTGGGAGGGATGTGGTCGCCACCGGGCGCGCCGAAGGCCTGCTCGCGCAGCAAGGCGAGCTGGTCCCGAACGCGAGCGGCCTTCTCGAACTCGAGGTTGCGGGCGTGCTCCAGCATCTGCCGCTCCAGCATCTTGATGCGCTTGCCGAGATCCTTCTCCGACAAGGCTTCCACCTCAGCGGCATCGTGCGCCCTCTTGAGGTCGTCCTTGCCCGACTTCTCGGAATACACGCCGTCGATCATCTCCTTGACCAGCTTGCTGATGCTGCGCGGCGTGATGCCCATCGCCTCGTTGTGGGTGACCTGCCTGGCGCGGCGGCGCTCGGTCTCGTCGAGCGCCCGCCGCATCGAATCGGTGATCCTGTCCGCATACAGGATGGCCCTGCCGTTGATGTTGCGCGCCGCGCGACCGATGGTCTGGATCAGCGAGCGTTCGGCGCGCAGGAAGCCCTCCTTGTCGGCGTCGAGGATGGCGACCAGCGACACCTCCGGAATGTCGAGCCCCTCGCGCAGGAGGTTGATGCCCACCAGCACGTCGAAGCTGCCGAGCCGCAAATCGCGAATGATCTCGACACGCTCCACTGTGTCGATGTCGCTGTGCAGGTAGCGAACCTTGACGCCGTTGTCGGCCAGGTAGTCGGTGAGCTGTTCCGCCATGCGCTTGGTCAGTGTGGTAATCAGCACGCGCTCGTTCTTCTGCACCCGCTCGCGGATCTCCTGCAGCACGTCGTCGACCTGGTGGGTCGCCGGTCGCACCTCGACGGTGGGATCGACCAAGCCCGTCGGACGCACCAGCTGTTCGACGACCTGGCCGGTGTTCTGCTGTTCATAGGCGGCCGGCGTGGCCGACACGAACACCGCCTGGCGCATCTTGCGTTCGAACTCCTCGAACTTCAGCGGGCGGTTGTCGAGCGCGCTCGGAAGCCGGAAGCCGTATTCGACCAGCGTTGTCTTGCGGGCACGGTCGCCGTTGAACATGCCGCCCAGCTGGCCGATCAGCACGTGGCTCTCGTCGAGGAACATCAGCGCGTCGCGCGGCAGGTAGTCGACCAGCGTCGGCGGCGGGTCGCCCGGCTTGGCGCCCGACAGGTGCCGCGTGTAGTTCTCGATGCCCTTGCAGTGACCGACCTCCTGCAGCATCTCGAGGTCGAAGCGAGTGCGCTGCTCCAGCCGTTGCGCCTCCACCAGCTTGCCCGCCTTGACCAGCTCGTCGAGCCGCCAGCGAAGCTCCTCCTTGATGCCCTCGATCGCGTTGAGCACCTGCTCGCGGGGCGTCACATAGTGGCTCGACGGGTAGACGACGAAGCGCGGCACCTTCTGCCGTATCCGGCCGGTGAGAGGATCCAGTAGCGCCAGCGACTCGATCTCGTCGTCGAAGAGCTCGAAGCGCACCGCCAGCTCGGAGTGCTCCGCGGGAAACACGTCGATCGTGTCGCCGCGAACGCGGAAGGTGCCGCGCGCGAAGTCCGTCTCGTTGCGCGTGTACTGCATGCGGATCAGCTGCGCGATCAGGTCGCGCTGACCGACCTTGTCGCCGACGCGCGCGATGAGCCGCATCTGCGTGTAGTCCTCCGGCTTGCCGATGCCGTAGATCGCACTGACAGTCGCGACGATGATCACGTCGCGCCGCTCGAGGATGCTCTTGGTCGCCGACAGCCGCATCTGCTCGATGTGCTCGTTGATCGAGCTGTCCTTCTCGATGAACAAGTCGCGTTGCGGAACGTAGGCCTCGGGTTGGTAGTAGTCGTAGTAGCTGACGAAGTACTCGACCGCGTTCTTCGGGAAGAACTCACGGAACTCGCTGTAGAGCTGCGCGGCCAGCGTCTTGTTGGGCGCGAAGACGATTGCCGGACGGCCCAGACGCGCGATGACGTTGGCCATCGTGAAGGTCTTGCCCGAGCCGGTGACGCCCAGCAAGGTCTGGAAGCTCAGGCCGTCCTCGATGCCGTCGACGAGCTGCTCGATCGCCGTGGGCTGGTCACCTGCCGGCGCATATGGCTGGAAGAGCTGGAAAGGCGAACCGGGAAAGCTGATGAGCTCTCCTTTCGGCTCGACGTGCGCGTCGGTCGTCACTGCGGATAGATCGGCCATTGATGAGGTCCACGTAAAATCCGGGGGTTTCCCCGTAGCGGGCGAACCCAGGGCAATCGACGAGCGTAGCCCAAATCACCACCCCGCTCTACTGACATTGCGCGTCAACCCACACACTTCCAAGGACTGACATGGCTTCGTTGTTCGCCGCCGTCGAAATGGCGCCCCGGGACCCCATCCTCGGCCTCAATGAGCAGTTCAACGCCGATCCGAATCCGGCCAAGGTGAACCTCGGCGTCGGGGTCTACTACGACGAAGACGGCAAGCTGCCGCTGCTGAAGTGCGTGGCCCAGGCGGAACGGCAGATGGTCGAGGCACCCAAGGCGCGCGGCTACCTGCCCATCGACGGCATCGCGGCGTACGACAAGGCGGTGCAAGGCCTCGTATTTGGGGCCGACAGCCAGGCCGTCAAGGGCGGCCGCATCGCCACCGTACAGGCGGTCGGCGGGACTGGCGGGCTGAAGGTCGGCGCCGACTTCCTGAAGCGCGTCAATCCCGCCGCGAGGGTCCTCATCAGCGACCCGAGCTGGGAGAACCACCGGGCGCTGTTCGAAGGTGCGGGTTTCGTGGTCGAGAGCTATCCGTACTACGACGCCGCGCGCCAGGGCGTCGACTTCGACGGGATGCTGGGCGCGCTGAACGTTGCTGCGATCGGCAGCATCGTCGTGCTGCATGCGTGCTGCCACAACCCCACGGGCTACGACATCACGCCGGCGCAGTGGCAGCAGGTCATCGCTGCCCTCAAGTCGCGGGGCCTCGTGCCATTCCTCGACATGGCCTACCAGGGCTTCGGGGAAGGCATTGCGGAAGACGGCGCGGTGGTGGCGATGTTCCTTGCCGCCGGGATCGACTTCTTCGTCTCGACCAGCTTCTCCAAGAGCTTCTCTCTATACGGCGAGCGCGTGGGTGCGCTGAGCGTCGTCTGCGAGTCGAAGGACGAGGCCGATCGTGTGCTGAGCCAGCTCAAGCGCGTCATTCGCACCAACTACTCCAATCCGCCCACTCACGGCGCGCAAGTGGTCGCCACCGTGCTCACCACCCCGGCGCTGCGCGCGCTCTGGGAGGAGGAGCTCGCCGGCATGCGCCTGCGCATCAAGCAGATGCGCAGCGCCCTGCAGGACAAACTCAAGGCCGCCGGCGCGGCTCGCGACATGAGCTTCATCACGCAGCAAAAGGGCATGTTCAGCTATTCGGGTCTCGGCAAGGAGCAAATGCACCGGCTGCGCAACGAGTTCGGCATCTACGGCGTGGACTCCGGACGCATCTGCGTCGCGGCGCTGAACAGCAAGAACATCGATGCCGTGGTCAGCGCCATCGCGAAAGTGCTCTGATCGCAGATCGCACATCGTCCGAACGCACCGCCCGGCCTGGATCCGGGCCGGCGTTTGCGAGCCGGGCCGCAGTCTGCGGCCGCCGGCCGTCGCGAGACACCGCGTCAACCGCCCTCTTTTCGAGCATTGCAAGGGCGCCCAAACCCCGCAAGATGACCCGAAAAACCTAGAATGCTGCAACGCACAAGGCCGTGGTTTCTGCTTACCTGGCGAAGCCTGCTTTGCCTCGATACTCGAAGGGTTTTGCAAGCACGTCCACGTGCCTGATCCGACTCGAAAAAAGGAACGTCGATGCTGTACCAGCTCTATGAAGCTCAGCGTGCGCTGCTGAGCCCCTTCGCGGAATTCGCGAGTGCGTCGTCCAAGCTGTACAACCATCCGCTCTCGCCGTTCACCCACACGCCGATGGCGCACCGCGTATCGGCGGGCCTCGACCTGATGCACCGGCTGTCCAAGGAGTACGAGAAGCCGGAGTTCAACATCACCTCGGTCAACGTCGGCGGCGTCGATGTGGCGGTGCAGGAGCAGGTGGCGATCAACAAGCCGTTCTGCCGGCTGCTTCGCTTCAAGCGCTTCACCGACAACCTGCCGATGCTGACGTTGATGAAGGACCAGCCCACTGTGCTGATCATCGCGCCGCTGTCGGGCCATCACGCCACGCTGCTGCGCGACACCGTGCGCTCCCTTCTGCAGGACCACAAGGTCTACATCACCGACTGGACCGATGCACGCATGGTGCCGGTGGAGGCGGGTCCCTTCCATCTCGACGACTACGTCGCCTACGTGCAGGAGTTCATCCGCCACGTCGGCCCCGAAGTCAACGTCATCTCGGTGTGCCAACCGACCGTGCCCGTGCTGGCCGCGATCTCGCTGATGGCGAGCAACGACGAGCCCACACCGCGCACCATGACCATGATGGGCGGCCCGATCGATGCGCGCCGCTCGCCGACCGCCGTCAACAACCTGGCGATGAACAAGAGTCACGAGTGGTTCGAGCACAACGTCATCTATCGTGTGCCGGTCAACTATCCCGGCGCAGGCCGTCGCGTCTACCCCGGTTTCCTGCAGCACACCGGCTTCGTCGCGATGAACCCGGATCGCCACCTGAGCTCGCACTACGACTACTTCCTCGACCTGGTGCGCGGCGACGACGAGAGCGCCGATGCCCACCGCAAGTTCTACGACGAGTACAACGCAGTGCTCGACATGCCGGCCGAGTACTACCTCGACACCATCAAGGTAGTCTTCCAGGACTTCGCGCTGGTCAACGGCACCTGGGAGGTCAATGGCCAGCTGGTCCGTCCGCAGGACATCACCACATCCGCTCTGCTGACCATCGAAGGCGAGCTCGACGACATCTCCGGCGCCGGCCAGACCAAGGCGGCGCACGAGCTGTGCACCGGCATTCCGAAGGAGCGGCAGTTCCACTACGACGTCGAAGGCGCCGGCCACTACGGCATCTTCTCCGGGCGCCGCTGGCGTGAGGCGGTGTACCTGCAGGTGCGCAGCTTCATCGCCGCCCACCAGGACGACGTCGGCGCAGGTGGCCGGCGCAACAGCCGCAACGGATCGGCGCGCCGCAAGGCCAACGCGGGAGCGTAGCCATAATCGGGCGGTGACGCCCACCGCCCGCCTTGCCGAAGCCATCGACGCCGCGCTGCCGCAGACTCAATGCACGCGCTGCGGCTTTCCGGACTGCCGTGCATATGCCCAGGCGATCGCCGAAGACGGCGCCGCCATCAATCAGTGCCCCCCGGGCGGCGCGCAGGGCATCGTCCGGCTGGCACGCCTGACGGGCCGCCCTGTCGCCCCGCTCAATCCTGCCAACGGATTTGAAGGCCCCCGCCAGCTCGCCGTCATCGACGAGGCCTGGTGCATAGGCTGCACGCTCTGCCTGAAGGCTTGCCCCGTCGACTGCATCGTGGGCGGCCCGAAGCAGATGCACACCGTGATCGACGAGCAATGCACCGGCTGCGAGCTGTGCATCCCCGTCTGCCCCGTCGACTGCATCTCGCTCGTCGGCGTGACGGGCACGCGCACCGGCTGGGACGCGTGGAGCGAAAAAGACGCCGCGGCGGCGCGCGGCCGCTACGCGTTTCACCGCATGAGGCTCGAGCGCGATCAGGTCGAAAGCGAAGAGCGCCTGGCGGCGAAGGCGCAAGCCGCGCTCGAGGACCTGCCCGGCACGTCCAGGCTCACCGATCCGCAGGCGCTCGATCACAAGCGCGCCGTCATCGAAGCCGCGCTTGCGCGCTCACGCGAGCGCAAGTCCGCTCGATGAAATTCGTCAGGGCCACCGTGAACGTGCCGGTCGTCGTCGTGTCGGCCGCCTCCTACAGGCGTTTCGGCGGGCTCCGACCGGTGGTGCGCAGCAGCAACCTCTAGTCTTGTGGCAGTGTGCCGCGCGGCTTTCGCCGCGGGCATCCGCAAGGAGCTGCGATGAACCGTGATCGGATTGGGGGCCACTGGAAGCAGATGAAGGGACGCGCGCGCAAAGCCTCGGGCCGATGGTCGGACAGCGATCGCGACGGCGGGGAGCGTCCGCAGGCCCAGACGAGGACGCACAAGGCCTGGGGGGCGCGCGAAGACGAAGCGCGGCGCGAGATCCGCGGCCTGCCGACACGGTACTAGGACGGGTTGACGAAGACGGGTGCGCCGGCCCGCTTCCGGCGCGACAGCTTTGGAGATCGGCATGAAACGCATGCTCTGGGCTGCAGCGATCGGCGCGATTGCCTTGGCGGGGTGCGAGCCCAAGAAGCCGCCGAACCCGCCGGCGCCGAAGACCTCCGCCGACTCCGCGATGCAGGCAGTGGCCGCCGCGACCCCGGCGTCCGATCCTTCGCTGCCGTCGGCCGACGCCGTGCTGGCGGCGCAGACCGCCGCCGAGGCCACGGTGCGCTGAAGGCCTGCACGCCGGGCTGCTTCACAATCGAGGTCGATGAAGACCTCGCAGATCGAGCCCTTTTTCGCGGTCCTGAAGGCCGCCAATCCGCAACCGGCCAGCGAGCTCGAATACAGCAATGTGTTCGAGCTGCTGGCCGCCGTGCTGCTGTCGGCGCAGGCCACCGACGCCGGCGTCAACAAGGCCACGCGACATTTGTTCGCGGTTGCCAACACGCCGGCACGCATGCATGCACTCGGCGTGGAGGCCATCACTCAATACATCAAGTCGATCGGCCTTTACCGCAACAAGGCACGCAATCTTCACGAGACGAGCCGGATCCTTGTCGAACAGCATGACGGCGCCGTGCCGCGCACCCGCGAGGCGCTGGAGGCGCTGCCGGGCGTCGGACGCAAGACGGCCAACGTCGTGCTCAATGTCGCCTTCGGCGAACCCACCATGGCGGTGGATACGCATGTCTTTCGCGTCAGCAACCGCACAGGGCTCGCCCCCGGCGAAACCCCGCTGGAAGTCGAGTTGAAGCTGCTCGAGCGGGTTCCGACGGCTTACCTGCCGGACGCTCACCATTGGCTGATCCTGCACGGGCGCTACGTGTGCCTGGCACGCCGCCCGTTGTGCGAAGAGTGCGCCGTGGCCCACTTCTGCGATTCGCGGCCGCTGTTCATCGGAAAGCCGCCTCGACAGCGCGAGGCGCTCGCCGATGCGTGAACAAGCCAACGAAATCGCATGACCTGCAAAGGTTTGCAGTATCGGCAGGCGCGCCCGCCGACCACAATGCGCTCATGCCCGACTTGACGGCAGTGCAGCGTATTTGCGGCCTCCTGGACCGAGGTGAAATCGACCGTGTCCAATTCCTGGAGCAGCTGACTCGGCAGATGGCCGAGGAGATCGGCTGCGAGCGTGCGGCCGTTCGCATGATGATCAATTCGCCCGAAGGCGCTGCGCTGCGCAGCATGGCGATGTTCGACGCGGTTCGTGGCGAGCTGGTGCGCGTGCCGGACATGACCGGCCACGACAGCGACGCCTATTTCGACACCCTGCTGCGGGAGGGCTGCGTCGTCGCGCCGGATTGCCGCAGTCATCCGGCGACGCTGCCTTTCCTGGCCGGCTACTTCGAGCTGCAAGGCGTGCAGTCGCTGCTCGATGTCGCGTTCTCGGTCAACGGCGTGCTGTACGGCAGCTTCAGTTGCGAGCAGCGCAGCGCCACCATGGGCTGGACGCCGCAGCAGCTCAAGATGCTGCGACAGATGGCATCGCGCGCCAGCCTCACGCTGATGCACGCCATCACCGCCCAGATCGACACGACGCCCGGCGCATTGTGGGAGCCGAGCACGCCCAATCGCCTGATGACCATGCCGATGCCCCTCGACGTCGGCAAGACGGACGAATAGAGCTGCGCGCTTCCTCCCGACAGCGGGCGGGGTCCCAAGCAACTACCGTCCGCGTTCGCGACGCACTTCGTCCAGCGCCGCGCACACGGCCCGAACGCCGTCGACGATGCGGGGCCCCTGTCGCGTGATGAGATCACCCGGCACCGAGTACATCCAGCCACGCCGCACCGCGGTGAGCCGGGGAAATGCCTGCCACGTCGCGAACGCTTGGCGCTTGGGCTCGCGCCGCCAGGCCAGGCCCTCGTCGGCCGACTCGCGTGCGGTGAGCAGAACTTCCGGATCCGCGGCCACCACCGACTCCAGCGACACCTGCGGCGCCAGCGCGGGCAGGCTCGCGAAGACGTTGCGACCTCCGCAAAGCGCAAGGATGTCGCTGGTGAGGTGCTGGCCATTGAGCGTCATCAGCGGCTGCGACCACACCTGGAAGAACACCGATACCGGCGAGGAGGCTGCGTGTCGCTCGCGCAGGGCATCGAGGTCGCGTTGCAGTGCGGTGGCTTGCTGCCGCGCCTGTCCTTCGCGACCGAGCAGCGCCCCCACCCGCGACAAGGCGCGCGGCACGTCATCGATGCGCTTGGGTTCGAGATAGAACAGCCGCAGCCCCGCCGCCTCGAGCTGGCCCAGCTCGCGACCCTGGTTGCCGTGGTGCCAGACCAGGATCAGCTCAGGCCTCAGCGACAGGATGCGCTCCACGTCGAGCCGCTGGTAGTCGCCGATGCGCGTCACCCGCTTGGCCGCCTCGGGGTAGTTGCTGGTGTCCATCGTGCCGACCAGCGTGTCGCCCGCTCCTGCGGCGTAGACGAACTCCGTCAGGTTCGGCGCGAGCGTGATGACACGCTGCGGGACGGACGGCAGGTCGACCACGCGGCCGGCGTCGTCGACATGCGTCGCCGCCCGGGCAGCCAGGGCGATGCACAGCACGATCGCCGCCAGCCACCTCATGGCACCGGCTCCTTCTGTCCGACCCAGAAGCGCGTCTGGCCGCAGACCTCGACCCGGTCGACTGCGACGTCGAACGCGCTCGACAGGAGCGCGGGTGTCATCACCTCCTCGCGGCTGCCCGCCACTGCCGCGCCGCGGCCGTCCAGCAGCACGGCGTGCGTCGCCATGTCCCATGCCAGATTGATGTCGTGCATGCTGGCCACGGCCGCGCCATCCCGCGCCGACCAGCGCATCAGAACGCCGCGCAGGAGCTGCTGGTGGGCGAGGTCCAGGTGCGAGGCCGGCTCGTCCAGCAGCACCAGGGGCGCGCCTTGCAGCAGCGCGGTCGCAACCGCCACGCGCTGGCGCTCGCCGCCGGAGAGCTCCCGCACGTCGGCCTGGCTCAGCACGGCCAGATCCAGCTCGGCGAGCACACGATCGATCTCGGCGTCGTCGTCGCCGTTGGTCCGCCACCAGGCACCGCGGCGCCGCGCGATGGCGGCCGTCTCGGCCACCGTCGCCGGGAAGGGGTCGAGCCAGAACTGCGGGCACCAGGCGCGCCAATCGGCCAGCGCCTCGGGTCGCCACTGGGCCAGCGGACATCCTTGCAGCAGCACGCGGCCCGCATCGCTGGGAAACACGCCGGCCATCGCGGCGAGCAGCGACGACTTGCCGGCGCCGTTGGGCCCCAGCACGACCCAGCGCTCACCGGCACGCACGCCAAAGCGCAGATTCTCGAACAGCAGGCGGCCGCGTTCGCGGCCGCCTGCGCGTAGCGCCAGGCCCTCCACGTCGAAGCGCAGCGCTTCGCTCATCGCGGACCACCTCTCGGGCCCCGCAGCAGAAGTGCGAGAAAGGACGGAACGCCGACCATCGCGGCGATGACGCCCACCGGCAGCTGCACGGGCGCGACGGCGGTCCGCGCCGCCGCATCGGCCAGCACGACGAAGCTGCCGCCGGCCAGGGCGCTGGCCGGCAGCAGCCACGCCGCCTGGCGGACGCCGATCAGCCGAAGAGCATGCGGAGCGACCAGCCCTACGAAGCCGACTGCGCCGGCCGCGGCCACCGCGCCGCCCGTGGCCAGCGCAGAGGCGATCAGCACCTGCCGCCGGCGCCTCACCACCGGCACGCCGAGCGTCGCCGCCCACGCATCGCCGCGCGCCAGCCAGTCGAGCTGATGGGCCCAGGGCCAGGTGGCCAGCAGCGTGACGAGCAGAGCCGCCCAGACCGCGCTCCAGTGCGTCGCGCCGTTCAGGTCGCCCAGCAGCCAGAACACCATGCCGCGCAGCTGCGCCTCCGGCGCGAAGGTGAGCAGCAGCGTGACGACGGCCGAGCCGGCCGCGCCGATCATCACGCCGATCAGCAACAGCGACACGGGCGCCTCCTGCGCGCCGGAGATGCCCGAGCGCGCCAGCACGCGCCAGGACAGCGCGAGCAGCAGTGCTGTCGCGGCGAATGCACCGATCGCGGCGCCGGCGGCAATCCCCCACTCCGCCCCCGCCGCGCCGCCGACCAGCATCGCGGACAGCGCGCCCACCGAGGCGCCGCTGGACACGCCGAGCACGTAGGGATCGGCCAACGCATTGCGGGTGAGCAGCTGCATCAGCGCGCCGGCCAGCGCCAGCGCGGCACCGGCACCGAAGCCGGCCAGCACGCGCGGGGCGCGGATCTGCCAGACGATGTCCGAGGCCGCGAAGCCGAACCCGGAGCTGCCCGCTGCCAGCCCGACCAGCACCGCCAGACCGGCTGCGGGCAGCAGGGTCCAGACCACGGCGGAGGAGCGACGTGCGGCGGGCATCGGCATCAGCGCTTGGGCGACCAGCTCACACCGACGAACACGGTGCGCGGGCGGCCGTTGTAGCCGATCGTCGGTTGATAGTGCCGGTCGAACAGATTGTCGACCACCGCGGACAGCGTCCAATCGTTGGTCAGGATCCAGTGAGCGGATGCATCGACGATGGAGTACGAGCCGAGCGTGGCCGTGGTGTCGCGCCGGTCGCCGATGGTGCGCAGGCCGGCACCGGCGTGCCAGCGCGCCTGCTGGTAGTCGGCGCGAAGCGCGACCTGCTGGCGCGTGCGGCGCAGCAGCCGCTCGTCCTTGTCGACATCCTTCGGATCCTGGAACGTCGCCTCGGCCAGCAAGGTCCACGGGCCGAGGGCATGGCGCGCCGAGAGTTCCAGCCCCTGGTTCTTCGCACGCCCGATGTTCTGCGGGACGAAGTTGGCGTCGTTGGCGATCTTGTCCCTGTAGCGCGCGCCGAACAGCGTGGCCCGCAGCAGCGTTCGCTCGTCCTGCCATTGCAAGCCAGCTTCGATGTTGCGGGCCTTCTCCGGCCGCAGGTCGGGGTTGCTGCAAGGAAAGCTGCCGCAGTCGAAGAAGAGGAAATCGAACGTGGGGGGCGTGAAGCTGGTGGACGCACTGCCGATCAGGCTCAGCCCACTGACCAGGTTGAAGCTGCCGCCGAGCAGCCATGTCGTCGCGTCGCCGAAGTCGGATGTCTTGTCGCGCCGCAGATTGGCTTGCAGAGATCCCCATTCGGCGTCGTAGTTGATGCCCGAGCGCAGCACGTCGGTATCGCGCCGCTGTCGACTGTGCAATGCGCTGTCCGTCGACTGCTCCAGCCGCTCCACTGCGGCGCGCGCCACGAGGCCCTTTGCCACCGCGCCGGCGAGCTCGACGACCCGCAGGGCGTTGCGCGTCATGTTGTGCCGCACGCCGCCGAACTGGCTGACCTCGGTGTTCGTGCGCTTGTCCCGCGAGTCGCCGACGCGCCAGCCGAGGGTCCACTCCTTGGACAGCGCGTGGCTGCCGCGCAGCGCCGCGCCGGTCTGCACCATGTGCTCCTCATGCGTATCGGTGGGCATGCCGAACTGCGGCGAGTCGTACCGGACGGTGCCATCGATCTGCCGCAGGTCCAGACCGAGGCTGTGTCCTGCCGCCAGCTGCGCATCGGCGGCCACCGTGGCGTAGCGGCGCTTGTTGCCGTCGTTGTCCGGGTTTGCGTTAACGGTGTTGCCGGCGCTGAAACCGTCGGTGCGCTCGGTGCCGGCGCCCACGCGCAAGCCCCAGGTCTGGCTGCCCGCGCCGACGCTGGCAGCCAGCGATCGGGTGTTGCGGCTGCCGATGCCGGCCGACACCTGCGGCGTGAATCCGCCGGCAGAGCCGCGCCGCGTGAAGATCTGGACCACGCCGCCGGTGGCGTTCGCGCCGTAGAGCGCGGACAGATTGCCGCGCACGACTTCCACACGCTCGATGATGTCGGCAGGGATCTGCTGGATCAGCGCCTGGCCGCTGGTCAGGTCGGTGAGCGGAACACCATCGACCAGCACCAGCGTGTCGCGTGTGTCCGCGCCGCGGATGCGCACCGATGCCAGCGTGCCGGTGCCGCCTTGCTGCTCGACCAGCCCGGTGCCCAGCAGATTGAGCACCGACACGGCGTCGCGGGCGCCGGCGCGCTCGATGTCGCCGCGCGTGAGAACGCTGGTCGCAGCGATCTCGCTGCCGAGCGAGCGGGGCGCGCCGCTGCCGGTGACGGTCACCGGTTCCAGTTCGAATGCCGGCACTTGCGCCAGCGCCGAGGAAGTCTGCGAGACAAGCGCGCAGGAGGCCGCGGCGAGACACAGCGGCCGCGCGCGGAAGACGAAGTTCTTCATGATGGGAAAGGAACGGGGGACGCCCTCGCCAGCTTCCCCGCGGGCTCGGGCCACATGGTGCAAGGCCCGACGCCGCGCACCGCCTGTTGGCCGGTATCCGGGCTGGCGGAGCGACCCTTGCGACCTTCCCAGAGACGAGTCTCCAGTGGCTTGTGCACAAGAGCGGAAGTGCGAACTCGACCGGTTCCTTCTTCGTCCGCCGTACCGTTGCGGGGGCAGCGCAGTTTCGGGACCGCAACACGGTCTCGCCTGCTTCCCGTTTAACTGTGCCGGAATGAACATCCGGCACGGGCACCAACGATCGGCATTGTAAGCACCACCTACAATGAAAACCTTCCCCGGACACGGATCAGCGCGCCATGTCGAAGATCGAAGAACTTGCCGAGCGGGTCGAGCGACTGCTGCTTCGGCATGAGGAGATCAAGCGCACGAACGCGCTGCTCGAACAGCAACTGGCCGCGGTCACCCACGAGCGAGACAGCCTGCGTTCACGGCTGAACGCGGCGCGCACGCGCATCGATGCGCTGCTCGAGAGGCTGCCCGCGGACAAGCCCCTCACCACCACGTCGGACAGCACGGACCCGCGATGAAGCAGATGGAAGTGACCATCATGGGACAGAGCTACATCCTCGGCTGCCCCGAAGGCGGCGAGCAGTCGCTGCTCGAAGCGGTGGGCAACGTCGATCGCGAGATGAGCGCCATACGCGATGCCGGAAAAGTCAAGGCTCGCGAACGCATCGCCGTGCTCGCCGCGTTGAATTTGGCCTATGCCCTCGCCGAACGTCCGCTGCCTGCGCGCGCGGGCACGGATGTGTCCAGCGGTAGCACGGACATCGATGCGCTGATCAGGCGCGTCGATCAAGCCCTTGGTGCCGACGGTCAATTGCTGTGACGACGCGCACCGCGCGCGTAGAATGAATCGGTCCGTTGCGTTCGCGTGAGTCTTATATTTCCTTGAACCGATGCTCCTGTGAGCAAGGGCTTGGAAAATGCCCGGCGGGCGTGATCGTCTCGCGTCAGATGAACCCGAAGCCCGGTTGACCTCGCCCACCTGATACCCCCTGGGTTCAGGAATGCGGCTCACGGCTCGCGACGGACACCCCGCTTTCCCCTGCTTCGATTCCAACAGCTTCGATGGCCTATTGGCTGATGAAGAGCGAGCCCGAGGAGTGCTCGATCGACGACGTCGTGCGCGCGCCTTCACAAACGGTGCCGTGGATCGGCGTGCGCGGCTGGCAGGCGCGCAACTTCATGCGCAACGACATGCGCATCGGTGACGGCGTCCTCTTCTATCACTCGTCGTGCGCGGTGCCCGGCATCTATGGCCTTGCCGAGGTGGCCAGCGAGCCGTATCCCGACGAGACGCAATTCGATCCCGCCAGTCCCTACTACGACGAGAAGTCCAAGCACGACAAGCCGCGCTGGTACCTGGTCGACGTCAAGCTCGTGCGCAAGACGCGCGTGATGCCGCTGGCCGAGATGCGCAACACCCCTTCGATCGCGAGCATGCAGGTGCTGCGCAGGGGCAACCGCCTGTCGATCACGCCGGTCACGCCGGAAGAATGGGATGAGTTGCTGAGGTTGCTGGGGACCGAATGATCCTCGGTCTCGACTGGCTGCTGATCCTCGAACTTCTCCTGCTCGGCTGCTTCACCGGTTTCCTGGCCGGGCTGCTGGGCATCGGCGGCGGCATGCTCATGGTGCCGTTCATGACGCTCATCCTGTCGGCCCACGGCGTGCCGGCGTCACTGTCGGTCAAGATGGCGATCGCGACCTCGATGGCCACCATCCTGTTCACGTCGCTGTCCAGCGTGCGTGCGCATCACAAGCGTGGCGCAGTGCGCTGGGACATCGTCAAGACGCTGGCGCCCGGCATCGTCGCCGGCGGGCTCGTCTCCGGTGCCGGCGTGTTCGCGCTTCTCAAGGGGACCACGCTGGCGCTGGTCTTCGCGCTGTTCGTCGCCTTCTCGGCCACGCAGATGCTGCGGGCCAAGAAGTCGCATGCCGGCCGCCAGATGCCGGGCCCTGCCGGCCGCTTTGCCGCGGGCGGCGTGATCGGCTTCATCTCGGGGCTGGTCGGCGCCGGCGGCGGCTTCATCTCGGTGCCTTTCATGACCTGGTGCAACGTCGCCATGCACAACGCCGTGGCGACAAGCGCCGCCTTGGGCTTTCCGATTGCGCTGGCCAATACGCTGGGCTACGTGATCGGCGGCTGGTCGGTGTCGAGCCCGCTGCCGGGCGCCCTGGGCTATCTCTGGCTGCCCGCGCTGGCGGTCATCGCCACCAGCAGCGTGCTGTTCGCGCCGCTGGGCGCCAAGGTGGCGCACGCGATGAACGTGCAGCAGTTGAAGCGGGTGTTCGCGATGATGCTTTACGCGCTGGCCGCGTACATGCTGTCCAGGGCCGTCTGACCGCAGCGCACTACATCGCGTCGAAGCGGATGCTCGCGAGCGTGACGTGATTGCCGCCGCGGCGCTGAGCCTCGGCCAGCGCCACGTCGGCGGCCTGCATCAGCTCTTCCTGCGTGTGCGCCGTGTGCGGAAAGCTGGCGACGCCCATGGACACCGTGAAGCCGAGGTCGCGGCCGTCGAGCACCACGATCTGCGTGGCGCATTGGCGCCGCAGGCCCTCCATGCGCGAATGCGCGGTCGCGAGCCCCACGCCCGACAGCAGGATCGCGAAGTGGTCCTCGTCGAGGCGGCACGACGCGTCCATCGCCCGCGTGTTGCCGCGCAGCAGCCGGCCCAGCGCCTCCAGCACGCGCGTGCGGGCCGCCTCGCCGTACGAGCGCACGGCATCGGGCAGCGGGTCAAGGGCGATGGACACCAGCGCGAACTCGCGATGCTCCCGCGAGGAGAGATCGACTTCGCGGCGAAGCTGGTCCTCGAAGTGGATGCGCTGGTACAGGCCGGTCACGTTGTCGCGCAGTGCCTGGTCCTGGGTCTCGCGGCGCAGCGCCTCGCTGGCGATCTGCTGCTGCTCCAGCTGCTGCAGCGCCTTGCCGAGCTGGGCCTCGCGCTGAAGCGTCAGGGTGGTCTCGACCCAGACGCTGCACAGGTGACGCGGCGGTCCGCCATCGGCAGTCGGCAGCGCGATGCGGGTGACGTTGAAGTCGCGCCGCTGGCGGTCGCGCTCGAGGCGATGCTCGATGGTGTGCGGAAGCGATTGCGCCAGCGCGGCCTGATCGCCGGTGCGCAGCGGCCCCGAGATCTCGGGGCCCAGCAGGTCGGCATCGGTGTGGCCCAGCAGCTCTTCGACCGAACGCCCGTACAGCGCGGCCATGCGCGGGCTGACGTGCACGTAGCGGCCGCTGGCAATGTCCTTGATCGCGAACGGCGCCTCCAGGCGCTCGACCAGGGCAAGCAGAACGGACCCGAGTGCGCCATCGGACAAGCCTTGCGCCGCAGCCAGCTCGCGCGAACGTTCGGCCAGTTCCGCAGGCGTGGACTGCATGGTCTCGGTCATCCTCGTTGTCTCTCCAGCAGCGGCTGTCGATCTTTGCCTGGGGTCCGCGCCTTTGCAAGCGCGCCGTTGCACTGCAGGACAAGACCCCCCTAAATTGATCATAGCGGCGGGCCTGTCCGGGACTGTCCACGCCCTGACGCCGAATGCCTACAAGTTCACGAGTTGGCACTAGCCCATCAGGATCTGCATGCTGTGCTCGTATCGCTCGGTGAGCTGCTCGAACACGGCGAGCAGGGACTCGCTCGCCTCGGTGAGCACCATCTGGCCGTCGGCGCTGCGCACTCGCTTGAGCGCCTGGTTCAAGGCGGTCCAGCTTCGCGCCGCGGCGTCGAGCGATTCGCGGATCTCCCGTGTCGAAAGCGGCGCGGCGTTCAGGTAGTCCAGCGCCTGCTCGAACGCCGCCTTGGTTTCGCCGGCCGCCGCTGCTGCGTCGCCGCCGGACAGCGCGGCCAGCAGCGCCTGCTTGGCCAGGCGCTGCGACAGCATGCGCTGACGGCCCGACACGTTGATCACGTGCAGGCTGGCCGTCGCTGCGTTGGACTCGAATGCGTTCACCAGCCGATCGGCCTGGAGCAGCATGACTTCGGCCTGCGCATCGGCATCTGCCGTGCGTTGCCGATCGGCCGACATCGCGAGCGCCGCCTTCAAGGTGACCCACGGGGCCGACACCGCATCGAGCAGGTCGCCGTACGTGGCCTTGGACACGCTCTTGCCGAGCGCCGCCAGGTTGGCGTCGATGCGCGAAGACGAGTCGCGCAGCAGCTCGGCCGCCCACTCGGTGCCGACGCCCAGGGCCTGCAGCGCGCGCAGCTTGACCAGCCTCTGCGACAGCATGCGCAGCTGTCCGGCGCGATTGATGGCTTCGGCGAGGCCGGCGGCGGCGATGACCTGCTGCGACACCTGACCGACACGCCGGTTGCTGTGCATCGAAGCGGCCCGCAGGACGCGAAATGCCTCGTCTTCCGACACCTGGCGCGCTCGCATCAGGATGCCCTTGGCGCGGTCGACCAGCTTGCGCTCCTCGAAGCGGTGCGACACGTCGGCCAGCTGCTCGCGCAGCGCCTGCTCGTGCAGGAAGCGGGCTGTCGCCAGATGCACCAGAGACCGCAGCCGCTGCGGCGCATAGCCGTTCACCACGTAGGCGTCCACGCCGCTGTCGAGCGCCAGCTTCATCTTGTCGACATCGGAGTCGGTGGTGAACAGCAGGACCGGCCGCGGCGCGGTGGTCCGCAGCAGCGCGAGTACGGCGAACAGCGCCGCATCCGGCGCGACGTCCTGCACGACGACGACATCGGGGCCCTGCCGCAAGGCCTCCTGCACCAAGTTGCTACGCTGCACCGCACCAATGACGTGAATCCCGACCCCTTCGAGGTTCTCTTCGAGGGTGGGCGCGACGGGCGCGGAGCCGCAGAGCACGAGGCAGGAAGTCATGTCGTCAGGCGAATTGACCGAGGAGAGAGGGCCAGGCCGCACACCTTAGCAGCGTCTTGCGCCAACGCCGTGGCACGTTGCTTGCAAAGTGCAGCGTCGGGTGTGACGCTGCACCCGCCCCCTGCCCCCGCACGGCAGGTCCTGCCCACAACGCCGTGGGCTGCTCATGTGCCTCCATTTCGGCCCCGGGCCGAGGTATTGCTGGAGACCATGATGTCCGACCACGTCCTTCCCCGTCCCGCTGCGCTTTCCTCATGTTCGTTGCCAATGGCGGCAGCGACGCCCATCTCCGCCTGAGCGCCGCCAGGACGTCAAGCCCACTTCCCAGCCCGCCTGTCGCATGCAAAGCTTCAAGACCTTCCTGCGCGCCGGACACGGACCCACCCTGTTCGCCGCCTTCCTGTACTTCGCCTTCTCCTGCTGCATCTGGGTGCTCAACGGGGCCATGGCGCCCTTCATCGGCGAGACCTTCCAGCTCTCGCCGGCGCAGAAGGGGCTGATGCTGTCCGTGCCCATCATCGCGGGCGCGCTGATGCGCTTTCCGCTCGGCGTGCTTGCCCAGTACATCGGGCGCAAGAACGCCACCCTGGTCGAGATGGCCCTGATCGCCGCCGCCATGCTGTTCGGCTTCTTCTTCGTCCACACCTTCAACGACCTGCTCGCCATGGGCGTGCTGCTCGGCATCGCCGGCGCCAGCTTCGGTGTCGCGCTGTCGCTGGGATCGGGATGGTTCCCGCCCAAGCACAAGGGCCTGGCGATGGGCCTGGTCGGCGCAGGCAACGTCGGCACCGCCGTGTCGGTGCTGGTGGCGCCCCCGCTGGCCAATTGGCTCGGCTGGCAGGCCGTCTACGGCGTCGCCGCGGCAGCGATCCTGCTGCCGATGTTCGTGATGATCGTGCTGGCCAAGGAACCGCCCGATGTGGACGCGCATGCGAACTTCCGCGCCCACATCGCCTGCCTGTTCGAGAAGGACGGCTGGGCCTTCAGCCTGATCTACGGCGTGACGTTCGGCGGCTTCATCGGCCTCACGACTTTCCTGCCTTCCTACTACTACGACCAGTTCGGCGTGAGCAAGGTGCAGGCGGGCCAGCTCACCATGCTCGCGGCCTTCATGGGCGCGGCGGTGCGCGTGGCCGGCGGCTGGATCTCCGACCGCTGGGGCGGCGTGAACACGCTGACGCTCGTGCTCAGCGTCGTCGCCGTGTGCCTGGTGCTGGTGGGCTTCTCGTCCAGCTCGCTGGCCTTGACCACGCTGCTGCTGATGCTCTGCTTTGCCGCGCTGGGCGCGGGCAACGGCGCGCTGTTCCAGCTCGTGCCGCTGCGCTGGCCCACGACCACGGCGGTGGCCGGCTCGATGATCGGCGAGATCGGCGCGCTCGGCGGCGGCCTGGTGCCCAACGCGATGGGCCTGTCCAAGCAGTACGCCGGCACCTACGCATGGGGCTTCGTGCTCTTCGCGCTGTTGTCGCTGGTGATGCTGGCGGTCATGCGCTTCATGCAGATCCGCTGGACCCGCACCTGGGCCGAGAAAGGCGGACGCGCACGCGCCCTGCCGCACGGCGAAGCGCCCCCCGCCCCCGCGGCAAAGCTCAGCCGGGTGTAGGGCGTCGCAATGCAGTGTTCACCGCGGCAGGAACAGCAGCCAGTAGACCAGCAGCAGGTTGAACAGCAGCGACATGCCCAGCGCGATCTTCCACAGCGCCGTGGGGTCGCGCGCGACCAGCGGCGTGGCGCCGGGCGCGGCCAGCGGGCGCGAGGCCCCGCGCTCGAGCGCCAGCACCAGTTCCTCCGCGGTTTCGAAGCGCAGCTTGCGGTCGAGCGCGATCGCCTTCAGGACCACGTGGTCCAGCCAGATCGGCACGTCCGGGCGCAGCCGGGAAGGCGGCTTGGGATCGCGCCGGAAGCGCCCGGTCTGGTACGGCTCGACCTCGCCGTACGGCAGTTTGCCGGTGAGCCACTCGTACAACACAGCCCCCAGCGCGTACAGGTCGCTGCCGGCATCGGCAGGCACGTGCTCCTCGGCATTCCACTGCTCGGGGTTCATGTAGCTCGGCGTTCCTGCATGCAGTGTGCGCAGCGCCTTGGGCTCGCTGCCGGACACCGCGACGCCGAGGTCGAGCACACGCCACTGGCCGTCGTCGCCGAGATGGATGTTGCCCGGCTTGATGTCGCGATGGATCACGCCGTGCCGGTGCAGGCGCCCCAGGGCGCGCGCCACGGCGAGCGCGCCGGCGACGATCTCGGGCACTTCGAAGCGCTGACGGTCCACGAGCATCTGCTCCAGGGTGCGGCCCGGATGCCAGTCGAACACGGTGTAGAAGGCGGTCGCGTCCCGCGGCTCGCGAACGCCGACGAAGGCCGCGTCGCCATGCGCACCGGATCCGGGCGCGACACGGCTGCCGAGCCAGGCCTCGTGCGCCAGCATCGCGCGTTCCTCGCGGTCGCTGGCGCGCGATTCGTGCAAGGTCTTCAGCGCGACCAGCTCCTGCGTACCGGCGACGCGCGCCTGGTACAGCCGGTGCACGCCGGTGTCGGCGACGCGAGCGGTGATGGTGTAGGCGTCGAGACGATCCCCCACCTTGAGGCGACCGGGCACCGGCAGTTGCCGGCCCTGCACCAGGCTGTCCTCCAACCGGCCGGCGGCGAGCCCGCGCACCTGCAGCACCAGCGCCGTCGCGTTGTCGTTGCCGCCTGCGGCCAGCGCAGCCGTCACCAGCGCTTCGCTCGCGGATTGCGCGTCGCCCTGGCCCGCCAGAGCCGCGAGCTTGCGCCGCTTGAGCACACCGTGCACGCCGTCGGTGGTCAGCACGAAGACATCTCCGATGTGCAGCTCGCCCTGCAGGAAGTCGATGCGCACACGATCGTCGAGTCCCACGGCGCGCGTCAGCCGGCTGCGCTGGTCCGGGTGGTCGAAGCAATGGTCCTGCGTGAGCTGCACGCACTCGCCGCCGCGCACCAGCCATGCGCGCGTGTCGCCGACGTGCGCCAGCGTGAACGCGTGGCCGCGCAGCACCAGCGCGGTGATGGTCGTCATCGCCGTGCCGCCCTCGTTGCCGACACCTTGCCGCCGCCGGTTGTGGTCGGCCAGCCAGGCGTTCTGCGCGCCGATGAGGCGGTCGAGCACGACGGTGGTGTCCCAGGTGTCGGGACAGCCGAAGTAGTCCTGCACCACGCTCATCACCGTGGTCTGCGCGGCCTCGAGTCCGCGCCCGCCGGCCGACACGCCGTCCGCGATGGCGGCGACCAACCCGCGCGCCTCATCGTGGGGCGGCGGCTGCACCGAGGCGGCGAAGTCCTCGTTGACCTCGCGCGGTCCCTTCAGGCTGAAGTGGCCGATGTCGACTTCAAAGCTCATGCCATGCACCAATGTCTGGCATTTGCCTTGCTAACCCTTCCCCCGAGACGACGCGACATGCGGAGAGAACCATGAAGAAGATGAAGTTGGTGATGGTGGGCAACGGCATGGCCGGCGTGCGCACCCTGGAAGAGCTGCTGAAGATCGCGCCCGATCTCTACGACATCACGGTCTTCGGCGCCGAGCCGCACCCCAACTACAACCGCATTCTGCTGTCGCCCGTGCTGGCCGGCGAGCAGACGCTCGACGAGATCGTGCTGAACCCGATCTCCTGGTACGAGGAGAACGGCATCCACCTGCAGCTCGGCAAGAAGGTGGTCGATGTGGATCGCAAGCGGCGCATCGTGCGCGCCGCGGACGGCACTGAGGCGGAATACGACCGGCTGCTGCTGGCGACCGGCTCCAATCCCTTCATTCTGCCGGTGCCGGGCAAGGAGCTCGACGGCGTCATCGCGTACCGCGACATCGCCGACACCAACACCATGATCGAGGCGGCAGCCCGGTACAAGCATGCGGTCGTCATCGGCGGCGGCCTGCTGGGCCTGGAGGCCGCCAACGGCCTGATGCTGCGCGGCATGCAGGTGACCGTCGTGCACATCATGCCGTGGCTGATGGAGCGCCAGCTCGACGACACCGCCGGCAAGCTCCTGCAGAAGTCGCTGGAAGACCGCGGCCTCAAGTTCATGATCGGCGCGCAGACGCAGGCGCTGATCGGCGACAAGTCCGGGCGCGTGATGGCCGTGCAGTTCAAGGACGGCACCGAGATCCCCGCCGACCTGGTCGTGATGGCCGCCGGCATCCGGCCCAACACCGAGCTCGCCGAGAAGATCGGCATCCACTGCAATCGGGGCATCGTCGTCACCGACACGATGCAGACCATCACCGACCCGCGCGTCTATTCGGTCGGCGAGTGCGCCGCGCACCGCGGCATCGCCTACGGCCTGGTCGCCCCGCTGTTCGAGCAGGGCAAGGTATGCGCCACGCACCTGGCTCAGTTCGGCATCGGCCGCTATACCGGCAGCCAGACCAGCACCAAGCTGAAGGTGACCGGCATCGACCTGTTCTCCGCCGGCAATTTCATGGGCGGCAAGGACTGCGAGGAGATCGTGATGAGCGATCCCTTCGGCGGCGTCTACAAGAAGCTGGTCATCCAGGGCGACAAGCTGGTCGGCGCCTGCCTGTATGGCGACACCGTCGACGGCTCGTGGTATTTCAAGCTCCTGCGCGAAGGTCGCAGCGTGGGCGACATCCGCGACAAGCTGATGTTCGGCGAATCGAACATCGGCGACACCGGCCACGAGGGCCACAACAAGGCCGCGGCGATGGCCGACGCCGACGAGGTGTGCGGCTGCAACGGCGTCAACAAGGGCACGATCTGCAAGGCCATCAAGGAGAAGGGCCTGTTCACGCTCGACGAGGTTCGCAAGCACACCAAGGCCAGCGCGTCGTGCGGCTCGTGCACCGGCCTGGTCGAGCAGCTGCTGATGTTCACCGCCGGCGGCGACTACTCCAAGGCGCCGACCAAGAAGGCGATGTGTGGCTGCACCGACGCGAGCCACCAGGACGTGCGCGAGGTGATCCGCGCCGAGCACTTGCTGTCGATCGACGGCGTCTACAGGCGAATGGGCTGGCGCACGCCCAACGGGTGCTCGAGCTGCCGCCCGGCGGTCAACTACTACCTGATCAGCACGTGGCCCAAGGAGGCCAAGGATGATCCGCAGTCGCGCTTCATCAACGAGCGCAGCCACGCCAACATCCAGAAGGACGGCACCTACTCCGTCATCCCGCGCATGTGGGGCGGCGAGACCACTGCCGACGAGCTGCGCCGCATTGCCGACGCCGTCGACAAGTACAAGATCCCGACCGTCAAGGTCACCGGCGGCCAGCGCATCGACCTGCTCGGCGTGAAGAAGGAAGACCTGGTCAACGTGTGGAAGGACATCGGCATGCCCTCGGGCCATGCCTACGCGAAGGCCCTGCGCACGGTGAAGACCTGCGTCGGCTCCGAGTGGTGCCGCTTCGGCACGCAGGACAGCACGCAGATGGGCAAGGACCTGGAGCGCGCGCTGTGGCGCATGTACGCGCCGCACAAGGTCAAGCTCGCGGTGTCGGGCTGCCCCCGCAACTGCGCCGAGGCGGGCATCAAGGACGTCGGCGTGATCGGCGTCGATTCGGGCTGGGAGATCTACATCGCCGGCAACGGCGGCATCAAGACCGAGGTCGCGGTGTTCCTGTGCAAGCTGAAGACGGCTGCCGAAGTGCTGGAGTACAGCGGCGCCTTCCTGCAGCTGTACCGCGAGGAAGGCTGGTACCTCGAGCGCACCGTGCACTACGTGGGACGCGTTGGGCTGGACTACGTGAAGAAGAAGATCCTCGAGGACCACGCCGGCCGCAAGGCCTTGTGGGAGCGGCTGCAGTTCTCGCTCGACGGCGAGCCCGATCCCTGGTTCGAGTTCGACAAGGCGACGGTCGACACGCGGCAGTTCGTGCCGGTGGGAGAAATGGCATGAGCCGCCGGGCCGATCCCGAGGCGAATCCCAAGGCGCGAAGCGCGGAGGCCTGCAAATGAGCAGCTGGAAATCGATCTGCCAGGTGGCAGACATCCCCGTGCTGGGGGCGCGCCGCGTCGCACGATCCTGCGGCACCGATGTCGCGATCTTCCGCAATGCCGAGGACAAGGTGTTCGCGCTGCTCGACAAGTGCCCGCACAAGGGCGGACCGCTCAGCCAGGGCATCGTGTTCGGCGAGAGCGTCGCCTGCCCGCTGCACAACTGGACCATCGGACTGGCCGACGGCTGCGCGAAGGCGCCCGATGAAGGCTGCACGACGAGGTTCACCGTGAAGGTCGAGAACGGGACCGTGCACCTCGACATCGATGAGCTGAACAGCCTGGCGCTCGACGAGGCCCCCGCCACGGCATGAACGAGACCAAGTCGACCTGCCCCTACTGCGGCGTCGGCTGCGGCGTGATCATTGAATCGGAAGGCCGCCAGATCACCGGCGTGCGCGGCGATCCGGACCATCCCGCGAACTTCGGGCGCCTGTGCACCAAGGGCAGCACGCTGCACCTGACCGCGGCGCAGCCGATCACGCTGCAGGCGCGGCTGCTGCATCCGCAGCGCCGGCCGGCGCGCGGCGACGCGCCGCAGGCGCTGAGCTGGAACGCCGCGCTCGACATCGCGGCCGACCGCTTCCATCGCATCATTCGGGACCACGGTGCCGACGCCGTCGGCTTCTACATCTCCGGCCAGCTCCTCACCGAGGACTACTACGTCTTCAACAAGCTGGCCAAGGGCCTGATCGGCACGAACAACGTCGACACCAACTCGCGCCTGTGCATGAGCAGCGCGGTTGCCGGCTACAAGCTGACGCTGGGCGCCGACGCCCCGCCCGCGTGCTACGAGGACATCGCCCACGCCAGCGTGCTGTTCATCGTCGGCTCGAACACCGCCTTCGCGCACCCCATCCTCTTTCGCCGCATCGAGGACGCCAGGCGCGCCAACCCCGCGCTGAAGATCGTCGTGGCCGACCCGCGGCGCACCGAGACGGCCGAGATCGCCGATCTGTACCTGCCGATCCTGCCGGGTACCGATGTGGCGTTGTTCAACGGCATGCTGCACGCGATGATGTGGGAGGGGCTGACCGACCGCAGCTACATCGAGCGGCACACCAGCGGCTTCGAGGTGCTGCGCGACCGGGTGCGCGACTACCCGCCGAAGGAAGTCGCGAAGCTGTGCGGCATCGGCGAAGACGCGCTCCTGCAGGCGGCACGCTGGTTCGCCGGCCTGCACAACTGTTCCGCCAAGCGCGCGCCGACCTTGTCGCTGTACTGCCAGGGTCTCAACCAGAGCAGCAGCGGCACGATGAAGAACGCCGCGCTGATCAACCTGCATCTGGCCACCGGCCAGATCGGCAAGCCGGGTGCCGGCCCGTTCTCGCTGACGGGCCAGCCCAACGCGATGGGCGGGCGCGAGGTCGGCGGGCTGGCCAACCTGCTCAGCGCGCATCGCGACCTGGCCAATCCGCAGCATCGCGCTGAAGTCGCGCGGCTGTGGGGCGTGCCCGATGTCCCCGCGCTGCCCGGCAAGACGGCTGTCGAGATGTTCCAGGCGGCCGCCGACGGCGAGATCAAGGCGCTGTGGATCGCCTGCACGAATCCGGCGCAATCGATGCCCGACCAGGCGACCGTGCGGCGCGCACTGGAGCGGGCTGAGTTCGTCGTCGTTCAGGAAGCCTTCGCCACGACGGCCACCTGCGCCTATGCCGACCTGCTGCTGCCCGCCACCACGTGGGGCGAGAAGGACGGCACGGTCACCAACAGCGAACGGCGCATCAGCCGCGTGCGTCCGGCCGTGTGGGCACCAGGCGAAGCGCGCCACGACTGGCTGATCGCCACCGAATTCGCCCACCGCCTGGAGTCCAAGCTGCGCCCCGGCGAGCCCACGCTGTTCCCGTATGCGGACGCGGAGTCGGTATGGAACGAGCATCGCGAGTCCACCCGCGGCCGCGACCTGGACATCACGGGCCTCAGCTACGGCCGGCTCGACACCGGACCGGCGCAATGGCCCTTCGGCGAGCACGCGGCCGAGGGCCGCGCGCGGCTCTACGAAGACGGCGTCTTCCCCACCGCCGACGGTCGGGCCCGCTTCGCCGACACGCCGCACGAGAAGCTTGCCGAGCCGCGCGATGCGCGCTATCCGTTCTCGCTGAACACCGGGCGCCTGCGCGATCAGTGGCACGGCATGAGCCGCACCGGGACGGTGGGCCGCCTCTTCGGCCACGTGCCCGAGCCGGCCATCGAGATGCATGCGCAGGACCTCGCGCGATTGCGGCTCGCAGAGGGCGATCTGGTGCACATCACTTCGCGACGCGGCACGCTGATCCTGCCGGTGCAGTCCAGCGCGCAGGTGGCGCCGGCGCAGGCTTTCATCGCGATGCACTGGGGCGAGGAATTCGTCTCCGGCCACACCGGCAGCGGCGGGCCGGCAACCGGCGTCAACGCGCTCACCACGGCGGCGTTCTGCCCGCGCTCCAAGCAGCCGGAGCTCAAGCACGCGGCGGTGAAGATCCTCAAGGCCGACCTGCCGTGGCGGCTGCTGGCCGTCGCCTGGCTGCCGAACGAGCAGGCGCTGCGCGCGCGGGAGCAACTGCGCGATCTCATGCGCGGATTCCCGTATGCCGCCTGCCTGCCCTTCGGACGCGAGCGCAGCGGCCTGCTGTTTCGTGCCGCGGCTTATGAAGGCGCGTCGGCGGAAACGATCGCGCGCATCGAAGGCATCCTCGGGCTGGCCGGAAGCGACGTGCTGCACTACGCCGACAAGCGCCGCGGACAGCGGCGCGCCATGCGGTTGCGCCGCGAAGGGGCCGACACACGACTCGACGCCTTCCTGCTCGCCGGCGACATCAGCGCCGAGGCCTGGATCAAGGCGCTGCTCCAAGAAGAGCTGCCGGCCCAGGCCTATGGCCGGCTGCTGCTGGTGCCGGGCGCGAAGGCGCCGGTCGCCGTGGCCGCGCGCGGCCGCCAGGTCTGCAGCTGCTTCGACGTCGGCGAGAGCGACATCGCCAGTGCGCTCGCATCGAGCAGCGGCTCGCCCGACGTGCAGCTGCAGCAGCTGCAGGACCGGCTCAAATGCGGCACGAACTGCGGCTCCTGCGTGCCGGAGCTCAAGCGCATCGTGCGCTTGCGGCTGCAGGCCGCATGAAACTCGTCAGTGGATGTGTGCGAGTCTCGATGAACGGCGCGAAACTTGCCTTCGCCGCTGACGAGGAGACGACATGAGCATTGCCCCCTACATCAAGGAAATCGGCCGCGGCAAGGAAGGCGCCCGCTCGCTGAACCAGGCGCAAGCCTATGACCTGATGAGCCAGGTGCTCGACGGCCGCGTGACCGACCTGGAGATCGGCGCCTTCGCCATCGCGATGCGGATCAAGGGAGAGTCCACCGAAGAGCTCGCCGGCTTCCTCGATGCGGTGCAGGAGCGATGCCACCCGCTGCGCCCGACGCGGCCCATGGTGGTGCTGCCCTCGTACAACGGTGCACGCAAGCTGCCCAATCTCACCGCCCTGCTCGCGCTGCTGCTGGCGCAGGACGGCGTGCCGGTGCTGGTCCACGGGCCGATGCGCGACCCGGGCCGCGTGACGACCTTCGAGGTCTTCCACGACCTGGGCCTGCCCATCGCGCACGACGCCGGCGACATCCCGCATGCGTGGAACCGGCGCGAGCCGGTGTTCATCAGCACCGAGGCGCTGTGCCCGCCGCTGGCGCGCCTGCTGGATGCGCGATGGGTCATCGGGCTGCGCAACCCCGGGCACACGGTCGCCAAGCTGATCGATCCGACGCGCGGCGGCGCTGCGCTGCGCGTGTGCAACTACACCCACCCCGAATACGGCCAGGCGCTCGCTGCCTTCCTGGCCCACACCCACGCCCACGCGCTGCTGATGCGCGGAACCGAAGGCGAGCCGGTTGCCGATCCGCGGCGGCTGCCCAAGCTGGAGGTCTACCTCCGGGGAGTCGCGCGCCCAGATCTGTCGCTCGCCGCGAAGGAAGGCGTGCTGACCGAGCTGCCGGTGCTGCCGCGCGCCTTCGACGCGGCGACCACCGCGCTGTACATCCAGTCCGTCGTCAGCGGCGAGAAGCCGGCCCCCGCACCGCTGGTGCAGCAGGCCGACTGCATCCGCCGCGCATTGGCCGCCTGGCACGCGTCGCCCGCCGAGGAGTTGTCTGCATGAGCGTTCATCCCGTCGTACACCTGGTCGGCGCCGGTCCGGGCGATCCCGAGCTGCTCACCCTGAAAGCGATCCGCGCGATCCGTGCGGCCACCGTGCTGCTGGTGGACGACCTCGTCGGCGCCGGCGTGCTGCGCTACGCACGCCGCTCGGCGCGCATCGTCAATGTCGGCAAGCGCGGCGGCTGCGCCAGCACGCCGCAGGCCTTCATCGAGAAGTTGATGGCCGCCGAGGCGCACAAGGGCGAGCGCGTGGTTCGGCTCAAGGGCGGGGATCCGTTCGTCTTCGGCCGCGGCGGCGAGGAAGCGGAGCACCTGCGGGCGCTGGGCATCGAGGTGGAGATCGTCAACGGCATCACCTCGGGCCTGGCCGCCGCCACCTCGCTGGGTGCGCCGCTGACGCACCGCGATCACGCGCACGGCGTGATGTTCGTCACCGGCCATGCGCGCGGTGAGGACGCGGCGCTGCACTGGCCGACGCTGGCCGCCGCCGCGGCGCAGGGGCTCACGCTGGTCATCTACATGGGCGTGGCGACCGTGGAGTCGCTGCAACAGGGCCTGCTCGAGGGGCTGCCGGCGACGACGCCGGTGGCGGTCGTCCAGCATGCGAGCCTGCCTTCGCAGCGGCACCTGCAGACCACGCTGGTCGACCTCGCGGCCGCGGTCCGGCGCGAAGGCCTCGGCAGCCCGGCGATCATCGTCGTCGGCGACGTGCTGCATGCCGCAAAACGCATGAACTGGGGGGTCGGCGACAGCCTCGCGGCCTGATCCGCCGGCCGATAATCCCGGGCCACGAAGGGGACCGGGACCATGCAAGACCTCCAGAAGCTCAACCAGCTCAGCGAATCGCACGGCGAACTGAAGCCGGGCCACGGACTGGTGTCCGGCGTCATCGCGCTGATCCTCGCCGCGCTCTGCTTTCTCGGGGTGCTGGCCTTCCACTTCCCCGAGTACCTCACGACGCCGCAGCTGCGCAAGTCCTACGACGTGGCGGTGATGCGCCAGCTGCTGTATTGGTCGATGGTGATCGCCGGCGGCATCGCGCTGTTCAACATCGTGTTCCGCCGCGCCCCTTGGCTCGCGTTCGCCGCCTTCGCCCTGGTCGGCCTCACGCTCGCGCTCGGCGGCCACAAGGTGCCGGTCGGCGACTTCGCCGACAACACGCCCTACATCGGCCTCGACTGGTTCATCCTGGACCTGCTCGGCTCGGCGCTCATCTTCGTCTTCATCGAGAAGCTCTTCGCGCTGCGCCGCAACCAGCCGGTGTTCCGGCCGGAGTGGCAGACCGACCTGCACCACTTCATCGTCAACCACATGGTGGTCGGCTTCGTGCTGCTGGCGACCAACCTGCTCGTGCACAAGCTGTTCGGCTGGGCCGCCAAGGAAGGCGTGCAGGCGTGGGTGCAGGGCCTGCCATTTCCGGCGGCGCTGTTCCTCATCATCCTGGTGGCCGACCTCGTGCAGTACTGGACGCACCGCGCCTACCACGAGATTCCACTGCTCTGGCGCCTGCACGCGGTGCACCACAGCGTGAAGAGCATGGACTGGCTGGCAGGATCGCGTCAGCACATCGTCGAGCTGCTGATCACCCGCACGCTGGTGCTGGCGCCCATCTTCGTGCTCGGCTTCAGCAAGGAAGTGATCGACGCGTACATCGTCGTGGTCGGCTTCCAGGCGGTGTTCAACCACGCCAACGTCAGCGTGCGGCTGGGCCCCCTGCGCTACGTGATCGTCACGCCCAACTTCCACCATTGGCACCACTCGCAGGACGACGAGGCGATCGACAAGAACTACGCGGCGCATTTCGCCTTCCTCGACCACTTCTTCGGCACCGCGGTGCAGTCGGAACGCCAGTGGCCGGACCGGTATGGCGTCGTCGGCGACTATGTGCCGAACGGGTTCTGGAAGCAGTTCAAGTTTCCGTTCGTGTGGAAGGGCTGACCTACGGCAAGGCGCGCCGAGCCGCAAGCGCCAGCACGACCGCGAACACCACCACCGACGACAGTCCCAGCGTGAGCGAACTGGCCTCGGCGATGACGCCGATCAGCGGCGGCCCGGCCATCATCCCGAGGTAACCCACCGCCGACACCGCCGCGATGCCATGCGCCGGCGTCACGTCAGGCACCCGGGCGGCCGCGCTGAACAGGACCGGCACGACGTTCGCAAAACCCAGACCGACGAGCGCGAATCCGACCAGCGCCGCCGACGGATGCGGCACCAGCAATGCCAGCGCCATCCCGGCGGCCCCCAGCGCGCCGCTCCAGCGCAACAGCGGCACCGCCGCGAGCCGGGCGCGCACCCAGTCGCCCGCGAAGCGCGCCGCTGCCATCGCGGCGCTGAAGCTGGCATAGGCGAGCGCCGCCACGCCGGTGTCGGCGCGCAGTTCCTGCTTGAGATAGAGCACGCTCCAGTCGTACATCGCGCCCTCGGCGATCAGCCCGAGCGCCGCGAGCAGGCCGATCAGCGCGAGCGGCCCGGTGGGCAGGCTCATCGGCATGCCGCCTTCCGGCGGTCCTGCCATGCGCAGCATCACCGAGCAGCCGAGCACCACGGTCGCGATGCCGACGGCGGCCGCGCCCATGAGGTGCTGCGACGGCGCGACGTGGGCCGCATGCAGCACGCCGCCGGCGGCCGCGCCGATCATGCCGCCCATGCTGAACAGCGCGTGAAAGCCGCTCATCAGCGGCCGTCCTTCGAGCCGTTCGATCTCGCTCGCTTCGGCGTTGATGGACACATCCATCAGGCTGCTGGCCATGCCGTAGACCAGCATCACGCAGAGCAGCGCCGCGTAGCTGTCGAAAGCCAAGAGCAGCGCGATGCCGGCCGAGCAGACCAGCCCGGTGGCCAGGGTCACGCTGCGCGGGCCGAATCTGCCCACGACGCGACCCGCCTGCGTCAGGGCCAGCAGCGCGCCCACACCGGCCGCCAGCATGGCGATGGCGAGCGCGCGTTCGCCGAGCGCGTAGTGCGCCTTGACGCTGGGCACATGCACGCCCCAGGTGGCGAACAGTGCGCCGGCGATGAAGAACTGCGCCCGCACGCCCCAAGCCGCGTTGGCGAGGGTGCGCGCCGACGCGGCGGAAATGATGGCGGAAGTCATGAGGGGCGGCCGGACGAAAGGCCGGATTCTAGGAACGCAGGGTTGCCCCCACATAATTCCCCGCCATGCAGACCTTCGATGCCGTCGTCATCGGCGCCGGCGCGGCCGGCCTGTTCTGTGCCGGCATCGCAGGCCAGCGCGGCCTGAAGGTGCTGCTGATCGACCACGCGGACAAGCTCGCCGAGAAGATCCGCATCTCCGGCGGCGGACGCTGCAACTTCACCAATCGCGAAGCCGGGCCGGCAAATTTTCTGTCGGCCAATCCGCACTTCTGCCGCTCCGCCCTGGCGCGCTATACGGCGGCGGACTTCATCGGGCTGGTGCAGCGGCACCGCATCCCGTTCCACGAGAAGCACAAGGGACAGCTCTTCTGCGATGGGGCCAGCGAGGAAATCATCGCCATGCTGCTGCGCGAATGCGAGCAGGGCGGGGTCGTGCGCTGGCAGCCGTGCGCGGTGCACGAGCTGCGGCGCAGCGCGTCGGGCTTCGAGCTGGACACCGACCGCGGGGCCGTGCGTTGCTTGCAGGTGGTCGTCGCCACCGGCGGGCTGTCGATCCCGAAGATCGGCGCCAGCGACTTCGGCTACCGCATCGCGCGGCAGTTCGGCCACCGCATCGTCGAGACCCGGCCGGCGCTGGTGCCGCTGACCTTCGATCCGGGCGCCTGGGCCCCGTTCGTGCCGCTGGCAGGGTTGTCGCTGGAGGCTCGGGTCGAGACCGGGAGCGGGAAGTCGCGCGGCGAGTTCGTCGAGGATCTGCTGTTCACGCATCGCGGGCTGAGCGGGCCGGCGGTGCTGCAGATCTCCACCTACTGGCAGCCCGGAACGCCGATCCGCATCGACCTGGCGCCGTCGCAGGACCTGGAGGCCGTGCTGCGCACGGCCAAGAACGTGTCGCGGCGCCGGCTCGGCAACGAGCTCGCCGAGATCCTGCCGCGCCGCCTGGCCGAAACCTGGCTGGCAGGCCAGCCCGGGCTGGCCGAACGCGCGATGCCGGAGCTGCGCGACCGCGACCTGCAGGCTCTTGCGAGTGCACTCGAACGGTGGCAACTGCTGCCCTCGGGAACCGAGGGCTACCGCAAGGCCGAGGTGACCGCCGGTGGCGTCGACACCGGCGGCCTCAGCTCGCAAACCATGGAGAGCCGGTTGCAGCCGGGGCTGTACTTCATCGGCGAGGTGGTCGACGTGACCGGCTGGCTCGGCGGCTACAACTTCCAGTGGGCCTGGGCGAGCGCCGCCGCCTGCGGTCGCGCCCTGTCCGAACGCGGCTGAGTGGTGCATTGCAGCACCCGGGGCAGCTGGCTATAATCGCTGTCTTTGCTGGCAAACCAGCGCTGCGACCAGTGGCATCGAAGCAAGGCTTAGGTCCGGACCCGACGCCTTACATGCCGCGACCCACCGGCACCGAGCGCAACCACCCTAGGATTCACCCGATACATGACTACGATTCGCGTCAAAGAAAACGAGCCGTTCGATGTGGCATTGCGCCGCTTCAAGCGCACCATCGAGAAACTCGGCCTGCTGACCGATCTTCGTGCCCGCGAGTTCTACGAAAAGCCCACCGCCGAGCGCAAGCGCAAGAAGGCGGCCGCCGTCAAGCGCCACTTCAAGCGCATCCGCAGCATGCAGCTGCCCAAGCGCCTGTACTGAGCTTCCAGCGAGACAGCGCCCTTCGCGGGCGGATCGCCAAACGAAAAGCCCGCGCCTAGCGGGCTTTCGTGTTTCTAACTGACCTCACCGCCGACCATGCCCCTGAAAGACCAGATCACCGAAGACATGAAGACCGCCATGCGCGCGAAGGACTCGGCGCGCCTGCTCACCATCCGCGGCCTGCTCGCGGCGCTGAAGCAGAAGGAAGTCGACGAGCGCATCACCCTTGACGACGCGGCCGTCATCGCCATCGTCGACAAGCTGATCAAGCAGCGCAAGGACTCGATCTCGCAGTTCTCCGCGGCCGGCCGCACCGACCTGGTCGACAAGGAGACCGCCGAGCTGAGCGTGCTCGAGGGTTACCTGCCGCAGCGCCTGGGCGCTGACGAGATCGCCGCCGAGGTCGCGAAGATCGTCGCCGAGGTGGGCGCTTCCGGGCCTGGCGACATGGGCAAGGTGATGGGCGTGGTGAAGACCCGCCTGGCCGGCAAGGCCGACATGAGCCTGGTGTCGGCCGCCGTCAAGAACGCGCTGGCCAAGTAGTCCGAGTCTCCGCTTGCGAAGGAAGTCCCGATGAGCATCCAGGTGCAGCAACTGAGTCCCGACGTCTGCGTCGCTCCGCAGCTCGGCCCCGAGGTCATGGCCGCCGTGGCCCAGGCCGGCTTCAAGAGCGTCATCAACAACCGGCCCGATTTCGAGGGCGGCCCGACCCAGCCGACCAACGCGGCCATCGAAGAGGCGGCCAAGGCGGCCGGCCTCGCCTACGCCTTCCTTCCGGTGGCGTCCAACTACCAGAGCCCGGAAGAGATCGCGCGCTTCGCCGAGCTGCTGGCCGAGCTGCCGCACCCGGTGCTTGCGTTCTGCCGCAGTGGCACCCGCTCGGGCAAGCTCTTCCGCGCCGCCACCGGCGGCTGAGGCCGCACCCCGTGCCGTCGCGGCTGCGGTTCTTCCTGCTGTCGGTGACGCCGCTGCTGGCGTCGCTGGCGCTGATCGCCATCGCGGTCCGGCAGCAGCAGCACGATCTGCATGCCCGCGAGCGTGCGCTGGTGGAATCGGCGTACATGGCCGCGAAGAAGACGGAGCTGCGCAACTACGTCGAGCTGGCCCAGAGCGCCATCGCCCCGCTCTACGACACCCATCTCGACGACGCGGAGACGCTGAAGGCCGCCCAGCGCGTGCTGGAGGCGCTGGACTACGGCATCGACGGCTATTTCTTCGTCTTCGACGCGACCGGCCGCAACGTCATGCATCCACGCCAGCCGGAGCTGGTCGGCCGCGACTTGTTCGAACTGCGCGACGTGGACGGCACGCCGGTCATCCAGCAGCTCATCGCCAGTGCCCACGCCGGCGGCGACTACGTGCAGTACGTGTGGCAGAAGCCGTCGACCTACACGCAGACGCCCAAGCTCGGCTATGCGGTGTCGCTGCCGCGCTGGAACTGGGTGGTGGGCACCGGCCTGTACCTCGACGACATCCAGGCGACGCTCGCCCAGCTCGACCGCCAGGTGAGCGACAACGTTGCCGCCACGCTGGGGTGGATCGCCGGCATTGCGGCCTTCGGTGTCGTGCTGATCGGCCTCACCGGCTTCTACCTCAACGTCAGCGATGCGCGCGTGGCAGACGCCAAGCTTCGCCTGCTGGCGCGCCAGGTCGTGAAGTCGCAGGAGGACGAGCGGGCACACCTGTCGCGTGAGCTGCACGACAGCACCAGCCAGACCCTGGTCTCCATCAAGCTGCTGCTCGAATCGACCACCGCGCAGCTCGCGCGCACGGGCACGGTTGCGCCTGCGCCGCTGACCAAGGCGCTGTGCCGGCTGTCCGACGCCCTGCACGAGGTGCGCACCATCTCGCACCGCCTGCGTCCCGCCGAACTCGACGTTCTGGGCCTGCCGGTGGCGCTCGAGCAGATGGGCGACGAGTTCAGCAGCCACGCAGACATGGCCTTCTCATTGCGCGTTCGCGGCGAGCCGGCGCGCCTGCCCGACGAGGTCAACACCGTGTTGTTCCGCGTCGCCCAGGAGGGCCTGACCAACATCGAGAAGCATGCCGGCGCAACCCGGGTGCAGCTGCGGCTGCTGTTCCACGCCGGCGGCCTGCGCATGCGGCTGATGGACGACGGCGGCGGATTCGACGTGCCGGCGGTGCGCGCCGATCCGCGTCGCGGCATCGGCCTTCGCAACATGCGCGAGCGGGTCGAATCCATCGGCGGTGCGATCTCGATGACGTCGCGGCCGGGCAGCACGCAGCTGCTGGTGGACATCCCGCAGCGGTCGATCGACCGCTTCCGTGCTCAACGCGAGGCAGCCTGATGGATGCGACGCAGCTCGCCAGGGTCGTCCTTATCGACGACCACCCGCTCGTTCGCGACGGGCTCAAGGCGAGACTCGCCGGCCTTGCCGAGGTGGTCGGCGAGGCGGCCAACGCCGGCGAAGCCTTCCAGGTGGTCGAAGCCGAGCGCCCCGACCTGGTGCTGATGGACGTCGGCATGAAGGACATCAACGGGATCGAGCTGACGGCCCAGTTGCTGGCCGGCCATCCGCAGCTCAAGGTGCTGATGCTCAGCATGTACGACAACCCGGAGTACGTGAACCGGGCGATGCAGGCCGGCGCGCGCGGCTATGTCCTCAAGGACGCGCCGGCCGAGGACATCGTGCGCGCCATCGAGGCCGTTTCGGCCGGCGGCTCCTTCCTGAGCCAGGCAGTGGCCGGGCGCCAGTTTCGCGCCCAGACGCCGCGTCCGGTCATGTCGATGCGCGAGAGCGAGATCCTGGCCTGTCTCGCGAAGGGCCGCTCCAGCAAGCAGATCGCCGACGACCTGAACCTGAGCGTGCGCACCGTGGAGACCCACCGCCAGAACATCAAGCGCAAGCTCAAGCTCGCCGGCCAGGCGGAGCTGATCAAGTACGCGGTGGAGCATTGCCGATCGCTGGACGAGTGACCGGCGCCGGCACCGTGGCCGCCGTGACGGTCGGTCGGGCGTGCGCGTTGCGTACTTCCACTTAGCTGATACACCGGTTGCATGCAGACCGGATGAGGTGGCCCAATCCCACTTGACGCGGCCCGCCCGGCGCGCCGCTCCCCCCAATAACAGCCCTTCGGAGTCCACCGTGTCTGCACTGTCCCCACCCACCATGGGTCCGTTCGGCCGCTTCATCGAGCTGGTCGACCGCTTCTCCCTCATGCTCGGCGTGATCGCTGCGTGGTGCGTCGCCATCGCCTGCGGCGTCAGCGCCATCAACGCGATCGTGCGCTACGCGCTCAACATCGGCTCCAACGCCTGGCTGGAGCTGCAGTGGTACCTGTTCGCGGTGACGGTCTATTTCGGAGCGCCGGCGCTGCTCAAGCTCAACGAGCACGTGCGTGTCGACGTGCTCTACGGTGGACGTTCGCCGCGCACCAAGGCCTGGATCGACCTGCTGGGCCTGATCTTCTTCCTGATGCCGTTCTGCATCACGATGATCCTCATCTCGCGCAACTTCGTGCACGACTCCTGGATGATCAAGGAGATGTCGTCCAGCGAAGGCGGCCTGATCCGCTGGCCGGTGAAGATCCTCATCCCCATCGGCTTCGGGCTGCTCGCGCTCCAGGGCGTGTCCGAGATCCTCAAGCGCATCGGCTATCTGAGCGGTCGCTACAACATGGACACCCACTACGAGAAGCCGCTGCAATGATCGAATTGAACAACATGGCCCCGATCATGTTCGGGGGCCTGGTGATCGTGATGCTGATCGGCTTCCCGGTCGCCTTCTCGCTGTCGGCGCTCGGGCTCGGCTTCGGCTACTTCGCCGTCTACATGGGCGTCTTCCCGGAAGCCTTCATGGCGAACCTGCCGCTGCGGGTGTTCGGGATCATGTCCAACGAGCTGCTGCTCGCGATCCCGTTCTTCACCTTCATGGGCGCCATCCTCGAGCGCTGCGGGCTCGCGGAGGACCTGCTCGAAGGCACCGGCCAGCTCTTCGGACGCGTGCCGGGCGGACTGGGTTTCGCCGTCATCATCGTGGGCGCCATCCTGGGTGCCATCACCGGCACGGTGGCGGCCAGCGTCATCGCGATGGGCGTGATTTCGCTGCCGATCATGATGCGCTACGGCTACAACATGCGCTACGCCACCGGCGTCATCGCCGCGTCCGGCACGATCACGCAGCTGATCCCGCCTTCGCTGGTGCTCGTGGTGCTGGCCGACCAGATCGGCCGCTCGGTGGGCGACATGTACCGGGGCGCAATCGGCCCTTCGCTGCTGCAGACGGCGATGTTCCTCGTCTACACGGCCGGCATCGCCATCTTCTATCCGAAGATGGTGCCGCCGCTGCCGCCGGAAGCGCGCCTGCAGCGCGGCTGGGCCCTGTGGAGCAAGGTGCTCTGGGGCATGGTGCCCTCCATCGTGCTGATCTTCCTCGTGCTGGGGACCATCTTCATGGGTCTGGCCACGCCGACGGAAGCCGGTGCGCTTGGCGCGCTGGGCGCCGTCGTGCTCGCAGCGATGCATCGCCGGCTCACCTGGAAGCTGATGTGGCAGGGCATGGACTCGACCATGCGGATCTCCGCGATGGTCATCTTCATCCTGCTGGGCTCGACGGTCTTCTCGCTGGTGTTCCAGGGCGTCGACGGCAACGTCTGGGTCGAGCACATCCTCAAGCAGCTTCCCGGCGGGCCGGTCGGTTTCCTGATCGCGGTCAACCTGCTCGTGTTCTTCCTCGCCTTCTTCCTCGACTTCTTCGAGATCGCGTTCATCATCGTGCCGCTGCTCGCGCCGGTGGCGGACAAGGTGCTGCAGCCGATGATGCCGGCCGGGTCGCCGCCCGAGGCCGCGCTGATCTGGTTCGGCGTGCTGCTGTGCGTGAACATGCAGACGTCGTTCATGCATCCGCCGTTCGGCTTCGCCCTGTTCTACCTGCGCAGCATCGCGGACCAGATCTTCAAGAACAAGGCCATCGCGCGGCCTATCCTCTCCAAGGACATCTACCTGGGCGCCATTCCGTGGGTCGCGATGCAGCTCATGCTGGTGGCGGTGGTCATCTTCTGGCCGGGCTCGGTGACCTTCTGGCTCGACGCCGAGGGCGCGGTCGACCTCGACAGCGCGACCAAGCAGCTCGAGCAGCTGCAGATGCAGGAGCCCGCCGAGCCGACACCGGCCATCCCCGAGGCGCCGGCCAGCGAGGCGGCGGACGCGCCCTCCTCGTCGAGCGCCGACGACCCGATGAAGGCGCTCGAAGAGTCGATGAAGAACGACGGCAAGAAGCAATAGCGAAGTGCCGAACGAAAAAGGCCCCGCGGTGCGGGGCCTTTTTCATGAAGCGCCAACGGCTCAGAGTTGAGCGCGCTGCATGTAAGCGTCGAAGGTGGCTTCGGTGAAGCGGAACCACAGGTTCTGTTCCTTGCGGAAGGCCGAGTAGTCCTCGTAGATTTTCTTCCAGCTCGGATTCGAGGCGTTGAGCTCCGCGTAGACCTCGAGCGCCGCCTTGAACGCCGCATCCATCACCGGCTTCGGGAAGGCCACCAGCTTCGACTTCGAAGCGACGAGCTGCTTGAGCGCCACCGGGTTGCGTGCGTCATAGCGCGCCTGCATCTGCACGTGCGCATGCGAGGCGGCAGCTTCGATGATGTGCTTGTACTCGGCGCTCAGGCCTTCGTAGGCCTTGGAGTTCACGTACAGCGACAGCTGCGGGCCGCCTTCCCACCAGCCGGGGTAGTAGTAGTACGGCGCGACCTTGTTGAAGCCGAGCTTCTGGTCGTCGTAGGGACCGACCCATTCCGCCGCGTCGATGGTGCCCTTTTCAAGGGCCTGGTAGATCTCGCCGCCCGGAATGTTCTGCGGCACGCCGCCGATGCGCGCCAGCACGGCCCCGCCGAAGCCGCCGATGCGCATCTTCAGGCCCTTGATGTCGGCCAGCGTCTTGATTTCCTTGCGGTACCAGCCGCCCATCTGCGCGCCGGTATTGCCCATCGGAAAGTTGACGATGTTGGACTTGGCATAGAACTCGCGCGTCAGCTTGAGGCCGTTGCCTTCATACATCCACGCTGACATCTGCCGGCTGTTGAGACCGAAAGGAATGGCGCAGTCGAGCGCGTAAGTGGGGTCCTTGCCGAAGAAGTAGTACGGCGCGGTGTGCGCCATCTCGACGGTGGCTTGCGACACGCCGTCGAGCACGCCGAACGGAGGCATGAGCTCACCGCCGGCATGGACCGAGATCTGGAACTTGCCTCCGCTCATCTCGCCGACCATCTTCGCGAAGACCTCGGCGGCTCCATAGATGGTGTCCAGTGCCTTGGGAAAGCTGGAAGCGAGGCGCCAGCGAATGTTGGCTTGGGCGTGAACGACCGCAGGTGCGACACCTGTGGCGAGCACGCCTGCCAGACCGGCTCCGTGAACGAATGCCCGACGTTGCATGTATCTATCTCCTGATTTCTGGTGCGAAAGGTCCAGACGCGCGGAAATTCTAGAAGTGGCCCCCAGGGCACCCACCCGGATTTACCCGTGCGAGAAACACCGCACGGCCGCCCACCGTCAAGGCTTCACGAGCCGGCGATCTTCATTCGTTCGATCAGCACCGAACCGATGGTCTTGCCGCCCAGCGTGTACGCGTCGGCGCCCACGGCCGCCATGCCCTTGAACATGTCGCGCAGGTTGCCGGCGATGGTGATCTCGTGCACCGGGTAGGCGATGCGGCCGTTCTCCACCCAGAATCCGGCGGCGCCGCGCGAATAGTCGCCGGTCACATAGTTGACGCCCTGCCCCATCAGCTCGATGACGAAGAGGCCGCGGTGCAGCTTGCGCAGCATCGCATCGAGGTCGTCGCCCGGCTGAGTGAGCCGGCTGGTGAGCATGAGATTCTGCGAGCCGCCTGCGTGGCCGGTGGTGCGCATGCCGAGCTTGCGCGCCGAGTAGCTCGACAGGAAATACCCCTGCACGACGCCGCCGGTGACCACGTCGCGCACCTGCGTGACGACGCCTTCGTCGTCGAACGGCGCGCTGCCCTTGCCGCGCCGCTGGTGTGGATCTTCATGGATGTCGACGTGCTCCGGCAGGACCGGCTTGCCCAGCGAGTCGAGCAGGAAGCTCGACTTGCGGTACAGCGCGCCGCCGCTGGTCGCCTGCACGTAAGCGCCGAGCAGTCCGGCGGCCACCGTCGACTCGTACAGCACAGGCACTTCGCAGGTGGGAATCTTGCGCGAGTCGAGCCGCGACAGCGCGCGCTGGGCGGCATAGCGGCCCACTGCCTCGGGCGGCGCCAGGTCGCCCGGCGCGCGCATCGAGCTGTACCAGGCGTCGCGCTGCATGTCGTCGCCGCCCTTGCCCGGCAGCGACGCGATGGGCGCTACCGACAGCGAGTGCCGCGAGCTCGCATAGCCGCCGCGAAAGCCGCGTGTATTGCCCGCAAAGAAGTGCGACTGCTGCGCCGACACGCCGGCGCCTTCCGAATTGGTGATGCGGCGGTCGACCTCCAGCGCGGCACGCTCGCAGCGCGTGGCAATCTCGACCGCCTCTTCGGCCGCGATGGTCCACGGATGGAAGAGGTCCAGGTCGCGCACTGCCGCGTCGCCGCGCGCCAGGTCCTGCTCGTCGGGCAGGCCGGCGGCCGGATCCTCGGCGGTGAAGCGGGCGATGTCGTAGGCCGCACGCACCGTCTGCTCCAGCGCCGCACGAGAGAAGTCGGATGTGCTCGCATTGCCGCGCCGCTTGCCGATGTAGACGGACACGCCCATCGACTTGTCGCGATTGCGCTCGACGTTCTCCACCGCGCTCTTGCGCACCGACACCGACAGGCCGACACCCTCCGACACCTCCACGCCCGCATCGCTGGCCCCGAGCGACTTCGCGAACGTCAGCGCGTCCTCGACCAGCTGCTGGAACTGCTCGCGCGAGTAGGCGAATCCGGAGCGGCCGGCCTGGGAGGATGCGGCGGGCGGGGTGGCGATGGCCATTGGTTGTTGCCGAGGAAGCGTCGGCTCTTGTGGGGCAGCGGACTATCATACTCACCGCCTTCCCTCCCTTTCATCGACGCTGCTGTGCGAGCGACTCCCCCTTCCTCCCAAGACGACGCGAATCCGGCCGCCACGCCCGAAGACGATCGCCCCAGCAAGACCCAGCGCAAGAAGGCGTCGCACGACCTGCAGGATCTCGGCGAAGCGCTGGTCGCGATGCCCGACGATCGCCTGGCCGACTTGGCCATGGACGAGACGCTGCTCGAGGCGATCCGCGAATACAAGCGCACCCGCAGCCACGAGGGACGGCGGCGGCAGATGCAGTACATCGGCAAGCTGATGCGCCGCGCCGACCCCGAGCCGCTCCGGGAGGCAGTGGCCGCCATGCAGCTCGGCCGCGCCAAGGATGCACTCGCGCTGCACGAAGCCGAACGCTGGCGCGTCGAGCTGATTGCCGGCGACGAGGCACTGACGCGCTGGACCGCCGAGCATCCGCAGGCCGATCTGCAGCAGCTGCGCAGCCTGGTGCGCGCCGCCCGCAAGGACGCCGCCGCCGCGCCCGAGCAGCGAAGCGGGCGCGCCTATCGCGACCTGTTCAAGTTCATCAAGCAGCAGCTCTGAGCCGCCATGAGTCAAACCTTCGATCCTGTGCGCATCGGCGTCGTGTCGATCAGCGACCGCGCCTCTTCCGGCGTCTACGAAGACAAGGGCATCCCCGCGCTGAAGGAATGGCTGTCGCGCGCGGTGCGCAACCCCATCGACTGGCAGGCCAGGCTCATCCCCGACGAGCAGGAGGGCATCAGCGCGGCCCTGCGAGAGCTCGTCGACGAGGTGGGCTGCGACCTGGTGCTGACCACGGGCGGTACGGGTCCCGCGCCGCGCGACGTGACGCCCGAGGCCACATTGGCGGTGGCCGACAAGACCATGCCCGGGTTCGGCGAGCAGATGCGGCAGATCAGCCTGCACTTCGTGCCGACCGCCATCCTGTCGCGGCAGGTCGCGGTGATTCGCGGCAAGGCGCTCATCATCAATCTGCCGGGACAGCCCCGCGCCATCGCCGAGACGCTGGAGGGGCTGCCGCAGCGGCAGCCGCCGGTGCACGGCATCTTCGCGGCGGTGCCTTATTGCATCGATCTGATCGGCGGGCCCTACATCGAGTGCGACGAAGCGGTGTGCAAGGCCTGGCGACCGAAGCGCTAGCTGACGACAGGATCGGGCTTGGCCGCGCGCTCTTGCCCTCACCCCGGCCTCTCCCGCGAGCGGGCAGGGAGCGCAAGTCGCTAGCGCATCAGTTGCTTGAGGTGATCCGCATCGAAGTCTTCCGTGGTCTGCGCATCGCTCGGCACGCATTCCTCGGTCTTGGCCGGTGACAGCTTCTCGATCGCCGCCCACAGCAGCGCGATCTGGTGCTCGTGCCCCGCGGCGTTGTCGATCAGGCCCTTCATCGCCTGGGCGACCGGATCGTCACCCTGCGTGACGCCGTAGGCAGAGAAACCCATGCGGGCCGACAGCTCCTCGCGCCGCGACTCTGCCGTGGCCTCGATGATGCGCGCCGGGATGCCCACCGCCGTGGCGCCGGGAGGCACCGGCTTCAGCAGCACCGCGTTGGCGCCGACTCGCGCGCCGTCGCCCACGGTGAAGCCGCCCAGCACCTTGGCGCCGGCGCTGACGACCACGCCGCGGCCCAGCGTGGGATGCCGCTTCGTGCCCTTGTACAGCGACGTGCCGCCCAGCGTGACGCCCTGGTAGAGCGTGCATTCGTCGCCCACCTCGGCCGTCTCGCCGATCACGATGCCCAGGCCGTGGTCGATGAACACGCGCCGGCCGATGGTGGCGCCGGGATGGATCTCGATGCCGGTGAGCCAGCGCGCGGCGTTGGAGATGAAGCGCGCCGACCAGTGCCAGCCCCGTGTCCAGCAGCTGTGGGCCCAGCGATGCAGCACCAGGGCGTGCAGGCCCGGGTAACAAGTCAACACCTCCCACTTGGAGCGCGCGGCGGGGTCGCGCTCGAGGATGCAGGCGATGTCTTCTCGGAGGCGCTCGAACATGGGAGTCGGCTTCAGTGGTGCGCAGGTCAGTTTATCCGGGAGGCCCGCGCCGCGCAGGGCGCGGACAAGGCGTCAACGTCGCTCGCGGGCCGCGATGGCACGCGCGATGCCGCGCAGGATGTGGATCTCCTCGCGCGTGAGCCCGGCGCGGTTGAGCAGCTGGTTGAGCCGCGGCATCAGCTTCTTCGGAGCGGCGGGATCGAGGAATCCGATCTGCTCGAGCACGCCCTGCCAATGCACCAGCGCGCCCTGCACCGCCGCCGCGTCGGCCCATTCGGGCTCGCGCGTGCGCGGCTGCACCGCGAAGCCGCCCAGCGCCTCGCGCCAGTCGTAGGCGATCAGCTGCACGGCCTGCGCGAGGTTGAGCGAGCCGTAGGCGGGGTGGGTGGGGATGCTGAGACAGGCGTGGCAGCGGTACACGTCGTCGTTGCTCATGCCGAAGCGCTCGGATCCGAAGACGAAGGCCACGCGCTGCGCGTCGGCGTCCAGCGTGGCGAAAAGCGCGCGCGGCGCATGCGTGGGCGGACCGAAGTCGCGCGGCGTCATCGCGGTGGCGCAGGCGAAGGTGATGCCGTCGAGCGCCTCGGCCAGCGTGCCGGCGATGCGCGCCTGCCCCAGAACGTCGGTGGCGCCGCTGGCCATCGCCAGCGCATCGGGCTGCGTGAGCACGTCGGGAAGGCGCGGGGCGACGAGCACGAGATCGCAAAACCCCATCACCTTCATCGCCCGCGCCGCCGCACCCACATTGCCGGCGTGGCTCGTATTCAACAGGATGAAGCGCGTGGAGTCGGCTGCGGGCATGGTGCGCCGGGTAAAATTGCGATTATCCGCAGCGATGCTCACCGCAGCATTGCCACAGCGCGGCACGGCGCCCCAGGCGCCGTGCGCTCTTTCCCACTGCCCGCCCGGTCTTTTCCCCAAGGTTGCCCCATGTCGCAAGCGCTCCATCCCATGCTCAACATCGCCGTCAAGGCGGCTCGCGCGGCGGGGGCGATCATCAACCGGGCCTCGCTCGACCTCGACCTGCTCAAGGTCAACACCAAGTCGCCGAACGACTTCGTCACCGAGGTGGACCAGGCCGCCGAGCAGGCCATCATCGAGACGCTGCTGAACGCCTACCCCGGCCACGGCATCCTGGCCGAGGAATCCGGACGCGCGCACGGCGCCCAGCACAGCGACTACGTCTGGATCATCGACCCGCTCGACGGCACCACCAACTTCATCCACGGCTTCCCGGTCTACGCGGTGTCCATCGCGCTCACCTTCAAGGGCCAGGTGCAGCAGGCCGTGGTCTACGACCCGACGCGCAACGACCTCTTCTACGCCTCCAAGGGGCGCGGCGCCTTCCTCAACGACAAGCGGCTGCGCGTGTCCAAGCGCACGCGCATGCAGGAATCGCTGGTCGGCACCGGGTTCCCGTTCCGCAAGGGCGACAACTTCAAGCGCTATGTGCAGATGTTCGAGGCCGTCATGCAGAACTGCGCCGGCCTGCGCCGCCCCGGCGCCGCGGCGCTCGACCTGTGCTACGTCGCCGCCGGCTACTACGACGGCTTCTTCGAGACCGGGCTCAATCCGTGGGACGTGGCCGCGGGCTCGCTGCTGATCACCGAGGCCGGGGGGCTGATCGGAAACTTCACCGGCGAGGCCGACTACATGTACCAGCGTGAGGTCGTCGCGGGCAACCCCAAGATCTACGGACAGCTCGTGCAGATCCTGTCGCCGTACACCCGCGTGATCAAGGCCGATGAGGCCGCCGTCCACGAGGCGCCCGCGCTGACCCCCGAAGCCGCGCTCGCGGCCACGGTGGCCAAGGCGGCCGAGCCGCCGAAGAAGAAGGGGCCGGTGCGCATCCGCAAGGACGACGCGGCCGTCTGACCGGGGCACCGCGGTGACCCAACTGCCTCCGCCCGGCGCCGACCTGAGCGCCCACACGCCGATGATGTCAGCCGTCCTAGGGACGCCGTCGTAGGGAGCGGCGGCCAGTGGTACAGCGCCTCACTGGCGGCCGACGGCAGTGGCACCTTCGATCTCATCGGGCTGGCGCAGGTCGATCTCGACCTTGCGACCGCGGGAGTCCAGAGCGTGCCGGGAGGCCCCGGAGGCTTCGTCTACATCCCCGGCGGCAACGCCGGCTTCGGCGGCGACAGCATGCTGATCTCGGAGTATTCGGCCGGCATGGTCGGCGCGTACCAGCTCGACGCCAGCGGCAACCCGCTCGTGGCGACGCGGCGTACCTTCCTCTCTGCCCTGACCGGCGCCGAAGGGGCGGTCATCGACCCGGTTACCGGCGACTTCCTGTTCTCGACCTTCGGCGGAGGCAGCCGTGTGGTGCGTGTGTCCGGCTTCCTGGCGCCGACGCCGGTCATCCCGGAACCGGGGACGTGGGCGCTGATGATCGCGGGCTTGGCGGGGATCGGCGCGTTCGCGAGGCGGCATCGGCCGTGTTAGCCGACTCTCAGGGCGCGCCGGCCAGGACAGGAGGGGCGGGCTTGCGCCACTGCGCCGCGAACGACCTCCGTTCGCCCGACCGTTGCGCGGCCTGCGACTGGACGGAATCGTGCATGCGCTGTCGGACCGGGCCGCCGGCGCTGCCGCGGCCGAACTGAACTTCGACGAGGGCCTGGCGATGCTGGTGCAGCGCGAGATCGACTGGCGTGAAGGCAAGCGCCTGGCGCGGCTGCTGAAGGCGGCCTAGCTCAAGGTCGGCAGCGCCTGCATCGAAGACATCAACTGGCGCGGCTCGCGCGGGCTGGACCGCAACCTCATCACCGCACTGGCCGGCTGCGACTGGCCGCGCCACGGTCACAACGTCCTGATCACAGGTGCGACCGGGGTCGGCAAGACATGGTCGGCTTGTGCACTGGATGGCGGAGACGGGCCCGTTTTTCCAGCACGCGCCACGCCCGCGGCTCGACCTTGACCGGCTCCGAAGCACACGCCCTCGAAGCAGGTCGAGCGACGGGGCGCCGATCGTGCCTTCGGCAACAGGCCGAAGAGCCTCGATTGTTGCGCAAGCGCATACGCACACTTCGTAACTCCGGTCGTCACAAGTCGATCATGAACGCGCGCAGACGCCTGTCGACACTGCGGCGCCATGGAACTCACCCACCTTCCCTTGTCGCATATCGCGACCCTGGTACTGCACGCCATCACACGGAGAACCGAGACGCTGCCGCATCGCGTGCTGCGCCTGCACGGCGACCGCGCAGCGGGGCGGCCCGAGGATCGCCGGATGCACTTCGCGTGGCCGTGCCTGTCGGCCTGCCTCGTGGCGCTGCTGGCGGCCTGCGGCGGCGGAGGCGGCAGCGCCTCCACGGACTCCCAGGCGACCGCGGCAGGGCCGTCTGCGCCGGCGGTCGTTCCGGCCACGCCATCGGGTGACAACGTGGCGGCCGGCAACCAGGGGACCCCGGCCACGTCGACGGCACCCGCCACGCCGGCCGTTCCGGTCACACCGCCTGCCGGCACATCGACGGCACCCGGTGCCGCACCGGCCGCGCCAACCACGCCAACCACGCCAACCACGCCAACCACGCCAACCACGCCAACCACCCCAGTCACGCCAACCGCACCGGCCGCACCAACGGGCGCCAATGCAACGGGCGGCAGCGCGCAAGGCACTGCCTGGACCAACGCGAAGTTCGGCGGCGGTGGCTACGTCACCGGCCTCATCTTCCATCCGACGTCCGCGAACGTCCTGTACGCACGCACCGACGTCGGCGGTGCCTATCGCTGGAACCAGGCGACGATGGCCTGGGTGCCGATCACCGACGGGTTCAGCGGCCCCGAAAGCTTCCATCACGGTGTCGAGAGCATCGCGCTGGACCCGAACAACGACCGGCTCGTCTACATGGTCACGGGCATGTACAACTCGGCGGACGCCACCGCCCGCCTCTACACCTCGAGCGACCGCGGCGACCATTGGACATACGTCGGCCTGCCGTTCTCCGCGGGTGGGAACAACAACGGCCGGGCCATCGGCGAACGCCTGATGGTCGACCCCAACAAGCCGTCGACGCTGTTCTTCGGCTCGCGCACGGCCGGGCTGTGGAAGAGCACGGACTCGGGCACCACGTGGGCCCAGGTCACCTCGCTGTCGGCGACCAAGATGACGTCCGACCAGATCAATGCGGCGGGCGTGATGGGCGTCGAGCTGGTGGTCTACGACACCGGCACCAAGGGCACGGGCACGGCGACCCAGACCCTCTACGCCGCCATCGCGCCCGACTACGTCAGCGTCGCCGGCCTGAGCTCGAACCTGTACAAGTCCACCAACGGCGGCGCATCTTGGACCGCAGTCTCGACGCCGGTGTCGGGCTATCACATCCCGCACATCGTGCGTGCGGCCGACGGCCAGTTGTACGTGGTGTTCACCCAGGGCGCCGGCCCGAGTTCCCCCGGTCCTGCCCGCCTGTACAGGTTCGACGGCAGCAACTGGACCTTGCTCAACAGCAACGACTCCTCCGGCTATGGCGGCCTGTCTGTCCACGGCAGTGGCTCGAGCGCCCGCATTGCGCTGGGTGTAACGAACAGCTGGGGCAACTGGAGCGGGCAGAAGATCGTCCAGCTGTCCGACGACGGCGGCAGCACCTGGCGCGAAATCGCTGCCACCATGCCGCACACGCCGGCCGACGACGGCTTCTCCGGATGGATCGACGACGTCGAGATCGACCCGTCCAACCGCGACCACGTGCTGCACGTCTACGGCGGCGGCATCTGGGAAACGCGCAATGCCTCGTCGTCCACGCCGAGCTGGACCTTCGCCGTCGATGGCCTCGAGGAGACCTGTCCGCTGGCGCTCACCACGCCGCCGGCCGGAGCGCCGTACCGGGTGATCTACGGATCGGGTGACGTCGGCACGTGGGTCTACACGGACCTCGCGAAGAAGCCGACCCAAGGCCCCTACAACCAATGGAGCAACGGCAACTCGTCCGACGTGGCGTGGTCGGATCCGCTCTACATCGCCGGCGTCGGCGTGTTGAACAGCAGCGGCACCGGCACCGGCTTCTGGTCCGGCGACGGCGGCAAGACCTGGGCGACCTTCGCCACGTTCGCTCCCGGCGGCGCGGCCAACACGAGCGAAGCGTCGAACATCGCCGTCACCGCGCGCAACAAGGCGGTCTGGGCGCCGGCCGATTCGGTGCCGTCGTACACCACTGACAACGGCGCGACCTGGACGGCGACCAACCTGCCCGCGCTCAGCGTCATCGGCGGGTTCCCCCGCAGCTATCGCCTGGCCGCCGACCGCAAGAACCCGAACAAGGTCTATGCCTACGACTCGGGCGGTGCATGGTGGGGCACGGCAGGCAAGGTCTACGTCTCGACGGATGGTGGACACACCTTCACGCTGAGCCAGGGCTCGGTGTCGGTGAACCTGCGCGCCAATCCCTTTGGGACCACCTCGCTGGCAGTCAACCCCAACGTCGAGGGCGACCTGTGGCTGGCCGACGGCAACGCCGTGTACCACTCGGTCGACTCGGGTGCGACCTGGACCAAGCTCAACAACTTCGCGTCCATCTGGGGCAGCCGCCAGACCTGGCAGTGGCCGGACGCGCAGGGCGCCAGCGTCGTGGCGCTGGGCAAGGCCAAGAGTGGCGCCTCGTACTCCGCCGCGGTCTACGTGGTGGGCGTGATCAATGGCGTGTGGGGCGTGTACCGCTCCGACGACGCCGGCGCCACCTGGACACGCTTCAACGACGACGCACACCAGTTCGGCGGCTTCAGCCTGATGGCGGCCGATCAGAACGTCTATGGACGCGTCTACGCGGCCGGCGGCTGCCGGGGCATGTACTACAGCAACTGACGTCGAGGCCGCGTGCCCGGATGCGCGCGGCCCGACACAACGACTCGATCTGCACACAGGGACCCATGCCGACTTTGACTCGTACCTGCTCCAGACCCCTTGCGACGACCTTGTTTGCTGCCGTGCTTGCTTCATGCGGCGGCGGATCGAACGGTTCGGGCGACGCTGCGGCGACAACGGCCAATGGGTCCTCGGCCAGCCCTGCGCCAACGCCCTCGTCGAATCCGGCGCCCGGTGCCGCGCCCAGCCCTGCACCTGCACCTGCACCTGCACCTGCACCTGCACCTGCACCTGCACCTGCACCTGCACCTGCACCTGGACCTGGGGATGGGGCTGCGCCTGCACCCGGGGCTGCACCCGCTCCGGCACCTGGGGCGGCACCGTCGCCAGCATCGGCGCCTTCGATCAACACGTCGCTGGGCGTACCCAATCGACTCCTCGGCGGCCTGGGCGCCGGCAATCCGATCTCGGACATCACGAGCCAGCAGATCCACCCGGACATCATCGACACGTACCTGGTCGGCGTGGGCAGCGGTTCATGGCCCACCTGGAACAGCCCCGACGGCGCCTACATCACCTATGTCTCCGCGAACGTCAAGGCGATCGGCGCGGTGCCCATGTTCACGCTGTACCAGATGGCCTCCAGGGGCGAAGGAAATCTGAGCGCCGTCAACGACCCGACCTTCATGGCCAGCTACTGGGCACAGGTCAAGTTGATGTACCAGAAGATCGGCGCGACGGGCCTGCCCACGCTGGTCAATCTGGAACCGGACTTCTGGGGCTTCGTGCTGACAGGCGCTCCCGGCGGCGACCCGACGAAAGTGCCGGCCCGCGTGAGCATGGTGACGGAATGCGCGAGCCAGCCGGATACCGCGGCCGGCCTCGCGGGATGCCTGTTGACGCTCGGGCGCACCTACGCGCCCAAGGCCAAGATCGGGTTCCCGCCGTCCTTCTGGGGACGCGATGCGACGACCGTCGGCAACTTCATGGCCAAGCTCGGTGCGGACAAGGCCGACTTCATTGTCGGGCAGACCAGCGATCGTGATGCCGGCTGCTTTGAAGTCGCCTCGCCGGTAGCCGAGTGCGCGGGTCGTGGCGGCGGCCCGTTCTACTGGGACGAGAACAACGTCGCGACACCCAACTTCAAGCAGGACCTCGCGCAGTGGAGCGCCGTGCGAAGCATCCTCGGCAATCTGCCCATGCTGTTCTGGCAGACCCCGATGGGCGTGCCCTCGGCGACTCCCGGCGGCACGCCCGGCCACTACCGCGACAACCACGTCCACTACATGCTCACGCACCCGACCGAGTACACCGCGGCGGGCGTGTTCGCGATCGTGTTCAGCGGAGGCGGTAGCACGTCGGCCAGCATCAACACCGATGGCGGGCAGTTCGCGCGCATGTTCCAGGCTTACGTGGCCAACCCGGCGCCGTATCCGCACTGAGCGGATCGAACATTGCGGCCTGCGCCCACACTGATCGGTGGTCCTCGGGGGTGACCGACTTCCTCGAAACGCAGCCGTTTGAAAGAGCAAGCCTCAGGTCGTTCGTAAGCTGAATCGTTTGCTCTCTCCTCACCTGCAGATCAGAAAAATGAACAAGTCCTCCGTCGTTCGGTCGTCGTCGCTCCCATGGGCAACCCATTCAAAAGCCCATGGCGCGCGGCTTGCCATCATCGGCCTGCTGAGCACGTTGGTCGCGGCCTGCGGCGGTGCCTCATCCGGCGCCTCGGCAGACGCGCCCGTGTCAGACACGTCTGCCGCGCCCACATCCGCACCTGCACCCACATCCAATCCACCCACACCTGCTGCGCCTGCTGCGCCTGCTGCACCCGCTGCACCCGCTGCACCCGCTGCACCCGCTGCACCCGCTGCACCCGCTGCACCCGCTGCACCCGCTGCACCCGCTGCACCTGCCGCACCTGCCGCACCCGCTGCACCTGCCGCACCTGCGGCACCCGCTGCACCTGCCGCACCTGCCGCACCCGCTGCACCTGCCGCACCTGCGGCACCCGCTGCACCTGCCGCACCTGCGGCACCTGCTGCACCTGCCGCACCTGCACCTGGATCCGTCGCCATTGCGTGGCCCGATCCCGCATCGATTGAATGGGGCACGGCACTCAGCTCGGCGCAGTTGAACGCACGATCGAGCGTTCCCGGCACCTTCACCTATTCGCCGGCAGCGGGAACGAAGCTCGAGGTCGGAGTCCGGTCGCTGTCGGTGACGTTCACGCCGCAGGACAAGATCCGGTATGCGACGAGTACCGCCGCGCGGACGCTGACGGTCAACAAGGCCGAGCCGCCGGTCCGCTGGGATTACCCCTCGGCCGCGCTCCAGGGTTCCGCACTGACGGCCGCGCAGATCACGACGGCGCCGTACGCGCTCTACGGCATCCGAGGCAGAGCCGATCCGGCGTCCTACATGACCGTGGACGGCAAACCGCTGAGCGCGGCGACGGCCAGCGCCGCCGGGACCGCCATCATTCAAGCCACGTTCGTTCCCACGGACAGTGCGCACTACAGGTCGGCTACCGTCAGCACGGCGCTGACCGTCACGCCCGCTTCGAACACGGCGGCCATCGACTTCGGTGTTCCCAAGCAAACGATTCGTGGATTCGGCGGCTCGGCCGCCTGGTACTACAGCAAGATGTCGGACGGTCGCCTGAATGTGCTGTTCGGCACCGGCCTCGCCGACAGTCTCGGATTGAGCATTCTCCGGCTGCGGATCGCGCCGGCCGACTGGAACGCGTCCACACAGACTGCCGACACGAGCCAATGGTCCGCGGAGCTCGACAACGGCGCGGCCGCCCAGGCACGCGGCGCCATCGTCTTTGCCACGCCTTGGTCACCGCCGGCGAGCATGAAGATCGTCAACACGGATCGCAGCAATCCTTTGTACAGCGGGCGCCTGGATCCTGCGATGTACGCGAACTACGCCAAGTACCTGAACGCCTACATCCGGTATGCCGCCAGCCGCAATGTGAATCTGTACGCCGTGTCGCTCCAGAACGAGCCGGACTGGGATCCCCAAACCTATGAATCCTGCCTGTGGAGCGCCGATGAAATGAAGTCCTGGGCCGGCGCCTACGGCGCGAGCGCGATCTCCGGCACGCCCACCAAGCTCATGGCGCCGGAATCCTTCTACTTCTCGCAGGCAACCACCGACACGCTGCTCGCGGACCCCAAGGCCGCCGGCAACATCGGGATCGTCGGCGGACACCTGTACGGAGGCGCCGCGAGCTACCCCGGATCGGCCGCGAAGCTCGGCAAGGAAGTTTGGATGACCGAGCACTTCCTGGACTCGGTCAACAAATCCGACGCCAAGTCTTCCTGGCTCACCAGCATCGACGATGCGATGGCCATCGCGAAGGAAATCCACGACGGCTTGACGCTGTCGCAGTACAACGCATACGTCCATTGGTGGCTCGTCAATTCCAACGACTCGACGCCGACCGGCTTGATCGGCACGAACGACACGCCGACCTATTTCGGGATCGGCATGAAGCACTACTCGTATTTCATTCGTCCGGGCTACGTTCGCTACGACACCACCTCGCTCCCGCAGAAAGGCGTGCGCGTTTCCGCGTTCGGGACGCCGTCGGGCGCCGCCGACAACAAGGCGGTGGTGGTGCTCGTGAACGAGAACGCCGTCGACGTGAACCTCTCGGCATCGATCAATCCCGCGAGTCGCGCGTTGACCGCCTTGACGCCCTACCGCACGACCGCGACCGCGACGTTCGAGCGGCAGCCGGCCATCGGCGTGAGCGGCAATGCGTTCACCGTCCTGCTACCGGCCAAGAGCATCACGACCTTGGTGAACTGAAAGCCGGCGCGGACGGGTTCGGCGTGCCGGAGCCGCGCTTTCGTGCGCAATCCTGCACGGTTTCGATTCGCCGTTATCGGGCGATGATGATTGCGCCGGAATGCCGCCGCTACGGTGTCGCGTTCGACGAGCTGGAACGGCGCCGCCTCGAGGCGCTGGAGCCGGGCATCACGCAGCTCGAGTGGGGCCCGAACGGCGAGGTGCTGATGCCAGGCCATCTGCCGACGCGCCCGGGCGAGTTGTGAGCCAGCCACGGTGCAACCGCCACAACCATTGCCGAGCTGTCTCGCAACGGCACCTCCTTCGACGCATGGAAAAGGTCGGCATTCCTTGCCCGCGCGCAGAATGCACGTCAAACCACCGGCAGAGAGAGGAAATTCATCATTCTGGACAGCAAGGCCACTGGCGCGGAGACCATTGCCGCATTGGCGCTTGCCACACTGGTTCTGGGCGTCGTCTACTGGCTGCTTCGCGAGCGCGAGGATCGCCTGCCGAAGATCCGTGGCACGGGGCTGGGAAGTGAGTGACAGGGCCCAGCGCTGCTCCGCACAGACGGCGGCTCTCAGGCAGGTGCCTTGATCGAGGCTGCGAAATCATCGGCTCGGGTAGCCCATCGTTGGGAGGCGGCTCTGTGGCGTTGAGTCGTGCGATTTGTAAGACCGCAGTGGGTCGCTCGCGTCTTGAATGGCCCGCTACCGGAGCACGTCAGCTGTACGAGGTACGGCGGTCGTAGGACCTCCACGAGACGGTTCACGCCGCATCGGCGACCGCTTCTCCACCGCTCGAACTCGCGCTCCCGACCAGAGCGGGTATTGCACCGATCCATTCAACCGCCGCAAAGCTGGCGTTTGCGCCAGAGCCGAGGCAAGCCGCCGTGGTCAGTGGGTCCTGCCAAGATAGAAGCGCATGGACAGCCGCTGCACCACGTTCCCATACGGCGGATAGAACAGCCCGATCGGGAACCAGCGGTGCCTCTTGAATACGGACTTGGCGTGCGACAGCTCGCGAAAGCCTTCTTCGCCGTGATAGGTTCCCATGCCCGAATTTCCGATGCCGCCGAACGGCAGGTCGTGCTGGAAGACATGCCAGCCCCAATCGTTGAGCGTCACGCCCCCGGCATGCGTCTCCTTGAGCACGCGCGCTTCCTCGGCAGTGCTCAGGCCGAAGGCGTAAAGCGACAGCGGCCGCTCGCCACTGCGCACCCGCGCCATCGCGTCGTCCAGACGGTCGTACTCCAGCACCGGCAGGATCGGTCCGAAGATCTCTTCCTGCATCAGCTGCATGCTGTCGTTCACATCGGTCACTACCGTCAGCGCCATCTGGCGCCCTGCGGCGGCAGCATCGCCGCATGACAGCAGCGTCGCTCCCTTGCTTCGTGCATCGTCGAGCAGATGGCGCAGCCGCGCGGCATGCCGTTCGGTGATGATGCTGGTGTATTCGGCGTTGCCGTGCACGCTCGGGTACAGCTTGCCGAATGCATCGCGCACCGCGGCCGCGAACTCTGCCGCTTTTCCGCGTGGCACGAGCGCGTAGTCGGGTGCAACGCAGATCTGCCCGGCATTGAACGCCTTTCCGTGTGCGATGCGCAGCGCTGCATCGCGCAGGTCGGCGCCGATGCCGACGATCGCGGGCGACTTTCCTCCGAGCTCCAGCGTCACCGGGGTGAGGTTCTCGGACGCTGCGCGCATGACCTCGCGGCCGACGCGCGGCGAACCGGTGAACACCAAGTGGTTGAACGGCAATGCATTGAAGGCCTGCGCGGCATCGACCGCGCCACCGCATACCGCGACTTCGTCTTCCGCAAAGCATTCACCCAGCATCGTGCGCAAGAGCGCGGTGGTGCGCGGCGAAAACTCCGAGACCTTGATCATCGCCCGGTTGCCCGCCGCCAATGCCGCGATCAGCGGGCCGAGGGTCAGGTAGAGCGGGAAGTTCCAGGTGCCGATGATGCCGACCACGCCTTTCGGCTGATATTCGACCCTGGCGCTGTTGGTCAGGAACAGCAGCTCGGTGCTGCGCCGACGCGGCTTCATCCAGCCGCGCAGGTGCGACAGCGCATGCCGCGCCTCGAGGATCGGCCCCATCACCTCGACCAGCTTGGTCTCGGCGCCGGCGCGCACGCCAAAATCGGCGTTCACTGCGGTCACGATGGCATCCTGGTGCCGGCGCAACGCATCGATCAGGCGGCGCAGCTTGGCCTTGCGCGCTGCAAGGTCGGGATACGGCATCGCCTCGAACGCGCTGTGCTGCAGATCGAAGAGACGGCGCATGCGCGCGATCTCGTCGGCCTCGATCACGTTTCCTTCAACGGCTGTCAGGACGGTACTCATGCGGCGACTCCGACGGACTGAAGGAACGGTTGTCCGCGCGGCGCCGATGCGCCAGGCGGGATCTGCGCCATCGCGTGCTCAGCCAGCGCGGTGATGGTGAGCGATGGATTGACGCCGGGGTTCGCCGGCATCGCGGCACCATCGCAGACGAGCAGATTCTCGTAGCCGAAAACGCGCAGGTTCTTGTCTACCACGCCGCAGCTCGCGTCGCCGCCGATGACGGCACCGCCGAGCAGGTGCGCCGTGGTCGGTATGTTGCCGAGCGCTTCGAGCACGTTGCTCTGCGCGATGCCGCCGGTGTGCCCGGCCAGCCAGGCAGCCGCTGCATTGCCTCCGGCGATGAAGGTCGGGTTCGGCTTGTCGCGGTCCTGCTCCGTGCGAAGGCTGTAGCCGTGCGCGAAGAGGCGCTTCTTCGCACGCAGCGCGATGGCGTTGTCGAGCGCCTGCATCACCAGCAACATGACCATGCGACGGCTCCAACCGGCAGGCCACAGCGTTTTCAGCCATTGCAGCGGATGGCGCATGATGCTGCCGAGCCACATCAGCGGCCGCGTCACGCGGCTGCCCTTGCCGACCAGGACGGTGTAGAGCAGCGACATGAAGTCGGCATTGCGGCCGTAGTTGACCAGCTCGATGTGCGTGTCGTGGTCGACGTGGATGCTGCAGCTGATGGCCACGTCGTTCCAGGTCTTGCGGTCCTCGGGCAGGCGCACCGTGAGGATGGATTCGCTGTTGGTGCGCACGAGTTCACCGAGCCGGTCGCTCACGCGCGGCAGGGAACCGCCGTGCTTGCAGTTGGCGAGCAGATGGTTGGTGCCCAGCGATCCGGCGGCGAACACCACGCCGCCCGCCGTGAAGGTCTTGCGGCCCTTGAAGAACCATGCGCCAGGCCGCTGCGTGGTCACGCGGTAGCCGTCGCTGCCGTCGGCCGCTCCCAGCGGGGCCACGTCGACGACTTGATGCTGCGGCAGCACCGTAGCGCCGCGCTTCTCGGCGAACCACAGGTAGTTCTTCAGCAGGGTGTTCTTGGCCCCGACGCGGCACCCCACCATGCATGCGCCGCAGCGCGTGCAGCCGGTGCGCTCCGGGCCCTCGCCGCCGAAGTACGGATCGGCGACCTTCTTGCCGGGTGTTCCGAAGTAGACGGCGTTCGGTGTGCGGGTGAAGGAGTCTTCGGTGCCGAAGTGCCTGGCCATGTCGCGGATCAGCTGCTGGTTGACCGAATCGAACGGCACGGTCTGCACGCCAAGCATGCGCTCGGCCGTGTCGTAGTGCGGGCGCAGCACAGAGTCCCACGCGGCCAGGTCGCCCCACTGCACATTGCCGAAGAAGGCGGGCTTGGCACGGTACAGCGTGTTCGCGTAGACGATGCTGCCGCCACCGACACCCGAGCCGCTCGCGGCGAAGACGTCCTTGAACGGCACGAGTCGCAGGATGCCTCTGAGCCCGAGCAGCGGCGCCCACAGGAAGCGCGTGAGCTGCCATGTGCTCTTCGCGAAATCCTCATCGCGATAGCGCCGCCCGCATTCGAGCACGCCGACCTTGTAGCCCTTCTCGGAGAGGCGCAGCGCAGACACGCTGCCGCCGAAACCCGATCCGATGACCAGCCAGTCGAAATCGAATGAAGTGTTTGCCATTGTTCGGGGCGCTCGTGGATGCATGAGCTGCGATCGGTGCCTGCGCTCAGTGCGCAGCGCGCGGCTCGATCATCGGGAAGACGTTCGGGAAGGTTTCCAGCATGCCCAGCAGCTCGGCCACCTTCTCTCGCTTGCCCTGGACCACGATCTGCCCGGCCTGCAGGGCGGCGGGGAACGTGGTTCTCTGCAACGAGATCTCGTCCAGCGTCGCCCGCGTCAGCGTCAGTGTCGCGTCCGCGGTCTCCGACTGGGCACCGGCGACGTACGTCAACGCACTGTTCTCGAGGTTCAGGACGTAGCTCTGCTTCACATCGGTGAACTGCCAGTTCAGCACGATCGTCTTGCCCGCTGCCTTGTCGCCGTTCAGGCGCACGCCAAGGTAGTCGAAGAACATGTCGAGCGTCAGCGAACGCACCACGTCGGGCGACTGGGTGACGAAAGCCGGCACCTTGGGCGAGCCGTTGCGCAGATCCGCGGCGCCTTGCAGGTACGCGTTGCGCGCTGTCGCCGATTCAGCCTGGTAGCCGAGCTGCTCGTAGGCGTCGGCGGCCAGACCGCGCGCTTCCTGGTTGCCCGGATCGGCGAAGACCAGCTGCGACCCGATCTGCGCCACCCAGCGGTACTCGCCCTTCGCGAAATCGGCGCGGGCACGCTGCAGCACGGCCGCGGCGCCCCCCATGTAGTCGACTGCCTTCTGCGCCGCGGGCACCGGCGGCAGCGCCGCGAGGTTGGCGGGGTTGCCGTCGTAGTAGCTGAGGTAGCGCTGGTAGATGGCCTTGATGTTGTGTTTGAGGTCACCGTAGAAGCCGTAGGTCGACCAGTCCGCCCTGAGACTGGCCGGCATCTTCACCGCGTCGGCGATCTCGGCGCCGACGTAGCCCTGGTTCATCAGGCGCACCGTCTGGTCGTGGAGGAACTTGTAGGTGTCGCGCTGGTTCTTCAGGAACGTCTGCACGCGGTCCGTGCCCCACACGGGCCAGTTGTGCTGGGCGATCATCACGTCGCTTTTGGCGCCGTAGCGCTGCAGCGCGCCACCGATGTGCTTGGACCAGATCAAGGCGTCGCGCACCAGCGCCCCGCGCATCGGCACCAGGTTGTGCATGTTCTGGGTCGCGATCTCCGTCATGTTCAGCACCCTGGACTGCGGGTAGTACATGATCAGCTCGGACGGCGCTTCGGCCCCGGGCGTGAGCTCGAAGACGATTTCGACGCCGTCGACGCGGTGTGTCTCGATGGTCTTCTCGATCAGCACCGTCGGCGGTATCAGGCTGATCGTGCCGAGGGAACCCGACTTGCCGAGACCGGCGTCGACCTGGCCCTTCTCGCCGCGCGGCAGCAGCGGGCCGAACTGGTACATCGCGCGCCTGGACATCGCGCTGCCGGCGATCACGTTCTCGCCCACGGCCTCCTCCATGAACCCCGCCGGAGCGATGATCTGGACCTTGCCGGCGGCCACGTCGTCGCCGTTGACGACTCCGCGCACGCCGCCGAAGTGGTCGACGTGGCTGTGCGAATAGATCACCGCCACGACCGGCTTGCGCGGCCGGTGCTTGTAGTACGCGTCGAGCGCGGCCTTGGCCGTTTCGTTCGTGACCAGCGGGTCGACGATGATCAGCCCGGTCTTGCCTTCGATGACCGTCATGTTGGAGAGATCGAACCCGCGCAGCTGGTAGATGCCGTCGGTGACCTTGAACAGGCCGGCCCCCAGGTTGACGCGCGCGTGGCGCCACAGCGCCGGGTTCACGGTGTCGGGCGCTTCTTCCTTGGCGAGAAACTCGTAGCCCTTGAGCGTCCACGCGGGCCGGCCTTGCGGGCCCATGATGGCCTGGTCACCCAGCGCTTCGATGAGCCCGCGCTTGGCGTCGTCGAACGAGCGCTTGTCGGCCAACGGCAGCGTGGCCGCGAGCGCACGGTTGGCCGCGCGGGTGGCTTCGGTGGCGTCCTTGGGCGCCAGGGCCTGGGCCTGCGCGGCGAGTGCGAGTGCGGCTGCGACCAGGCCGATCGTCAGATGGGGGATGTGCTTCACATGTGTCTCCGATGCATTCATTTCGTGGGAAGCGACTAGCGGTTCTTCTTCAGGAATTCCGTCAGGTAGGCCAGTTCGTCGGCGCAGCCCTGTTGCGTCTGCCCGATGACGAACTTCTCGATCACGCCGCCGATCAGCGGCACCTTGACCTTGGCCTCGTGCCGGATGCGATAGACGCACCCCTTGCCTTGCGGCAGCAGCTCGAACTCGGCGTTCACGCTGATCGGCTTGCCGACGATCTGCATCATGAACGTCCCGCGGTAGCCCTTGGCGTCACCCGACCAGCGCTCTTCGAACTCGAGGTCGCTTTCCGGGTTGAGCACCCTGGAGATGAGGGGCGACAGCTCGCGCCGCACGCGGCGCTTCATCGTCACGACGACGCCTTGGCCCTTCTTCGTCTTGCAGCTCGCGCTCAGTTCACCCAGCGCGAGGCTGCGGTGCTCGAGCCATTTCGGGTCGGTGAGCAGGCCGAAGACGGTGTCGACCGATGCGGTGTACTTGTGTTCCATTTCAATTCCGTTCTTCATCAAGCGATGTCGCGCAGTTCGCGGCGCAGGATCTTGCCCACCGTCGACTTGGGCAGCGCGTCGACGAAACGCACGAACTTCGGCACCTTGTAGGCGGCGAGTTGCTGGCGGCAATGCGCGATCACGTCGGCCTCGCTGAGCGCAACGTTCGGCGCCTTCGTCACGAAGAGCTTGACCGCCTCGCCGGTCTTTTCGTCGGGCACGCCGACGCAGGCGCACTCGGCGACGCCGGCGCAACCGGTGGCCACGGCCTCGATCTCGTTCGGATAGACGTTGAAACCCGAGACGAGGACCATGTCCTTCTTGCGGTCGACGATCTTCAAGAACCCCTCGTCGTCGAACATGCCGATGTCGCCGGTGCGGAAGTAGCCGTCGGCAGTGAAGGCCGCGGCGTTGGCCTCGGGCTGTCGCCAGTAGCCCTTCATCACCTGCGGGCCCTTCGCGCAGATCTCGCCGGCCTCGCCGATGCCGACCTCGCGCCCCTCGTCGTCGAGCAGCTTGATGTCGGTGGACGGCAGCGGCATCCCGGTGGTGCCGGTGAACTCGCGCACCGCGGCCGGGTTGAAGCTGAGCACGGGGCTGGTCTCCGACAAGCCGTAGCCCTCGCGGATGAACGTGCCGGTGAGCGCGCGCCACTTCTCGGACACCGTGCCGATCACGGCAGAGCCGCCACCGCCTGCCAGGCACAGGTTGCTCCAGTCGACTTCCTTGCTGCGCGGGTGGGCGACCAGGCCAGCATAGAGCGTGTTGACACCCATGAAGACGCTGGGACGCGCCTTCTTCAGCGTGTCGAGGAAGTTGTCGAAGTCGCGCGGGTTCGGCACGAGCCAGTTGTCCGCGCCGACCGAGAAGTAGGTGATGAAGTTCACCATCAGCGCGAAGATGTGATACAGCGGGATCGCGGTGACGATCACCTCCTGGCCCGGGCGCAGGCTGTCGGGCATGAAGGACTTGAACTGCTCGGTGTTGGCGACCAGGTTGCGGTGCGACAGCGCCGCCCCCTTCGACAGCCCGGTGGTGCCGCCGGTGTACTGCAGGAACAGCAGGTCGTCGCCGTCGATGTCGACCGGCGTGAAGGGCAGAGTCGCGCCTTCGGCCAATGCATCGGCGAATGCGATCGCACGGCCCAGGCGTGCATCGACCGGCGGGCTCGGCAGGGCGACGCCACTGCCGTCGCCCACGTTGACCGTGATGACGGTCTTCAGGCCGGTCCTGGGCATCACTTCGGCGACGGTGGCGCTGACACCGCCGAAGACGACGATGGTCTCGACGCCCGCGTCGTTGAGCTGATGCTCGAGCTCGCGCGGCGTGTACATCGGGTTCACGTTGGCCTGCGCGGCGCCGGCGCGGATGATGCCGAGGAAGGCGATCGGGAAGGCCAGCAGGTTGGGCGTCATTACTGCGACGCGGTCGCCCTTCTTCACGCCGAGCCTGCCCTGCAGGTAAGCCGCGAAGTCGCGCGACAGGCGGTCGATGTCGGCATAGGTCAGCGTCTGGCCGGCGCAGCGCATCGCCGGAAGGTCCGCGAAGCGCTTCATGGCCTGGTCCATCATCTCGACCACCGATCGATGGGCATCGGGGTCGATCTCGTGCGGGGTGCTGCCGTAGTTGACGAGCCAGTGTTTCCTCGACATGTCGGTTTCCTCGGTTCGGTGAATCAGGCGCGCAACAGGCGCCGCACGTCGTCGACGTTTTGGTCGATCCGCCGGCGCACGACGCCCAAGGCCTCGCACTGCGAGCTGGCGGCGAGCTCGGCCAATTCGCGGATGTCGGCGAGCGCGAACTCGAAAGCCGCGATGGCCAGCTTGTGAACGAGCCGCGCGCTTTCCTGCGGTCCGATCTCCGCCATCACGCGGGCCGCGGTGCGCCACTCGCCAGCGGCTTCCTTGCTCAACACGGTCGCGCGGCCCAGCACCGCCTGGATCCCGGCGAAAGAGACCCGACCGGCGCTCAAGATTGCTTTGACGTCCTTGCGCCAACGGATGCCGAGACGGCCTGCCAAGCCCGACCGCTCGACCATCGCGTTGGCCTTTGACGTGGTGCGCTGCGATGACTTCATGGGGACTGCGCGTTTGGGCGCTTGAGATGCGCGCGTTCGGGTGGTCATGGGATGCTCCTGTCCGGTGCCTTGCTCGATGCCGGTCACTGTATGAGCAGGGGTTCGGTGTCGGCTATCCACTTTTCGTCAATCGCCGTCCCGGCCGCGGCGAGCCGGTCGCAGATGAAGGCAGCGATCTCCGCGCGGCACTGGTGGGCCTCGTGGAGCAGGCCGAACATCGGGAAGACGTGCGGAAGATCGAGCCACACCTTGGCCTGCGCATCGATGCCCTGCAGCCGCGCCCGTTCGACGGCGCGCAGGCTGTGGTCGAGCAGCATCTCCGAGCTGGAGGCGTGAAAGCGCAGCGGAGGCAGGCCGCTCCAATCGCCATGCAGCGGCGAGACCTCGGGGTCGTCGGCCAGCATGCCAGGCAGGTAGTGGTCGACGACCACGTCCAGCACGTGCGCCGTGAACATCACGTCGCGCCGTTCGTTGTAGTGCATCGACCAGCCTTCACCGCTCAGGTCGGTCGCCGGCGACAGCAACACGGCGCCGGCCGGCAGCGGCAGCCCGGTGCGCTTGCAGCGCTGCAGCAGTGCCAGCGCGAGATTGCCGCCCGCTGAATCGCCGGCCACCACGATGCGATGCGCCGGCAGCTCGCGCAGCAGGCGGCGGTAGGCCAGCTCGCAGTCGTCGAGTGCCGCGGGAGCCGGGTGCTCGGGCGCGAGACGGTACTCCGGCAGCAGTACCGGCACCCTCGTGCGGCGTGCCAGGTCCAGGCAGAAGTCGCGATAGAGCCCGGGCAGATGGACGCAGAACGCGCCGCCATGCAGGTACAGGATCGCGCCGTCGTGCGCTCGATCCGCCGGAACGAGCCACTGCGCGCTGACCTGATCGGACAGACGCTCTGCCTGTGCGGCCCCGGGCGCCGTGCCGGAGCCGAAGCGACGATCGATCATCGACGCCCGGCGACGCAGCAGCTCGATCGACGGCGCGCGCCGCCATATCGGCTTGACGAGCCGGCGCAGCAGCGTGTTGAGCAGGAGCCTGCGCAAGTCGACCTCACGCCGCCGCGTGCTTGCGAGCCACACGCGCGGTCGCCGCACGCGGGGCGCGCGGCGGCCCAGGCTTTGCCTTGCGCGTGCTCGTCGGGGCGGGTGCGTCCAGTTCGAGCTTCAGCGCGTCGAAAGCCTCGCGTGTGCATCGCGGCAGCTCGTCGATGCGATCGACCGCACCGGGAATGCCGAGGAACCCGACCTGCAGCAAATCACCGAGCGTGACCACGGTGACGTTGAGCATCTGGCCCGCGGCCACCACCGACATCGGCAATGCCAGCTCGACCTCGGCACCCATCAAGTACTGCCGGCCCTCGAAACCGAAGGGGTTCGAAAACACCAGGTTCGACACCAGCAGCGGGCGCTTGATGCCGACCCGCTCGAGGAGCGTCGGCAGCGCGTGCACGAGCGTGGTGTAGAGCATCACCGTCTCGCTGGAGTTGCCCTTCACGGCCGCCTTGACGCGTGCGGTCTCCTCGCGGATGGCGGCCAGGCGCTCGCGCGCGCCTGTGCCGGGCTGGCCCATGGCCAATTGCAGGACCGCGATCTGGTTGCCGCCGCTCGCGCCTGGGAGGGCGACCGGCATGTCGACCACCAGCGGCCTGGACGGACGCTGCGGCTGCCCGGCAAGGTAGCGGTCCAGCCCGCCGTCGAGCACTGTGAGCAGCATGTCGTTGACGGTCGCCCCTTCGGCCTTTCCGAGCGCCTTGAGCTCGGAAAGGGGCAAGGTCGCGAACGCGTAGTTGCGCCTGGCGCTCGCCACGCCGCTGAGCACCTGTGGAACACGGACAAACGGAAAGTCCATCGCCTTGCCGCCCAGCCCCACGCTGCGCCGGCCCTGCGCGGCCAGCATGCGGCACAGGGCCGTGCCGGAGCGCAGCATGCCGCCGGACTCCTGCAGCAGGCCGGGCAAGCCGGCTCGCGCCACGCGCGGCGCAGCAGTCGGGTCGGCGCCGACCCGTTCCCGAGCATGGCTTGCGCGCGGCACGCCCTGCCACAGTGCCCTGACTTGGCGATCCTTCGGATCGTTCGAGAACCAGTGCGTCACGGCTTCGACGAATCCACGCCCGTCGATGATGCCGTGGTGTACCTTGCTGTACAGCGCCACGCGGCCATCGGACAAGCCGTCGATCACGTAGAACTGCCACAGCAAGCCGTCACGCGACAGCGGGCGCTCGTGCAACTCGCAAACCTTGGCCATGAGGTCGTCCATCGAGCCGTCGCCGGTCAACGTGAGTCGATGGACATGCTTCGAAAGGTCTGCCCCCGTCATCGGTTCGACGCTTGGAAGCCGCGACAGCGAAAGCTGCAGCCGGTAGTTGAACGGCGGACCCGGCTCATGCGCGAGCATGCGCTCGTGCAGCCGGTCGGCAAACCGCCGCGCGCCCTTCGGCGGGCGAAGCAGCACCAGCGGGCCGACGTTGAAAGGACGCTCGGGCGTTTCGAGCAGGAACATCGCCAGGTCGATGACCGACAGCTTGGGCATGGGGTGTCTCCAGGTTGACCGCCATCTTGAAGACGCGGCGCCATGCCGCCTATCCGCTTTCCGGCGACTTGGCGCCGCGGTCAGGCCGCGTGCACCGGCGTCGGCACCACGCCGCGAAGCTGGCTCAAGGTCTGCGACGGGCGCTCGCCGTAGTGCAGCCTGTACTCCTGCGAGAAGCGGCCGAGGTGGAAAAAACCCCAGCGCGTGGCCACGTCGGTGACCGAGGTGCCGGCATCGGCGCGCAGCAGCTCTCGGCGCACCGCAGCGAGCCGGCGCAGCATCAGGAAGCGCCGCGGCCCGACGCCGAAGACCTCATGGAACGAGCGCTCGAGACGCGACAGGCTCGTGCAGGCCGCAACGCACAGATCGTCGATGCGGACCGACTCGTCGCCACGGCCGTCGAGGTAATCCTCGGCGCGGCGGACCACGCGCCAGCGTTCGCCTGGGCTCAGCGCCGCGCTGGCATCGGCCGAGCCGCCACGACGCGCCAACTCGCAGAACAGAGCGGCAAGCAACTCATCATGCGCCCGTTGCATCTCGGCATCGCCGGCGATGGCACTGCTGTCGTGCGGCGCCAGGACCGGGGCCAGCGAAGCAAGCGTCGCCTGCAGGCCGGCATCGATCTCACCCTTGGCACGCCGCGGGCACCCGCCTCGACACAACGCCGGCTCCAGCTCCGCCGCTTCGAGGCGGCAGCGCGGCACCTGCACCGACAACCACTGCGCCTCGGGCGGGAGGGTCACCAGGAGTTCACCGCACTCCGGAAAGATGACGATGTCGCCGACGTTCGCGTCACGCCCGTGAACGCGCCAGGCGCCGTGCCCGCCGAGGGGCAGCGTGATCGTGACCATGTCGCGCGTGGTGTCGCCGCGCGCGAGAACGGACAACCCGTAGCGGCCCCAATCGACTCGGCTGCCGGGCGTCGCGGTGTGAGCGATCTGGCCGCGGAACACACCCGGCTCGAGCTGCACGTGCTCGAGCACGCCGTCTTGCAACGCCATCGCCATGACTTCCGGATCGAAAGCCAGCATTTGCGTCTTGCGCAACGGCAGCATGGCATTCACGCCCGGCTGCTCGCTGGCTGCAGTGGATCCGCATCGATCGGCGTCTCGGTGATGGTGCGGCTGCGCACGAGGGTCGATTGTTCGCGTCGCGATTGGAAGAGCGGATAGAACATCTCCACGAACCAACGCTCCTTGCCGTACACCAGATCGTCCTCCAGGCCGACGTGGGCCGGGTAGCGGCGCGTGATCTTCGCCGTGCCGAAGACGATGTCCCACAAGAACAGCAGGTTGCCGAAGTTTCCCTTGTAGTGACCGATGCCGTCGTCGTTCGTGAGCGCGTGATGAGCCCAGTGGGTGGCAGGGGTCGACACCGTTCGTTCGAGCACCCAGGCGAGCGGGTGCAACCACTTGATCCGATACAGCGGCTCGTCCCAGCGCACCGCGCTGTGTGCGCCCAGGATCACCGTCAGCTTGACCACGATGTAGACGAGATAGACGCTTCCCAGCCCCAGGTAGATCAGCACGCCGGATATCCACAGGCCCGGCATCATCAGGTAGTAGAAGAAATTGTTCCGATAGGTGATGCGGATGCTCATGTAGTGCGCGGTGTGGTGCGCCCGGTGCAGCGGCCACATCAGCGGCGTGTGCGAGACCCGGTGCCACCAGTACTGGGTCATGTCGTCGCCCACCAGCAGGATCGCAGCCAGCGCCCACCACGGAAGCTCCGCCCACGCGCCGCGCTGACCGGGCATCACGAGCTCGCAAACCTTTCCCGTGACCGCGAAGATGAACGGCTGCGAGAACGCGATCAACGCGAGGAACATGAACGCCTCGAGCTTGGTGTCGTCGGCAGTTGCATGAAAACTCTTGTGGCGCCGCGACCCGATTTCGAGCGCGGCGAAGAAAACGATGATCGCGACCAACACGATGTTCTGCATGGGGTTCAACGGATGTCTCCTGTGCGGCATCGTGAGTCGGTGCAAGGCCGGATGCTCCGCCGCCGTGGCTCCGGGTGGCAGGATTCTTGGGGCAAGGTGCGATTGAGTCCAATGCATAGTTGTTGTACTGTTGATGCATTGGCTGCAATGCTTCGCAGGGAGCTCGGATGGACCTCAGGCGCTGGGCTCACATCGTTGCCGTGGCAGACCGGCGCAGCTTCGCGCGTGCCGCCGAGCAAGTGCACCTGAGTCAACCGGCATTGACGCGCAGCATCCAGGCGGCAGAAGCGGAGCTGGGAATGCGCTTGTTCGATCGCGGCACGCACGAAGTCGTACCCACTCCAGCCGGCGAATTCGTCGTCGCGCGAGCCCGCCAGCTCGTGTTCAACAGCCACTGCTTGCGGCGCGACGTCGACCTCTACCGCAACCGGGGCCTGGGCGACACGGCGTTCGGCGTGGGGCCGTTCCCTGCCGCAACCTTCCTGTCAACGCTGCTCGCAGCCGTGCGTCGCGAGTTTCCCGGTGTCAACGTGCGCGTCGAAATCAGCAACTGGCAGTTGCTGCTCAAGCGGCTGCTTGAGGAAGACATCGAATTCTTCGTCGCCGACACGCGCGATCTTCCGTCCGAGCCTGCAGTGCTGGTGCGTCCATTGCGCCGCGAGCCCGGCGGGTTCTATGTGCGCAGCGGGCATCCGCTGGCACGGCAGAAGTCCGTCACGCTGCAGCAGCTGTGGGACCACGGTGTCGCATCGGTGCGGGTGCCCGCGGGCGTGCGCTCCGTTCTGGGGGGCTTGCTCGGCATGGAGCCATCTGCGGAGCTTTCCATGGCGTTGGAGTGTGATGACGTCGGCGTATTGAAGGACGTCGCGCTTGCCAGTGACTCGGTGCTGGCCGCCCCGCACGCAGCCGTCGAGCAAGAGGTGGCTGCGGGAACATTCCACGCGTTGCCAGTGGTTGGCTTGCCGGCTCTGTTCTCGGAGATGGGAGTCGTCACCTTGCGAGGCCGCACCCCGTCGCCGATGGCCGAACTCATCATCGGTCGCCTGCCTTCAGGGGGTCCGAAGTTGGCGCACCGGGCACCGCAACGCAGGACTTCCCAAACGTGAGCAGTAGGCCAGGTAGCAGTCGTTGCCCACCGGGACTGGACGGCCCCAGGTCGGCCAACCAACGCCATTGACAAACTTCCCTGTCGCCGCCGCCGGAACCGGTGGCAAGGCGCGCATGGGTCGCATCTCCAAGCGCGGTGACCCGTACCTGCGAACGCTGGTGATCCACGGTGCGCGTGCAGTCATCAAAAACGGCAAGCAAAAGCCCCAGTGGCCCGAGCAGATGTTGGCGCGCCGGCCGATGAACGTGGTGGTTCGGCCGCAGAGCGCTGGCGCCTCTCAGACGAGCGTCGGGAGCAACGCCTCCAGCTGCGCGAACTGCTCGGGCAGCCCCTCCGTACTCCCGATATTGCGGTCGAGTGCTTCCTTTGTCGGGTAGAGCTCGGAGAACGTCAGGTGTGTCCGGCCGTCCTTCTCCTCAAACGTGACGGTGGTCACGGCGCCGTCGTCGCTTTCCTCGTTCGTCCAAGCTAGGCGCGACGGCGGCGTTACCTCGGTGTACTTGCCGAAGAAGGCCATCGTCTTCGAGTCGCCGAGGTCGAACACGAGGCGGTAGCCGCCGCCCACGCGTACGTCCTGTTCCAGGGACAACAACACCAGGCCGATCGACTTCGGCACCCACCACTGCCTGAACAGTTCAGGCCGCGTCCAAGCCTCGAACACCAGCCGCGCGGGCGCGTCGAAGATACGCCTGACGACCACTTCGCGGTCGGACTTGCGCTCCACCGAGGTGGGATGCTTCGCGCCGGCGGGCTCACTTTCTTCGACCATCGTCTCTCTCCTTGCGTTTCAGTTCCTCGACCACCTTGTCCAGCGCATCGAAGCGCGCCGTCCACATGCGGCGGTAGCGCTCAAGCCAGGCCCACTCCTCGTCCAGAGCGCCCCGCCCCAGCTGGCAGGTGCGCACGCGCCCTACCTTCTCGGTTATGACCAGCCCAGCCTGCTCCAGCACGCCAACGTGCTTCTTCATGCCCGTCAGCGTCATTTGGAAGCGCTCGGCGAGCTCTGTGATCGAGGCGTCCTTGCGCCAGAGCTGCTCGATGATGCCGCGCCGTGTCGCGTCGGCCAGCGCGGCGAAGGAGAGGTCAAGACGGGATGAATGCTGAACCATATAGTTCAGTATAAAGTCGACGCGTGCTGGACGCAAGCGCGCTTGCGCCCGCCTTGGTGGAACTCCAGGAACAACTCGTCCGGATCCGCGAAGACGCCTAGGTGCGGATGCCATCGAACGTCGACTTTTCGGCGATGCGTTGACGCTTCGCGATGTCCGCACCGGGTCGGCCGCGCGAAGTCGCCTCGGGCATGAGCGTGGGCCCTGCGTCCAGCTCCAATCCAGACATCGCATGGCAACGCCAGCGCTCGTGAACGAGTGGTCCGTCTCGTGTGCCGATGTCGACGATCGACGCATGGCAAGACCGCCACCGTCGTCTCGACACGCCTCAGGACCCCAGGCGGGCGTCGCGCCTGAGCGACTGAGGCGGCTTGCCCAAGCCCCGCATGAACGCCTCGCGAAGATGGCGCCGATCGCGAAAGCCCGTTTCGCGTGCAACCACCTCCAGCGGGTGGCGGCTGCGCTCGATCATCAAGCGCGCCGCCTCCACGCGTAAACGCTCTACCGCCTTGGCTGGCGACTGGCCGGTCTCGGCGGTGAACACACGGCTGAACTGGCGCGGGCTGAGGTTCGCGGCGGCAGCGAGTTCTTCCACGCCCAGCGGCTGCGCCAGGTGGCGGCGTGCATGCTCCAGCGCCCGCGCGATGCGGTCCGAGCGCGGCGCGAGATCAGGATCTCCGAATGCTGCGACTGGCCGCCCGAACGGCGCTGATGCATGACCAGCCGGTGCGCCACCGATCGCGCCACGTCGTCGCCGAGGTCCTTGCCGACGAGGGCGAGCGCCAGGTCCAGTTCCGCCGTCATGCCGGCGGAGGTCCAGATCGGGTCATCGGCGATGAAGATGCGGTCCGGCTCGACCTGGACATCGGGATGCCGCCGTTTGCAGTGCGTGCGCATAAGCCCATGCGTGGTGCACGTCGCCCTGCCAGCAAGCCGGCCTCGGCCAGTACGAAGCTCCGGTGCACAGCCCCACGGTCCGACACGCAAGCGCTGCACTTTCGCAGCGCATGCAGCAGTTCGGATGGTGAGGGGGTGGCCAACGGGTCGATCACGCCCACCACCATCCAGGTGTCGGCCGTGCTGCGTGCGGTGAAGGGCCTCGTCTGCAGGGCCGTGCCCAGCGAAGCGTTCACGCTGCCGCCGGGCATCGAGTGGCAAGTCACCTCGTAGAAGGGCTCGCCGGCCACGAGGTTGGCGAACTCGAAGACCGCCTGCGTGGCCAGCGCCATCACCTGAAAGCCGGCCGGCAGGACGTAGCTGATTCTGTGCATGTGCGGTCTCGGGAGCCGATGGCATAAAACACGACTATACGCGTCATTTACGCCAAACGCCCGACGGCACAACATGCGCACCATCGAAACCCCAAGACGGAGCATCACCATGACGCAGACAAGCCTGGGCACCGCCCTCATCACCGGAGCCTCCTCCGGCATCGGGGCTCTCTACGCCGACCGCCTGGCGCGGCGCGGTTACGACCTCATCCTGGTCGCCCGCAGCCGCGAGCGTTTGAATCCGTTGGCCGCGGACATCAGCAGCCGCCACGGCCGCGCGGTGGAGGTCTTTCCCCGCCGACCTGAACAACCCGGTGGCGCTGCACAGCGTGGAAAACAAGCTCAAGCAGGTGCGAGCATCACCCTGCTGGTCAACAACCGCCGGCATGGGCACGCACACGTCGCTGCTGGAGAGCGACGTGGACCAGATGGTGCGCATGATCGACCTCAACGTGACGGCGCTCACCCGGCTGAGCTACGCCGCGGTGCCCGGCTTCGTGGCACGCGGCAGAGGTGCGCTGATCAACATCGCCTCCATCGTGGCCGTCTCGCCAGAGACGCTGAACGGCGTGTATGGCGGCAGCAAGGCCTTCGTGTTGGCTTTCAGTCAATCGCTGCAGCACGAACTGGCCGGCAAGGGCGTGCAGGTGCAAGCCGTGCTGCCGGGTGCGACGGCCACCGAATTCTGGGCACGCGGCGGCCTTCCCGTGGAGCACCTGCCGGCGCAGATCGTGATGCGTGCCGAAGACCTGGTGGATGCCGCCTTGCTGGGCTTCGAGCGCGGCGAGTCGGTGACGCTTCCGTCGCTGCACGACGTGGCCCTCTGGGACGCCTACGAAGGCGCGCGCAAGGCGATGGCGCCCCACCTGTCGAGCAACGAAGCGGCATCGCGCTACCAGCCTTTGCGCTGAGTGCCACATTCGAACTGCGCCCTGCTCTGGAATTGGCCCGCAGGCGCATAGCGCGCGAGCAAGCATGCATCCATGGCCCCTCGGGGCCACGGACCCGCGCGTGGTGGACGGCATTGCCGCGAAACACCACGTGATCGCGTTCGACACCTACCGCACACGTCGCCTGCGCGCGCGCAGTGGAACACTCTCGAACAAACCGCTATTGCAAAGGATCAATGCAATGACATTCAAAGCACTACTGAGCACCAAGTCTGGTGAGGCGCTTTCGACCGACCTGGTCGATTTCTCCGAGGCTGATCTGATGCCCGGCGACGTCACCGTCGCGATCGACTACTCGACGGTGAACTACAAGGACGCGGCGGCGATCAGCGGCCGCGCGCCTGTCATCCGCCAGTTCCCACTGATTCCAGGCATCGATTTCGCCGGCGTGGTGGAAACGTCCTCACACCCCGCGTTCGCGCCGGGGGACCGCGTGGTTGCCAACGGCTGGGGCTTGAGCCAGACGCATCACGGCGGCTTCGCGCAGAAGGCCCGCGTCAGCGGCGATTGGTTGATCAAGCTGCCCGGCGTGTTCTCGACACGGGATGCCATGGCGATCGGCACGGCAGGCTACACGGCGATGCTCGCCGTGCTGGCGCTGGAGCACGCTGGCCTGACACCGGACAAGGGTGAGGTGCTGGTCACCGGCGCTGGCGGCGGGTCTGGGTCCGTCGCCATCGCGCTGCTGTCCAAGCTCGGCTACCGCGTCGTCGCCTCGACCGGACGCGCCGAGGAGACGGCCTATCTGCGTGACCTGGGCGCCGTGGAGGTGATTGATCGCCGCACGCTGTCCGAACCGGGCGCGCCGATCGGCAACGAGCGCTGGGCTGGAGCCATCGACTCGGTGGGTAGCCACACGCTGGCCAATGTGCTGGCCCAGACCCGCTACCGCGGCGCCGTGGCCGCGTTTGGCCTGGCACAGGGTATGGACCTTCCCGGCTCGGTCCTTCCCTTCATCTTGCGCAATGTCACGCTGGCCGGCATCGATTCGGTCAACGCACCGCAGGACGTGCGCCTGGCAGCGTGGTCCCGCCTGGCGACGGACCTCGATCTTGGCAAGCTTGCGCGTGCCACCCAGGTGGTCGGTCTCACGGAAGTGCCCGGCCTCGCGGAGCCCGTGCTGCGAGGGCAGGTGCGTGGGCGCACGGTTGTGGACGTGAGCGCCTGAGCTGCGGCAAGACATCGATGATTTCGAATCCTGGGTCGCGCGGCTGCCCCTGACCTTCCACTTCAAAAGAAAGAGATCCCCATGAAAGCCTTCATCATCGACCGCTACGGCAAGAAGGAAGTCGGTCGCCTCGCCGACATGCCTGAACCGGGCATGCATGACGACGACGTGCTGATCCAGATTCACGCCGCCAGCGTGAACGCGCTGGACACCAAGACCAGGACCGGCGAGTTCAAGAGCGTCCTTCCCTACCGCATGCCGCTGATCCTCGGCAACGACGTGGCCGGCACCGTCGTGCGGGTCGGCCGTCTCGTTCGAGACTTCAAGGTGGGTGACGAGGTCTATGCCCGTCCCGACGACGACCGGATTGGCACGTTCGCAGAGCTGATCGCGGTCAAGGCCACGTCGGTGGCTCGCAAGCCGGCCAACATCGGCATGGGCGAAGCGGCTTCGCTGCCGCTCGTGGCGCTGACGGCCTGGCAGGTCTTGGTCGAGACGGCCAAGCTGAAGAAGGGGCAGAAGGTGTTCATTCAGGCGGGCTCAGGTGGGGTTGGCAGCATCGCGATCCAGTTGGCCAAGCACCTTGGGGCCTGGGTCGCCACGAACACGAGCACGGCAAACGTCGATTGGGTCAAGGCCTTGGGCGCCGATGTGGTCATCGACTACAAGAAGCAGGACTTCGCCACCGAACTGCGTGACTACGACGTGGTGCTGAACAGCCTCGGCAGCGATGAACTGCACAAGTCGCTGCAGGTGCTCAAGCCCGGCGGGCACCTCATCTCGATCTCCGGGCCGCCCACGCCCGCCTTCGCTGCCGAGCGGGGATTCGCCTGGCCGGTGAAGCAGGTGCTGCGCCTGCTGAGCTTCGGCATTCGAAGGAAGGCCAAGGCGCGCGGCGTCAACTATGCGTTCGTCTTCATGCGCGCAGAAGGCAAGCAGCTGAGCCAGATCACGGCGCTGGTGGAGAAGGGTGCGATCCGTCCCGTCGTCGACCGATCGTTCACGCTGGACCAGACCGCAGAGGCTCTGGCCTATGTCGAGCAGGGGCGTGCCAAAGGCAAGGTCGTGGTGAAGGTCCGCTGAGAGCGGCCCTGAGCTGCCCTCGAACGGATGCGGGCATCAGTTCGCTGCGACAGCTGCCCCCGCTTTTTTCAAGTCGCCGCGCTTAACCTACAAGCGTCGGATAGTCCGTGTAGCCCTTTGCACCCGGCGTGTAGACCTTGTCCGGTGTAGGCGCGTTCAAGGGCGCGTCCTGGCGCAGGCGCTCGACCAGGTCAGGGTTGGCGATGAAAGGCCTGCCCATGGCGGTCTGGTCTGCGCGACCTTCTCTCAGCGCCTGTTCTGCGCTGGCCTTTTGAGCCCGCCGGCGAGGATGAAGGGGCCGTCGAATGCAGCCCTCGGGTCGGTCTTCAGCTTCGCCGGGACGGGCGGAGTGCCCATGGCCGAATGGTCCAGCACGTGAACGTACATGAGGCCGACCGCAGAGAGTTGCTTGATCAGCGTCAGGTATTGCTCGTCTACGCCTTCGTATGCACCGGTGCCATTGAGCACGCCGTGAGGCGACAGGCGGATGCCGACTCGCTCAGCGCCGATCTCCTTCACAGCTGCACCGGCGACTCCAGCACCACCTGCGCCCGGTCGAGGTGTTTCCCTACCGGGGGCACCGTATCGGGACGATGAACAACAACGGCTGGCAGAAGGTGCGCCGCGAGGTCGGGCTGCGACGCCTGCGCGTGCATGACCTGCGCCACACGTTTGCCTGCCGGCTGCGGGCGGCCGGCGTGTCGGAGGAGGATCGCTGCGCGTTGCTCGGCCACGCCGAGCACTCGATGTCCGGGCACGATGCGAGCGCCGATATCGGCCGCCTGCTGCGACAGGCGAACTGGTGCTCAACCGGCAGGAGACCCGCACGGTGCTCCGCAATGATCTCGCAGCGACTCGCACAACACGACCGCGTTGCGCCCGCCGGCCTTCGCCTTGTAGAGCGCCGCGTCTGCGCGTGCCAGCATCAGAGAGACGGAATCCGACGAGTCGATCACCTCCGAGACACCAATACTGATCGTCAACCGCAACGGACCCGCCGAAGTCGCGACAGGCGTGCATTCGATGCCATCGCGCATTCGCTCGGCGATGTGCTCTGCCTGATCCACGGAAGCATCAGGCAGGAAGACGACGAACTCCTCTCCGCCCAGGCGTCCAAGCCGGTCGCGGCTGCGAAGACCCGCCGGGAGCGTGCGCGCAATGTGCCGAAGCACTTCGTCGCCCACCGAGTGCCCGTGCGCATCGTTGACCTGCTTGAAGTGGTCCACGTCGATCATCAGGACGCTCAGCCGTCCACCGCGCGCGCGGACGAGGTGCATCAGGCTTTCCGCATATGCGAAGACCGCGCGGCGATTGGGAAGCCCTGTCAGCTCGTCGGTGGAGGCCAGTGCGCCCAGCAACCTGGCCTCTCGAACCTTCTTCACCGCATACGCCACGGCGACGAGAAGGAGCAGCACGAAGAGCGCGATCGCCGCGGCCTGAGTGCGGCGCAGGCGACGGTCCCGCTCGTTGAGCCTCTTCAGCGCTTCCAGGGCCTCGATGTCCTGTGCGCGATTGAATTGCGCGCGCAGGCGTGCGGCCTGCTCGGACTTGCGCTGCTCCTGCAGGCGGGCATCAATCTCCTTCCATTTCGCGAGCGATTCGTACGCTTCGCGCCAGCGGCCAAGCCCGCGCTGTGCAAGGGCATTGGCCTGCCACCAGTCACTGCTCAGCACGTCTTCATTCAGCGAGAACACCTTGGCTTCGGTGCCTTGCAGAGCCGCCGCCGCTTCCGCCGCCCGGCCGACCGCCGCCAGCAATCGGGCGCGCAGCAGCGTGCTTCGGACCACCTGCATGGGGTCGTCCTGGCCGGCGAGTATCTCGAGGGTTCGCTCGATGTGCCCGAGGCCCTCCCCGGGACGGTCCAGGCTCAGGAGCGTGGCGGCCAGCCCGTGCTCTGCATAGGCCTCGCCTGCCTTGTCGTTGGTGCGCCTGCACATGGACGCCGCCTCTCGAAACGCCACGAGGGCCTCGGGCCAACTGGCGCGGCTGTGATGAATTTGCCCGACTCCAAGCGCGTAGACGGCATCGTCCCACACGGCCCCTCTGGCGCGCGCATTCGTGCGCAGGTCCTGCAGCAGACGCAATGCCTCGTCGAAGTCGCCGACGCGCTTGTAGTGGTTGGCAAGGTGGCTGCGGCAGCGTTCGAGGTCGTGGCCGAATCCGCGCGATTTCAGCAACTCGCAGGCTTGGAGCAGCTCGTCCTGTCCCCGCAAGAAGGCGCCGCTGCGGGAATGGTGAACACCGCCTTCAAGGAGGGCCAATGCACGGGCGTGGACCAGCGAGTCAGCGCTTGACTGGGCGAGCACTTCTGCGAGCTCGCGTTCACCGGCAGCCGTATTCCCGATGCCGATCTGCGCGCCCGCGTGGCAGGCGCGCAGCTTCAGCCAGGCCAGGAGGACCGGTTCCGTCGTGGGAGTGCCAGCGCTGCGGATGCCTGCGTGGGCGACATTCGATGCCTGCTTCTCATCGATGTCCGTCAGAATTCGGCAATCGACCTCGTCCACGCCAAGGCGCAGATCGGGCTGCCCTGAGTGCATGGCTTCGTCGCGCAACGACTCCAAGGCCAAGCGTGCGCCATGAGGGTCGGCGCCAGCCAGCGTGCGAACCAGCTCCAGCCGCTGAGCGAAGGTTTCGGCTGCCAGCGCCGCCGGAAGAACCAAGGCTAGCGCCAGCGGCAGCGCCGCCCCGCGGAACAAGCAGGAAGACAGACTCATTGCGAACGCCGGGCAGCAACCCTGTGCGCTCTATCGACGCGTTGCGGCCTGAGCGTAGGTCCCAATCGGCGGCCGGCGTGCACTCCTGCACGCCAGCGCGGCAGGCGCGCCTTTGCGACGTCCCGATGACGGGCTGAAGCGCGGCGACACGCTCAGGCCGCTCGATGAGATGGTCGAAGGCGCCGAGGGCAGCCTCGGCGCCGTCGCCGGCGGCGAGACGATCTGCTTGAACGGCACGGTGGCCACGTCTGCGGCGAACACGCGTCTCCAGTGGCCGCCAGGCCGGCCCGCGTTTGGAGCATGCGATCATCCACTGCCGCAGCGCCCTCCTCCACCGGGCGTCGAAGAGTGCAACACGACACGATGGACCCAAGCCAGTTCGACCCGCTCCGGCGCGCGACCGGAGCCGACCGATGAATCCCGAGGTGCACCAGACACCGAGCGGCGCAGGTGCTCCTGCCCATACGCCCATGATGCAGCAGTACCTGCACCTCTGAAAAGCAAACGCGTTCCCAGAAAACCTACGCCAGAAGCTACGCCGTAAAAGCCTGACGCTTTGCCCGGCTCCTTGCCTTCAAGGTTCCCGGGATGGCGTCTCGAGGGCTGAGACATCCGAAAGGGATGCCCGGCGGTTCGGTATCCATTACTGTCCTTCGGCAAGCCAATTGGACCGCCCCGAAGCACTCGGTGGTGCCGATTGCTCTAGTTGTTCGCCTAGCGCGGCCGAACTCGAGTTGCAAGAGATCACTCGTTCACCCACGCGTCGCTCGCCTTGCCGATCGAGTCCGCCAACCGCGTCAGCGCCGGTACGAACCTGGCATCGAGGTCCTTCATCGACACCGCGGCCTTTGGAAACACCATGTTCAGCGCCGCGAGCAGCCGTCCGCCGCTCAAGACCGGGACGGCGATCGCCGCGAAGTCTGCCTCGCGCGCCCACTCGCCGTCGTTGTAGGCATACCCGCGCTTGAGCGTGTCGGTCATGATCCGACGCACGGCGCGCTTGTCGCGCGCCAGTTCTCCCCACTGATCGCCGCGTCCGCCTAGCAGCTCCAACACGGCTTCTCGCTCGGCGTCGTCGCAGGCCGTCAGGTACGCACGCCCCACCGCCGTCACCAACATCGGCATCTTCTCTCCGATCATCGCGCGGTGCTGCGACAGCGCGCTCCAGCGATGGGTCGATTCGCGGACGACCATGAAGCCCGCCTCGGCAGTCGCAAGGTCGCACGGCCAGACGAGTTCGCGCACCGATGCATGCATCATCGGCGTGGCCACCTGGGCGACCCAGGTTTCGTCCTCGAAGCCTTCGCTCAGGCGGCGCACCTCGAAGGTCAGGTAGTACTGGCCGTCGCGCTCGCCTTGCCGCACCAATCCTTGCAGGCGCAGCGTTTCGAGCAGCCGCTTGGTCGTGGTGCGGTCGATCGAACAGGCGCGGGCGAGCTCGGTGGTGGACCCGATGGCCCCCGGCAAGCGGTTCAGTGCCTTTAGCACCTCGAGGCCGCGGGTCAGGCCTCGCACCTCCTTGTACTGCCGCGTCGTCGCCTTCGGGCCGCTGCGCATCAAGCCTCCTGAGCCGGGTTAACCCAGCGCCCAACGTGCACCAGGTGCACGCAGTTTACGCATGGTCCCAGGTCGACGACAGTCCGTTCACGCCGCGCCGACCCCTTCCCTCAAGGACACACCCTCATGACCGCAAGCAACCACACCAGCCTCTGGCAAGACCTCCGCAGCACCTCATTCGCGCAGGGCTGGTTCGACGCCAAGGGCACCCGTACCCGCTACCTGCACGCCGGCGACAAGTCGTTGCCGCCGTTGATCCTGCTGCACGGCGTCGGCGGTCATGCCGAAGCCTATGCGCGCAACCTCGACGCACACGGCCGCCACTTCGACACGTGGTCGATCGACATGCTCGGCCACGGCTGGACCGACAAGCCGAACCACCCGTACGAGCTGCCGCACTACGTCGACCACATCCTGCGCTTCATGGACGCACAAGGCTGGGACAGGGCGCACATCAGCGGCGAATCGCTGGGCGGCTGGGTGGCGTCGTGGCTGGCCTCGCGGCACCCCGACCGCGTGAACCGCGTCGTGCTCAACACCGCCGGTGGCTCGCGCGCCGAACCCACCGTGATGGCACGCCTGAAGAGCATTTCCACGCAAGCCGCCGAAGACCCGAGCTGGGACTTCATCAAGGCCCGTGTCGAATGGTTGATGAAGGACAAGAAGGACGCGACGGCCGACCTGATCGCCTGCCGCCAGGCCATCTATTCGCAGCCCGGATTCAAGCAGGCGATGGCCAACGCAATCGTGCTGCAGGACATGGACATCCGCACCCGCAACCTGATGCGCCCCGAGGACTACGCCCGCATCCAGGCGCCGACGCTGGTGCTGTGGACGTCCGACGACCCGACCGCCGACGTGGGCGAAGGCAAGCGCATTGCCGAGATGATCCCCGGCGCCCAGTTCGTCGTGATGGACGACTGCGGCCATTGGCCGCAATGGGAAGACGTGGCCACCTTCAACCGCCTTCACATCAACTTCCTGCTCGGCCGCGACGCGTCGACGCCGGTGGCGTGAGGCGCCTCGCCACCAGGAGACATTCATGGCGACGACAAACAAAGCAATCGACTACGACGTGGTGATCGCCGGTGCCGGCCCGACGGGCCTGACGCTGGCCAACCACCTGGGCACGCTCGGCGTTCGCACGCTGGTGATCGAGAAGCTGCCGGCACTGATCGACTACCCGCGCGGCGTCGGCATCGACGACGAGGCGCTGCGCAGCTTCCAGGCCGTCGGCCTGGTCGACGCAGTACGGCGTCACACGGTGCCGAATCAGATCATGCGATTCGTCGACAGACGTGGGCGCGTGCTGGCGGCCATCGCGCCAACAGCACAGCCGTTCGGCTGGCCGCGCCGCAGCGGCTTCATCCAGCCGCTGGTCGACCGCGAGTTGGCGATTGGCCTCGAGCGCTTTTCGCACGTCAGCCTGCAGTTGCAGCGCAGCGTCGCCGGCTTCACCGAGGTCGACGCCGGTGTAGAGGTGCAGGTGCAACCCGTCGATGCGACAGGAGAACCGGCGGGAGCGGTTCAGACCGTGACTTCACGTTATCTCGTCGGCTGCGACGGCGGGCGCAGCCCGGTGCGCATCGCCAGCGGCCTGTCGTTCGACGGCAAGAGCGAGTCGACCAAGTGGCTGGTCATCGACATCGCCGATGAACCGATCGGCACGCCGAACGTCCACTTCGTGCTCGACGACGAGTTTCCGCATGTGGTGCTGGCGCTGCCGCACGGCGTGCTGCGTTATGAATTCATGGTGCCCGAAGGAGCCGACGAAGCGGCGTTCGAAAGCGACGCCAACGTGCACAAGCTGCTCGCACGCGTGCTGCCGCCCGAGGTCAAGCCGAACGTGATCCGGCGCCGCGTCTACATGCACCACGCGCGCATCGCGCCGACCTTCCGCATGGGCCGTGCGCTGCTCGCCGGTGACGCCGCGCACCTGATGCCGGTGTGGCAGGGCCAGGGGTTCAACACCGGCATCCGTGACGCGACCAACCTGGCGTGGAAACTGGCGCTCGTCATCAAAGGCCACGCCGGCGACGCGCTGCTCGACACCTACACCCAGGAGCGCCATGCCCATGCCGGCGCGATGATCGACCTGTCGGTGCTGGTGGGCAAGATCTTCGTGCCGAGCAGCCCGCTGCTGCGCGCGTTGCGCAACGTCGTCGGGCCGTGGTTGTCGAAGCTGCCGAGCCTGCGGCAGTACATCGCGGAGATGCGCTTCAAGCCGATGCCGTTCTTCAGCGAAGGCGCCGTCGTTCACCGCGGCAAGGCGGACGCGAAGGGACTCGTCGGCAAGGTCTTCATGCAGCCGCGGGTGGCCGATGCAAGCGGCAAGCCGCATCGGCTGGACGACGTGATCGGCCTTCGCTTCGGGCTGCTGAGCTGGAGTGCGCGTGCCGACGCCTGGATCGACGCGGACGCGCGCCGCATCGTCGAGCAGCTCGATGCCTTGCCGGTCGTCGTTCGCCCCGACTGCCAGGCGCTCGATCGCGATCCGCCGAGCGGCGGCGTGGTGTTGGCCGATGTCGACGGCGCGTTCAAGCGCTGGTTCGATGAAGCGCCGGGCGGCGTCGTGATCCTGCGTCCGGACCGCATCGTTGCCGCGGTGTGCAAGCCTTGGGAGCTGAGCGACACACTGCGCACGCTGGCGCGGCGCATGTCCCTGGAAGCGCCGGTGCAGCAGGCGGAACCTGTGCATGTCGCAACGACAGCAACCGTCACGCTGAAGGTGGCCGCATGACAGCCGCGCGCGCCTTTCTCGGCATGTCGCACTCGCCGCTGCTGGGGCTCAACCCGATCGCACCGGCGGTGAACGACGAGCTGCAGTCGGCCATCGCCGCAGCCCGCTCGCAGGTGCTCGCCTTCGACCCCGAGCTCGTCGTGCTGATCGCACCCGATCACTACAACGGGTTCTTCAACGAGCTGATGCCGCCGTTCTGCATCGGCACCCAGGCGACGTCGGTAGGCGACTACCTGACGCCCGCCGGCGCGCTGAACGTCGAGGGCGAGGCGGCGCTGGCATTGGCGACTCACCTCATGGACGCCGACTTCGACATCGCGGTCTCGCGCCGCATGCAGGTCGACCACGGCTTTGCGCAGTCGCTTCAGCTGCTGTGGGGTGGCTTGGCCACACCGCCCGTCGTGCCGATCTTCGTCAATGCAGTCGCGCAACCGGGCATCCCGCGCCTGCGCCGCTGCCGCCACCTCGGCGAGGCGATCGGGCGCTTTCTCGACGGCTGCCCGAAGCGCACCCTCTTGCTCGGTTCTGGCGGCCTGTCGCACGAACCGCCTGTGCCCACGCTCGACCACCCCGACGCCGCGGTGCGCGAGCGAATCACCGCCAAACGCGAGTCGAGCGCTGCCGAGCGCGAGGCGAAGATGCAGCGCGTCAAGGCCGCCGGCATGGCCTTGGCTGCCGGCAATACATCCATGAAGCCGCTCAACCCCGAGTGGGACCGGCGCTGGATGGACGCCCTCGCCAGCGGCGAGCTCCATGCGCTCACCGGCATCAGCGAAGACAGCATCGAGCAAGACGCCGGGCTCTCGGCGCACGAGTCGAAGTCGTGGCTGATTGCTCGCGCCGCACTGCCCGCACACGCGGCACTTCCCTGCCCGCTGCACTACTACCGCGCGATTCCCGAGCTGATCGCAGGCTACGGCCTGATGTTCATGCACGCCGCCGCGGCGCCCTTTTCGATAGGACACCACGAACCATGAGCCAGCCTGTTCCCACCTCCTTTTGCGGGCCGAGCGCCGGGCCGCTCCCAAGCCGGCCCGCATCCCCCCGGGGGATCGGCCGATGTACCCATCGGCCGAGGGGCCTGACATGACCACCGAACAGATCAATGCCTGGGCCGAGCGGCTGCGCCGCGCCGAAGCGCAGCGCGAACCCATCGCGCCGCTGCGCGACGAGATGCCCGCCGATGGCGAAACCGCCTATGCCGTGCAGCAAGCCAACGTCGCGTTCTGGCAGGCGCAAGGGCGCCGCGTCATCGGTCGCAAGATCGGCCTCACGTCGCTGGCTGTGCAGAAACAGCTCGGCGTGGATCAGCCCGACTTCGGCACGCTGTTCGCCGACATGGTCTACGGCGACGACGAGGACGTGCCGTTGTTGCGCACGCTGCAGCCCAAGGTCGAGGCCGAAGTCGCGCTCGTGCTCGAGCGCGACCTCGACCGAACCGACGCCACGCTCGTCGACGTGATCAACGCCACCGCCTACGTGCTGCCCGCCATCGAAATCGTCGGCAGCCGCATCGCCGACTGGAACATCCGCCTCGTCGACACCGTGGCCGACAACGCATCGAGTGGCCTCGTGGTGCTGGGCGCCGTGCCGACGCGGCTGAATGGCCTGGACCTCAAGCTCGCCGAGATGGTGATGGAGCGCGAAGGGCAGCAGGTGTCGACCGGCAATGGCGCCGCTTGTCTCGGCCACCCGCTCAACGCCGCCGTCTGGCTGGCTCGCAAGATGGCCTCTCTCGGCCAGCCCTTGCGCGCCGGCGACCTGGTGCTCACCGGCGCGCTGGGGCCCATGGTGCCGGTGAACCCCGGCGACTGCTTCGAGGCGCGCATCGGCGGTGTCGGCACCGTGCGCGCCCGCTTCTCGCCGGCGTGACGCCCAACGCAGTCCCTCTCAATCCTTGATTCAAGAAAGCCAGCCCATGACCACCCGTCGACAACTGCTCGGCGCCCTCGCCGCATCGCTTGCCCTCGCCTTCGCCGCGCCTGCGTCCGCCCAGACCTTTCCATCGAAGACCATCACCATCGTCGTTCCGTTCCCTCCCGGCGGCGTGACCGACCAGATCGCCCGCGTGCTCGGCCAGAAGTTGCAGGACGACCTGGGCAAGACCGTCGTCATCGACAACAAGCCCGGCGCCGGCGGCCAGATCGCCGCCGCGCAGGTGAAGCAGGCCGACGCCGACGGCCACACGCTGTTCATCGCCGCGACCGAAATGTTCGCCATCAACCCCGGCCTGTTCCGCAAGTTCTCCTACGATCCGGTGAAGGACTTCGCACCCGTCACCACGCTGATCTCGTCCCCGCTGGTGCTGGTGGTGCCGAAGAACAGCCTGGCGAATTCGGTGCAGGACCTGGTGCAGCAAGCCAGGAACAAGCCGGGCGGCCTGACGTTCGCGTCGCAAGGCATCGGGTCCATCGGCCACCTGCTCGGCGAACTGTTCCACGCCAAGACAGGCGGCCAGTTCAGCCACGTCGCCTACAAGGGTTCGGCCCCTGCGCTGCAGGACGTGATGAGCGCGCAGGTCGACTTCATGTTCGACCCCGTCATCACCACCTCGCCGCTGATCGCCGGCGGCAAGCTCAAGCCCCTTGGGCTGGCCGCAGCGCGCCGCGCTGCGCAGCTGCCGGAGGTGCGCACCCTTGCCGAGCTGGGCACCCCGGGCGTCGACGCCAGCGTGTGGTTCGGCGCAGTCGTCAAGGCCGGCACGCCCGAGCCGGTGATCGCCAGGCTGAACCAGGCGCTCGTCAAGGCACTGAAGAGCCCCGACGTGGTCAAGCGGTTCGCCGACCAGGGCCTGCAGACCATTCCGTCGACGCCACAGCAGTTCGGCGTCTTCATGAAGGACGAGATCGGCCGATGGGGCCCGCTGGTCAAGGCCAGCGGCGCGTCGGTGGATTGAGGAGCACACCATGACTCGCAAACTCAAGACCGCCATCGTCGGCAGCGGCAACATCGGCACCGACCTGATGATCAAGATCCTGCGCCAAGGCAGGCACGTCGAGATGGGCGCGATGGTCGGCATCGACCCGGCCTCCGATGGCCTCGCTCGTGCGGCCCGCATGGGCGTGGCGATCACCCACGAAGGCGTCGAGGGCCTGACTCGGCTGCCGGTCTTCGACGACATCGACATCGTGTTCGACGCCACCAGTGCCGGCGCGCATGTGAAGAACGACGCCTTTCTGCGCAGCCTGAAGCCGGGCATCCGCATGATCGACCTGACGCCCGCGGCCATCGGACCGTACATCATCCCGGTCGTCAACGGCGATGCGCACCTGGATGCGCTGAACGTCAACATGGTCACCTGCGGCGGGCAAGCGACGATCCCGATGGTCGCGGCGGTGAGCCGCGTCGCGAAGGTGCACTACGGCGAGATCGTGGCCAGCATCTCGAGCAAGAGCGCCGGCCCCGGCACGCGAGCCAACATCGACGAGTTCACCGAGACCACGTCGAAAGCGATCGAGGTGGTGGGCGGCGCGGCCAAGGGCAAGGCGATCATCGTGCTGAACCCGGCCGAGCCGCCGCTGATCATGCGCGACACGGTGTACACGTTGAGCGACTTCGCCGACGAAGACGCGATTGCCGAGTCAGTGCAACGCATGGCCGCCGCGGTGCAGCAGTACGTGCCGGGCTACCGGCTGAAGCAGCAGGTGCAGTTCGACCGCATCGAGGCCGACCGCCCGATCAACATCCCCGGCGTCGGCGCGCGCATGAGCGGCCTGAAGACCTCGGTGTTCCTGGAGGTCGAAGGCGCAGCGCACTACCTGCCCGCGTATGCCGGCAACCTGGACATCATGACCAGCGCCGCGCTGCGCACGGCCGAACGCATGGCCGAGAAGCTGCTGCGCGAAACGGTCCCGGCCTGAAACGAGGAACAAGCATCATGAACGGCAAGAAACTCTACATCTCCGACGTGACGCTGCGCGACGGCAGCCACGCGATCCGCCACCAGTACAGCGTGGCGCACGCGCGCACCATCGCCCGCGCGCTCGACGAGGCCAAGGTCGATTCGATCGAGGTCGCGCACGGCGACGGCCTGCAAGGCGGCAGCTTCAACTACGGCTTCGGTGCGCACACCGACGTCGAGTGGATCGAAGCGGTGGCCAGCGTCGTCAAGCACGCGAAGATCGCGACGCTGCTGCTGCCCGGCATCGGCACCGTGCACGACCTGAAGGCCGCTTACAACGCCGGCGCGCGCATCGTGCGCGTGGCCACGCACTGCACCGAGGCCGACATCTCGCGGCAGCACATCGAATACGCGCGCCACCTGGGGATGGAGGCGGTGGGCTTCCTGATGATGAGCCACATGCAGACGCCCCAGGGCTTGGCCGAGCAGGCGAGGCTCATGGAGAGTTACGGCGCCACCTGCTGCTACGTGGTCGACTCGGGCGGTGCCTTGAGCATGAACGACGTGCGGGATCGGTTTCGTGCATTCAAGGACGTGTTGAAGCCCGAGACGCAGACGGGCATGCACGCCCACCACAACCTGAGCCTCGGCGTGGCCAACAGCATCGTCGCGGTGGAGGAAGGCTGCGACCGCGTCGACGCCAGCCTGGCCGGCATGGGCGCGGGCGCGGGCAACGCGCCGCTGGAAGTGTTCATCGCAGCGGCGCAACGGATGGGCTGGAACCACGGCTGCGATCTGTACAAGCTGATGGATGCGGCCGACGACATCGTGCGACCGCTGCAGGACCGGCCGGTCCGCGTTGATCGCGAGACGCTGGCGCTGGGTTACGCCGGCGTGTATTCGAGCTTCCTCAGGCACTCGGAGGTGGCGGCGAAGAAATACGGATTGAGAGCCGTGGACATCCTGGTCGAACTGGGCAAACGGCGCATGGTCGGCGGGCAGGAAGACATGATCGTCGATGTGGCTCTCGATCTGCTGAAGGGGCTCGAGCATGGGCGGGTGCATGCAGAGCCGGTGATGAGCGAGGCGGCGTAGGGGATCGCGGACGCTGCAGCTCCCGCAACCGGCGGAAGCCGGCGTCTGCACGATCTGCGCGAACCTGGAACCGCGCGACACGACAATGCGTTCATGCCTCCCGGCTCGCGCATCGACACTGCCGTCCCCGGCCACTTCCGCCCCCGCCTGACCCTGCAGACACTCACTCGCGGTGACGGCCTGCTGGGTCTGCGCGCCGTGCCCGGCTTCGGCCCGCGCAGCACGCAGGTGACAGTGGCGCAAGCGCACTGGACTTCTGCGACTGCCAGCGGCCTGTGCTGGGACACGCACGCGCCCACGCGTGTGCTCAACATCCGGCCCAAGCCGACCGAGCTGCTGCGCGGTGCGTGGGACGAGCGCGTGCTGCTGCTGCGCGACCTCGCTGCAGAAGCCGATGCCCGCGATGCGCTGTGGGCCAGCGGCTTGCGGCCTCTGCCGGGCGAGGCGCTGCAGTGGCGCCGGCCGGAGGCGGCCGATGGCCATGACTCGCTGTGGAGCCTGGCCGAGGAATCGCACTTCGGTGACTTCTGGGCCGAGCAGGTGCCCCGCCTGCAAGCGGCCGGCTGGCAGATCGTGGTGCGAGCGGGCTTCGCGCACGAGAGTGTGCCGGTGCAGAAGTGGCGTCTGGTGATCGACCCGGTCGGCGACGGGCCGGGACGCGAACTCGTCGAGCTGGGCGAGCGCGGGCCCACGATCTCCGCGCTGCGCCAGCCGCATCGCGAAGGCTCGTGGATGCTGAGCCTGGGCATCGAGGTCGACGGAGAAATGCTGGACCTCGTGCCGCTCCTTGCCGACCTGATCAAGCGCGACGCGCGCTGGCTCGATGCGCGCGAGATCGCGGCCATGCCCGACAGCGCGATCGTGCAGCTGCGCGCACCGGGCGGGCGGCACATCGAGGCGCGGGCTGCGCCGCTGAAGGCCATCGTGGGCGCGATGGTGGACCTGCTGACCGACCCGCATCGGGCGCAGCACGAAGGACCTCTCCAGCTCTCGACCTGGGAGGCGCATCGCCTCGAAGCGCTGCGCGAGGGCTTGGCCGAGACGCAGGCCGCACGCGCCGGCGAGCATGGCGCCTGGCAATTGCAAGGCGAAGCAGGCATCGCCGCCCTGACCCGGCGCTTGCGCGACGCGGGCACGCCGCCGCCGGTCGCGGCGCCCGCGGGGCTGGGGCTCACGCTGCGCCCTTATCAGCTGCAGGGGCTGGCCTGGCTGCAATACCTGCGCGAGCACCATCTGGCCGGCATCCTGGCCGACGACATGGGTCTGGGCAAGACGGCGCAGGTGCTGGCCCATCTGCTGCTGGAGCAGCAGGCGGGGCGGCTCGACCAGCCCGCACTCGTCGTGCTGCCCACGTCGCTGATCGCCAACTGGCAAGCCGAGGCCGCGCGCATCGCGCCCACCTTGCGCACGCTCACGCTGCAGGGTTCGCAGCGGCACCGGCATGTCGAACGCATCGGCGAGCACGACCTGGTGTTCACCACCTACCCGCTCCTGTGGCGCGACATCGAGACGCTGCAGCAGCAACCCTGGCACCAGCTGATCCTCGACGAAGCGCAGATGGTCAAGAACGCGGGCAGCCGCGCGGCGGGTGCAACGCGGCGCCTGAACGCGCGCCATCGCCTGTGCGTGACCGGCACGCCGCTGGAGAACCACCTGGGCGAACTCTGGGCGCACTTCGACCTGCTGATGCCTGGCTTCCTCGGCGACGCCCGCACGTTCGCGCGTCAGTGGCGCAAGCCCATCGAAACCAATGGCGAGACGCTGCGCGCACAGCTGCTGGCCCAGCGCGTGCGGCCCTTCATCCTGCGACGTCGCAAGCAGGACGTGGCGGCCGAGCTGCCGCCGAAGACCGAAGTGATCCGCCGCGTGCAGCTTCACGGCCAGCAACGCGCCTTGTACGAGAGCGTGCGCCTGGCCGCCGACGAACAGGTGCGGCGCGTCCTGCAGCGCAGCAACTTCGCCGGCGCGCAGATCGCGATCCTCGATGCGCTGCTGAAGCTGCGCCAGGTGTGCTGCGACCCACGGCTCGTGAAGGGCACCGCGACGCCGGTGACGATGGGCAGCGCGAAGATGGACCTGCTCACCGACATGCTGCCCGAACTGGTGGCCGAAGGCCGCCGCGTCCTGGTGTTCAGCCAGTTCACCGAGATGCTCGCGCTGGTCCAGCAGGCGTTGTCGGCGCTGGCACTTGCACACCTCACCCTGACCGGCGAGACGCCGCCGCGCGAACGCGGCGCCATCGTCGCGCGGTTCCAGGCCAGGCAGGACGAGTCCGTGCTGTTGCTGAGTCTGAAGGCCGGCGGCGTGGGCCTCAACCTCACTGCGGCCGACACGGTGATCCATCTCGACCCGTGGTGGAACCCGGCCGTCGAACGCCAGGCCACCGACCGCGCGCACCGCATCGGCCAGGACCAGCCCGTGTTCGTCTACAAATTGCTGGTCGAGGGCAGCATCGAAGAGCGGATGCTGGCGCTGCAGGAGAGAAAGGCGGCCCTGGCCGATGGTGTGCTTGGCAGCGACGCGGATCGTGCGGTGAAGTTCGGCGAGGCGGATTTGCAGGGCCTGCTCGCGCCGCTGGACGCGTTGCAGTCATCCGCTGGCTGAAGGTGTGCGACTCGTCGATCGCGTTCGGGCACCGCTATGATCTGCCCCGCTGGTGCTGCCCACCAGAATGAAGTTCGCCTGAGTCAGACCTTAGGCAGCCTCTTGCATCGGGAATCCGTCGTCTGGCCAAGATCGACAATGCTTGCCTCGCTTGTGAACTTCCTGAGCCGAGTCCGCAGCCTCATTGGCGAGCCGACGTCGGCGCCGCGGTCCAAGGTGATCTCGCATCAAGGCATGACCGCCGATTTGCCGATTTCCGAGGATCTGATGTTCGCGGCTGCGCTTCGTCTACTTCTGGCCGACCGCGACTACAGGTCCATTCGGATTGGCATCGACCCGGCGACCTTTTATAGCGAATCGCCTGCCGAGCTTCACGACTTCGTCGATGCCATCCAGTACCGGTTCGTCACCGAGGAGGGCTCTCCGTTCCTTGCATACGACGTGAGCAACCGTCATGGCGGCATCTATCGTGAGGTCGCGTACGACGGAACGGTCCTGCGGGAGTGGCCTCTGCATGTCATCCACATCGGTTTCCCCGGGGAACAAGAGGTGCTGCGTGAGCGTGCGGCCCGCATGAAGTTCACCCTGGGGCGTCTGTGAACCGGGCCAATGTCATCAGTGGCGCACTGTGCCAGGCCGCACACTCGCATGATCCGCGTCATGGTCTGGTTCTTGGCGTTGAATCACGCTGCCTGAGCGACTGCTGGGGTCGGCACTGCCCGTTCGCCGCGTTCGAATCCGGTCGTTCGGCCGTTCGCCTGCGACGCGCGCTCAGTCGGCGCTGGTCTCACCCTTGTCGCACTACCATGCACGTCGCTGTCGCGTTCGCCACGAGCTTGCCGCCCTGCCACAACTCGCCACTCACGTTGCACACATCCCTGCCACGTCGCACGAGTTGCGCCCTGCCCTCCAGCGCGCCGGCTTGCGCAGGTCGCAGGAACGAGACGTTGAGGTTGAGCGTGGCGCAGAACTCGCGGTCGGCGAGCGTTGCGGTGACGAGGAACGCAGTCACGTCGTCGAGCATCGCGCACAGAATGCCGCCTTGGACCTGGCCGGCCGGGTTGAGGAACGCCGGGGTCGCGAAATAGGTCGATTCAAGGGTGCCGTTCTCGAGATCCACGTTCTGGATCGCGCCGCCCAGCGTCGTCGTGATGGGCGGCGGTTTCGCGTCGCCGCGCTGGAGCCGGGCAAAGTAGCTGTTGGTGGGGGATGCCATGTCGTTCAACGCCCGTGGAAGACGGGGTCGCGCTTTTGCTGCCACGCGAGCGCGCCCTCGCGAAGGTCCACCGAAGCGTCGGCCTCGGCGATGTCGCGCGCAAGCTCGTCTTCGATGAGCGTGCCCGCGGCGATGCGGTTCATATGCTTCTTCATTCCCAACAGCGCGAGCGGCGCCATGGCGGCGAGCGTCGTCGTCAGGTCGTCGAGCAAGCCCGGCAGCGCATCGACCGACGGGGCGAGTCGGTCCAGATAGCCGCAGGCGAGCATCGCGTCGGCGTCGAGCTTGTCGGCGGTGAGCAGCACGCGCTTGGCGGTGGCCAGCCCAAGGCGGGACACGTAGCGTTCCAATCCGCCGCGGTAGAACAGCAAGCCGAGCTTCGCCGCCGGCACGCTGAGCTCCGAGGCCGGCGTGCCGATGCGGAAGTCGCAGGCCAGGGCGAGATCGGTCGCGCCGCCGTACACGCCGCCCTGGATGGCCGCGATCGTCACCGGCCGTGCCTGCTCCAGAGCGCCCGCAAGCGCTTCGAAGCGCTGGCCGGCGTCGTTGGCGCCGCTGCCCACCTGGCCGATGTTGAAGCCGCTGCAGAAGTGGCGGCCCTCCGCCACCAGGCGCAGCACCAGCACCGCGCTGCTTGCATTCACCTCGTCGACGTGCGCCTGCAGCGCTTGCAGGTCCTCGAGCTCCAGCCGATTGGCCACTGCCGGCCGGCGCAGTGTGATCGTCGCGATGCGGCCGTCGACGGCGAGGTGGGGCGTCTGCCCCGGCGTTGTCGTGTTCATGGCGCGTCAGTGAAAGCCGTAGACCTGCATCGTGCTTTCGCCGGCCTGCAGACGCTTCAAGATGGCCGCTTCGTCGCGTTCCCGCTGCTGCGACTTGGCAACCACCTCGGCGGCGCGCAGGCGCGGCACGGCGACCACGCCATCGGCGTCGCCGACCACCAGATCGCCGGCCGACACCGTGACGTCGCCGATCAGCACCGGCGCGTTCAACCAGCCGATCGCGCCGTAGTCCTTGCCCGTGCCGCGAATGCACAGCCCGCGCGCGAAGACCGGAAAGCCGATCTGCTCTAGCAGCACGCCGTCGCGCACGCAGCCGTCGATGACGAGCCCGGCCAGGCCGCGCGCCTTGGCCATCGTCGTCATGATCTCGCCCCAGTAGCCATGCTCGTACGCGCCGCTCACATGCACGACCAGCACATCGCCGGGCTGCGCCGTGTCGAGCGCGCGGTGCAGCCACAGGTTGTCGCCGCCAGGCGAATGCACGGTCAGCGCCGGCCCGCAGCAGCGGAACGCGGCCGCGACGGGCTTGATGATCGACGGCAAGGCGCCGACCTTGCCGCCGGCCTCGTGAAGCGTCGCGGTAGGCAGCGCGCGTGCCGCGGCCACGACGGCCGCGCTGACGCGGTCGATGTCGCGCCGCGTGGTCGTCGCCGGGTCGTGTTCTCTAAAGGTCATGTCAGTTCTCCATGGCGCCAAGCGGCACCGGCGACGGATGAAATCCGGCCCCATCCAGCGGCTGCCGCGGATCCGGCTCTGCCGGGCCGCCGGCAGCGCCCCCTGGGGGGAGGCGCCGAAGGCGCTTCGGGGGGTTCATTTGATTCGAGTCTGAAGCTGGTGGTAGCGGTGCTGCTTGCGCGCCTCGTCGAGCCGCATGCCCCCCCGCACGGCTTCGCGGATGGCGTTCTCGGCCAGCTCGACGGCCTCGGCGGTGTCGAGCACTTGGGCCTCGTGCTGCTTGGGGATCACGACCACCCCATCGGCGTCGCCGCGCACGATGTCGCCGGGCTGCACGCGCGCGTCGCCGATGTTGACGACGACGTTGGTTGCCTCGACCTGCACCCGGTCCTTGCCGGTGCGCATCCAGTGGTCCTTGCTGAACACCGGGTAGCCGATGCTCGTGCACAGCGCCACGTCGCGGCACACGCCATCGATCACGGTGCCGGCAATGCCGCGGCGCTGCGCGATCTCGGTCAGGATGTCGCCCCAGACGGTGGCGTTCTCGCGTCCGCCGTTGTCGAGCACGATCACGCTGCCCGGCGGCACGTCGTCGATGTAGTCGCCCACGGTGCCGGGTGGGTTGGCGGCCGGCCCGTAGAGCAGCGTCCAGGCTCGTCCGGCCATGCGGAAGCTGCCGCTGCGCGGCTTGATGCGGTAGCACTGGCCGGCGATGCCGAGCTTGTCGAGCGCGTCGGAGAGAGTGGCGGTGTCGAGCTTCGCCGCACGCGCGACGTTGGGGTCTTGTTCCATGGTGTTCAGTCCTTCAGCATGTGTTCGTAGTTGCCGCCCATCACATCGCCGATCGGCGTGCCGGCCAGGATGGCCTTGGCCATGGCGGCTTCCTTGGCGACGATCGTCTCGGCGGCGTCGAGCACTCGCTCGATGTCGCGTTCGGCGATGAAGATGACGGCGCTGCGGTCAGCCAGCACGTAGTCGCCTGGCTGCACTTCGGCGGCGCCGATCTGCAGCGGCACGTTGGTGCCCTTTTCGACCACGCGGCCACGCGCGGTGAGCGAGGTGAGGCTGCGGCTGAAAACAGGAAAGTCGCAGCCGATGGCCTCGTCGATGTCGCGCACCGGGCCGTCTGCCACGACGCCTGCCACGCCGCGAACCTTCGCACCCAGCGACAGCAGGCCGCCCCAGCAGCCGGCCTCGACGCCACTGGTCTGTTCGACAACGATCACGTCGTCGGGGCCGGCACATTCGATGGCGGTGCAGCCGAGGTGTTTGGCCGGGCCGGGAGGCGGCGCGCCAGTGCCGAGCTTGACGGTGATCGCGCGGCCGGCAATGCGGCCGGCGCCGGAGCGCTGAGGCAAGCCGGTGACGGCGCCGGGCAGCTTGAGCTTGTCGAGCGCGTCGGAAACGGCGCAGCAGTCGAGTCGGCGAAGGCGCTGGACTTGTGGGTCTTGCATGCTGGTCCTCGATGTGTCGTTCATGGCAGGGTGCGCCAGGCGGCGAAGCACAGGCCGGTGCCGGTGAGCGCCGGGCTGCGGTAGCCGGGCACGTACTCCACCCACTCGAGGTCGAGGTCCTTGACCGCTTCGACGGCGATCAGCCAGTTGCGAATCTCGCTGCTGCCGGCCTGCAACTGCCTGGGGTCGAGCGCGGCGAGCCAGGCGGTGTCCTTGCGCCGGATCGCTTCGATGATTCCGTGGTCGAGTTCCTCGTCGACGACGAAGTGGCTCAGCCCGCCCGACGCCAGCACGCCGACGCGCAGGTCTGCCGGATAGGCGTCGATCAGTTCGCGCAGCGCAGCGCCGAGCTGCACGCAGCGGCGCGGGGTCGGCTGGTTCGGCGGGTCGAAGGTGTTGACGATCAGCGGGATGACCGGCAGGTCGGTGCCCTGCAGGTATCGCCGGTGGATGAACGAGAACGCGTGGCCTTCGAACTGGCCGCGTTCCAGGCCGTCCATCGCGGCGATGTCGAAGTCGCGGTCGCACAGCGCGCGGATCAGCCACTTCGCCATGTCGCTCTTGACCGGATAGTCGCGGTCGGCGCCGGGCTCCTGGCGCGCCATGCGGGCCCTCTTGTACCAGCCGTCGCTGTCGGCGAGCTCACTCTTCGCGTTGCAGATCGTCTCGCCGTAGTAGATCGCGAAGGTCGGGTTGTTGGTGGTGCGGAAAAGCTCGGTCTGGTCATCGCCGACGACGATCAGCACGTCGAGCCTTGCGGCGCGGATGCGATCGCGCAGCGTGTCCATCGCGGCTTCGGCCTGGTCCCAGCGTTCGCCCATCCTGTCGGGCGTGACCATGGCCTCGGCTTCCTTCGGCGCCGCGGCGAGCAAGGCGTCGTAGCTTGTGGGGTTGCCGGCCCGGTCGAAGTAGTGAGGGTTCTTCGGGTCGATCGCGCGAAAGCCGTGCTGCCAGTCTTCGCGTTGCGAGACCAGCATGATGCTGTGCGATGAGCCGAAGGCGGCGACGAGTCTGGCCATGTGATTGCCCTGTTCAGTTCAAACGACGAACGCAGCGCGCAGCTCGGCGATGCGTTGCTGCGAGTAGCCGAGTTCCTGCAGGATGGCCCCCGTGTCATCGCCTTGCTGCGGCGCGGGTTTCGCTTCGCCTTCGCGCGGGTAGCGCGACAGGCTCATCGGTTGGCCGACGAGCGAGATGTCGCCCAGTTGCGGGTGTTTCATCGGCCAGCGGATGCCCAGGTGCTCCACCTGCGGGTCGTCGAACACCTTGTCGATCGTGTGGATGGGTCCGCAGGGAACGCCGGCCTTCAGCAGGCGCTCGGTCCATTCGGCTGTTGTGCGCTGCTTGAACACTTCGCCGACAGCGGCGTTCACGCGGGCGCGGTTGGCCACCCGTTCGGGGTCGGACCCGAGGCCGGGTTCGGACAACAGGTGCTTCAGCCCGAGCGCCTCGCACAGCCGTGTCCACATGTTCTGGCCGATGGCCGCGATGTTGAGGTAGCCGTCCCGGGTCTGGAACACGCCCGTCGGCACGGTCAGCGGATGTTCGTTGCCGTGCTGGCCCGGCACCTTGCGGTCGATCAGCCATTGCGCGGCCTGGAAGTCGAGCATCGCGATCTGCGATTCGAGCAGCGAGGTCTTCACCCACTGGCCCTCACCGGAGACCTCGCGTTCGAGCAGCGCGGTCAGGATGCCCATCGCGCAGAAGTGGCCGGCGCACAGGTCGGCCAGCGGAATGCCGACGCGCATCGGGCCGTCGTCGGGCTTGCCGGTCACGCTCATCAACCCGCCCATGCCTTGTGCAATGGAATCGAAGCCCGGCCAGTTGGCGTACGGGCCGTCCTGCCCGAAGCCCGAGATGCTGGCGTAGATGAGGCGCGGGTTGATCGCGCGCAGCTCGTCGGGGCCGATGCCGAGCCGGTACTTGACGTCCGGGCGGTAGTTCTCGATGAACACGTCGGCCTTCTTGACGAGCTCATTCAGTATCGCCACGCCCTCGGGCTCCTTCATGTTCAACGTCAGGCTTTCCTTGTTGCGGTGCAGGTTCTCGTAATCGGCGCGGTTGTGGTCGCGCCCGCCGATCATGTCGTCTCCGCCGGGGGCGCCGGCCGGGATCTCGAGCTTGATGACGCGCGCACCCATGTCGGCGAACAGGCGCACGGCCGTGGGGCCGGCACGCACGCGGGTGGCGTCGAGGATGGTGAAGCGGGAAAGTGCACCGTGGCGCATCGGAATCTCCTGGGCCGTCAGGCCGGCGTGAACATCGGCACCGGGTGGCCGCCGTCACTGGGTTTGAAAACGACTTTGACGCGCTGGCCGATGGCGAGCGTTCGCGGGTCACAGTCGACAAGGTTGGTCATCAGCGTCACGCCCTCGTCGAGCGTCACGAAAGCGAGCGTGTAGGCAGCCTCGCCCTTGCCCATCGTGCTGAATGAATACACGCTGCCGGTTCCTGCTGCTTGCAGCCAGGTGGTGTCGAGGCTCAGGCAATGTGGGCAGACGTCGCGCGGGTAGTGGTGCACCTCGCCGCAGGCGTTGCATTTCTTGATGACGAGCCGGCCTTCGTCGGCGGCTGACCAGAAGGCCTGGCTCTCGGGCAGCACACGCGGTGCGGGGATCTTGCGCGGGCCGGCGGGCGGGCCGGCCGGGCGTGCTGGTTTGTCTTGTGTCGTGTTCATCGCATCACACCCTTTCCATGATCAACGTGCCGGCGGTGTGGCGCGACGCGAGTGCGCCGCCGATGCCGTTGGCGAGCGCGAGGCCGCAGTTCTTCACCTGCACGGCGGGGTGAGCTTCGCCGCGCAGCTGGCGCACAGCTTCGATGATCTTGGTGACGCCGCCGCGGTTGGCCGGATGGTTGTTGCACAGGCCGCCGCCGTCGGTGTTGAACGGCAGCCGGCCGACGCCCGAGATCAGCCCGCCGTCCTGCACGAAGCGCCCGCCCTCGCCCTTCTTGCAGAAGCCCAGGTCCTCGAGCTGCATCAGCACAGTGATCGTGAAGCTGTCGTAAAGCGATGCGTATTGGATGTCGGCAGGCGAGAGGCCGGCTTCCGCGAACGCCGCTGGGCCGGAGCATGCCGCCGCTGAATACGTGAGGTCGATGCGGCCACCCATCGAGTGTTTGGGCGCCTCGCCCGTGCCGCGCACCTTGACCATCGGGCGCGTCTGGCGCGCCGCGATGTCGCGCGCGATCTCGGGCCGCGCGACGATGATCGCGCCGCCGCCGTCGCTCATCACGCAGCAGTCGAGCCGGTGCAGCGGGTCGGACACCATCGGCGAGTTGACGACCTCCTCGACCGTGACGACGTTGCGCAGCATCGCGTTCGGGTTGTGCTGCGCGTGGTGCGATGCCGCCACCTTGATCCATGCGAGCTGCTCGCTCGTCGTGCCGAACTCGTGCATGTGGCGCTTGGCGACCATGCCGTAGAGGTTCTGCGTCGCGGGTCCGAACGGCAGCTCGAACGCGAGCTCGGGTGCATCAGCGTCCGGTGCCTTCAGTGAGAGTGCGGCACCTGCCGCGCGCGGCCGCCCCGCCAGCGTGATCAATGCGACGTTGCAGCGGCCGGCAGCGATCGCCGCGGCGGCATGCGCCACGTGCAGGATCGGCGCCGAGCCGCCGCATTCGGTCGAGTCGACATGGCGCAGCTTCAGCCCCAGGTACTCGGCCATCGTCGTGGTGCCCAGCCCGGGCGCATCGCCGGCGCAAAAGTAGGCGTCGATGTCGTCCTTGGTGAGGCCGGCGTCTTCGAGCGCGCCCTTCGCCACGTCGGCATGCAGCCGCACGACCGACAGCTCGTCGGCCTTGCGCGTCGGGTGCTCGTAAGCCCCGACGATGTAGGCTTTTCCGTTCAGGCTCATGCTGTGTTCCCGTTCGTGTGCGACTGCATTACTGGTCCGGCTTGAAGCCGGTGGCCTTGATCACGGGCCCCCAGTACGAAAGTTCCTTGCGCTGGAGCTTGTCGAGGTCCGCCGCGGAGCGGAAGTCGGGCTGCATCGTCTGCTTGTTGATGAGCAGATCGCGCACTTCGGGCATTCCGAGCACCTGCTTCAGCGCGGCCTGCATTCGGTCGATCTCGGCCTTGGGTGTCTTGGCCGGCGCCCACATCCCTGTCCAGGCGTCGCCGGTGTCGACGTTGTAGCCCTGCTCGATCATCGTCGGCACGTCGGGCAGCAGCGGGGAGCGCTTCTCGCCGAACACGCCGATCAGCTTGATCTGGCCGCTCTTCTGATACTGCGCGATGTCGCCTGCGGTCATGATGCCGGCAGGAACCTGGCCGCCGAGCAGGTCGGTGGCGAGCGGGCCGTTGCCCTTGTACGGCACGACGTTGAGCTCGACGCCTGCGGCCTTGCCGAGCTGAAGGCCGCTGAAATGGGTGTGACCGCCCAGGCCGGCTGATCCAAACAGAGCGTTTTGCGGATTCGCCTTGAGCCAGGCGAGATACTCCTTCAGGTTGTGCACACCGGTCTTCGCGCCGACCGCCAGTGCCAGCGGATACGAGACGACCACCGCCACCGGCGCCAGGTCGTTCAGCAAGTCGTAGCGCAGCACCGACACGGGATACAGCAAGGCCTGAAACACGCCGGTCGCGTTGGGCGCGAGCATGTAGGTCTGGCCATCGGGTGCGCTGTTCTTCAACGCCTCGGCGGCCAGCCGGCCGCCTGCCCCTGCCTTGTTCTCGACGATCACCGTCTGGCCCAGCGGCGCACGCAGCTTCTCGCCGATGATGCGGGCCACCGTGTCAGTCGAGCCGCCCGGTGCGAATCCGACCAGGATGCGGATGGGCGGCTTGTCCTGCGCCTGCGCGGCCATCGACACGCCGAGTGTCAGTACGGCGAGGATGGTCTTGAGTTGTCGAAACGGGTTCATGCGGTCTCCGTGAGCGAGAGGGTTCGAAAAGCGTTCAGCACTGAGGCTGTGCGGAAAGACGTTGCAGGTGATGCGCTGCATCACCGAACAGTTGATTGATGACGAGCAGGCGCTTGGCGTAATGGCCGGCGCGGCATTCGTCGGTCATGCCCATCGCGCCGTGGAGCTGGATGGCAGCGAGGCCCACCTGGCGGCCGAGCTGGCCGACCAAGGACTTCGCGGCGGAGACGATGCGGCGGCGCTGTGGCGCGTCGCCTGCGTCGACTGCCATCGCAGCGGCGCAAGCCATCGACTTCACCTGCTCCAGCGCGATCAGCATGTCGGCCACGCGATGCTGCAGCACCTGGAACTTGGCGAGCGGCGCGCCGAACTGCTTGCGTGTCTTGAGGTGTTCGGCCGTGAGGTCGAGCAGCGCTTCCATCGCGCCGGCGGCCTCGGCGCACAGCGCGGCTGCGGCGCCGTCGACGGCGCTTTCGAGCAGGGGGAGCGCTTCACCCGCCGTGCCGACGATGGCATCGGCACCGACCTCGACACCGTCGAAGTCGACATGCGCCGCGTGCCGGCCGTCGAGCGTGGCGAAGGGCCGGACGTGGACGCCGCGCGCCTTCGCGTCGATGGCGAAGATCGTCAGGCCGTGCGGCTCGCGGGTTGCGCCGGCGCTGCGAGCGACCACGAAAAACACATCCGCCGTGTCGCCGTCGAGCACCAACGTCTTGCGTCCATCGATTCGACAGACGCCGTTCACCGTGCGAGCCGCCGTGGCGACACGCGACAGGTCATAGCGCGAATCGGCTTCACCGAACGCGAGCGCCAATCGCAGATCGCCGCTGGCCAGCGCCGGCAGCCAGCGACTGCATTGCGCCGGAGTGCCTGCTTTGGCCAGCAACTGGCCAGCCAGCACGACGCTCGACAGCCATGCTCCGCCGCCGAGGCTGCGACCGAGTTCCTGCGCGACCAGCATCAGCTCGATGGCGCTCTGGCCGCTGCCGCCGAGCTCCGGATCGAAGGGCAAGCCGAGCAGCCCGAGTTCGGCCATGCCGGCCCAGCGCGTCGCGGCGAGCTCGGGTGTTTCGAGGTTGCCGCGCTGGTGCGCCGGGTACTCGCCGTCGCAGAAGCGCTGCACCGCATCGCGAAGCGCGACATGGTCGTCGTTCAAGGAGAAGTCCATCTGGTGATTCCGTTCATGCGGCCAGGAAGGCCTTGGCGATCAGGTTGCGCTGCACTTCGTTCGCGCCGCCGTAGATCGACAACTTGCGCGAGTCGAGGCAGTTCGCCGCGAGCGTTCCCAGCTCGACGGGCGCAGGCAGGTCGCCCACACAGTCGAGGAACTGCGCCTCGGCGGAGAACGGCACCGCATTCGGGCCGGCGATGTCGACCAGCAGCTCGTAGATCGCCTGGCGCAACTCGGTGCCGCGCACCTTGAGCATCGACGCTTCGACCGCCGGCACGCGGCTCTTCTGGTTCGCGCTCAACAGGCGCAGCGCGGTGAATTCGAGCGCCATCAGCTCGATGTCGAACTGCGCCAGGCGCGACCGCAGCAATGGGTCGTCGCCGAGGCCCTGCTGCTCGGCAAGCGTGCGCGCCCTTGCGAGTTGCTGCTTGCACGAGCCGATGCCGGCGATGCCCGTGCGCTCATGCCCGAGCAGGTACTTGCCGTAGGACCAACCCTTGTTCAGCTCGCCGACCAGGTTCTCTGCCGGCACTCGCACGTTGTCGAGGTAGACCTCGTTCAAGTCGGTGCCGCCTTCGAGCATGCGGATCGGGCGCAGCTCGACGCCCGGCGACTTCATGTCGATCAGCAGAAAGGAGATGCCCTCCTGCGCCTTGGCCGTCGGGTCGGTGCGCACCAGCGCGAACATCATCGAGCACCACTGGGCGTACGAGGTCCAGACCTTGTGGCCGTTGACGATGAAGTGCTCGCCGTCGGCGTCCGTCCCCTTGACGGCGGTGGTGCGCACGGCCGCGAGGTCCGAGCCTGCGCCGGGCTCGGAGAAGCCTTGCGCCCACCAGGTGCTGCTGTGGCGGATGTTGGGCAGGTAGCGCTTCTTCTGCGCCTCGGTGCCGAACGCGATCAGCACCGGCCCGAGCATCTGGATGCCGCTCGCGATGATGCGCGGCGCGCCGCCGAGCAGCGTCTCTTCGTCGAAGATGTAGCGCTGCACATGGTTCCACCCCGGGCCGCCGTGTTCGACCGGCCAGCCGGGCGTGATCCAGCCGCGCGACTCGAGCTTGCGGAACCAGGTGACGTAGTCCTCGTGCTCCAGGCGCAGGCCGAGCTCGACCTTGCGCTTGATGTCGGCCGGCAGGTTGGCGCTGACGAAGGCGCGCACTTCCCGGCGAAAGGCTTCGTCGGCGGCGGAGAACTCGAGCTTCATGACTGCGCCTCGTTGTTGACGACGACCAGCGCGTCGAGCGCCAGCACGCGGTCGGGGTAGGCGACCAGCGGGTTGATGTCGATCTCGGCGATCTGCGGGTTGGCGCGCATCTGGGCGCCGACCAGCGCGACGACACGCGCCACCGCCTGTACGTCGACTGCGGCGGCGCCGCGTATGCCCTTCAGCAGGGAGGCCGCCTTGAGCCGGCCGAGCTCGACAACGATGTCGGCCTCGGCCATGTCGGCGGGAATGAGCCGCACGTCCTTCAGCGCCTCGATCCACACGCCGCCGAGGCCGACGAGGACGACCGGTCCCCAATCGGCATCGCGCTTGGCTCCGACAACGAGCTCGAGGCCGCGCGGTCCCATCGCTTCGATCAGCACGCCGTCGAGCTGCAGTTCGGGCCGGTGCGACGCCACATTGGCATGCAGGCGCTGCCAGCCCTTGCGCAACGCCTGCGCATCGGCCAGGCCGACGAGGACGCCGCCGACATCGCTCTTGTGCGGCAGCTCGCTCGCCTGCGCCTTGATGACGACCGGGTAGCCGATGTCGGCAGCAACGGCGAGCGCTTCGTCGACGCTGCGTGCCAGCGCGCCCTTCGGAATCGCGAGGCCGGCCGCGGCGAGCCAGGCCTTGCCCTGATATTCAGCCAGCACGCCCGACGGCGGCAGCGGTGTGGGCAGTGGGAGCGGCGCGGCCCTGCCACGCGTCGCACGCGATGCTCGCTGCAAGGCTTCGCCGTAGGCGGCGACCCGCGCCAACGCACGCAGTGCCCGGTCCGGCGAGCGGAAGAAGGGCACGCCGCTTGCGCGGATCGCGTCGATGAAAAACGGCTCGATCGGCCCGTTGTCGCCGATCAGCACCAGCACCGCGGGCTTGGCGGCGCGCGCGATTGCCGGCAGCAGGTGCTCGGCCTTGTCGCGCTGCGCGACCGCCGGGCCCGTGGGAATGCTGAGCACGAGATTTCCGACGTTTTCGTCGGCCAGCATCGTGTCGATGATCTCGCCGATGAGGCCGGGGTTGCGCACACCGATCGTGGTGTAGTCCAGCGGGTTCTCGGCAACCGCATAACCGGGCAGCACTTCGGTGAGACGCTGCACGGTCGGCGCGGTCAGCGCGGGCAGCGAGAGGCCGATGTCGTCGGCGAAATCGAGCGCGATGTTCTTCATTGCGCCGGAACCGGTCACGAAGACCGTGCCCTTGGACGACGGCACGGGGAAGCGCGCCAGGATCGCCGTGGTGTCGAACAGTTTGTCGAGCGAATCGACGACGACGACCGCTTCGCGCTTGAGCAGCGCGGTGGCGGTGGCGTGGTCACCCGCCAGCGCACCGGTGTGCGACTGCGCGGCTTCGCGGGCGCGGGCGCTCTTGCCCGGCATCAGCAGCACGATCGGCTTGCCGGCCTCGCGGGCCTGCGCCGCGAGGCGCAGGAAGAGCTGCGGACGGCGGATCTGCTCGACGTACATCGCGATCACGCGTGTCTGCGCATCGGCGATGAAATACGCGAGCACGTCCTCGACGCTGACGGTGGCTTCGTTGCCCGTCGACACCGCGGCGGTCAGTGCCTGGCCGCGGCCGATGAATGCATCGCGCAGGTTGGCCGCCATCGCGCCGCTTTGCGCGAGCACGCCGACACCCGGGCGGCCGGCGCAGGGGTACGGCGACACCGGCTCGAAGGTCAGTGGCACGCCGGCTTCGAAGTGGGTGAACCCCATGCAGTTGGGCCCCAGCAGCAGCATGCCGGCGCTATCCGCGATCTCGGCCAGTTGCTCTTGCCTCGCGCGGCCCTCTTCGCCCGCTTCGGCGTAGCCGGAGGCATAGATCACGACGGCACCGACCCGACGTGCGGCGCATGAACGCACCGCGTCGAGCACCCCCGCTTCGGGGATCGCGAGCACGGCCACGTCAATGCCCTCGGGCAAGTCGTCGACCGTCTTCACGCAGGCGCGGGCATTGATCTCGGCGCTGCTTCGGCTCACGAGGTGGATGGCGCCCGGGTAGCCGAAACGCTCGAGGTTGGCGAGCACGAAGCCGCCGAAGGAACGCGGGTCGGTGGAGGCGCCAACGATCGCGATGGAGCGGGGCTCCAGCAGTCGGTTGATCGGGCGCGGCGTGGTGGAGGGTGATGAGGTGGTCATTTGGTGCGTATGCTCGTCTTCAGTTGTGGCATACGTTAACAGCTTTCTTGGTACACCACAACCTCCATGTGTGCTCCGGGGCCTCTCTACCCGCAGTGCGAGGCAAAGATCCCGCCGCAAAGGCCTACTTACTAACCGCCTATTGCATACCACCACAGTTATTTGGTATATTTCATCACAAGGAGACTCCAATGGATACCAAGCCCACCCCTCACGCTTCACCCGACCTGAACGCCGAGCCTTCGTCCGACGCACCCCAGCGCGGGGGCCGCGCGGCGGACATCCGCGCCACGCTGCAGGACGAGATCGAGAGCGGAAAGCTGGGCCCGGGTGCCGCCCTCGACGAGCGCGCGCTGGCCACCCGCTTCGACGTGTCGCGCACACCTGTCCGCGAAGCGCTGCAGCAGCTCGCTGCGCGCGGGCTGGTCCGCATCGCGCCGCGCCAAGGCGTGTTCGTCTCTCGCCTGTCGATCAACCGCGTGCGGGCGATGCTCGAATACATCGGCGAACTCGAATCCTTGTGCGCCAAGCTCGCCGCACGCCGCCTCGACGACGAAGTGCGCCGCGCGCTGGATGCGGCCGTCGCTCAATGCGAAGAGGCCGCAGAGCATGGCGGTGCGGCCGAGTACGCCGTCGCCAACACGGTGTTCCACGAAGCCGTCTACGCCGGCTGCCGCAACGAGTACCTGGCCGAGCAGATCCGCCAGGCGCGCAGGCTGATCCAGCGCTACCGCGTGCGCGACTTCCAGACCAAGGCGCAGATCGCCGCGTCGCTCGAAGACCACCGCAAGATCGCGCAAGCGATCCAGGCCGGCGATGAAGCACTCGCCGCCGAAACGATGCTGCTGCACGTACCGGCAGGCACCACCGGATTCTCGGAATTCCTCGCCAAGGTGCCGATGAGCTTCTTCGAAACTGAGTCCGGCAACGACGCCTGACACCCCCTCGACGAAAGCCTGACCATGTCCCGCCCTGCCCGCTCGCTCGAGGTTCACGGCCTCGTCCACAACGCGCCGATTCCGCTCGGTGCGAAGGTGGGCAACCTGATCTGCTCGTCGGGCATCGGCGGCAAGGACCCGGCCGATGGCCAGTTGCCGCCCGATGCGGCCTCGCAAGCGCGGCTTGCATTCGACAACATGGAGCGGTTGCTCGAAGCCGGCGGCGCCACCCTCGCCGACGTCGCGAAGCTGACCGTCTACGCGAAAGACAACTCCGTGCGTCAAGCCATCAACACCGAATGGCTGCGCTGCTTCCCCGACGCGGCGGACCGCCCCGCGCGACACATCCTCATCCAGGACCTGCAACACGGCATGTGGCTGCAGCTCGAATTCATCGCCCTCATTCAGAAAGCAGGTTGACTGTGATCATCGATTCCCACGCCCACATCGTCATGCCCCCGGAGAGCTTCCGATACATGGCGGAACTCGTCGGCGGACGCGCCAACCCGTCGACCACGCCGAAGGTGCCCGACGCCTCGGTGCGCAAGATGGCCGAGGAGCTCGTGCGCAGCATGGACGGCGTCGGCACCGACGTGCAGTTCATCTCGCCGCGGCCCTACCTGCAGATGCATTCGGTGAAGCCGGGCCGCGTCAGCGAGCTGTGGTCGCGCCATTGCAACGACCTGATTGCTCGCTTCGTCGACATGTTCCCGGACCGCTTTCGCGGTGTCGCGGGCCTTCCGCAGTACATGGACGAGGCACTGGACGTGCGCGCGATTCCCGAGCTGCGCCGGTGCGTGAACGAGCTGGGCTTCGTCGGCTGCCTGATCAACCCCGACCCGACCGAGGGCGTTGGCCCGACGCCGCCGGGGCTGGGCGATCCGTTCTGGCATCCGTTGTACCAGGCGATGACGGAGCTCGACGTGCCCGGCCTGATCCACTCCGCCGGAAGCTGCAGCGCACGCGAGTCGTACACGCTTAAGTTCATCAACGAAGAAAGCATCGCGATCGTCTCGCTGCTGGGCGAGAAGACCTTCGACGCCTTCCCGACGCTGAAGATCGTCGTCGCGCACGGCGGGGGCGCGATTCCCTACCAGATGGGCCGCTTCCGCTCGTGGAACGTGCGCAAGGGCGAGACCGTGAGCTTCGACGAGCAATTGAAGAAGCTGTACTTCGACACCTGCAACTACTCGAAGGAAGCGATCGAGCTGCTGCTGAAGGTGGCGGGGACCGACAACGTGCTGTTCGGCACCGAGAAGCCCGGCACCGGCAGCGCACGCGATCCCGTCTCCGGTCGCGACTACGACGACATGAAGCCGGTGATCGAAAGCATCGAGTGGCTCACCTCGAAGCAGCGCGCCGACATCTTCGAATGCAACTGCCGGCGCGTCTATTCACGCGCGTTCCGCAAGGACGAGGAGTGACGTCATGGCAATGACCCGCGAAGACAACGAGCTCCTTTGCCGCGTCGAGAACGGCGCACCGATGGGCGAGATGATCCGCCAGCACTACTGGATCCCTGCAGTGCCTGCGAGCAAGCTGGTGCGCGACGGCGCGCCGCTGCGGGTACGCCTGCTGGGCGGCAACTACGTCGCCTTTCGCACCACCGACGGCCGCGTTGGCGTGATCGACGAACAGTGCCCGCATCGCCGCGCATCGCTCGCGCTCGCGCACAACGAAGACAACGGCCTGCGCTGCCTGTACCACGGCTGGAAGATCAACGTGCATGGCGAAGTGGCCGAGGCGCCCAACCATACCGGCGACCAGCAGAGGTTCTGCGAGCACGTGCGGGTGAACCGCTACGGCGTGCAGGAGCGCGGCGGCATCGTGTGGGTGTGGCTCGGCAAGGGCGACACTCCGCCAAAGTTCCCGGACCTGCCCTTCGTCGACTTGCCCGATGAGCATCGCGCAGTGACGAGCCAGGAAGTGCCCACGAACTGGGTGCAGGCAGTCGAGGCGTCGATGGACTCGTCGCACGTCGGCGTTCTGCACGAGTCGACGACGCAGATCACCGCCGGCGGCGGCAACGAGCGCGTGCTGATGACGCAGGCACTCGCGCCCAAGCTCGAGTTCGAGGACCGACCCTACGGCTACCGCTACGCCGCGCTGCGCGCGCTGCCCGACAACAAGGTCTACGCACGCGTCAACAATTTCGTGATGCCGTGGTACGGCATCATCTGCCCGCCCGACGCCAAGGGCCCGAGCACGGTGTTCTTCTCGACACCGGTCGACGACACCACGCACCGCGCCTGGTTCGTGCACTTCAACCCGCATCGGCCGCTCGGCATGACGGTGATGTCGGCGTCCCCCGACGTGTGGAACTTCCCGCCGCTGCCTCCGGGCGACGCGGCCCACAACTGGGGCCAGAACCGCGACCTGATGAAGCGCGGCCATGCCACCGGCTTTCCGCAGCACCTGGGCACCGAAGACTTCGCGATGTTCATCAGCCAAGGCGCGATCTACGACCGCACGCAGGAACAGCTGTGCTCGGCCGACGGCGCGGTGCTGCGTGTGCGCAGCTTGCTGCTGAAGGCGGCGCGCGAGTTCCAGGCCGGCAAGACGCCGACCCTGGCCGCACACCCTGAGCTCGACTACGCGAAGGCGGTGTCGGTGGGCGGCGTGCTGTCCGCCGGCAGCGACTGGCGAGCGCTCGCTGAAACGGCCTGAGCCGACGGAGCGAAGCACCTATGAAATTGTGCAGCGCAGTCGGCTCACTCAGAGCGAAGCCGACGGTTCAAGGACGAATACCTCACAGGCTCTGAGCGCAACACCTTCAACGGAGACAAGACAATGACGATGAACCGACGGCGGATGCTGGCCGCCGCTTGCGCGAGCCTTGCCGCGCCCGCCGCCTTCCATGCCCGCGCCGAGGACAAGCCGGTGATTCGCATCCTGCTGGGCTTGCCGCCCGGCGGTGGCACCGACGCGATCGCCCGCCTGATCGCCGACCGCCTGCCCGCCGAGCTGGGCCAGCCGGTGATGATCGAAAACAAGGTCGGCGCCGGCGGCCGCTTTGCCGCCGATGCACTGATGGCGGCCGCCCCCGACGGCCTGACCTACATGATTGCTCCCAACGCGACACCGACCTTCCAGACGCTCGTGTTCGGCTCGCAGATCAAGTGGAACATCTGGCGCGACTTCGCGCCGGTGGCGAGCCTCGTGTCGTATCCGCTCGGCATGGCAGTGAGCCTGTCGACCGGCGCGACCAACGTGCGCGAGTTCATCGCGTGGGTGAAGAAGAATCCCACCGCCTCCTTCGGCACGCCGGGGCTCGGTGGGCAGAACCACTTCCTGGGCGTCCAGTTCGCGAAGGCCGCAGCAATCGATCTGCCCGTCACGCCGTACAAGGGCACGCCGCCGCTGATCACCGACCTGGTCGGCGGTCATGTGCCGGCAGCGGTGACGCTGATGGACGAGATGATGAAATTCCATCGCTCGGGCAAGGTGCGCGTGATCGGCATCTTCAGCGACAAGCGCTCCGAGCTGATGCCCGAGATCCCGACGATGGCCGAACAGGGCATCAAGGTGGCAGGCGGCGAAGGCTGGACCGCGATGTGGGCACCGATCAAGACTCCCGCCGCCGAGATCGAACGCATGCAGCGCGCGCTGCAGAAGGTTCTTGCGACGCCGCAGGTCCGCGACGCGCTGACGACACGCCTGTCGGTGTCGCCGCACTACCTGAATGGGCAGGAGATGGCTCAACGCCAGCGCACGGAGCTGGCGGTCTGGGAGCCGGTCATCAAGGCCTCGGGCTTCAAGCCCGAGTGACACGATCATGAGCATCACCGACACGCTGCAGGTCCGGGTGAAATCCATCACCTGGGAAGCCGACGGCATTCTCAGTTTCGAGCTGTGCCCGATGCCGCCGCGCAAGGAGTTGCCCGCGTTCACGGCCGGCGCCCATGTCGACGTTCACTTGCCCAACGGCGTGCTGCGCAGCTACTCGTTGCTGAACTCGCAGGACGAGCGCCAGCGCTATGTGATCGGCGTCAACAAGGATGCACAAAGCCGCGGCGGCTCGCGCTACATGCACGAGACGCTGCGCGCCGGCGACACGCTGACGATCGGCCTGCCGCGCAACAACTTTCCGCTCGACGAGGCGGCGCCGCTGTCGGTGTTCATCGCCGGCGGCATCGGCATCACGCCCCTGCGCAGCATGATCCGGCGCATGCAGGCGCTGGGCAAGCCATGGCGGCTGCACTATGCGGCGCGCACTCGCCAGGGCGCGGCCTTCGTCGATGCGCTGCAGGTGCTGCGCGACGAGAGCGGCGCCGAAGTGCAGTTCAGCTTCGACCGCGAGCCGGGCGGACGCATGCTCGACATCCCGGGCATCGTCACCGCGCTGCCGCCTGGCGCACACGTCTACTGCTGCGGCCCGCTGCCGATGCTCGACGCCTTCGAGGCCGCCACGAAGACGTTGCCACCGCCACAGGTGCACGTCGAATACTTCGCGGCGCGCGAGAGCGCAGCGACCGACGGCGGCTTCACGGTGGAGTTGGCCAAGACCGGCCGCAGCGTGTTCGTGGAACCCGGCCACACGATCCTCGATTGCCTCGAGGGGATCGGCATCGAGCCGCCCTACTCGTGCCGCGAAGGCATCTGCGGCACCTGCGAAGTGCGTGTGCTCGGCGGCACGCCCGACCACCGCGACCTCGTGCTCAGCGCCGCCGAAAAGGCGGAGAACACCCGAATGATGATCTGCTGCTCCGGCGCGAAGAGCAGCAAGCTTGTGCTCGACCTGTAGCACGCACTCGAACCTCCCTGGGACACTTCCATGAGTACCGACTTCGTCACCTATGAGCTCGACGGCCCGATCGCCCTGATCGGCCTGAACCGCCCCGACAAGCGCAACGCGATCAACGAGGCCGTGATCGACGAGCTTCGCGCTGCCGTGCACCGCGCCGGCGAGGAAGCCGATGTCGGCGTGCTGCACGGCCACGGCAAGCATTTCTGCGCCGGCCTCGACCTCGGCGAAGCACTGGCGCGGGCGGCAGGGCAGACGAAGCCGCCGCGCAAGCGCAAGCGCCATTCGTGGCACGAGGTGTTCGACACGATCGCTCGCGGGCCGATCCCCTTCGTCGCCGCGCTGCATGGCGCGGTGGTCGGTGGCGGGCTGGAGCTCGCGACGGCGGCGCACGTGCGCATCGCCGACGAATCGGCCTTCTTCGGCCTGCCCGAAGGCCAGCGCGGCATCTTTGTCGGCGGTGGCGGCACGGTGCGCATCCAGCGCGTCGTCGGCTACACGGTGATGGCCGACATGATGCTGACCGGCAGGCTGCTCTCGGCCGCTGAAGGCGAGCGCGAGCACATCGTGCGCTACGTCGTGCCCACGGGCCAGGCGCTGGCGAAGGCGCGGGAGCTGGCCGCCGTCATCGCGAAGAACACGCCCGATACGAACTGGCGCATCACCAACCTGCTTCCGCGCATCAATGACCTGTCCCACGACGACGGGCTGTTCGTCGAATACCTGAACTCGAACATGCAGCGCCCGCCCGAGACCGCGGAGCGCCTGCGTGAATTCGTCGAAGGGCGGGCGAAGCCGCTCGTCGCCCCCGGCAACCGATCCTGACATTCATGAGAACCGCCCCATGACCACCGACATCCCGACCCTGACCAACGCCGAGCGCGAACGCGCCGCCGCGCACGTCGAATTCGCGCGCCGCGAAGCCGCGAAGATTCCGGACATTCCCGCGGACCTGCCCACGCGGCAAGTCCGGCGCGTCGCGGTCATCGGCGCCGGCACGATGGGCGGCGGGATCGCGATGTCGCTTGCCAACATCGGCCTCGCATCGACGCTGATCGATGCCGACCCCGCCGCGCTCGATCGTGGCCTCGGGCGCGTGCGCGCCAACTATGCGAGCAGCGTCTCGCGTGGGCGCCTGGCGCAGAGCGCGATGGACGAGCGGCTCGAATCGATCCGCGGGTCGGTCGACATCGGCGACGTGAAGGATGCCGACCTCGTCATCGAAGCCGTGTTCGAAGACCTGGGCCTGAAGCAGAGCATCTTCCGCCAGCTCGACGCCATCGCGAAGCCGGGAGCGATCCTGGCCACCAACACGTCCGGGCTCGACGTCGATGCCATCGCCGGCGTAACGCAGAGGCCGCAGGACGTGGTCGGCGCGCACTTCTTCAGCCCGGCGCATGTGATGAAGCTGCTCGAGGTGGTTCGCGCCGACAAGACCGCGCCCGACGTGATCGCGACGCTGATGGATCTGGGGCGCCGTATGGGCAAGGTGGCCGTGCTGTCGCGCATCTATCCCGGCTTCATCGGCAACGCGCTGTTTCGCAACTACACCCGCGAGGCGCACTTTCTGGTCGAGGACGGCGCCTTGCCGCACGAGGTCGACGCGGCGCTGACCCGCTTCGGCTATGCAATGGGCATCTTCGCGGTGCACGACCTCGCCGGCAACGACGTGGGCCATCAGACCCGGAAGGCGCAGATGGCGACACGCCCGACCGACCGGCGGTGGAACGACCTGATCATGAAGCTGGCCGATCTGGGCCGACTCGGGCAGAAGAGCGGCGCCGGGTGGTACCGCTACGACGAAGGCAGCCGCACGCCGCAGCGCGACCCCGAAGTCGAGGCGTTCATCATCGAGGAGTCACGACGCATGGGCATCACGCGCCGAGAGATCTCCGAGGACGAGATCATCAAGCGATGTGTCTACGGCATGGTCAACGAGGGTGCGAAGCTTCTTCAACAAGGCATCGCCTTGCGCCCGAGCGACATCGACATCGTCTACGTGACAGGCTACGGCTTTCCGGCACATCAAGGCGGGCCGATGTACTACGCGGACCGCATCGGGCTCCCCGAAGTGCTTGCCGACATCAAACGCTTCCATGCGGAGTACGGCTACTGGTGGGAGCCCGCGCCGCTGCTCGAGCGCCTGGCGCGCGAGGGTGGTCGATTTGCGGACTTGCAAGTCTGAGATGCCCGACATGGATCTCACCGTTTCGTCTTGAGCGTTTTGCCAACCCCACCATGCCATTTCGTCAGGCATAGGAGCGTACGATCCGGGATGCGCGTCGGCGTAAGCGCGCCTACCCCGAGACTTCAGGTGATCCGCGATTTCATGCAGGCTGTGTACCGGGACCTCGCCCCCGGCGGCACGCTGCGCGCGGCGGTCAACTACGGCAACCAGGTGCTTGTGCAGCGCGACGCCACGAGTGGCGAGCCTCGCGGCTTGGCGGTCGAGCTGGTCGACGAATTGGCTGGACGGCTGTCCGTGCCACGATCGCTGCTCGGTTTCGAAGGCGCGGTCAGCGTCTTCGAGGCAGGCGTGGCAGGGGCGTGGGACGTGGCCTTTCTCGCTATCGATCCCGTGCGCGCGCGGGGCGTGGACTTCACCGCTCCTTTTGTTGTGCTCGAGGGCACTTACCTCGTTCACGGGCCGTCGCCGTACCGCACCGTGCTCGATCTCGACCACGCCGGCATGCGGATCGCGATCGTCCAAGGCACGGTTTTCGACGTGCATCTGACGCGCAGCCTGCGCCACGCAGAGCTGATTCGGTCACCCACCCCCCGCGACGCCCTCGAGCGCTTTCTCGCCGAGGGACTCGACGCGGTGGCCGGCCTGAAGCAGCCGCTCGCCGCGTTCGCCCAGGCGAACGGCGGGCTGCGCCTCCTCGAGGGCCGGTTCGCGGCCATCGAGCAGGCAATCGCGGTGCCGAAGGGGCGCAGCGCCGGCCTGCGATACCTGAAGGCGTTTGTCGAGGAGATGAAGGCCGGCCGTCGGGTCGTCGCGGCGCTGGAGCGCATCGTCGCCCTCGGCGTCGCCGATGTACCGCAGTGCGCCTCGCACACGCCGTCCTAGAGTTCGGCCGTCCGCTCTTCGCTGGAAAGTCTGCTTGCCGCGGCAGGCGCAGAGCCAATCAAGAAGTCACTGCCAGCAAGCAGAAGAACACGCGTCTCCGATGGCCGCTGGGCCGGCCCGCAATTCGAACATGCGATCATCCACCGCTGCAGCGCCCTCCTCGACCGGGCGTCGAAGAGTGCAACGCAACACGATGGACCATAGCCAGTTCGACCCACTCCCGCGCGCGACGGGAGCCGACCGATGAAGCCCGAGGTGCACGAGACACCGAGCAGCGCAGGTACTGCTGCCCACACGCCCATGATGCAGCAGTACCTGCGCATCAAGGCCGAGCATCCCGACGTGCTCGTGTTCTATCGGATGGGCGACTTCTACGAGCTCTTCTTCGACGACGCGCGGCGCGGCAACAAGCTGCTCGACATCACGCTGACCTCGCGCGGCCACAGCGCCGGCGAGCCGGTGGTGATGGCCGGCGTGCCGGTGCACTCGGTGGAGGCCTATCTCGCCAAGCTGATCAAGCTGGGCGAGGCGGTGGCGATCTGCGAGCAGGTGGGCGACGTGGCGACCGCCAAGGGTCCGGTCGAGCGCAAGGTGGTGCGCATCGTCACGCCCGGCACGGTCACCGACAGCGAGCTGCTGGCCGACAAGAGCGATGCGCTGCTGCTGGCAATGGCGCGTCACACGCAACGCGGCGTGACCACCTGGGGCCTCGCCTGGCTGGGGCTCACCAACGGCCAGCTCGGCGTCACCGAATGCGACGAGCGACAGCTCGCCGGCTGGCTGTCGCGGCTGGACCCGGCGGAAGTGCTGGTCGACCGCGAGCATGTACCGCCCGTGCTCGCCCGATCGGCAACGCCGGTCACGCACCGCCCTGCCTGGCAGTTCGATGCGGCGCTCGGGCAGCGCAAGCTGTGCGAGCAGCTGCGCGTGGCCACCCTGGCTGGCTTCAATGCCCAGGACCTGGGCTGCGCACAGGCCGCGGCCGCGGCGCTGCTGAGCTACGCCGAGCACACGCAGGGCCAGGCTCTCGCGCATGTGCGAACGCTGCAGGTGGAGCGCGCGAGCGCACTGCTCGACCTGCCGCCGCTCACGCATCGCAACCTGGAACTCACGCAGACCCTGCGCGGCGAGGAGGCACCCACGCTGTTGTCGCTGCTGGACACCTGCCGCACCGGCATGGGCAGCCGCGCACTGCGCCAGTGGCTCACGCACCCGCTGCGCGAGCGCACGGTCGCCAGCCAGCGCCACGATGCGATCGAGGTGCTGATGGAGCATGGTGTCGAGCGCCTGCGCGATGCGCTGCGTGGCCTCTCGGACGTCGAACGCATCACTGCCCGCGTCGCACTTCGCCAGGTGCGTCCGCGCGAGCTCACCGGGCTGCGTGCCACGCTGCAGGGCCTGCCGGCCATCCGGGGGCTGGTCCCGAATCGCGCCGTGGTGCTGCTCGACATGCTGGCCGAGGCCCTGAATCCGTCGGGCGAGATCGTGGCACTGCTGTCGGCGGCGGTCGCCGAGGAGCCGTCCGTGCTGCTGCGCGACGGCGGCGTGATCGCGACCGGCTTCGATGCGCAGCTCGACGAGCTGCGCGCCATCAGCGAGAACTGCGACGCCTTCCTGCTCGACCTCGAGACACGCGAGCGGGCGCGCACCGGCATCGCCAACCTGCGGGTGCAGTTCAACAAGGTGCACGGCTTCTACATCGAGGTCACGCAGGGCCAGGTCGACAAGGTGCCGATGGACTACCTGCGGCGCCAGACGCTGAAGAACGCCGAGCGCTTCATCACCCCGGAGCTGAAGGCCTTCGAGGACAAGGCGTTGTCGGCGCAGGAGCGCGCGCTGGCACGCGAGAAGATGCTGTACGACCAGGTGCTCGACCAGCTCCAGCTGCACCTCGACGAGCTGTCGGGACTGGCGCGCGCGCTGGCCGGCCTCGACGCGCTCGCGGCCCTGGCCGAACGCGCGACGACGCTCAACTGGTGCCGCCCGCAGTTCGTGCGCGAGCCCTGCATCGCCATCGATGCCGGCCGCCATCCGGTGGTCGAGGCGCGACTGCAGGAAACCGGCGCGGGCACGTTCATGCCGAATGACTGCCGGCTCGACGCCACCCGCAAGATGCTGGTGATCACCGGCCCCAACATGGGCGGCAAGAGCACCTTCATGCGCCAGGTGGCCCTGATCGCGCTGCTCGCGGCGATGGGCTCGTTCGTGCCGGCGAAGAGCTGCCGGCTCGGCCCGATGGATGCCATCCACACGCGCATCGGCGCGGCCGACGACCTGGCCAACGCGCAGTCCACGTTCATGCTCGAGATGACCGAGGCGGCCGCCATCCTGCACGGCGCCACCGACCAGTCGCTCGTGCTGATGGACGAGATCGGACGCGGCACATCCACCTTCGACGGCTTGGCGCTGGCCGGCGCCATTGCCAGCCACCTGCATGACCGCAATCGGTCGTTCACCCTGTTCGCGACGCACTACTTCGAGCTGACCCAGTTCCCTCTCAAGCACGAGCGGGCGCTCAACGTGCACGTGTCGGCGGCCGAAAGCGGCGACGACATCGTCTTCCTGCACGACATCCAGCCCGGACCGGCCAGCCGCAGCTACGGCGTGCAGGTGGCCCGCCTGGCCGGCATGCCGGGAACGCTGGTGCGCCAGGCGCGCGCCACGCTCGAAGCGCTCGAGACGCAGCAACGCGCGGCCGATGCGCAGATCGACCTCTTCGCGCCGCCCGCGCCGCTGCCCGAGCGGGAGCCTGCACCGGCAGAACGCGCGCTCGCGGCGATCAACCCCGATATGCTTACGCCGAAGGAAGCGCTCGATGCGCTCTACCGGCTGAAGGCCATCAGCGAAGGCAAGCCCTCATGACCTACTGCGTCGGCATCAAGCTCAATGCCGGATTGGTGTTCCTGTCCGACTCTCGCACCAACGCGGGCCTCGACCAGATCAGCACCTTCCGCAAGATGATGGTCTACGAGCGGCCGGGCGACCGCTTCATGGTGCTGCTTTCGGCCGGCAACCTGTCCATCAGCCAGTCGGTGCGCGAGATCCTGCAGGTGGAGAAGGTCGACAACGGCACCGGCGTGCCGCTGACCATCTGGAACGCCACCAGCCTGTTCGACGCGGTGCGCGTGCTCGGCAGCGCGGTGCGCCGCGTCTACGACCAGGACGGTCCCTCCCTGAAGGCCTCGGGCATCGAGTTCAATGCGTCCTTCATCTTCGGCGGCCAGATCGGCAACGAAGCGATGCGCCTGTTCCTCGTGTATTCGGCGGGTAACTTCATCGAGGCGACCCGCGAGACCTGTTACTTCCAGATCGGCGAATCGAAGTACGGCAAGCCGGTGCTCGACCGCATGATCACACCGCTCACGCCGCTCGACGAGGCGGCGAAGTGCGCGCTGGTGTCGATGGACTCCACGCTGAAGTCCAACCTCACGGTGGGCCTGCCGCTCGATCTGGTGGTCTACGACGCGCACGCGCTGCACAGCAACCAGATCGTCTGCATCGACGAGCAGAACCCCTACTTCCAGATGATCCGCACCACCTGGGGCCAGCGGCTGCGCCAGGTGTTCGAATCGATCGAGGACCCGCAATGGAAGGGTGGTGAGGCGAACGCGCCGCTGGTGGTCGCTTCGCCGCGCTACGAGTCGATGAAGAAGATCACGCATCCGGGCGAGAAGATCATCTGACGTGGGCCGGGGTGTCGTGCGCGCCATGGCTGGCCGCGCAGTCGAACGTGAAATTCTGAAAGCGACCCGCTTGGAATCCAGGGGTGGTCTCGACCTCGACGCCTATAATCGCGCTTTACCACCACAGCACTTCTCGTGCTGATCCCCCATGACCAAGTTCGTCTTTGTCACCGGCGGTGTGGTGTCCTCGCTGGGCAAGGGCATCGCGGCTGCGTCACTCGCGGCGATCCTCGAATCGCGGGGCCTCAAGGTCACCCTGATCAAGCTCGATCCCTACCTCAACGTCGATCCGGGAACGATGTCCCCGTTCCAGCACGGCGAGGTGTTCGTGACCGACGACGGCGCCGAGACGGACCTCGACCTCGGGCACTACGAGCGCTTCATCACGACCCGCATGCGCAAGTCGAACAACTTCACGACGGGTCAGATCTACAAGAGCGTGCTCGAGAAGGAGCGCCGCGGCGACTACCTCGGCAAGACGGTGCAGGTGATTCCGCACGTCACCAACGAGATCCAGGAGTTCGTCAAGCGCGGCGCGGGTGTCGGCGGCGACAACCCCGTCGACGTCGCCATCGTCGAGATCGGCGGCACGGTCGGCGACATCGAGTCATTGCCCTTCCTCGAAGCCGTGCGCCAGATGAGCCTGCGCATGGGTCCCAACAGCAGCGCCTTCGTTCACCTCACCTATGTGCCGTGGATCGCCGCCGCCGGCGAGCTGAAGACCAAGCCCACGCAGCACACCGTGCAGAAGATGCGCGAGATCGGCATCCAGCCCGACGCGCTCCTGTGCCGCGCCGACCGGGCCATCCCGGAAGAGGAGCGGCAGAAGATCTCGCTGTTCACCAACGTGCCGGAATGGGGCGTGATTTCGGTGTGGGACGCCGACACCATCTACAAGGTGCCGCGCATGCTGCACGAGCAGGGCCTCGACGGCCTCATCTGCGACAAGCTGCGCATCAACACGCCGCCGGCCAACCTCAAGCGCTGGGACCAGCTGGTCAACGAGGTCGAGCACCCGCAGCGCGAGGTCACCATCGGCATGTGCGGCAAGTACACGGACCTGTCCGATTCGTACAAGTCGCTCAACGAGGCGCTGCGCCACGCCGGCATCCACAACCACGCGCGGGTCAACATCGAGTACGTCGACTCGGAGACGCTCAACGCCGACAACCTGCACCAGCTCGATCGCTACGACGCGCTGCTGGTGCCGGGCGGCTTCGGCAAGCGCGGCGTCGAGGGCAAGATCCTGACGGCGCAATACGCTCGCGAGCACCGCATCCCCTACCTCGGCATCTGCCTGGGCATGCAGGTCGCCACCATCGAGTACGCGCGCCACAAGGCCGGCCTGGGCAGCGCCAACAGCACCGAGTTCGAGCCCGAGACGCCGCACCCGGTGATCGCGCTGATCGAGGAATGGCAGGACGCCGACGGCTCCATCCAGAAGCGCTCGGCGCAATCCGACCTCGGCGGCACGATGCGCCTGGGCGCACAGAGCTCCGACGTCAAGCCCGGCACGCTGGCCCACGAGATCTACGGCGACGTGGTCACCGAGCGGCATCGCCATCGCTACGAGGCCAACGTCAACTACCTCGACCGGCTGAGCGACGCCGGCCTGGTCATCTCGGCCCTGACGCAGCGCGAGAAGCTCACCGAGATCGTCGAGCTGCCGCGCAGCGTGCATCCGTGGTTCATGGGCGTGCAGTTCCACCCCGAATTCAAGTCCACGCCGTGGGGCGGCCATCCGCTGTTCAAGTCCTACATCCAGGCCGCACTGAAGCACCAGTCGGAGCGCGCCGGCAACAAGCAGAAGGTCGCTGCATGAAGTTGTGTGGTTTCGAGGCCGGCCTCGACAAGCCTTTCTTCCTGATCTCGGGCCCCTGCGTCGTCGAGTCCGAGCAGTTGCAGATGGACGTCGCCGGCCGCCTGAAGGAGATCACCTCCGCGCTGGGCATCCCGTTCATCTTCAAGAGCAGCTACGACAAGGCCAACCGCTCCAGCGGCACATCCTTCCGCGGCCCCGGGATGGAGAAGGGCCTCGAGATCCTCGGCAAGGTGAGGCGCGAGCTGAAGGTGCCGGTGCTGACCGACGTCCACAGCGAAGACGAGATCGCCGCCGTCGCGGCCGTCGTCGATGTGCTGCAGACCCCCGCCTTCCTGTGCCGCCAGACCGACTTCATCCGGGCGGTGGCGCAATCGGGCAAGCCGGTCAACATCAAGAAGGGCCAGTTCCTCGCGCCGCACGACATGAAGAACGTGATCGACAAGGCCCGCGCGGCGGCGCGCGAGAAGGGGCTGCCCGAAGACAGCTTCCTCGCCTGCGAGCGGGGGGCGAGCTTCGGCTACAACAACCTGGTCAGCGACATGCGCTCGCTGGCCATCATGCGAGAGACCGGCGCGCCGGTGGTCTTCGATGCCACGCACTCGGTGCAGCTGCCCGGCGGGCAAGGCACCAGCTCCGGCGGACAACGCGAATTCGTGCCGGTGCTGTCGCGCGCCGCCATCGCCGTCGGCGTGGCCGGCGTGTTCATGGAAACCCACCCCGACCCGGCCAAGGCGCTGAGCGACGGTCCCAATGCGGTGCCGCTGAAGCACATGAAGGCGCTGCTGGAGCAGCTCGTGTCGCTGGATCGCGTGGTGAAGCAGCAGCCGCTGCTCGAGAACGACTTCTCGCCCGACGCGAACGATCCCAGGATGTAACGAATCGGCGGCCCATCCGCCCCGATCGCAAGGCATCACAAGAAATCAACCTGCAAACCGGAGAGACTGGAATGAGTGCGATTGTTGACATCGTCGGCCGAGAGATCCTCGACAGCCGCGGCAACCCGACCATCGAGTGCGACGTGCTGCTCGAATCCGGCACCATGGGCCGCGCGGCAGTGCCCTCGGGCGCGTCCACCGGCTCGCGCGAGGCGATCGAGCTGCGCGACGGCGACAAGAGTCGCTACCTCGGCAAGGGCGTCCTGAAGGCGGTGGAGCACGTCAACACCGAGATCAGCGAGGCCGTGCTCGGCCTCGATGCGTCGGAGCAGGCTTTCCTCGACCGCACGCTGATCGACCTGGACGGCACCGAGAACAAGAGCCGCCTCGGCGCCAACGCGACGCTGGCCGTGTCGATGGCAGTGGCGCGCGCAGCGGCCGAAGAGTCCGGCCTGCCGCTGTACCGCTATTTCGGCGGCTCCGGCGCCATGCAGATGCCCGTGCCGATGATGAACGTCGTCAACGGCGGCGCCCATGCCAACAACAACCTCGACCTGCAGGAGCTCATGATCATCCCGGTCGGCGCGCCGAGCTTCCGCGAGGCCGTGCGCTACGGCGCCGAGGTGTTCCACGCGCTGAAGAAGATCCTCCACGACAAGGGCATGAGCACGGCGGTCGGCGACGAAGGCGGCTTCGCGCCCAGCGTCGAGAGCCATGAAGCGGCCATCCAGATGATCCTCCAGGCGGTCGACAAGGCGGGGTTCACCGCCGGAGAGCAGATCGCGATCGGCCTCGATTGCGCGGCCAGCGAATTCTTCAAGGGCGGCAAGTACGCGCTCGAGGGCGAAGGCCTCACGCTGGCCGCGGCCGAGTGGACCGACATCCTCGCGACCTGGGTCGACAAGTACCCGATCATCAGCATCGAGGACGGCATGGCCGAAGGCGACTGGGACGGCTGGAAGCTGCTCACCGAACGCCTGGGGCAGAAGGTGCAGCTGGTCGGCGACGATCTGTTCGTCACGAACACCAAGATCCTCAAGGAAGGCATCGACAAGCGCATCGCCAATTCGATCCTGATCAAGATCAACCAGATCGGCACGCTCACCGAGACCTTCGCGGCGATCGAGATGGCCAAGCGCGCCGGCTACACCGCGGTCATCAGCCACCGCTCGGGCGAGACCGAGGACTCCACCATCGCCGACATCGCGGTCGGCACCAACGCGGGCCAGATCAAGACCGGCTCGCTGTCGCGCAGCGACCGCATCGCCAAGTACAACCAGCTGCTGCGCATCGAGGAAGACCTCGGCGACGTGGCCAGCTACCCGGGCCGCGCTGCCTTCTACAACCTGCGCTGAGCTATGCGCTTCGTCACCCTCGTCCTGCTTGCGCTGCTCGGGCTGGTCAACGTCGAGCTGTGGTTCGGCAAGGGTGGCGTCCCGCGCGTGATGGAGCTGCAGTCGCGGCTGGCCGACCAGAAAACCGCCAATGACACGGCGCGAGCTCGCAACGAGCAGCTCGCCGCCGAAGTGCGCGACCTGAAGGAAGGCCTCGAGATGGTCGAGGAGAAGGCGCGCTCGGAGCTCGGCATGGTCAAGCCCGACGAGATCCTCGTGCAGGTATCGGCGCCGAACAAGTAGACCGCCCTCGCGCATGGAATCGCTGCTGCAGCCGCTGCAGCCTCTCTTCGGCACCGCCTTCGCGGTATGGAGCTCGCCGGTCACCTGGCTCGAGCTGGTCGCGTTCGTCCTCGCGGTGGCGATGGTCGTGTTCAACATCCGCGTCAATCCGATGGGCTGGCCGCTCGCGATCGCGAGCTCGCTGCTGTACTTCGCGCTGTTCTGGAACAGCCGGCTGTACGGAGAAGCCACCCTCCAGGTCTTCTTCGCCGTGGTCGCGCTGTGGGGCTGGTGGCAATGGCTGCGAGGCACCCAGGCCGACGGCGGCGCGCTGCGCGTGCGCGATCTCGGGCCGCGCGGGCGCCTTGCCGCGCTGCTGCTGCTGCTCGCGGCCTGGCCGGCAACGGGACTTTTCCTGAAACACGCCACCGACACCGACGTGCCGTGGTGGGACGCCTTCCCCACCGCGGCCAGCGTGCTGGGGCAGTGGCTGCTCGGCCGCAAGTACGTGGAGAACTGGCCGACCTGGGTGGTGGTCAACGCGGTCAGCGTGGGGCTTTTCGCCTACAAGGGACTGTGGCTGACGGTGCTGCTCTACGCAGTGTTCGTCGCGATGTCCCTGGCCGGCTGGCGCGCGTGGAAGCGCATCGCCGTGCCGGCATGAGCCCGGGCTTCATCGTCGCCATCGTCGGTGCCGAGAGCACCGGCAAGTCCACCCTTGCCGCCGAGCTGTGCGCGGCCTTGCGCGCCGAAGGCCGCGACGCGACGTTCGTGCCCGAGTACCTGCGCGAGTTCTGCGACCGGCTGCGCCGCACGCCGGTGCAGTCGGAACAGGCTCACATCGCTTTCGAGCAGACGCGCCGCATCGCCGCGGCAGCAGCCGTCCACGAGCTGGTGATCGCCGACACGACGGCCCTGATGATCGCGGTGTACAGCGACATCGTTTTCGGCGACACGTCCTTGTATGCCGACGCCGAGCTGGCGCATCGGCGCTGCGATCTGACCGTGCTCACCGCGCTCGACCTGCCGTGGCAACCCGACGTGCTGCGCGACGGCGAGCATGTGCGCGAGCCGGTGGATGCCAAGGTGCGCGCAGCGCTGCATCGGTCGCAGTCGGCGTATTCGGTCGTCGGCGGCAGCGGCGAGGCGCGGCTTGCGGCGGCGCTCAAGGTGGTGCGCCGGGCGTTGAGTCCGCCCGAGGCCGAGCCGGGCCAGCGTTGGCAATGGGTGTGCGAGCGCTGCGGCGACGTGGACTGCGAGCGGCACCTGCTGCCACGGGGCTGACCGCGGGGTCAGGACCCCCACACACCCGCTAGTGCACCCCGCCCGGCGGCGGCGGCTGCCTGCCGGCCGGCGTGAACAGCTCGCCCACGTCGACCGCATCGAAGTGGTACTTGGTGCCGCAGAAATCGCAGGCGATTTCCACCTGCCCCTGCTCGACGACGATGCCGTCGATCTCGTCGCGGCCCAGCGTCTTCAGCATCTGGCCGACCCGCTCGCGCGAGCAGGTGCAGGCAAAGCGCGGCGCGCTGGCGCCCACCTGCGGCTCGAAGCGGCGCAGCGATTCCTCCCAGAACAGGCGGTGCAGCACGATGTCCGGTGACAGCGTCAGCAGCTCCCCGCGCGTCAGCGTGGCGGTGAGGTGCGAGATGCGGTTGAAGGCCTCGTTGAGCCCGATCTCGTCCTCGTTGCGCCTGCCGGCGAGGTTGCCCTCGCCTTCGACGGGCAGGCGCTGGATCAGCAGGCCGGCGGCCACCTCGTCGTTGGCCGCCAGCACCAGTCGCGTGTCGAGCTGCTCCGACTGGAGCATGTAGTGCTCGAGCACCTCGGACAGGTTCTGCAGCGGCTCGCGCCGGTCGCCGTGCAGCGGCACGACGCCCTGGTAGGCCTGCTGCCCCGGCAGCTTGTCCTTCGGATCCAGCGTGATCGCGCAGCGCCCGTGGCCGTGCACATTGAGCATGGCTTCGAGGCGCGCATCCGGCGCCACTTCTCCGATGACCTTGGCGGTGGCGCGAAAGGCCAGGTCGGGCTGAACCTCGGCGACCGCCAGCTTCACCGGCCCGTCGCCGGAGATCTGCAGCACCAGCGCGCCGTTGAACTTGATGTTGGCCTGCATCAGCGTGCCCGCGGCGGCCATTTCGCCGAGGAGATGCCGCACCGGCTGCGGGAAGGCATCACCGGCCTTGGCGCGCCGGCGCAGCACCTCCTGCCAGCTGTCGGTCAAGCGCACCAGCATGCCGCGCACCGGCAGGCCTTCGAAGATGAACTTGTGCAGCTCGCTCAACCGATCTTCCTCATGCCGGCGCGGTAGCGGCGCGCGTTGTCGACGTAGTGGCGTGCGGTGCGCTCCAGCCCTTCGATCTGCTCCGGCGTGAGCTGGCGCACCGCCTTCGCAGGCGAGCCGATGATGAGCGAGCCGTCGGGGAACTCCTTGCCTTCGGTGACCAGCGAGCCGGCGCCCACCAGGCAGTGCCGGCCGATCCGCGCCCCGTTGAGCACCACGGCCTGGATGCCGATCAGCGAGCCGTCGCCGATCGTGCAGCCGTGCAGCATCACCTGATGGCCCACGGTGACGTTGTCGCCGATCTCCAGCGGAAAGCCCGGATCGGCGTGACACACGCTGCCGTCCTGGATGTTGCTGCCGCGGCCGACACGCAGCTGCTCGGTGTCGCCGCGCAGCACGGTGCCGAACCACACGCTCGCGTCGGCCTCGAGCGTCACGCGTCCTATGACTTCGGCGCTGTCGGCCACCCAGGCGCCTTCAGCGAGCTGGGGCGTGTGTTCATCGAGTTGGTAGAGAGCCATCGTGTCGCCCGTGAGGAGATCGATAATTCTAAGGATGCCCTCCATGCCCCTACGCGACGCGGCCCTGCAGGCGCTGTGCACGGCCGATCCCGCGGCGAAGGCGCAGCAGGCGCGGGCCCTGCACTCGGCCTTCGATGCGGCCGTGCTGGACACGCAGGCGCGACTCGCCGAGCCGGCGGTCCTGCCGGGCCGCCCCGCGCGGCCGCGGTTGGTCGAGCCCAAGCAGGTGCCCTCGCGAACGCCGTTCACGCCCGAGGGCCGCGCCGCACTGCTGCACGCCATCGCGCACATCGAGTTCAACGCCATCAACCTCGCGCTGGACGCGGTGTGGCGATTCGCCGGCATGCCGCCGTCCTTCTATCGCGACTGGCTGCGTGTTGCGGCCGAGGAGGCGCTGCACTTCACGCTGCTGCGCGAGCACCTGGGCACGCTGGGCTTCGACTACGGCGACTTCGACGCGCACGACGGCCTGTGGCTGATGGCGCAGCGCACCGCGCAGGACGTCGTGGCGCGCATGGCGCTCGTGCCGCGCACGCTGGAGGCGCGCGGTCTGGACGCCACGCCGCCGCTGCAGGCCAAGTTCGCGCGCGCCGGCGATGCGCGCGCCGTCGAGATCCTGGAGATCATCCTGCGCGACGAGGTCGGGCACGTCGCCATCGGCAACCACTGGTACCGCTGGCTGTGCGAGCGCGACGGGCTGGATCCGCTGCAGTTGTACGAGGAGCTCGCGGTCCGCCACGAGGCGCCGCGCCTGCGCCCGCCCTTCAATCGCGAGGCGCGGCGCGCCGCGGGCTTCACCGACGCCGAAATCGACCGCCTGCGCTAGCTACACTTCAGGGCGCTCACAAGGCGCCCTTTCGGCGTGACCGATAACGACAGATCCTCGAGGAACACATGACCACCTACACGACACGACGCTTTCTCCAGACGGCCGGCCTGCTGATCGCCGGCATCGTTCTCTCCGCCTGCAGCAAGCAGGAAGCACCCAAGACCGCCGCTGCGCCAGCCGCGTCGGCCCCGGCCTCGGCGCCCGCCCCGGCGGCGAAGGTCTACGTCGTCGGCACCGACGCCGCCTATGCGCCGTTCGAATCGCAGAACGAGAAGGCCGAGATCGTCGGCTTCGACATCGATGTGGTGAAGGCCGTCGCGCAGAAGGCCGGCATGGAGGTGAAGTTCGTCAATACGCCGTGGGAAGGCATCTTCAACACGCTGCAGCAGGGTGACCGCGACTTGCTCGTGTCGGCGATCACCATCACGCCGGAGCGCCAGCAGAGCATGGACTTCACGGCCCCCTACTTCGATGCGCAGCAGCTCATCGCGGTCAAGCAGTCGTCCAAGGTGACCAAGTTCGACGACCTCAAGAAGCTGAAGGTCGGCGTGCAGACCGGCACCACCGGCGACGAGGTCGTGACCAAGCTGCAGGGCAAGAACAGCACGAGCATCAAGCGCTTCGAGTCGACGCCGCTCGCGCTGAAGGAGCTCGAGGCCGGCGGCGTGGACGCCGTGGTGGCCGACAACGGCGTGGTCATCAACTACGTGACCAACAACCCGGCCGCGAAGTTCAAGTCCATCGCCGACAAGGCGTTCCAGCCCGAGCAGTACGGCCTCGCGGTCAAGAAGGGCAACGCCGAGCTGCTGGCCAAGCTGAACAAGGGCCTGGCCGACATCAAGGCCGACGGCACCTACGACCAGCTCTACACCAAGTACTTCGGCGCGCCGCCGGCCAAGGCCGCCGCCGCCCCTGCCGCAGCCGCATCGCCCGCTTCCAAGTAAGGCCGGCGCCCCATGGATCTGCGCTGGGGCATTCTCGCGGGCTATGGTCCGCTGTTCGCGGAAGGGCTGTGGGCGACGATCGAGCTGACGATCGTCGCCATCACCGCCGGGCTGCTGCTGGGCGTGCTGCTCGGCCTGGTCAGCAGCTCGCGCGATGCGCCGCCGCCCAAGTCGGTGGCGCTCGCGATGGTGCTCAAGGCCGCGCGGGCATTGACCCTCGGCTACGTCACCTTCTTCCGCGGCACTCCGCTGTTCGTGCAGATCCTGCTCGTGCACTTCGCGGTGATGCCCACGCTGATCCATCCCGACAACGGCCTGCTGCTCGCCGGCGAAGCGGCACGGGAATTCCGGCAGTCGCACGGCGCCTTCTTCTCCGGCGCGCTGGCGCTGACGCTCAATGCCGGGGCCTACATCTCCGAGATCTTTCGTGCCGGCATCCAGAGCATCCACGGCGGACAGACCCAGGCGGCATACAGCCTGGGCCTCACGCACGGACAGGCAATGCGCCACGTGGTCCTTCCGCAGGCCTTTCGCCGCATGATGCCGGCGCTGGTCAACGAGGGCATCACGCTGATCAAGGACTCGTCGCTCGTCTCGGCCATCGGCTTTGCCGAGCTGGCCCTGGCAGCGCGAACGGTCGCGGGCGCGTACTCCCGCTACTGGGAGCCCTACCTGGCCATCTCGGCGCTGTACCTGATCCTGACCTTGCTGCTGTCGTCGCTGGCCAAGCGGCTCGAGGCACCGGCGCATCTGCGCGGCCGTTGAGCGACCGTTCGTCCGGGATTTTGTGCGTCGGACCCCGCCGAGTGTGGCGCGCACAAGACAGTCAACAGCACCGACGCACATAGACTTGAGGGCTGACCGCGCAGACCGTGCGCCGGCCAACTTGCTCTCCCATCAACACCCAAAACACGGGAACACACCATGAAACGCTCCATCGTCCTGGCCACGCTGGCCACCATCGCCACGACCGGTGCCTTCGCGCAAAGCAGCGTCACCGTCTACGGCCGTCTCAACACCTCGGTCGAGCACCAGAAGTCGGGCGACGAGTCCATCTGGGCGCTGCAGAACAACGCTTCGCGCATCGGCTTCAAAGGCACCGAAGACCTGGGCGGCGGGCTGACCGCCGGCTTCCAGATCGAGCACGGCTTCAACGTCGACAGCGGCACGCAGTCGCAAACCGCGTTCTGGGCTCGTCAGAGCGAAGTGAACCTCGGCAGCAAGTCGCTCGGCACGGTGCGTCTGGGCAACTTCACCAGCGAGGCGTACTACGCCACGGCCGACTACGTCAGCATGCACAACCACGACACCGGCACCTCGTCGGACGCGCTGTATGCCTACGTGACCCGCAACACCAACAAGGTCGCGTACCGCACGCCGACCTTCGCGGGCTTCAACGCCGAAGTGGCGCTGTCGCTGAACGAGAGCCAGGCCGCGAACGAGCGCAGCATCGACCTGGCCGCCAACTACTCCGCCGGCCCGCTGCACGTCGGCGCCGGCTACGGCAAGTTCGGCAAGTCGAACCAGTTCGCGATCAGCGCGCTGTACGAGCTGGGCGCGTTCACGGTCGGCGGCTACGTCCAGCGCGACGACAACGGCCTGAACACGCCGCCCACCGCGGTCGACATCGGCACCCGCACCACCTGGCGTCTGTCGGGCATGTACACCGTGGGCGCTGGTGAAGTCCACCTCAACGTCGGTCGCGCCGGCGAGTACAGCAAGCTGGCGGACACCGACGCCACCCAGTGGACCGTGGCCTACAACCACAACCTGAGCAAGCGCACCAAGGTCTACACCTTCTACACCAAGGTGCGTGACGACAGCGGCCTGTACGGCGGCGACTTCAGCTCGCTGGCGTTCGGCGTGCGCCACAACTTCTGATCTTTCGATCAGGCAGCAAAACGGCCGGTCCTTGACCGGCCGTTTTTCATTCGCGGTCAAGCAAGGAAGTAGCGCTTCAACCCCGCCAGCACCATCTCCACGGCGATGGCGGTGAGCACCAGCCCCATCAGCTTCTCCGTCGCCGACACCACCGAATCGCCGACCCAGCGCCGGATGCGGTCGCATAGCAGCAGCACCGCGCCCGACACCGCCATCGCGCAGGTCAGCGCCCCCACCCACTCCACCATGCGGTCCGGCTGGCGCGACGCCAGCAGCAGCACGGTCGCCATCGCGGACGGTCCGGCAAGCAGCGGCACGGCGAGCGGGAAGATCAAGGGCTCGCGGCCTTCGGGCGTGCCGTACACGCCGCCTTCATGGCTGAAGATCATGCGGATGGCGACCATCAGGAGGATCACGCCGCCGGCGACTTCGAGCGAGCGCTCCGACAGGCGCATGACGCGCAGGAAGGCATCGCCGACGAACATGAAGCCCAGCAGCACGGCGAAGGCGATGGTGACCTCGCGCAGCGCAACCCGCCTGCGCCGCTCGCGTGGCACGCCGCGCATGATGGGAATGAAGACCGGCAGGCTGCCCAGCGGATCGAGCACGAGCAGCAGCAGGATGAAGGCGGAAACGAAGCTGTGGTCCATGGCGCGCGCATTGTGCGCGATGGACCCCGCCCTGCTGCTCGGCGTCGCGTTCCAGAACGTGATGAGCCGGGCCCGGCCTTTGTACGTCGGCGGACTGACGCTCGGCGCTATCTCGAGCGAGGCGAGCAGTCGGCCTGCGGCCAGCGCCCGTCGTCGAGCAAGCGCCGATTGATCGCCGCGCGGTGATGCTGCGGATCGAGTGCAAGGGCGACGTCGAGCGCCTGGCGCGCCTCTTCGGTGCGGCAGGCCTGCCCGAGTGCATGGCCCAGATTGGCGAAGGCGCGTGCGTTGTGCGGCGACTTGATCGCAACGTCGGCCCAGTACGTCAGCTCGTCGGCATAGACGGTGTTGCGTTGCGAGGTGGCCACCGCGAGCACGGCGAGCAGCACCACCACGACGCCGCGAGGCGCATGTCGCATCGACGCGGCCAGCGCCAGCGCAGGGCCGACCAGTGCCACGTAGAGCTGACGGTCGTTGACCACGTCCAGCCGCGGCAGGATGGATTGCGTGGGCGCCAGCCACAACAGGAACCAGAGCAGCGCGAACGCCGCCGGCGGATGCCTCTGCCAGCAGGCCAGGGCCGCGAGCGGCAGCGACACCCACAGTGCGAGCTGAAAGACGGCCGCTGCGTCGAAGCGCTCCACCGCCATGAGCGCCGGATCCGCGTTCAGCGCATCGATGCGCATGAGCTGCATTGCCAGGTACGACAGCGCGCGCGCCTGCGTGAGCAGGTTGCCGACGGGGTCGCGCAAGCCCAGGCTGGTGTCCAGCAGCATGCGGTAGCGCGGCACGGTCCACGCGGCGGCCAGCATCGCGGCGACGACGATGCCGTGCACGCGCACCTCGCGCCACGGGATTCCATCGCCTCGCAGCCGCGCGCACAACAGCATCGCGAAAGGTGCGACGACGGCGTATTCCTTGCAGGCCAGCGCCGCAGCCAGCGCCAGCGGGGACGCGAGGTGCACCACCCGGGCGTCGCCACGCTCGCGCCCATGCAGCCACAGCACGATGCTCGCCAGCGCGAACAGGGCCGCAAGCGAGGTCGAACGGCCGGACACGTAGGTGACGGCTTCGGTCTGCACCGGATGCAGCGCAAAGACGGCCGCGCCGACCCAGGCAGCGATGCGCTGCCGGCGCACGTCGCCCTCCAGCGCCGGCATCAGTGCGCGCAGCAGCCAACCCACGAGCATCGTGTTGGCGGCATGAACAGCGAGGTTCACCGCATGAAAGCCCGCCAGGCCCCACCCCGCCGCATGGTTGGCGGCATGGCTGAGCTTCAACAAAGGCCGGATGCTCGGCTGCGCGCGCCACCATGCCTGCAAGGACTGCACGCTGCCTTCGCGCACGATGACGTTGAAGTCGTCGAACTGGAAGCCCCCCGCGAACGAATTGGCATAGGCCAGCGCCAGCAAGGCCAGCAGCAGGGCTGCACCGGCCGCATGGATGCGCAACGGCGCGGACGGCCGGGCCGTTGCGGATGTGGTGGTGAGGCCCATGTGGTCATCAGCGGCCGAAGAGGCCCTTCAGGAGCTGCCTGCCCTTGTCGATCACCTCCTGCTGCGGCGAGGCCGGCGCCGCGGTCGGAACGCTGCGCGCGCGCGACGCACCGGCCAGCGTGGTGTCCTGCGAGGCGGCGCTGGCGCAGAACTGGCGGTACTTCTCCGCCGGCGGCGAGCTGAAGCTGCGACCCGCGCACTCGCGCACGACCAGCGCCCGCGCGTAGCCGCGAGACACGCAGCCGGCGGCCAGCACGTCGAGCGCCTCCTGCTGCTCGGCGTTGCCGCAGATGCGCGCGCTGATTTCCTCGGCGTTGGCACCGCAGAGCTCGGCGCCTTCCTTCAGGTCGCCGCTGGGCAGTCCGGCCACCGTCGCAGCAGGCCGGCCGGCGACGATCGCGAAACCGTCGGGCGACTGCAGCTTGCGGCAGAACTCGGCCTTGTACTTCGGCTCGCAACCCAGCGGCGAATCGGCGCGCAGCGACGGCGCCATCAGGGTGTCGACGGCTGACTTGCACTGGATGGCATGCGCATCGGCCAGCTGGTGCTGCGCCTGCGCGGCCTGCTGCTTCATCGCGGCGAGCTGGCGCCTGGCCTCGCTGGCGTCGCACTCGCCGACGCGCTGGCCGCTCATCTTCATGGCCATCGTGCGGCCGCCGGCGTCCACGGTCCAGGCGCCGCGATAGCGGTCGCGGCCTTCGTAGCGGATCTCGCCGGCACCGCTGACATTGCCTTCGCAGCGCATTTTCCAGGCCATGCCGTCGGCACTGCGGCGCAGGTCGAACATCTCGCAGCGGCCGCTCTGGTCGGCCATCGGCGGCGTCTCCATCTGGCGCGGACTGCAACGGCGATGCGTCTGCGCGCGCTGCGCCATGCCGGCCGGCAGCCCGCTCATCTCCATCTCGACCGTGTCCTCCCACAGGTCGCCGGGCTCGGGCGCGGCCTGCGCGTTCGACAGCACGGCAGCGCAGAGCGACAGCAGCCCGGCGTGGATGAGAAGGGATGGTGGGGTCATGGGTTCCTCGTTGGCTGATGGATCGACAGGGACCGCACTGTAGGAACGCAGGCCCGGTGTCACATCGACCAAAAGAGCCAATGGCCCGTCCGGCGGCGAGCCATCGCAGCCCGCTGCTGCGGCTGCAGTCCGTGGCGTTCACGTCCTTGGGGGCATCGATCGGCACGGACAAGCGACGGAAGCGCCCGCACGGCTGGCCCATGCGCCGCGGGCGACAGCACGCACGCTGGCGCTCAGGAGTCCGACGCGTGCTCGCGCCAGCGCGCTGCCGCCTGCCCGCGCGTCGCGACGCCGAGCTTGTCGAGGATGTTGGCGACGTGGCGCTTCACCGTGTGCGGGCTCAGATCGAACGCACGCGCGATGAGCTTGTTGCTGTCGCCCGCGGCCATGCGGGCGAGGACCTCGCGCTCGCGTTCGCTCAGCGCGATCAGCACGCCGGTGCGCGGCTGAGTCGTGGGAGGCGCGAGCACCGCGCTCGGGCGCGACAGCGGCTGCACCGGAACATCCTGGACGACCTGCGACGTCCGCATCGTGTCGCGCAGCCGGACAAGCAGCGCGACCGCCGCAGCGGTCAGGCGATGGCCCCATGCGAGCCCCGCCAACCGTTGCAGCACCGGCAGCCCCGCCAGGAATGCCCCGCAGACGTCGCCCCCCGCCTGCGCCGCAGCCAGCCACGGCCGCAGGGTCTCGGCGGCCTCGTCGACGAGCCCGAGGCGCTGCTCCACGTCGGCGAGCATCACCCGCGCCTGCATCGCCGGGAAGAAGCAGGAGCGCTCGATGTCGCGTGCCAGCGGCAAGAGCAGCTCGCGCGCATCCGCCAGCCGGCCGTCGAGCAGCGCGATGAAGGCCCGCGAGAAGCGCCGGTCGTCCGCGGCGGCCGCCCATTCATAAGGGTTGCCGATGCGCTGGAGCTGGGCGTCGAGCGCACGCAGCGTCGTCCCGTCGCCGAGCAGCCAGGCCGCCCGGATGAAGGTGAACAGCTCCTCGTATTCATGGGTGAGCCGGTTGCTCGGCAGCGAGTTCTGTTCCAGGTCGCGCTTGTTCTCCCGTGCCGCGGCATAGCTGGCGTCGCGGTCGCCGCGCACGGCGTCGATCAGCGTGTGCGACATCCAGTTCTCGGTCATCAGGCTGCGCGGCTGGCCCAGCCAGCGCACGTCTTCGTCGGCGCGCGCCAGCCATTGCGCAGCCTCTTCGATGTGTCCCTGCGAGAAGGCGAGCCAGGTGCGTGCGTGCAGCATCCCCGATCGCAGCTGCGTCGGCGTGTCATCGACCAGCCGGGCAGCGCCCGCGACGAAACGCTCCAGTTGAGCCTTGAGGCCGGGCAGCCCGGTCATGATGCACAGGAAGAAGCAGCGGTCCCACACCTGCGGGTCCTTGACGCGCTCCAGCGCATCGAGCATCGCCGACACGATGCTCGCCGCCTCGTCGGCCCGCACGTCGGCATAGGCGGCCCAGGCCGCACCGAAGCAGACGAAGGCCTGCACGTCGTCCCCCAGCTCCAGCCCGCGCAGGCGCTGCAGCTCCTGCGCCGCCTCGCGCAGCCGTCCGGTGTTTTCCATCCCGATGCACGCGTAGGCCTGCGCCAGCGCGGCCTCCTGATCGCGGCCTTCGCGCAGGTAGCCCGCGGCAGCGCGCTGCATCGCGGCGACCATTCCGTCGAAGTCGAAGCGCGGAAAGGTCGTGAGTCCCTTCAGCAGGTGCAGATCGGCGCGGCGCTCGAATTCGGCTTCGGGAAGCAGGGCGAGCATCTGCTCCAGGGCCGGCCCGCCGCCGACGGTGACCAGCGCGGGTCCGCGCTCGGTCAGCACGCGCGCCGCCTCGTCCCACGCCCCGGCACGCGCGAGGTAGTTGACCGCGCGGGCCAGGTCCGGCTCGTTGTCGGCCGCCCGGCGCAGCAGGTAGGGCACTTCCTCGGGATGATCGCGCTGCAGGCGATCCTCGAGGAAGTCGCGGAACAGGTCGTGCAGCCGCAGCGTCAGCTCCTCGGCATCGAGCGTGGCGGCGAACAGGCCGCGGCGTTCCACTTCCTCGAGCAGGCGCGGCGTCTGCGGGATGCGGCTCACATGGGCGCAGCGCGCCGCGGTGAGCTCGGGCAGCACCGAGCAGCGCAGCAGGAACCAGCGCAACTCGGGCGGCATGTCGTCGAGCACCTCGCTGGCGAGGTAGTCGAACAGATGTCGCTGCGTCGGCGCGCCGGGACTGCGCGCGGCGCCACCCTGGCGTGCCGACAAGCTCAGGCGCAGGCCCGCCGCCCAGCCGTCGGTGCGCTGCAGCAGCTCCCGCGACGCTTCGGGCGCGAGCACCGTGCCAGTGCTGGCGACCAGCGCCGTCACCTCGGACTCGCTGAAGCGCAGGTCGTACTGGCGGAACTCGGCCAGGTCGCCGCTGGCGCGCCATCGCGCAAGCGACAGCGGCGGCTCGACACGGCTGGCCATCGCCATCCCCCAATGCTCCGGCAACCGGTCGAGCACCGCCTGCAACAGCTCGAAGACTCGCGGATCGGTGATGCGGTGGGCGTCGTCGATGACGACGAGGCCGCGCTCCACCTCGGCCGAAGCCAGCGCGTTGACCAGCTCGTAGGCGACGTCGCGCAGGCCGCGCTCGGACTGCGCCAGCGTGCCCAGCGCGTCCGGCGCCACGCGCCAGGGCAGGTCGTGGGGCTCCAGCGCGGTCGTGAGACAGGCGAGGAAGCGCTGCAGCTGGTCGTCCTCGTCGGCCGACACCCAGGCCAGCGCGCAGCCGGCGGGCAGCAGGCGGATCTGGCGTGTCAGCGCGGCAGTCTTCCCGTAGCCGGCCGGGGCGACCAGCAGCGTGAGCCGGTGTTCCTGCAGCGCGGAGTCGAGGCAGCGCTCGAGGGTCGGCCGTTCGACCAGGCCAGTACGTGGCTTCGGAGGCTGGATCTTGGCGAGGGCAAATGCCGGAAGCGGCTGCTGCATTGCCGAATTCTGCCGGAGGCGCCTCGCTTTCCGACCTGCGACCGGCCACAGGCAAACCCGCACAATGGCTCTTTCGGGCGATGTGCGAACCGCTGGTGCTGGCAACACTGCCAGCATCCCTCACTGCGAGCCTGCGCGAGACAGGCCGTCCTCATGCACGTCGTTCAACACGCTCATCTGCCCCATCTCAGCGCCGCCGGCGAGCTGCGCATCCCCGCCGCCGACGTCAGCCGCGGCATCCGCGCCTTCGAAGTCTGGGTGCGCACCCTCGAGACCGGCGCGCACACCGAGTCGCTCAGCCACCCCGGCGAGCTGGTGGTGCTGGCCCTGGCCGGCGCCGGCAAGCTGCTGATCGACGGCGGCCCGCAGCGCTTCAGCGGGCCCTGCACGCTGGTCATCCCGGCCGGATCGGCGTTCGAGCTGGTCAACAACGGCAGCGCGCCGCTCCAGCTGATCTGGGTGTTCACCGCGCCGCCGTCACCGGTGTCCCGGCCGGCCTGACGCGCCCAGCTGGCCGGTAGCCGGCGCGGCCCATGGCCCGCCACCCCTGAACGGGGTGGCCCGCCGGCGCACCGGCCCATGGCTCCTTCGACCGATGTGCGGCGGCCGCGCCGCAACGAGACTTCCGGCCATCCCACCACGACCCGCCCGGAGATCCGCCATGCACGCCGCCGCCCCGTTCGCCCATGCCCTGTCCCGCCGCGCCCCGCCGCCGGACGCCGCCACGCTGGACATCGTCGTCGCCGCGCACAAGGCGACGCGGCACTTCATGTTCGAGACGCTGGTGCGCATCGGCTCCCTGGACGTGACCGACGCGCACGACGTCGACGGCGCGCTGAACCTGCTGGAGCGCCTGCTCGACGTGCTCGGCGAGCCACGCGACGGCTGGCGCGACGCAATGCATGCCCTGCGCCACGGCGCGGCCAGCCAGCGGCGGGGCATCGCGGCGCAGCTGTACCGCGACATGGTCGGCCTGGTCGGCCACCAGCTCGTGCGCCTGCAGCTCGACGAGAAGCGCGCCCGCGTGGGGTCGCTGTCCGAGCCGGTCGGCCTGCGCCTGCAGCGGCTCGACGACGAGGAGCTGCGCGGCGCGCTGACCTGGATGGAAGGCGCGCTGACGCCGCAGGAGCTCGCCGGGCTGCTCGACGAGCTGCATGCGAGCACCAGCGCGGCACGCTTCCACAGCGCGCTGGCGGTGCTGGCCGAACGCATGGACGAGGACCGCTGGAACCGGCTGGCCCTTGCGCTGGGCATCTCGCAGGCCGCGGCCGAGCCGGCCGCAGACGCCCTTGCCGCCTGAACCCCTTTTCTTCCGAGGAGACCCGAATGAGCACCGACACCCTTCTCGCCACGCATGCCGTGACGCCGCGCCTCGATCTCTACGCAGGCATCCACAAGGCCCTGCGCAGCTTCATGATGGACACGCTGGGCCGCGTGGGCCGCATCGACACCGCCGACACGGACGACATGGAGCCCACGCTGGAGCAGCTCGACGCGCTGCTGACGCTGTGCGAGAAGCACCTGCGGCACGAGAACGACTTCGTGCACACCGCCATCGAAGCGCGTCAGCCGGGCGCGTCGGGCCGCATCGCGGACGAGCATCGCGAGCACCTGGAGAGCATCGCCGCACTGCGCGACGAGGCGCAGCAGCTTCGCCGCGGGGGCGCCGGGCAGCGTCCCGCCGTCGCACTGCGCCTGTATCGCCACCTGGCGCTCTTCGTCGCCGAGAACTTCGAGCACATGCACATCGAGGAGACGGTGCACAACGCGACGCTGTGGGCGCACTACACCGACCAGGAGCTGATGGCGCTGCACGGGCGCCTCATGGCCAGCATCCCGCCGCAGGAGGTGCTGGATGTGATGCGCTGGATGCTGCCCGCGCTCGGCCCGGCCGAACGGGCGGGCCTGCTCAACGGCATGAAGGCGCAGCTGCCGCCGCATGCCTTCCAGGCGCTGGTCGGGTACGTGCGGCCCCACCTCGACGACATCGCCTGGGTCAAGCTGGCGCCGGCGATCGGCGTCGAGCCGTGGATGCCGCTGTCCGCCGCCTCGCGCGTGGCGTGAGCGAGCGGCCCAGGAGAACGCCATGCACAAGTGGATCAAGCGCTCGCTGCTGACGGTCGTCGGCCTCGGGGCGCTCGCTGCGGCCGGCCTCGCGCTGGGCGCCTATCTCGGCGACCGCAAGGCGATGCGCCATGTCGAGGTCTCCGTCAAGGCGGTGGCCATTCCGTCCGACGGCGCGAGCCTCGAGCGCGGCCGCTACCTGTTCGCGACGCGCGGCTGCGTCGACTGCCACGGCGCGACCGGCGGCGGCAGGGCGTTCATCGACGACGGCGGACTCTTCGTGAAGGCGCCCAACATCAGCCCGGGACCCGGCGGCGTCGTCGGCCGCTACACGGCCGAGGACTGGGTGCGCACGCTTCGGCACGGCGTGAAGCCGGGTGGACAGCCGGTGTTCATCATGCCCAGCGAGGACTACAGCCGACTCAGCGACGCCGATCTCGGCGCGCTGATCGCCTACGTGAAGCAGCTGCCTGCGACCGCCGGCGAAGCCCTGGTGGCCCGCGTGCCGCCGCTGGTGAAGACGCTCTACGCGGCGGGCGTGATCCGCGACGCAGCCGAGAAGATCGATCACGCCCTGCCGCCGGCGGCGCCGGTCACCGAGGACGGGTCACCCGTTCACGGCGCCTACGTCGCGACCATGTGCATCGGCTGCCATGGCGCCACGCTGTCGGGCGGAAAGATCCCCGGCGCCCCGCCGGCATGGCCGGCCGCAGCCAACCTCACGCCCGGCAGCGACAGCGCCATGGCACGGTACGCCAGCGCCGATCAGTTCGTCGCGATGCTGCGCACCGGCAAGCGGCCCGACGGCAGCGAGGTGAGCAGCGTCATGCCCTTCACGTCGCTGCGCGAGCTGAGCGACAACGATGCGAAGGCCCTCTACGCGCATCTGAAGCAGCTGGCCCCTGTGGCGGCGGGCAACCGCTGACCGCTCTCGCCCGCCCCGTGCCCAGCCCGCCTACTCGCCCATCACGATCCCTTCGCGGCGTGGATCGGCGCCGCCGAACCACGTCGTGCGTCCATCCTGGCCGACACGCTGGATGGCCTGCAATCCGCTCGTCTGCGTCATCACCCGCACCTCGTGCCCGCGCGCCTTCAGCGCGTCGACCAGAGCCGGCGACGCGCGTCCCTCCTCCAGCTCGGTGGGACCGTTGCGCGAGCCGAAGTTCGGCAGCGAGATGGCCTGCTGCACGTTCAGGCCCCAGTCGAGCGTGCCGACCAGCACCTTCGCGGTGTAGTTGATGATGGCCGAGCCACCCGGCGATCCGGCGCTCATCACCAGCTGCTGCGTGCTGCGATCGAACACCAGGATCGGCGACATCGACGAGCGGGGCCGCTTGCCGCCCTGCACGCGGTTGGCGATGGGCACGCCGTTCTCGGACGGGACGAACGAGAAGTCGGTGAGCTCGTTGTTCAGCATGATCCCGCGCACCATCAGCTGCGAGCCGAAGACGTTCTCGATCGTCGTCGTCATCGCGAGCGCGTTGCCATGGCCGTCGACGACCGAGACATGCGAGGTCGACATCAGCTCCGGACTGCGGTCGTCGGCCAGGCTTGCCAGCGGCGCAGCCGGCACGCCGGGCTGCGCGCGGCCCATGCTGCGGTCGGTGATCAGCGCGGCGCGCTGCTGCAGGTAGTCGGGGCTGAGCAGCGCGCGGGCGCTGCCGCCGGGCAGCGGCACGAAGTCGGGATCGGCGACATAGCGGCCGCGGTCGGCATAGGCGAGCCGGCCGGCCTCGCTCAGCAGGTGCACCGCTTCCGCGCTGGGCTCCAGGCCGAAGGAGGCCTGGACGGGAGGCGCCGACTCGAGCTTGCGGGCGGCCAGCATGCCCAGCATCTGGGCGATCGCCAGCGTGCCGGACGACGGCGGCGGCATGCCGCACAGCCGCCACGCCTTGTAGTCGAAGCAAAGCGGCTCGCGGACCTTGGCGCGGTAGCCGGCGATGTCGGCCTCGGTCAGCAGCCCCGGGTTGGTGGGATGGCTGCGCACCTTGGCGGCGATGTCGCGCGCCACGGCGCCCTCGTAGAAAGCGCTGGGGCCGCGCTCGGCAATGTCGCGCAGCAGGCCCGCGTAGTCCGGGTTGCGCAGCAGCGTGCCGATCGGCTTGGGCGACCCGTCGGGCTGCAGGAAATAGGCCGCCGCCACCGCATCGTTGCGCAGCGTCTTCGACCCGTCGTCGCTCAGGTTGGCGAACAGGCGCGGGCTGAGGCGAAAGCCTTGCTCGGCGAGCTGGATCGCCGGCTGGAACAACGCCTTCCAGGGCAGCTTGCCGTGCTGCCTGTGCGCCAGCTCCAGCGCACGCAAGGCGCCCGGCGCGCCGACCGAGCGCCCTCCGACCACGCCTTCCATGAACGCCATGGCCTTGCCTTCCTTCACGAAGAGTTCGGGCGTGGCCGCGGCGGGCGCGGTCTCGCGGCCGTCGATGGCCTGCACCGTCTTGCCGTCGTGGTGCATCAGGAACAGGCCGCCGCCGATGCCGGACGATTGCGGCTCGACGAGACCGAGCACCATCTGCACCGCGATCGCCGCATCGACGGCGCTGCCGCCGGCCTTCAGCACCTGGTAGCCGGCGTCGGTGGCCAGCGGGTTGGCGGCGGCGACCATGAAGCGGCTGGCCGACCAGCCCGGCTTGTCGGCGTAGCCACTGGCAGCCTCCGGCGCACGTTGCGCATGGTCGGGCACGCGATAGCCGAAGTCGGCCGGCGGCGGTGCGGCGCACGAGGCCAGCAACAAGGCGGTCGCGAGCACTGCCGGCCGCAGCATCCAGGTCTTGTTCGTCATGGGGTCTCCTTGGTCGGCACCGCGATAGTGCGCACCACGCGCTGCGGAAACGGAATCTCGACGCCCTCGGCGTTCAGCACGTCGAGCACCGCGAGATTGACATCCGACCTCACGTTGCCCTGCCCGTTCTCCGGGTCGCGGATCCAGAAGTTCAGCGTCAGGTCCATGCCGTCGGCGCCGAAGCCGCCGAGCTGCACGGACGGCGCCGGATCGACCAGCACACGCGGCACCGCGCGTATCGCCGCCTCGAGCTTGGCTTGCAGGGCGCGCACGTCGGTGCCGTACGCCACCTGGACCTGGCTCGCGATGACGACGCGCGGATCGGCCAGCGACGAGTTCTCGACCCGCTGCGTGATCAGGATCTCGTTCGGCACGATGGCTTCGCGCCCGCCGAGCGAGCGGATCACGGTGTAGCGGGTGCGGATATCGGTGATGCGGCCTTCGAAGTTGTCGACCTTGACCATGTCCCCGATGCGCAGGCTTTGCTCGGCCAGGATGACGAAGCCGCTGATGTAGTTGGCGGCGATCTTCTGCAGGCCGAAGCCCAGGCCCACGCCGACGGCGCCGCCCAGCACGCTGAGCGCGGTGAGGTCGATGCCGGCGGCCGACAGCGCGACCAGCAGGCCGATGAACAGCAGGATGGCGCGCACTGCGCTCGCGGCGATCTTGCGCAACGACAGGTTCGACGCGGCGGCGCCCTTGATCAGGCTGGCTTCGATCACCGCCGACAGCCACAGCGCGAGCACCAGCACGACGACGGCCGACAGGGAGCCCTCGACGACGTTGCGCAGCGAGATGCGCGCCGTGCCCAGCGTCCAGGTGATGGTGTCAAGCTCCTGCATCACCATGGGAAGCACGCCGGTGATCCACAGCACGACGCCGATCCACGCCAGCCATGACACGGTGCGCTCGATGGCCCGGATGGCGCTCGAGGCCGGGAACGCCGCGCCGAGCACTCGCACGGTCAGGCGGATGACCACCAGCGAGACCAGCACCGGAATGGCGACCTTGAACACCGCCAGCGGCACCCCCAGCGAGGGCAGCAGGCCGCGGGCGACGAATGCCATCACCAGCGCCAGCACCGGAAACAGCACGCCGTCGACCACGCGCTGTCCGAACAGCACCGATGCCGCCTTGACCTGCGTGCCACGGAGCAGGCGCACGACGGTCCACGAGATGGCAAGGCTGGCGGCGACGAGCGCGAGCTCGGTGAAGGCACTGGGCTGCAGCAGCGAGCCGGCGAGAGCGCGGAGCTCGTCGGAATCGAGCGGTCGGGACATGGAAGCGCGAGCGGTGTGGCGACAGGGCGCAACCATAGCAGGCGGGAGCGGGCAAACCACCGTGGACAAGGGACGCGCCGCTTCGGCATCATCGGCTCCGCCTCGCCGTCGGAGCCGTCACATGAGCATCGTCCGTCACTTCGCCTTGTTCGCCGCCTTCAATGGCCTGCTCGGCGCGGCTCAGGCTGCCGACCTCGGCTTCTTCGAGACGCCTGCCGACAAGCCCGACACCGACAAGCGGGCCGAGCCGCCCAAGAGCGGCGCGAGCGCGCCGGCCGAAGGCAGCGATGGGCGCTTTCGCATCAAGCTGCCGGCGGAAATGCCGCCGTAGCGCCTACATGCCCGACAGCACCCTCAGGTGCACCGCCACGCTGCGCGCCAGCGCGCCCAGCGCATAGCCTCCCTCGAGGCAGGACACGATGCGACCCTGCGCATGGCGGTCGGCCACGTCCTTGATGCGTCGGGTGATCCACTCGTAGTCGGCTTCCACCAGCCCGAGCTGACCCAGCTCGTCGTCGCGATGGGCATCGAAGCCGGCGGACACGAAGATCATCTCGGGGCGGAAGCTTTCGAGGCGCGGCATCCACATCGCCTCGATCATCGCGCGCACCTCGCCGCCGCGGGTGTACGGCGGCACCGGTACGTTGACCATGTTGGTGCCCTTGGGCACGGCGCCGCTGTAGGGGTACAGCGGGTGCTGGAAGATGCTGACCATCAGCACGCGCTCGTCGCCGGCGATGATGTCCTCGGTGCCGTTCCCGTGGTGCACGTCGAAGTCGACGATGGCCACCCGCTTCAGGCCGCGCACGTCGAGCGCGTGGCGCGCCGCGATCGCGACGTTGTTCAGGAAGCAGAACCCCATCGCCTGGTCGCGGGTGGCGTGATGGCCGGGCGGGCGCACGGCGCAGAACGCGCTGTCGACGTCGTGGTCGATCACCGCATCGGTGGCCGCGACCGCCGCGCCGGCGGCACGCTGCACCGCGTCCCAGGTGGCCGGGCAGGCGGTGGTGTCGGGATCGATCGCTCGCGAGTGGCCGCTTTGCTTCACCGTTTCGAGGAAGTCCCGCAGCTCGGCGATGTAGCGGCTGCTGTGCGCCAGCTCCGCGTCGCTCAGGCTCACCGGCGGCGCCTCGCGCATCTCGAGCGCGATGTCGAGCCCGGTGGCCCGCAGGTGGTCGCCGATCGCGTCGAGGCGCTGCGGGCATTCGGGATGACCCGGTCCCATGTCGTGTGCGCGGCAATCGGAGTGGCTGTAAAAGGCGGTGGACATCTTGGCTTGGCGCTCCGATTTTTCGGGTATGGTCAGCCGCATGCCATCACCGCTTGCAGCTCAGCTCGCCCGGTTGATCGACCAGATTAGCACGATCATCGTCGGCAAACGGCCGCAGATCGAGGACTGCGTTGCCTGCCTGCTGGCCGCCGGACACCTGCTGATCGAGGACGTTCCCGGGGTCGGAAAAACCACCCTCGCTCATGCGCTCGCGGTCTCGCTGGGCCTGCGGTTTTCGCGGGTGCAGTTCACCGCCGACCTGATGCCGTCCGACCTCATCGGCGTCAGCGTCTACGAGCGCAGCCGCGAGGCCTTCGTCTTCCACCCCGGGCCGGTGTTCGCCCAGGTGCTGCTGGCCGACGAGATCAACCGCGCGGGTCCGAAGACCCAGAGCGCGCTGCTCGAGGCGATGGAGGAGCAGCAGGTGTCGGTCGAGGGCGAGACGCGTGCGCTGCCGCGGCCGTTCTTCGTCATCGCCACGCAGAACCCCACCGACCAGCTGGGCACCTATCCGCTGCCCGAGTCGCAGCTCGATCGCTTCCTGATGTGCATCACCCTCGGCTACCCCGACCGCAGCAGCGAGCGGGCCCTGCTGGCGGGACAGGACCGGCGCCAGGCCATCCAGGGCCTGCGCCCGATCATGACGCCAGCCGAACTGCTCGAGGCGCAAAAGGCCGTGCTGGCGGTGCACGCCTCCGATGCGCTGCTCGACTACCTCCAGTCGCTGATCGCGGCCACCCGCTCGGGGGCATGGTTCGTGGAGGGGCTGAGCCCGCGCGCCGGCATCGCCGTGCTGCGCGCCGCCAAGGCGCGCGCGCTGCTCGGCGAGCGCGACTACGTGGCGCCCGACGACATCCAGGCCATCCTGGCGCAGGCCGCGGCGCATCGCCTGGTGCCGGTGGCCGGCGCGGGCCGTGGACGCGCCGAGCAGGTGCGAGCCATGGTCGAGGCGCTGCCGCTGCCGTGAGTCTCGCTGCGGTCACCCCGGCCGGCTTCGTCCGGCGCCGTTTCCGCGCCTGGTGGCAGGCCCGCTTGCGCCGCAGCGCCACGCTGCTGCTGACCCAGCGCAACATCTACATCCTGCCCACGCGCGCCGGGCTGCTGTTCGCGGCGACGCTGGTCACGCTGCTGATCGCCTCCATCAACTACCAGTTGAACCTGGGCTACGTGCTCACCTTCCTGCTTGCCGGCAGCGGCGCGGTGTCGCTGCAGCTCACGCACAACACCCTGCGCGGGCTCACGTTGCACCTGAAGCCGGTCGCCCCGGTGTTCGCCGGGGAGGCGGCGGTGCTCGAAGTGGTGCTGTCCAGCCCCGCCGGCGCGCGTCACGGCATCGGGCTGAAGATCGAGTCGGGCAGCGGCTGGGCGCTCACGTGGGTCGACGTGCCGGCCGGTGGCCAGGCGAGCGCGCGGGTCAGCTTCGTCACGGCGGCGCGCGGCCGTCACGAGGTGCCGACCCTGAGCGCCGAGACGCGATTTCCGCTCGGCCTGTTCCGCGCCTGGACGGTCTGGCGACCGGCCGGCGAAGTACTGGTCTACCCGGCGCCCGAGCGGCCGCCGGCGCCGCTGCCTGCGGCGCGGCCGGTGCCCGGAGGCACCACCCACTCGCGCCATCTGCAAGGCAGCGACATCGAAGGCATACGCGCGTACCGGCGCGGCGACCCGCTGAAGACCATCTTCTGGAAGAAGTCGGCCAAGGCAATGCAGACCGGCGGCGAGCTGGTCAGCCGCGACACCAGCGCAAGCGCTCAGCAGGAGCTGTGGCTCGACTGGCGAGCCTGCGCCTCGTTGCCGCCCGAGCAGCGGCTGTCGCGCCTGGCAGCCTGGGTGCTTGCCGCCGAGCGGGCCCATGTGAACTACGGCCTCACGCTGCCCGGCGTCGAGCTGCCGCGCGGTCAGGGCACCGTGCACCGTCGGGACTGCCTGGAGGCGCTGGCACTGTGGCGCTGAACCTCGCTCAGCGTTGGCGACACCTGCCTCGCGATTCGCGCGACACGCTGTTCCTGCTCGGCGTGATCGCGTGGACGGTCCTTCCGCATGTCTCGCACCTGCCGCTGTGGTGCACCGCGCTCACGGCGGTGATGCTGCTGTGGCGCACGCAGCTGGCGGTGGTGAACGGCCCGCTGCCGGGGCGATGGTGGCTGCTCGTCGTGCTGATCCTCGCGGCCGGGCTCACGCTGTGGACCTACCGCACGCTGCTCGGCAAGGAGCCGGGCGTCACCATGGCCGTCGCCCTCATGGCGCTGAAGACGCTGGAACTGCGCGCCCGGCGCGACGCCTTCGTGGTGTTCTTCCTCGGCTTCTTCATCATCCTCACGCACTTTCTCTATTCGCAGTCGCTGCCCGTCGCGGCCATGATGCTGGTGTCGGTGTGGGGGCTGCTGACGGCGCTGGTGCTGGCCCACATGCCCGTGGGGCAGCCGGGCCTGCGCCAGGCGGGGCTGCTCGCGATGCGCACCGCGCTGCTGGGCGCGCCCATCATGGCGCTGCTGTTCGTGCTGTTCCCCCGTTTCGGTCCGCTGTGGGGCATGCCGCGCGACGCAGGGCCGTCGAGCGGGCTGTCCAACAGCATGCGCATGGGCTCGGTGGCCGAGGTCGCTCTCGACGACACCGTGGCGCTGCGGGTGCGCTTCCGCGACCGCGTGCCGGCGCCGGATGCGCTGTATTTCCGCGGCCCGGTCCTGACGATCTTCGATGGCCGCGAGTGGTGGCCGGCGCCCGCGGCCGAGCGCTCGCCGTCCGAGCTGGGCCTGCAGCCGCTCGGCCGGCCACTGCACTACGAGATGACGCTGGAGCCGCAGCGGCTTTCGCTGCTCCCCCTGCTCGAGACCAGCGTGACGGCCCCTGTGGTCGAGAACCACCGCGTGAGCCTGCGCGAGGGGCTGCAATGGCGAACGGATCGCCAGCCGGTGGAGCGGCTGCGCTTCGATGCCGAGGCCTACACCGCCTTTCGCCACGCGGCGTCCGCCACGCCCGCCGAGCTGCGCGACGCGCTGGCCCTGCCGCCCGAGCACAACCCGCGCACCTTGCGCTGGGCCGCGGACCTGCGGCAGCAACCGCAGTGGGCTCACGCCGACGCGCGCGCGCTGGCCGGCGCCGTGTTCGCGCACATCCGCAGCGGCGGCTACAGCTACACGCTGGCGCCCGGGGTCTATGGCGAGACCAACGGGCGCGCCGCGATCGACGAGTTCTGGCTCGACCGCAAGCTGGGCTTCTGCGAGCACTTCGCGGCGGCTTTCGTCGTGGTCATGCGGGCGATGGACGTGCCGGCGCGCGTCGTCACCGGCTACCAGGGCACCGATTGGGCGCCGGTGGACGGCTTCTACATCGTGCGGCAGAGCCACGCGCACGCCTGGGCCGAATACTGGCAGCCGGGCGTCGGGTGGGTGCGGGCCGATCCCACGGCCGCGGTCGCCCCCGACCGGGTGCTGCGCAGCCGGAACCTCGCGCCCGCGCCGGGGATGGTCGCCGGCGCCATCGGCACGATGAGCCCCGCGCTGCTTGCCGAACTGCGCACCGCCTGGGAGGCGACCAACAACCGCTGGAACCAGTGGGTGCTGAACTACGCGCGAGGACAGCAGCTGGAGCTGCTGCGCAATCTGGGCTTTGCCGCACCGAGCTGGGAAGACCTCACCCTGCTGCTGATCGGCGTGCTGAGCTCTCTCGCACTGGCCGGCGCGGGCTGGGCCTGGTGGGACCGGCGGCGCGTCGATCCGTGGGTGCGGCAGATGGACAGCCTGCGGCAAGCGCTGCGCCTGCTCGACATCGATGCCGCGCCGCACGAGCCGGCCCGCACGATGGCACAGCGGGTGCGCGAGCGACTGGGCACGGCCGGCGAGGCGCTGGTCGAGATGCTGCACACGCTCGAGCGCCAGCGCTATGGACGCATGGCGGTCCGCCGGCCCGACACCGCGCTGACCCGGCGCTTCCGTGCAACGGCGCGGTCGCTGCGACGGAACCGATCCGCGGCCCCCGCCGTCTGAGCGCGATGCAGCTTCGACTCCGCCCATCCCTTCCCGTGATCCTTGCGCTGGCCCTCGGCCTGGGCCTGCTGTCCGCGCCCGCCAAGGCAAAGAAGAAGCGGGCTTCAGCAGCCGCCGTGCGCAGCGACCAGGCCCCGGACGTCGTCACCTACGGCCAGCGGGAGGACGTGATGCGCTTCGGCGCCGAGCTGGCCGAGCGGCGCGGCCTGGACGTCGCCTGGGTGCAGGCCGCGCTGGCGCAGTCGCGGTACGTGCCCACGGTGGCGCGGCTGATCATGCCGCCGCCGGCCGGCACGGCGAAGAACTGGAACGCCTACCGCGCGCGCTTCGTCGAGCCGGTGCGGCTGCGCGCCGGGCTGGCCTTCTGGAGAGCCAACGAGGCCTGGCTGCGCCTGGCCGAGGAACGTTACGGCGTGCCGCCCGAGATCGTGGTGGGCATCGTCGGCGTGGAGACGATCTACGGCCAGCAGATGGGCAGCTTCCGCATCATCGATGCGCTGGCCACGCTGAGCTTCGATTTCCCCAGCGGGCGCCGCGACCGCAGCGGGTTCTTCCGCGACGAGCTGGAAAGCCACCTGGTGCTGTGCCGTCAGGCGGGCGTGGATCCCCAGTCATGGCGGGGCAGCTACGCGGGCGCCGTGGGCATGCCGCAGTTCATGCCCTCCAGCATCCTGGCGCATGCCGTGGATTTCGACGGCGACGGCCATGTCGATCTGCACGGCAGCACGGCCGACGTGATCGGAAGCGTCGCGAACTTCCTCGCCAAGGCCGGCTGGCAGCGCGGGCTGCCGACGCACTACGAGGTGGCGGTGCCGGTGGAAACCAGCCAGCGCGCCACGTTGCTGGGGCCGGACATCGTGCCGCTGTTCAGTCCGGAAGAGTTCGTCGAGCTGGGCGCGCTGCTGCCCGACGCGGCGCTGGCGCTGGAAACCAGCAAGCTCGCGCTGATCGAGCTGCAGAACGGCGACGCCGCACCCAGCTACGTGGCGGGAACGACCAATTTCTACGCGATCACGCGCTACAACTGGTCGAGCTACTACGCGATGGCGGTGATCGCACTGGGCGAGGCAGTGAAGAAACAGCTGTAGCCCGGACCCGGTCCGGGCATTCCGATCGCGAGGATCATGGCATCGGCGCCAGCAGGAAGGCGGTGATCGACACCACCGCCGCCAGGACGATCCAGCCGAGGGCCGGCCACGGGTTGTCCAGCGTGTCGTCGTCGAAGAGCGTGTCGTGCGAGTTCATCTTCCGTACTCCTGATTTGCTTTTGTGCGGCCCGCGTTCGCAGCGGGCTCATCAGGACATACGGAGCCGGCCCGCCAAAACGGACATGCCGTCTCGGCGGGCCGGTCAGGGAGCCTCAGCGACCCGCGGTCACGTCCCGGACGCTGTTGCGGCCGACGATGTAGCCCGCGACGAAGCCGATCCCCAGGCCGATGATCAGCCAGGTGACATTGCCGCCCGGAAGCACGTCGGTGGTGGGCGGATCGCTGGGCTTGGAAGCCGGCGGGACGGGCACGGAGGCCGACTGTGCCTGGGCCACGTCGTACGCCGTCGTGAAGGTCGCGATGAAGGTACCCAGCCGGACTTGTCGTTTCATGGAGTTCCTTGTTGGTTAGCTGAAGAAATCGAGCCCGATCGGAGCTCGCGTACCGGTGCCGGGGTTGGCAGACGCCGGGGCATCGGCGCCTGCAGTCTTGGGATGGGCCTGGAGCAGCCGGGCCTTCAGCCGCTGCACCCGGATGAACGTCGGGGCGCTGGAGCCGAGCGAGCTCAGCAGGATGGGCTCGGCCCGCTGCACGATCTCCCTGGCCTGGCCGGTCTGCCCCGCGCCGTGCAAGGCGAGCGCGAGATTGAGCGAGAACAATTGCGTCATCGGATGGTCGGCCCCTCGCACGCGCATCAGCTCGTCGTGCCCCTCTCTCAGCCATTGAAGCGCCTGGCCGCCATCATCGCTCAGCAGGAAGGAGACGCCGAGCAGGGATTTCGCCACCGCGCTCAGGATGGGCGCCGGCGCGCTGTTGTTCGAAGGCGTCGCGAGAACCTTCTCGATCCAGCGCCGCGCGTCCACGGGGTCGCCGGTCATCAGCTTCGCTTCGGCAAGCGACAGGAGCGCCAGCGACTTGAGTGCGGGGTTGACCGCGACCTCCGCCCCGGACAGGCCGAAGGCGCGCACCCTCTCCAGCAGCACGAGATGCCGCTGCGAGGCTCCGAGCATCGACTCCAGGCGCAGCAGCGTCAGCAAGGCATCGATCTGCAGCGTCGGCGAGGAGGTGTCGTTCGCCAGCGCTTCGAGCTGCGCCGTGTCGCTTCGCACCTGTTGTGCCTGTCCCAGGCGAAGCATCGCCCGCGCTCGCGGCACCAGCATGCGAAGGCACAGCTCGTCGTTGGGGCCCACCGCTCGCGTGCAGTCGGGAATGGCGACCGCGAGGTACTGGACCGCCTGGGCGTACCGTCCGGACTCGTACAGCAGGTCCGCACGGTCCAGGCCCAGGGCCACGATGTCCTTGGGCGCGATGTCCGGCGTTCGCCTGGCCATGGATTCCAGCTCGCTCATCAGGGCCAGCGCGCCATCGTGGTTGTGCAGCTTGCGCTCGGCGTGTATGAGGCCGCGCACCGCTTCCAGCGTCCTCACATGGTGCGGGCCGAAGGCGGCGATGGCGTGCCTGCGGCTCTCGGCGAACAAGGTTCGTGCGCGCTGCGCGTCGTTCTGCAGGTACGCGATCCAGCCATCGACCTCGGCCCTTCGCGCATTCAATTCGTGATCGTTGTCGCGACGGCCCGCCAGCTCGGTCGCCTGCCGCAGCAGCGACTCGGCACGCGCCAGGTTGCCGGCGCGCATGGCGTTGTTGGCATGCGCGACCGTCGCGAGCGCGGCTTCGCGGTTCAAGCCGAGGTCGCTGTAGATGCGCACCACTTCCGCGAACGTGCTGTCGGCGTGGACGTACTCACCCATGTCGAGCTGCACCGAAGCGATGCCGCCGAGCAGCTCCGCTTGCAGCCGCGGCTGGCCTGCGAGCCGCTTCATGACGTCGGCGCGGCCTCTCTGCAGCAGCTCGCGGGCCGTGATGTCAGCGCCTCGTGACTTCTCCTGGTCGGCGTGCTTGAACAAGTTGAGCATGAAGTCGCGTGCCGAGACGGCGCGGGCCGACTCTTCCCGGGCCTGCAAGCCGAGCACGATCGCGACCGTGGTCGCAGCGACGAGCGACAGCACCGCTGCCAGCCCGAGCCCCACCCCCACGCGATGCCGCGCGGCGAACTTCGCGAAGCGCCACCATGCCCCGGGCGAGCGTGCCAACACCGCCTCGCCCGCCAGCCACCGATCCACGTCCGCCAGCAGCGCATCCACCGAGGAGTACCGCCCGGACGGCTTCTTCGTGAGGCAGCGCAGCGCGATCGCGTCGAGCTCCGGCGACAAGGTGCGGCGCAGCGCCTTCACCGTCGTGCCGCGCGACTCCGCCGAGATGGGCGTCAGGTTGCGGCGGCTCGGGGCGCGCGGGTCGGTTTCGAGAATCGCGTGCTCCAGCTGCGCCGGCGAGGCCACCTTGAGCTCGTACGGCTGCTCGCCGCAGATGAGCTCGTAGAACACGACACCCAGCTGGTACACGTCGCACGCGATGGTGAGCGGCTGGCCGGTGAGCTGCTCGGGACTTGCGTACCGCGGCGTCATCGAGCGGCCGGCCTGGCGCGTGAGCTCGGTCTCGGCGATCGAGTCACCCTCGGCTTCGAGCAGCTTGGCGATGCCGAAGTCGAGCAGTCGCGCCTCGCCCTGCGGCGTGACGAGGATGTTGACCGGCTTCAGGTCGCGGTGGATGACCAGGTTGGCATGCGCGTGCTGCACGGCCAGCAGCACCTGGCGAAACAGAACCACCCGATCGCGCACCGGCAGCCGCCGCTCGTCGCAGAAGGCCGAGATCGGCTGTCCCTCGACGTATTCGAGCGCCAGCCAGGCCTGGCCTTCGGCCGTGACGCCGGCGTCGTAGAGCGCGGCGATGTGCGGATGGCGCAGGCTCGCGAGGATGTTGCGCTCGCGGTCGAAACGCACGGCGAAGGTCTCGCGCCCAGGCCGCGGGTAGGGAAGCTTGATCGCGACCTGGCGCTTGAAGACGCCGTCGTCGCGGTCGGCCAGCCACACCTCGGCCATGCCGCCCTCGCCCAGCGGCCGCACGAGTCGATACGGGCCGACGCGACGACCGGGCGCCCAGTCGCTGCCGCCGGGTGCATCGCGCGCCGACAGGCGCGGCAGCGTGCCGAGGAAGTCGTCGGTCTCCAGATGGGCACGCGCCTCGAGCATGCGCTTGAGCTGCGGCAGCAGCGGATGGCGCTGGGTCTCCAGGCGCGCCAGCCAGGCCGGCAGCGCATGCGGCGGCAGCGCATCGGCCTCTTCGTAGAGGGCCGACAGCGCGGACCACTGCTGCTCCGGCGTGTGGCTCATGGACTACCCTTCGCGCGGCGCGCTCCGGTACGAGCGCTGGGGAGCGGCCCGGTGCGCTCATCGAGTCCCCGGGACCTGGTTGGCGGTCGATCTTAGGCAGTCGACCGGGTCCGCGGAATCCCGAAACTGAAAGCTCTCTCCAGGCCCGGTCCCCAAACGAGCGTACGGAAAGCACCGGCGAAAGCGGACAATGCGCCCATGCCGTTGGACACGCCATCCGATCTGCCGCCCATCACGATGCTCCTGCGTCGCGCCACCGAGGGCGACAGGGCGGCACTCGATCAGGTCTTCGAATCCCTCTATCCCGAGCTGCGCCGGGTCGCGCGGGCGCGCCTGCACAGCCAGGGCCGCGCCGACGCCATGAACACCACCATGCTGGTGCACGAGAGCTTCATGCGCCTGGTCAATGCCAGCGGGCTGCGCCTGGAAGACCGTCACCACTTCTTCGCCTATGCGGCCAAGACCATGCGCAACGTCATCATCGACGCGGCGCGAGAGCACCGCGCCGAACGGCATGGCGGCGGCGTCGAGCACGTGACGCTGGGCGGCGACGACGCGCTGCAGGTGCCCGACACCAGCGCCAGCGACGAGCTGCTGCGCATCAACGACGCCCTGCTCGAGCTCGAGACGCTCGATCCCGAGCTCGTGCAGGTGGTCGAGATGCGCTACTTCGGCGGGTACAGCGAGCAGGAGATTGCCGAGGTGCAAGGCGTCACCGAGCGAACGGTGCGCCGTCGCTGGGACAAGGCGCGGGCCTGGCTCTACGTGGCCCTGGGCGGATCCGGCTCGCAGCCGCCGCCGGCTGCCTGATCGTCCTGCCTCAGCCCACGCAGCGACAGGCGGCATCGTCGCGCTGCGCCACCTGCCGCCAACGCTCGAGCTGCGCGGCCGAGGCGTCGAAGCCGGTGCCGTAGACCGCGACGCCGTGGCGACGCATCTGCAGCGCGAGCCGCGCTGCGTCCGCATCCCCCAGGTCGGCGCGGCGCGCCAGCCCTGCGTAGACCTCCCGCCAGAGCTGCTGCTCGACACGGGCAGCGGCGATGCCCGCGAACGCGTCGCCGTCCGGCGCGGGCTGCGCCGGCGTCGAGACGACCAGCAGCGCGCATGCGGCGGCGGCGGCGCTCATCGTGGGCGCCATGCGCAGCAGCGCCCGGCGCAGGGTGGATTGCGCTGTTCGTGTCATCGGAGCACCTGTGAATGCAGGCGCGCCGGCCCGGGGCGTCCCGGGCCGGCGCGAACGGCTCAGGCGCCGACGTACAGGTCGTTGAACCGGTGGTGGTCGCGCGCCGCCGCGTAGGCCTCGGCGCGGACCTCCTCCCGCGTGCGCGTCGACGCGACCGGCGGCTGCGGCGGCAGGCTGGCTTCCCCGCGCACGATCTCGCCGTTGGCGATGGCCGCCTGGAGCTCCGCCTTGACCTCGGCACGCGTGCGCGTCGAAGGCTCGATCGGAAATTCGGTGGCTTCCATTGCGAAGGCTGCGCCGCCCAGCAGTGCGAACACTCCGGCGGCGACGAGTTGCTTGTGACCCATGATGCATTCCTCTTTCACGTTGGATGACGACCGGCCCGTGCCGGCGGAGACGCCGGACATCGGCGACTCGGCGGCATGTACGGACGTTTCGCGGTGGAGCGGACACCCGGGTCGTCGCGCCACCTCCACAAGGCGGAGGACGCGAAAGGCAAGGAACAGCTGCGCGCGGCCTCTCCCCTTCCGGGAGAGGGCTGGGGTCAGGGTGAGGACCCTCTCCCCTCGAGCGCCAGGGCCCCCGGGTGCGCTCAGCGGTCGTCCTTGACGCCCGCCTTCAACGTGAGCGTGAGCTCGTCGACGGCGCGAGACACGTTCTTGATGGCGTCCTGCAGCTTGGCCGCCGTGCCATCGTCTCCGACAGGCGGCGGGTTCACGGGCCCGCCCGTCTTGGCCAGCAGCTCGAAAGCCTCGCTGAGGCCCGCCATCGAGCTCACCAGGCCATCCGGCAGCACCGTGGCGCTGGCCACCGGAGGCGGATTCACGCGCCCGCCCGAGAGGTCGGTCTCGCCCGGCCGCGGCGGGGGCGACGGAGGCACGGGCGTCCCCGCGGCGGCCTGCAGCCGCGTCACCGATCTGTTCAGGCCTTCGATCGCGTCTTTCAGTTGCGTATTCACGGTCGCCATCACCATCTCCTGGCTCAGATGAAGAAGAAGGCCGGATCGGCCCTCGGGGATTCGCCGTGCCGCGGCGCAGCGAGTTCGGTGCGAAGGCGAACGACGCGCTGCATGACGCGCGCCTCGCTGCCCAGCTGCCGGCGAAGCTCGGGCAGCGCGTCGTCGATGATCGCCAGCGCCCCCGCACGGTCGCCGAGCGCCTCGAGCGACTGCGCGCGATTGATGCCGTAGAGCAGCGTCAGCGCGTGATGCGGCCCCAGATCGCTCGCATAGGCCCGCCACGATTTGTCGAGCACCGCCAGCGCCTGCGCGTGCCGCCCCTGGGCCTGCAGCGCCACGCCGAGCAGCAGCTGTGCGCGGGCGACGTCGATGCGATCGCGCACCGGATCGGCTCCCTCGATCGTCCGCGCCGCCATCGCCGCGGCCTGTGCGGCCTCGCCCTCCAGCAGCGCCACCTCGGCCAGCGACCATCGGACAGCCGTCGCGAGTGAACGCACCCGGTTGCCGATGTCGCTCTCCTGGGCGAGCTGGGCGAGCCTGCGGCGCAGATCGTGCTGCGGCCCGAGCTGCCCGTTGGCTGCGAGCACGCGGCAGGCGATGACGAGGTTCGAGGCCTGCCGCAACGACGAACTCTCGGTCTCGGGTCCTTGCAGCAGGTCGGGCACCAGCTGCAGCGCCCTGCCCGCCTCGCCCAGGCGCAGCAAGGTGACCGCCTGCAGGCCGCGCATGGAGGCGCAGATCTCGGCGTGCTTGCCCAGACGCTCGCCGCAGCGGTGGAGCGCGCCTTCCAGGTCGGCGACGACCACGGCCAGATGCCCCTGCGCATGGCGGATCTGTGCCTGCTGGTATTCGATGTTGGACAGGTCGGCGCTCTCGAAGCCCGGCAGGCGCGCCGCCAGCGATGCCGCCTCCTCGATGTGCTGCCGTGCCTGCTGGTGCCGGTGCAGCTCGCTCTCGGTGAGCGCGAGCCCGCGCAGGATCTGGACGGTGCGCACGTCCTGGCGACCATGCGCGACGATGCTGTGCCGCAGGGCCTCCTGCATGGCCGCTTCGGCGCGCGGCAGGTCGCGATCGATCACCCGGGCGAACCAGCCCCTCACCTCCGACACCTTGGCGTGCAGGGCATGGTCCTTCGGATGGCCGCGCGCGTTCTTCTCGGCCTCGTCGAGCAAGGCGATCGCGCGATCGCGCTGGCCCATCTGCCACGCGTTCTCGGCATGGTTGGCCTGCGCCCATGCCAGCTTGTCGGTGCGGCCGAGCTTGCGGTAGATCTCGCCCACGCGCCGGAAGGTCGCATCGGCCATCGCCAGTTCTCCGCGCGTCGCCTGCACGTCGCCCAACCCGGCGAGCACCTCGGCCAGCAGCTCCGGCTGCTGCGCCAGCGACTGGTCTGCCTTGCGGACACCCCGTTCGAGCATCTCACGCGCGGTCGGGTCGACGCCTTTGGCCTCGGCCGGATTGGCCGTGCGAAACAGGTCGAGCACGAAATCGCGGGCGGCCTCGGCACGGATCGCGTCCTGGCGCGCCTGCACCCCCAGCAGCACGGCCACCGTCGCGACGGCGACGAGGCTTGCGACAGCGAGGCTGCCGAGCCCGACGGCCACCCGATGCCGGCGCGCGAACTTCAGCAGACGGTAGGCGGCCCCGGGGGCACGCACCTGCACCGGCTCGCCGCGCAGCCAGCGTTCCAGATCTGCCTGCAGAGCCTCGACGGAGGCATAGCGCGCCAGCGGATGCTTGCCCAGCGCACGCAGCACCACCGCGTCGAGCTCCGGGCTCAGCAAGCGCCTGAGCAGCTTCACCGACGTGCCGCGGGCATCGGCGTGATGCTCGTCGCCGACCCGCCGGCTCGGCGCACGCGGCTCGCGCTCGAGGATGGCTTGCTCGAGCTGCGCCGCGGTGTCGGTCTTCGTCTCGTACGGCGATTCGCCGCATAGCAGCTCGTAGAGCACGACGCCCAGCGAATACACATCGCACGCGGTCGTCAGCGGCTGTCCTCGAAGCTGCTCCGGACTCGCATAGCGCGGCGTGAGCGGCCGCCCGGCCTGGCGCGTCAGCTCGGTATCGGGGGCCGCGCCACCTTCGGGCTCCATCAGCTTGGCAATGCCGAAATCGAGCAGGCGCACTTCGCCTTGCGAGGTGACCAGCACGTTGTCGGGCTTCAGGTCGCGATGGATCACCAGGTTGGCGTGTGCGTAGCGGACCGCCTCGAGCACCTGGCGGAACAGCTGCACGCGAGCGCGCACGTCAAGGTGCCGGCGGTCGCAGTAGTCGGTGATGGACTCGCCCTGGACGTACTGGAGCGCCAGCCACGGCTGGCCCTCCGACGTGACGCCGGCCTCGTACAGCGCGGCGATGTGCGGATGGTCGAGTGCGGCCAGGATGTCGCGCTCGCGGGCAAAGCGCGAGGCGAAACCGCTTTCGGCTCCCCTCCAGGGCTGGAACAGCAGCTTCAGCGCGACCTGCCGGTGAAAGCTGCCGTCGGCGCGTTCGGCCAGCCACACCTGCGCCATCCCGCCCGATCCGAGCAAGCGCAGCAAGGCATACGGCCCGATGCGCGTGCCGGCGCTCCAGCCCTCGCCAGGCTGCGTCGTGCTGTCGTCATCGTCATCGAGCTCGACGGCCGGAAGCGCCTTGAGGAAGCCCTGCGCCTCCATCCGCTCGCTCGCTGCCAGCAGGCGCTTCAACGGTGCGATCAGCGCACCGTCGCGGTCCGCGATCCGCTTGAGGAAGTCGGCGCGCTGCTCGCCATGCAAGGCGACGGCCTCCTCGTACAGCGAGGACAGGTCTTGCCATCGGGATGACAGGCTGGCGTTCATGCTCGCGACGCAGGCGTCCGTTCCGAATATAGGCATGGGCCATGGTGACGGACCCCCACGTTTCTCCCGCGTTCCGCGGCATCTCCCTCATCGAGAGGAGATGCCGGTGCCCCTCTGGACGAACATCCGGTGTGCGACTACCTTCGATGGGTGGACACCCCCGAAGCGGCAGAAAAGGGACCTCGCATCACCGTGCTGCTCCAGCGCGCCGCCGCAGGTGATCGCGCGGCGCTGGACACGGTCTTCTCGGCGCTCTATCCCGACCTGAAACGAGTCGCGCGTTCACGGCTGCGCCAACAGGGACGTGCCGACGCGCTGCAGACCACCACGCTGGTGCACGAAAGCTTCTTGCGGCTCGTGAAGTCGCGCGAGCTGCGGCTCGAGGACCGGCACCACTTCTTCGCGTACGCCGCGAAGGCGATGCGCAACGTCATCATCGACGCGGTGCGCGCACAGCGCAGCGGCCGCCGCGGCAGCGGCGCGCGCCATGTCACGCTCGGCGACGAAGGCCTGGCCGCACACGACACGGGCGCTGGGGACGATCTGCTGCACATCAACGACGCCTTGCTGCGCCTGGAGGCCGTGGACCCGGAATTGGCGGAGGTCGTGGACATGCGCTACTTCGGCGGCTACACGGAGCAGGAGATCGCCGAGCTGCAGGGCGTCACGGAGCGCACCGTGCGCCGGCGTTGGGAGCGCGCCCGGGCATGGCTGTTCGTCGCGCTGGGGCACGACGGTGAGGAGCCGCCGCCGGAAACCACGCCCTGATCCACTCGCCGAGGTCGGCGTCGGCGGGCAGGCCTTCGTGGACCTCGAGTCCGTGCAGCAGGTCGCGACTGGAGTCGTACCAGCCGGGGCCGATGACGTCGAGCGAGGGCGGCGGGCACTCGGCGGATGTGTCGGCGAAGGGGTTCATGCGGGCTCTCCTCAGTGGCGATCGGCCCGCAGTGTTCCAGCACCGATGCCCGAGAAAAATCCCGCGAAGGTCGGCCACCTTGCAGGTTGGCTACGTGCCGCTCGGCACCACGCTCACCGACACTTCCATGTCCTGCGCGCCCCCGCCGAGGATCACCCCGCGAAGCGGGACCACATCGGCAAAGTCGGCGCCCCAGGCGAGCGTGATGTAGCGATGGTCGGCGAGCTGGTCGTTGGTGGGATCGAACTCCACCCACCCGTGCGCGGGCGACCAGGCCGACACCCACGCGTGCGACGCGTCGACACCCATCAGGCGAGGCTGGCCGGGCGGCGGCTGGGTCAGCAGATAACCCGACACGTAGCGCGCAGGAAGCCCGTGGCCGCGCAGGCACGCGAGCATCAGGTGCGCGAAGTCCTGGCACACGCCGCGCTTCTGGTGCAGCACCTCGTCGACCGAGGTGCTGACCGTCGTGGCGCCCGCCTCGAACTCGAAGTCGCGGTGGATGCGGTGCATCAGCTCGCACAGCGTCTGCAGCCAGTCGCGGCCCGGGACCAGTGACGGCAGCGCGTACATGCGCGCGCCTTCGGACAGCGGCACCAGCGGCGTGGGCTCGCTCATGCGCGCCGGCAGCAGGTCGTCCTGCGGCGGGGCATGCCGGACGCTGTCGCGCACGCGCTCCCAGCTCTCGCCTGCCGGCGGGGCGTCGCGGCGGGGCCGTTCGCCGACCTCGACGGTGCACTGCATGCGAACACGCAGCAGGCGGTGTGCGCCGTGCAGCCCGAAGTGCGTGACGGCATTGCCGAAGCTGTCGGGTGCGTCGTGGCGCTCGTCGGGCGGCGGATCGATCTGCAGCGAATGGGCCAGCAGCCGCTGCCACGGCAGCGCACGGGGCGTCAGCCGCGCAAGCTGCCACGATTGGGAGACCGGCGCGGTGTAGCTGTAGCAGGTCTCGTGTTCGACGTGATATCGCTCGGGCAGCATCATGCGACCAGCGACAGCACGCTGCGCGAGGCTGCATGCGAGAAGAACTTCAGGCTCAGCTCGTCCGAGGCCGCCAGCGCCGCGCGGTGAAGCTGGTCCAGAACGTGCGCGACCGCCTCGCTCTCCGGATGCAGGTCTTCCGGCATCAGGTTGCGCAGCGCGATCTGGCCCGGCGCGAGCACGTCGCTGGCGAAGCGGCCGTGACTCTGCTCGAGCTTGGCGATGTACTCCGACAGGCCCTTCACCTGGAACGCGACCGAACGCGGATTGGCCTCGTCGCGCAGCAGCAGGTCGAGCACCGGCAGCCACTCGGGCGCCACCAGGTAGCGCGAGCGGTAGGTCACGGTCGAATCGGACAGCTCGAGCAGCCAGTCGAGGCCGTGGTCGCGGCCTTCGGCGATGGCTGTCTGCAAGGTCGTGCACACGTTGGCGAGCCGCTCGATGCGCCGACCCAGCGAGAGAAAGCGCCAGCCGAGCCCGCGTGTCATGCCGTCGAGCACGAAGCCCGACAGCGTCATCATCGACGTCACCGCGCGGTCCAGCCACCCCAGCACCAGCGGCAGCGAGGTGCCGCGCTGGAATACCGGATCGGCGATCAGCTGATTGAGCGTGCGCCAGTTGTCCGCCGACATGCGGTCCCGCAGGTTGAAGGCCACCCGCGACAGCTGCTTGAGCCGATCGGCCAGCGCCTCCTCCGGATGCGTGGCGGCGCGCAGCAGATCGGGGCCGGGATTGTCGGTCTCGTCGATGAGGCCGAGGCGCTGCGCCAGCGCCAGCACCGGCGCCACCCCGTCGGCCTCGGCGGCGTTGTCGTCGAGCACGCCGGCAATGGCCACGCGCAGCAGCCGCGCCGACGCCTCGCAGCGCTCGCCATAGCGGCCGAACCAGAACAGGTTCTCCGCCGCGCGCGACGGCAGGTTCGCGCGCGCCGTGACGAGGTCCTCGGGCTTGACGGTGCGCGACAGCAGCGAGAACGCGGCGTTGACCGGTGCCTCCGAGAGCACCCAGGTGTCCTTGGAGCGTCCTCCGCGCTGCATCGCGATGCCGCGCGTGTCGCCCACGCCCGCCACGCGGGTCAGCCCGCCGGGCATGACGCGATACCCGTCTGGCGTGGCCACCGCGAACACCCGCAGGCCCACGTTGCGCGCCTGCAGCTGCTCCGACATGCGGCCGGGCCCGTGCTCGAGGACCGGCGCCTGCGAGCCGTGCACCCACTCCTGGGCCACGTAGCGATGCGGCCGCGACGCGACCCGCGCGCCCAGCGTGACGCGCTCGTCGCTGGGGAAGTCGGCGCCGAAGGCAGCACGTTCGCCGCCGCCGCGGTCGAGCGGCTTGATGATGACCTGGTCGAGCCGCTTCCATGCGTCGGCAAACGCCGCCGGCTCGCCGAGCCACCAGGTCGCGATGGAGGGCAGCTTCAGCGGCTCGCCGAGCAGCGACTCGCTCAGCGCGGGCAAGTAGCCGAGCAAGGCGCCGGACTCGATCACACCGGATCCCAGCGCGTTGGCCAGCATCACGGTGCCGCGGCGTGCGCAGTCGGTGAGGCCCGGCACGCCGAGCGCCGAATCGGTGCGCAGCTCGAGCGGGTCGCAATAGTCGTCGTCCTGGCGGCGCAGGATGGCATGAACGCGCTTGAGGCCCTCGACCGTCTTCATCCAGACACGGCCGTCGCGCACCGTGAGGTCATTGCCTTCGACGAGCGCGAAGCCGAGGTAGCGCGCGAGCAGCGCGTGCTCGAAGTAGGTCTCGTTGTACGGGCCCGGCGTCAGCAGCGCCACCAGCGTCGGCCCGTCGCCCTTGGGCGCCCAGCGCAGCAGCGAGTCGCGCATCGCCGCGAAGAACGACGCCAGGCGCTCCACGTGCAGCTCGCGGAACATCTGCGGGAACACACGCGAGACAACCAAACGGTTCTCCAGCGCGTAGCCGGCACCGGAAGGCGCCTGCGTGCGGTCGCCGACCACCCACCAATGGCCATCGGGCGAACGCGCCAGGTCTGCCGCGTAGTGGAACAGGTGCACGCCGCCCGGGGGCCGGATGCCCTGCACCTGGTGCAGGAACCCGCTGTGGCCGAACACCACCGACGGCGGGATCGCGCCCGAGCGCATCAGCTGCTGCGCGCCGTAGATGTCGCCCAGCACGTGGTTCAACAACTCGGCGCGCTGCGCGATGCCGGCCTCGATGACGTCCCACTCCCCGGCCGACAGCAGCAGCGGCAGTGGGTCCACCTCCCACGGCCGATCGGCTCCCTGCGGGTCGGCATAGACGTTGTAGGTGATCCCGTTCTCGCGGATCTCGCGCTCCATCAGCGACAGCGTGTCGCTGACCTCGGTGCTCTCGCGCTCGGCCAGCGCGCGCAGAAAGGCTTCCCAGTGCGGGCGCGGCTGGCCCGGCGCCGACAGCAGTTCGTCGTAGCGGCCCTCGAGGGCGACGTAGCCTGAAAGAAGCTGTCTGAGCATGGGCCGGATTGTCGCGGCTCGGGACGCCGGGTGTCATACCCGCAAACCCCTCACCCCGCACCGCGCCGCAGGTCCAGCGTGAACGGGAAATTCGGGTTGCGCTCTTCCTTGGGCACGGCCATTTCTCCCGGCGTGTGCCCGATGCGGAAGAAGCGCGCCAGCCGGCGCGCCTCGGCTTCGTAGGCATTGACCGGGAAGGTGCTGTAGTTTCGCCCGCCGGGATGGGCGACGTGGTACTGGCAGCCGCCCATCGAGCGCCCCATCCAGCCGTCGACGAGGTCGAAGGTGAGCGGCGCCTGCATCGGAATGGTCGGATGCAGGGCCGACGGCGGCGCCCAGGCGCGATAGCGCACGGCGCCGACGAATTCGCCGACCCGTCCGGTGGGCTGAAGCGGCACGGCGCGACCGTTGCAGGTGAGCACGTGCCGATCGCCCACGAGGCCCGTCACCTTGAGCTGCACGCGCTCGACCGACGAGTCGACGAAGCGCACCGTGCCGCCTGGCGCGCCCTCCTCGCCCATCACGTGCCACGGCTCGAGCGCGAGCCGCACCTCCACGTCGACGCCGCGCGCGCTGAAGTCGCCCAGTCGCGGGAAGCGGAAATTCCAGTGCGGCGCGAACCAGTCGGCCTGGATCGGGTAGCCGAAGTCGGCGAGCTCGCCGATCACATCGGTGAGGTCGTCCCACACGAAGTGCGGCAGCATGAAGCGGTCGTGCAGCTCGGTCCCCCAGCGCTTGAGGCGCGCCGGCCGGTACGGCTCGGCCCAGAAGCGCGACACCAGCGCGCGCATCAGCAACTGCTGCGTGAGGCTCATGCGCGCATGCGGCGGCATCTCGAAGGCACGCATCTCGAGCAGGCCGAGGCGGCCCGCCGGGCCGTCGGGCGAATACAGCTTGTCGATGCAGAACTCGGCGCGGTGCGTGTTGCCGGTGACGTCGATCAGCAGGTTGCGCATCAGCCGGTCGATCAGCCACGGCGGGCACTTGCCGTGCTGCTCGCGGGTGACGCGCTGCAGCTCCGCGAACGCGATCTCGATCTCGTAGACCGAGTCGTTGCGCGCTTCGTCGACGCGCGGCGCCTGGCTGGTCGGTCCGATGAACAGGCCCGAGAACAGGTAGCTGAGCGCCGGGTGGTTGTGCCAGTAGCCGACCATGCTGGCGAGCAGGTCGGGCCGGCGCAGGAAGGGCGAATCCGCGACCGTCGCGCCGCCCAGCACGAAGTGGTTGCCGCCGCCGGTGCCGGCGTGGCGGCCGTCGAGCATGAACTTCTCGGTGGACAGGCGCGTCTCGTGCGCCGCCTGGTACAGGTGCGTGGTCTGCTCGACCAGCTCTTCCCACGAATGCGCCGGATGGATGTTGACCTCGATGACGCCGGGATCCGGCGTGACGCGCAGGCTCGCGAGCCGCGGGTCCTTCGGCGGCTCGTAGCCTTCGAGGATGACCGGGATCTGCATCGACTTCGCGGTGTCTTCGATGGCGGCGACCAGCTCGAGATAGTCCTCCAGGGCGCTCGCCGGCGGCATGAACAGATAGAGGCGCCCCGCGCGCGGCTCGGCGCACAGCGCCGTGCGGGTGATGGAAGCGGCGGACTCGAAAGGCGCCGGCCGTACCGCGCCGCCATCGGTGGGCTGGTGGGGCGCGCCGTCTTCCACGCCCCGGCCCGCAGCGTCTCGCCAGGCGAGCCCGCGCTCGTCGCTGCCGGTGACGCCATTGGGCCAGACAGCCTCGCTGCCGCCGACGGCGTAGCGAAGCCGCTGGTAAGGCGGCAGCGGCGCGAAGGACTGCGACGGGTCCGGCGTGTGCGTCCACGGATAGTCGGTGGCCGACACCCAGGGCTGCGAGTCGAGCGGCAGCCGATAGCCCAGCGGCGAATCGCCGGGCACCAGGTAGCAGCGCTCGCTGCGCAGGAACCAGGGGCCGCTCTGCCAGCGCGGCAGCGCGTCGGACCTCGGGTTGCGCATGATCGGCAGCACGTGGCCCACGACCTTGTCGAGGCCTTGTGTGAATACCTTGCGGATGCGCTCGCGCTCCATGGGGTCGGACAGCCGCGCATCGAACGGGTCGACATTGGTCGGCAGCTTGCGCTCGCGCCACAGGTAGTACCACGTGTCCTCGTAGGCCGGGAAGACGTGCTGGGGATCCACCGCCAGGCGCCGCGCCACGCCGTGCAGGAACTCGCGCGCCTGCGTGTCGGTGACGGCGTAGTCCTTCCGCTCGTCGGCGAACAGTGCCGGCTGTGTCCACAGCGGCTCGCGGTCGCGGCGCCAGAACAGGTTGAGCGACCAGCGCGGCAGCTGCTCGCCCGGATACCACTTGCCCTGGCCGTAATGCAGCAGGCCGCCCTCGCCGTACTTGACGCGCAGCTTGTCCATCAGCTCGGCGCTCAACAGTCGCTTGGTGGGGCCCAGCGCATCGGTGTTCCACTCCGCGCCGTCGCGGTCGTCGACCGAAACGAAGGTCGGCTCGCCACCCTGCGTCAGGCGCACGTCGCGCTGCCGCAGCTCGGCATCGACCTGGTGGCCGAGGGCCTCGATGGCATCCCACTGCGCATCGGTGTAGGGCAGCGTGACGCGGGGCGCCTCCCACACGCGCGAGACCTTCATGTGGTGCTCGAACTCCGTCTCGCATTCCTCGAGTGCGCCGGTGACCGGCGCGGCCGACGACGGATCGGGCGAGCAGGCGAGCGGGATGTGGCCCTCACCGGCCAGCAGCCCGGAGGTCGGATCGAGTCCTATCCATCCCGCGCCCGGCAGGTACACCTCGCACCAGGCGTGCAGGTCGGTGAAGTCGACCTCGGTCCCGCTGGGTCCGTCGAGGGCTTTCACGTCGCTCTTGAGCTGGATCAGGTAGCCGGAGACGAAGCGCGCCGCCAGCCCGAGATGGCGCAGCAGCTGCACCAGCAGCCAGCCGGAGTCGCGACAGGAGCCGCTGGCGTTCTGCAGCGTCTGCTCCGGTTCCTGCACGCCGGGCTCCATGCGGATCAGGTAGGCGATGTCCTTCTGCAGGCGCTGGTTCAGCTCGACCAGGAAGTGGGTGGTCTGCTTCTGCTCGCGCGGCACGCTGTCGAGGTAGCGCTTGAAGGCCGGGGTGAGCGGCGTCTTCACCCGATACGGGGCCAGCTCGTGCGCCAGCGAGGGGTCGTACTCGAACGGAAAGTGCTCGGCCGACGGCTCGAGGAAGAAGTCGAACGGATTCAGCACCGACATCTCGGCGACCAGGTCGACCTCGATGCGGAACTCCGTCGTCTTCTCGGGAAACACCAGCCGCGCGAGGTAGTTCGACTGCGGGTCCTGCTGCCAGTTGATGAAGTGCTTGCCCGGCTCGACGCGCATGGAGTAGCTCAGCACCCGGGTGCGCGAGTGCGGCGCGGGGCGCAGCCGCACCACCTGCGGCCCCAGGTTCACCGGCCGGTCGTAGCGGTAATGCGTGACGTGGTTGAGCGCGACATGGATGGACATGGCGTTTCCCTGGGAATCCGTCGTTGGTGATCAGCTGGGCCGGATCTCGACCCGCACGCGCATCGCCTCTTCGCCGCCGCCGTGGCGGACGCCTCGGATGGGCAGGCACGCAGCATAGTCGGGACCGACGGCCAGGCGCACATGGCGCTCGTCCATCAGGCAGCCATGGGTGACGTCGACGCTGAGCCAGCGCCGCTCGCCCGGATGGACGCACACGTCGGCCCAGGCGTGGCTCGCCAGCGCCGGGGACTCGGGCGCATAGAAATAGCCGCTGACGTAGCGCGCCGGCACGCCGTTGGCGCGGCAGGCGGCGATGAACACATGCGCCTGGTCCTGGCACACGCCGGCGCCCAGCTGCAAGGCCTGGAGCGCGGTCGTGTGCACGCCGGTGGAACCTGCGCGGTACGGCACCCGCTCGCACACGAGCCTGGCCAGCGCCAGCAGGCTCTGCTCGCCGACGCCGCTGCCCGGCATGTCGGCGCCCAGCGTGCGCAGCTGCAGGTCGAATGGCGTGAGGTCGGTGGAACGCAGGTACAGCAGCGGCGAGGGCAGGCCCGGCGCATCGACCAGCCAGGGCGACGCATGCGTCTCCACCAGACCGCCGGCGCGGATCGCGCCGTGTCGCAGCCGCCTCGCGAGCGTCCAGGTGTGCGCATGGTTGCCGTAGCCGTCGCGCTCGGAGAAGAGCTTGCCGGGCACCTGCACCGACCAGTGCAGCACCGTCTGGTGCTCGCTGGCTTGCGGCGTGAGGCGGATCGATTGCGTGCTGTATCGCAGCGGTGCGCTGTATTCGTACTGCGTCTCGTGGTGGATGGACAGCCTCACGTCGCTCCACCGAGGCCATGGAGCGGCCCCCGCGGATCCGGCTTCGCCGGGCCGCAGGTGGCGCCCCGTTGAGGAGGAGCGCTGCGTGCGCTCCGGGGGTGGTCCATGTTCACGCCTCGACCGGAACGAGGAAGTCGCGGCTGATGCCCACGCCCAGCGTGCCGACCCTCTCGAGAAACTGCGTGAGGAAGGCATGCAGCCCGGTCGCGAGGATCTCGTCGATGCGCCCGTACTGCAGGTCGGCGCGCAGGCGGCCGGCGCGGCGCAGCGTCTCGCCCGACTGCTCGTTGGCCACCATGCGCAGGTTGGTCACGACCTCGTTCATGCACGCCGCGAGCGAGCGCGGCATGTCGGGGCGCAGGATGAGCAGCTCGGCGACCTTCTCCGGGCGGATCACGTTCCGGTAAGCCTTGCGATAGACCTCGAAGCCGGACACCGAGCGGAGGATGGCCGACCAGTGATAGAAGTCGTACTCCATGTCCTTGCCGGTGTCGCCGTTGAAGTTCGCCGCGGCGGCACCGAAGAACTCGCTGTCGACCGCATGGAACTTCACGTCGAGCAGGCGCGCGGTGTTGTCGGCGCGCTCGAGGAAGCTGCCGATGCGCAGGAAATGGAAGGCCTCGTCCTGCAGCATGGTGCCGACCGTCACGCCGCGTGACAGGTGCGAGCGGAACTTGACCCACTCGAACGCCGTGCCGGGATCCTTCTGGAAGGCACCGGTCGCCACCATGCGCTGGAACTCGAGCCAGGTCTGGTTCTGCGTCTCCCACACCTCGGTGGTCAGCGTGCCGCGCACGGCTCGCGCGTTTTCCCGCGCGGCCATCAGGCAGCTGCGGATGCTCGACGGATTGTTCGCGTCGGACACCATGTAGTCCATGACGTTGCGCGCGGTCACGGCGCCGTAGCGCTTGGCGAAGTCACCGCTGAGCTCCGAGATGCTGAGCAGACCCTTCCATCCCTTCTCGGCCGCATCGGCCGATTGCGGCAGCAGCGAGGTCTGGTAGTTGACGTCGAGCATGCGGGCAGTGTTCTCTGCACGCTCCATGTAACGCGCCATCCAGAAGAGGTGATCGGCAGTGCGCGACAGCATGATCAGGCCTCCAGCACCCAGGTGTCCTTGGTCCCGCCGCCCTGCGACGAATTGACCACCAGCGATCCCTCCTTCAGCGCGACCCGCGTCAGCCCGCCAGGCACCATCTGCACCGTCTTGCCCGACAGGACGAAGGGCCGCAGGTCGATGTGGCGCGGCGCGATGCCGCTGTCCACGAAGGTGGGACAGGTCGACAGGCTCAGCGTGGGCTGCGCGATGTAGCCGCCGGGATTGGCCTCGAGCGCGCGGCGGAAGTCGGCGATCTCGTCCCTGCTGGCGGCCGGGCCGACCAGCATGCCGTAGCCGCCGGCACCGTGCACTTCCTTGACCACCAGCTCGCTCAGGTGATCGAGCACGTAGTGCAGGTCTTCGGCATCGCGGCACTGGTACGTCGGCACGTTGTTGAGGATGGGCTTCTCGCCGAGATAGAACTCGATCATCTTCGGCACGTAGGGATAGATCGATTTGTCGTCGGCGACCCCGGTGCCGATGGCGTTGGCCAGGGTCACGTTGCCCGCGCGGTACACGGCCAGCAGGCCGGCGCAGCCCAGCGTGGAATCGGGCCGGAACGCCAGCGGGTCGAGGAAGTCGTCGTCCAGCCGCCGGTAGATCACGTCGACCCGCTTGGGACCCTGTGTGGTGCGCATGTAGACGAAGTTGTCGCGCACGAAGAGGTCCTGCCCCTCGACGAGCTCGACGCCCATCTGCTGCGCCAGGAAGGCATGCTCGAAGTACGCGCTGTTGTACATGCCGGGGGTCAGCAGCACGACCGTGGGCTCGTTGACCGAAGCCGGCGCGACCGCGCGCAGCGTCTCCAGCAGCAGATCGGGATAGTGCGCCACCGGCGCGACGCGATGCTGGCTGAACAGCTCGGGGAACAGCCGCATCATCATCTTGCGGTTCTCGAGCATGTAGCTCACGCCGCTGGGCACGCGAAGGTTGTCCTCGAGCACGTAGTAGGTGCCGCTGCCGTCCGGGTTGGCGGCACGCACGATGTCGATGCCGGCGATGTGCGAATACATGCCGCCCGGCACGTCGACGCCCATCATCTCGGGACGGAACTGCGCGTTCTTGAAGATCTGCTCGGCGGGCACCAGGCCGGCGCGGATGATCTCCTGGTCGTGGTACACGTCGTGGATGAAGCGGTTGAGCGCGCTCACGCGCTGGCGCAGGCCGCGCTCCATCTGGGTCCATTCGTGCGCCGGGATCACGCGCGGAATCAGGTCGAAGGGGATCAGCCGTTCGGTGCCCGAGCCGTCCTCGTCCTTCGCGCCATACACCGCGAACGTGATGCCGACGCGGCGAAAGATCATCTCGGCTTCTTCGCGCCGCGAGCGCATCACGTCGGACGGCTGCTCGGCGAGCCAGCGCTGATAGCCGCGGTAATGCTCGCGAACCGAATCGCCGGTGGCTTGCATCTCGTCGAAGCTGGGTCTCATCGGCACGTCTCCTCGGACGCAAGTTAGCAAAAAGCAGGCCACGAGACGAGCGAAAGGCGCTGAATCTCATCCGCCGGCGGGCAGCGGTCGATGGTGCCAGTAGCGTCTGGCAACGTCACGCTGGCAAACACCCTGCCCCTGTGGCCCCCCGGGCCATTGCCAGGCGCCGCACGAGGCGGTGTCGAAGACGATGATGCCGCGCCTGCGGTAGCGCGCCACCACGTCGCCGGCAGGATGACCGAAGCGGTTGCGATAGCCGGCCTGGACGACGGCGCCGCGCGGCTGCACGGCATCGACGAAGCTCTCGGTCGACGATGTCCTGCTGCCGTGATGCGGCACGAGCAGCCAGTCGCTGCGCAGCGCCTCGGGCTGCTCGGCGACGAGACGGGCCTCCTGGTCCCGCTCGATGTCCCCGCTCAGCAGCACGCTGCCCGAGGCAGGGCTGCTGATGCGCAGCACGCAGGACATCGCATTCGACTTGAGGCGCGCGCCGTAGGCGGGCGCGGGCGGCTGCAGCACCTGAAAGCGCACGCCATCCCACTCCCACGCCTGGCCGCCATGGCAACGCGTCGCCGCCGACGCCAGCGCCAGCAGCGGATGGCCGTCCTCGAGAGAACTCAAGAGCTCGACGACCGGCGTGGATTGCAGCAGAGTGCGGGCGCCGCCCACGTGATCGAGGTCCCGATGGCTCAGCACCAGCTTGTCGATGCGGGTCTCGCCGCGCGCGCGCAGCAGCGGCAGCAGCACGCGCTGGCCGGCATCGGTCTCGCGCGAGTACTGCGGACCGGTGTCGTAGACCAGCAGATGGTGCCGCGTGCGCACCAGCACCGACGTGCCCTGGCCGACGTCGGCTGCCACCAGCTCGAAGCGTCCTTCGGGCGGCCGCGCGAGCGGCGGCAGCAGCAAGGGCAGCGCCAACGGCAGCGCCATCAGCCGCAGCCGCCATGGCAGCGGCAGCACCAGCAGCACGGCGCCGGCCAGGCCGCTCGCCTGCGCCCAGGCCGGCGCCGCCGGCACCGTCCAGAGGGCATGCGGCATCCCGGCGAGCCACGCCAGACCGACGCAGAGCCGCTGGACGATCCAGGCGCCGAACCACCACAGCGGCGCGGCCACGATGCCCAGCAGCGCCAGCGGCGTGATCAGCAGCGTCACCAGCGGGATCGCCACGAGGTTGGCGGCGAAGCCGACGAGCGCCAGTTGCTGGAAGAAGACCAGCGTCAGCGGCGCCAGGCCCAGCGTCGCGACGAGCTGGCTGCGCAACTCGGCGCGCAGGCGCCGTCTCCACGGCGCGGTGCCCTCGGGCGTTGCGCCCGGTCGCACCTCGCTCGACGCCATCAGCAGGCCGACCGCCACGAACGACAGCCAGAAGCCGGGCTGAAGCAGGGCCCATGGGTCGAGCGCCGTCACGACGACCGCGGCGGCCAGCAGCACGAGTGGCCAGGGCCATCGGCGACCCAGCGCCTGCAGCACGGTGACGGTGGACAGCATCCACACGGTGCGCTGCGAAGGCACGCCCCAGCCGGAGCACAAGGCGTACAGCAGCGCGGCCGCGAGTCCGCCCCATTGCGCGGCCAGCGGTGCAGGCCACCAGGCCATCGCGCGGTGGCTGCGCCGCCACAATGCAGCGATGGCGAGCCCGGCGCCCCACGCGAACATCGTGATGTGCAGGCCGCTGATCGACACCAGGTGCGCGATTCCGGTCTGGCGAAAGAGCTCCCAGTCCTCGCGGTCGATCGCCGACTGGTCGCCCACCGACAGAGCCGCCAGCACGCCGGCGGCCCGGCGATCGGGCACCTGCGCCTCGATCGCGTCGCGCACTCCTTGACGCCAGCGCTCGATCGGGTAGCCGGCGGCGCGATGGAGCAGCTGCGCCGGCGCGTCGCGCACATAGGCCGTGGCGCCGATGCCCTGCTCGAACAGCTGCAACTCGTGATCGAAGCCGTGCGGGTTCAGATGCCCGTGGGGCGCGCGCAAGCGCAGCACGAACCGCCAGCGCTGCCCCGCGCGCAGCTCCTGCTGCGACGGCGTGAGCACGGCATCCTCCTGGAAGCCGCTGTACCAGCCCACCTGCAGCAGCGGCGGAAGCCTCACGGCCTCGCCGCGGTGGCGCGCTTCTTCCACCTCGAAGCGAAAGCGCAGTCCGGACGCGCCGCGCTGCGGCAGGCTTGCGACGATGCCGGTCACGTGCACGTCTTCGCCTTCGAGCGCGGCCGGCAGGGCATGGGACAGGCGCTCGGCGGCACGCCATCCGGCACTGGCGAATCCGATCGCCACCATGCCGATCAGCGCGAGCGGCAGCCACCGGCGCCAGCGCCATGCGATCAGCACCGCCACGCAGCCCGCCGCGAGAGCGATTCGATACATCCCTGCCGGCATCAGCGCGCGCTCTGCGAGCTGCAGCGCGACACCCGCGAGCCAGGCCAGCGCCAGGCTCGCCAGGCGCCAGCCCGTGTGCTGTCCCCCCATGGGTCGCAGTGTAGGATTTGCGGTCCCCCCACCGCTTCCCCCAAACGAACCATGTCCGTCTATGACCGCCTGAAGGCGCTCGGCATCGAGCTGCCGCCCGTCGCCATTCCCGCCGCCGCCTACGTGCCCTTCGTGCGCAGCGGAAACCTGGTGTTCCTGTCGGGCCACATCGCCAAGCGCGACGGCAAACCTTGGGTTGGACAGCTCGGCCGCGACATCGACACCGCCACGGGCAAGCAGGCGGCGCGCGCGGTCGCGATCGACCTGCTCGGCACGCTGCACGCCGCGGTCGGCGACCTGAACAAGGTGGAGCGCATCGTCAAGGTGATGAGCCTGGTCAACAGCACGCCCACCTTCACCGAACAGCACCTGGTGACCAACGGCTGCTCCGAGCTGCTCGGCGAGGTCTTCGCCGACAAGGGCGCGCATGCCCGCAGCGCGTTCGGCGTCGCGCAGGTGCCGATGGGCGCCTGCGTCGAGATCGAGCTCATCGCGCAGGTGGGCTGACGATGCCCGCTTCTTCTTCTCGCCAGTGGCTCCTGGCGATGGCAGCACTGTGCGCGGCCGCTGTCGCCGCCGCGCTGGTGTCGCAGCACGCGTTCGGAATGCAGCCTTGCCCCTGGTGCATCCTGCAGCGGCTGATCTTCGTCGTCGTTGCCGCCGTGTGCGTGATCGGGGCCGTCGCGCCGCCGCTGCGCAAGCCGTTCGCGGGGCTGGCGCTGCTGCTCGCCGCGGGCGGTGTCACCGCGGCGGTGTACCAGCACGCAGTGGCCGCCAAGTCGAGTTCCTGCGCGCTCACCATGGCCGACAAGATCATCACGGCGCTTGGGGTCGAATCGCTGGCGCCATGGCTGTTCCAGGTGACGGCCACCTGCGCGGATGCGGCGATCGATCTGTTCGGCGTGCCCTATGAGTACTGGTCGCTCGGGCTTTTCGTCCTGCTCGGCGTGGCGGCGGTCCGGGTGTTGACGATTGCGCGCTAGCTCCGGCAGCCCAAGACCGCACCGCCTTGTTGCACATCGCAACGTGCGCACCGCGCCAGGCACTAGAGTTGTCTTCTTGCACCGCCTCGGTGCCACCGTCAACGGGAGACATGCATGCTGACTTCGAACGCGCCGCTGTGGCCGCAATTCACGGCGAAGGAAGGCGACGCCAACAGTGCCGGCGATCCGTGGGGACTGGGCGCGGCGATGGAGACGCAGGCCCGCTTGTGGAACCACCTGCTCGACGCCAACCGCAGCATCTGGGCGATGTACACGCCGTGGCTGCAGACGACGCCGTGGCTGTGGAATGCCGCACTGCCGCAGCTGGAGCGCGAGGACGTGCCCGAGGAGCCCGAGTCCAAGACCGCCGACGGCATCCCCGACGCGCTGGAATCGCAGGCCCGCTCGTGGAACCGCTTCCTCGATGCGCAGCGGGGCTTCTGGACCGCGGTCAACTGGCCGATGCCGGGCGCGCCCTGGATGAATGGCGAGCTGACTTCCGCCCAGGAGCCGCCTGCCCATAAACCCGCCCCTCGATCGCGGCCGGCGCCGCGCAAGAGCCGCGGCGCCCGCAAGTAGGGCGGTTTCAGGCGGCCGCCACCACCCGCATCGCCTTCTGCATCACGTCCTGCTTGCGCCCCTTGCGGGCGCGCTTGCCTTCGTAGGCCGAGAGAGCGGCGCCTTTCAGCACCTCCTCCCGGGGCTTGCCGCCGCGCGCGGTGCCCAGCACCTGCAGCGCGTCGGTGAAGGCCGCCACGCTGACCAGCGCATCCTTCGTGTCGGTGTCGATCAGCGTCAGGCCGCGTCCGCCATTGGGCTGCAGCTTCAGCTCGTCGAGGCCGAACACGAGCATGCGTCCCTCCAGCGTGAGGCAGGCGACACGCGAGGCGCGATCCGAAAGGCTGGGCGGCAGCGGCTTGTCCTGCGCCTCCAGGCTCAGGAAGGACTTGCCGCCGCGCTGGCGTGACACCAGGTCGCCCACGCGCGCCAGCAGGCCGAAGCCGCCGGTGTTGGCCAGCAGCAGCGTCTGCTGTGCATGGCCGGCGAAGTAGTGCGAGGGCTGGGTGCCGCTTTCGAGGTCGATCAGCGTGGTGATCGGCTGGCCGTCGCCGCGCCCGCCGGGCAGCAGGTTGACGGCAGTGGAATAGACCCGCCCGTTGCTGCCGAACACCAGCAGGGTGTCGACGCTGCGGCAGGCGAAGGTGCCGTACAGCGCATCGCCCGCCTTGAACTGCAAGGCCGATGACTCGACCTCATGGCCCTTCAGCGCGCGCACCCAGCCCTTGAGGCTGACGACCACGGTGACGGGCTCGTCGATCACCTTCACCTCGGCGATCGTCTTCTTCTCCGCCTGGATCAGCGTGCGGCGCTCGTCGCCGTACTGCTTGGCGTCCGCTTCGATCTCGCGCACCACCGTGCGCTTGAGCGACGCCGGGCTGTTGAGGATGTCCTCCAGCTTGCCCTGCTCGATGCGCAGCTCCTTGAGCTCCTGCTCGATCCTGATCGCCTCCAGCCGAGCGAGCTGACGCAGCCGGATCTCGAGGATGTCCTCCGCCTGCCGGTCGCTCAGCTTGAAGCGCTCGATCAGCGCCGGCTTGGGCTCGTCGGCGTGGCGGATGATGCGGATCACCTCGTCGATGTTCAGCAGCACGAGCTGCCGGCCCTCGAGAATGTGGATGCGGTCGAGCACCTTGCCCAGGCGGTGGCGCGTGCGCCGCTGCACCGTCTGCATGCGGAACTCGATCCACTCGACCAGCATCTGGCGCAGGCTCTTCTGCGTCGGCCGGCCATCCGCGCCGACCATCGTGAGGTTGACCGGAACCGAGCTCTCGAGGCTGGTGTGCGCGAGCAAGGTCTGGATCAGGTCCTGCTGCTCGATGCGGCTGGTCTTGGGCTCGAACACCAGACGCACCGGCGCGTCCTTGCTCGACTCGTCGCGCACCGCGTCGAGCACCGAGAGCACCGTCGTCTTCAGCTGGGCCTGCTCCGCGCTCACGGTCTTCTTGCCGGCGCGCACCTTGGGATTGGTGAGCTCCTCGATCTCCTCGAGCACGCGCTGGGCGCTGGTGCCCGGCGGCAGTTCGGTGACGACGAGCTGCCACTGGCCACGCGCCAGGTCCTCGATCTTCCAGCGCGCGCGCACCTTCAGGCTGCCGCGGCCCGCCGAGTACGCGGCGCGGATGTCCTCGCTGCTGCTGATGATCTGTCCGCCGCCGGGATAGTCGGGACCGGGGATCAGCGTGCCCAGCTCGTCGTCGCTCAGCTTGGCGTCGCGGATGAGCGCGACGGCCGCGGACGCGACCTCGCGCAGGTTGTGCGAGGGCACCTCGGTCGCAAGGCCCACCGCGATGCCGCTGGCGCCGTTGAGCAGCACGAACGGCAGGCGCGCCGGCAGCTGCCTGGGCTCCTGCGTGGAGCCGTCGTAGTTGGGGATGAAGTCGACCGTGCCTTCGTCGATCTCGTCGAGCAGCAGGCGCGAGATCGGCGCCAGCCGCGCTTCGGTGTAGCGCATCGCCGCCGCGCCGTCGCCGTCGCGCGAGCCGAAGTTGCCCTGGCCGTCGATCAGGGGATAGCGCTGCGAGAAGTCCTGCGCCATGCGCACCAGCGCGTCGTAGGCCGCCTGGTCGCTGTGCGGGTGGAAGCGGCCCAGCACATCGCCCACGACACGTGCGCTCTTCACCGGTTTGGCGCCTGCGGTGCCGCTGAAGCTCAGTCCCATGCGCTCCATCGCGTACAGGATGCGGCGCTGCACGGGCTTCTGGCCGTCGCACACGTCCGGCAGCGCGCGGCCCTTCACCACGCTCAGCGCGTATTCGAGATAGGCGCGCTCGGCGTAGTGAGCGAGCGTGATCGCGTCGCCTTCGTCGCCCCCACCTTGGAAATTCATCGTCGTCTGGTCCATCGTTGCTGACTACTGGGGGTTGGCGCGTGCGGCGCACAGCGCTTCGTATTCGTGCTCGAGCATCGACATCACGATCAGCGAGTCGTAGCCGTCGTCGGTCTTCACGCTGTCGCGCAACCGGCCTTCCTCGACGAAGCCTTCGCTGCGGTACAGCGCCTGCGCGCGGGTGTTCTTCGATTTCACGTCCAGCCAGAAGCGGTGCGCGCCCAGGTCGCGGAACGCCATTTGCGCGAGCAATCGCACGCAGGCGCGGCCCAGCCCCTGGCCCTTGTTCTGCAGCACGATCCGCTTGAGCTCGACCGAACCGTGCGGATTGCGGCAGCCCTGCAGGATGACGAAGCCATTGGACGCATATTCGGGGCCGGCCTCGACGATGAAGTGCCGGAAATCGGGGAAGCGCACCGCGCCTTCGTGCTGGGTCCGCTCCCATGGCGTGATGAAGGGCCGGTTGGCGGCGTCCTGCTCGACCGAGATGACGAAGTCGAGATCGGTCAGCATCGTGGGCCGCAGCCTGACGAAAGGCGCGGGCATCAAACGTCCACTTCCACCGCGTCGCCGTGCAGCTCCATCAGCTCGCGCCTCGCCTGCGCCTCGCCCTTGCCCATCAGCTTGGTCAGCGAGTCGACCGTGGCCGAGAAGTCCAGCTGGCCGAAGGCCACCTCGAGCAGGCGGCGCGTGTCCGGGTTGAGCGTGGTCTCCCACAGCTGCTCGGCGTTCATCTCGCCCAGGCCCTTGAAGCGCCCGATGCTCCATGAGCCCTCGCGCGCGCCTTCCTTGCGCAGCTTGTCCAGCGTGGCGGTGAGCTCGCCTTCGTCGAGCGCGTAGATCTTCGCCGCCGGCTTCTTGCCGCGCGCCGGTGCGTCGACGCGGAACAGCGGCGGCTTGGCGACGAAGATGTGGCCGCGCTCGATGAGCTTGGGAAAGTGGCGGAAGAACAGTGTCAGCAGCAGCACCTGGATGTGCGAGCCGTCGACGTCGGCGTCGGAGAGGATGCACACCTTGCCGTAGCGCAGGCCCGACAGGTCGGGCTCGTCGGCCGGCCCGTGCGGATCGACGCCGATGGCGACCGCGATGTCGTGGATCTCGTTGTTGGCGAACAGTCGGTCCTTCTCGACCTCCCACGCGTTGAGCACCTTGCCGCGCAGCGGCAGGATGGCCTGCGTCTCCTTGTTGCGGCCCATCTTGGCGCTGCCGCCGGCCGAATCGCCTTCGACGAGGAACAGCTCGTTGAGCGTGAGGTCGCGGCTCTCGCAGTCGGTGAGCTTGCCGGGCAGCACCGCCACGCCGGAGCCCTTGCGCTTTTCCACGCGCTGGCTTGCGCGCTGGCGCGTCTGCGCCTGGCGAATGACCAGTTCGGCGAGCCTCTTGCCCAGGTCGACGTGCTGGTTGAGCCACAGCTCCATCGCCGGCTTGACGTAGGTCGAGACCAGGCGCAGCGCGTCGCGGCTGTTCAGGCGCTCCTTGATCTGTCCCTGGAACTGCGGGTCGAGCACCTTCGCGCTCAGCACGAAGCTCGCGCGTGAGAACACGTCCTCGGGCATCAGCTTGACGCCCTTGGGCAGCAGGCTGTGCAGGTCGATGAAGCCCTTGACCGCTCCGAACAGTCCGTCCTTCAGCCCCGACTCGTGCGTGCCGCCGGCCACCGTGGGAATGAGGTTGACGTAGCTCTCGCGCACCGGCGCGCCGTCTTCGGTGAAGGCGACGCACCAGGCGGCGCCCTCGCCTTCGGCGAAGTTCTCGGTCTCGCCGCGGTCGGCGTAGTGCTCGCCTTCGAACAGCGGGATCACCGGATCCGCGGTAAGCGTCTGCATCAGGTAGTCGCGCAGGCCGCCCTTGTAGGTCCAGCTCTGCGACTCGCCGCTCTTCTCGTGCTTGAGCGTGACGGTGACGCCGGGCATCAGCACCGCCTTGCTGCGCAGCAGGTGCATCAGCTCGGCCTTGGGCAGCTCGGCGCTCTCGAAGTACCTGGGATCGGGCCAGGCGCGCACCGTGGTGCCGTTCTTGCGGTCTGCCGACGAGGCGCGGCGCACCTTCAGCGACTCGGCGACATCGCCGCCGGCGAACACGATCTCCGCCACCTGGCCCTCGCGCCACACGGTCACCTCCAGCCGCTTGGCCAGCGCGTTGGTCACCGAGACGCCCACGCCGTGCAGCCCGCCCGAGAAGCTGTAGGCGCCGCCGGCGCCCTTGTCGAACTTGCCGCCGGCGTGCAGCCGCGTGTAGACGATCTCGATCACGGGCACCTTCTCTTCCGGATGCAGGCCGAAGGGAATGCCGCGGCCGTCGTCCTGCACGCTGATCGAGCCGTCGGCATGCACGGTCACGTCGATGCGCTTGCCGAAGCCGGCCAGCGCCTCGTCGGCGGCGTTGTCGATGACCTCCTGGATGATGTGCAGCGGGTTGTCGGTGCGGGTGTACATGCCCGGCCGCTGCTTGACCGGCTCGAGTCCCTTCAGGACGCGGATCGAGGCTTCGCCATAGGAAGCCTCGGACTTGCTCGGGGGTTTGGTCGCCATGGCGGCGGATTGTAGGCAGGGCCATCCCGGCGCCTGCGGCGCCGCCTCGTCGCCGTGAGCGCCCTGTCCCTCTCATCTCGGGCGCGGAGTCCCGCCACCGGCAAGGCATTGGGCGAGTGGCTACAGTCACCCGATGCGCGCATCCTCCTCCCGCCCCACCCTTTCCATGACGCAGGTGCTGCTGTGCGGCGCCGCCATCGTCACGCTGTCGATGGGCATCCGGCACGGCTTCGGCCTGTGGCTGCAGCCGATCACGATGGAGCGCGGCTGGTCGCGCGAGACCTTCGCGTTCGCCATCGCGGTGCAGAACCTGGCCTGGGGCGTGGCAGGACCGATCGCCGGCGGCCTCGCCGATCGATTCGGCGCATACCGGGTCCTGATCGTCGGCGCCGTGCTCTATGCCATGGGGCTGGTGCTGATGGCGCTGGCGACTTCCGGGTTGGCCTTCACCGGCAGCGCCGGGCTGCTGCTCGGGCTGGCGCAGTCGGGCACCACCTACGCGGTCGTGTATGGCGTCATCGGACGCAACATCGCGCCCGAGAAGCGCAGCTGGGCCATGGGCGTCGCCGCCGCCGCCGGCTCCTTCGGCCAGTTCCTCATGGTGCCGGTGGAGAACTGGCTGATCGGCGGCGTCGGCTGGCAGCAGGCGCTGTTCATCCTGGGGTGCTTCGCACTCGCCATCGCGCCGCTGGCCCTGGGCCTGAAGGAGCCGCCCTTCCAGAAGGCGGCGGGCGCGCACCAGAGCATGGGACAGGCGCTGCGCGAGGCCTTCGGCTACCGCAGCTTCCAATGGCTCATGGCCGGCTACTTCGTCTGCGGGTTCCAGGTCGTCTTCATCGGCGTGCACATGCCCAGCTACCTCAAGGACCACGGCCTCACGCCGGACGTCGCGACGACCGCGCTCGCGCTGATCGGGCTGTTCAACGTCTTCGGCACCTACGCGGCCGGCACGCTCGGACAACGCATGCCCAAGCGCTACATCCTGTCGGCCATCTATGCCTTGCGCTCGCTGGCCATCGTCATCTTCCTCAGCGTTCCGCTGACGCCATGGAGCGTGTACGTGTTCTCGTCGGTGATGGGCCTGCTGTGGCTGTCCACCGTCCCGCCCACCAACGCCGTCATCGCGCAGATCTTCGGCGTGCAATACCTGTCGATGCTCGGCGGGTTCGTGTTCTTCAGCCACCAGATCGGCAGCTTCCTCGGCGTGTGGCTCGGCGGAAGGCTGTACGACACCACCGGCAGCTACGACATCGTCTGGTGGATCGCGGTGGCACTGGGCGTCTTTGCCGCGCTGGTCAATCTGCCGGTGAAGGAATCGGCCATCGTCCGCCCTGCGAGTCCCGCACCTGCCGGGGCGTGAGATGAAGCGCGGCGGCAGGCTGGTGGCATGGGGCGCAGCGACCGCCGTGCTGCTACTGGTGTTTGCCGCCTATCTGCGGCCCGACCTGGCGGTGACACTCGCGAACCAGCTCTGGAACTGCTTCTAGAAGCAGAAAGCTCGCATGAAGGTCATCGTCATCACCGGCGCGTCCGACGGCATCGGCGCCGAAATGGCGCGGCAATGGGCCGCGCGCGATCGCCAGTCGCTGGCCCTGGTGCTCGCGGCGCGCAGTGTCGACAAGCTGGAGGCGGTGGCGCAGACCTGCCGCGCCAGCGGCGCGCAGGTGCTGGTGCAGCGCTGCGACGTCGGCGTGCAGGCCGACTGCATCGGGCTCGTCGATGCGACGGTCGCCGCGTTCGGCGGCATCGACACCCTGGTCAACAATGCCGGCATGTCGGCGCATGCGAACTTCGACGAGGTCACCGACCTGTCGTGGTACGAGACGCTGATGCGCATCAACCACTGGGGCAGCGTGTGGTGCAGCCATGCCGCGCTGCCGCACCTCAAGCGCAGCCAGGGCCGCCTCGTCGCGGTGGCCAGCCTCGCCGGCCTGGTCGGCGTACCCGGCCGCACGGCGTACAGCGGGACCAAGTTCGCGATGACCGGCTTCTTCGAGGCCTTGCGCGTCGAACTGCAGCCCAGCGGCGTCAGCGTGACGATCGCCTATCCCGGCGTCGTGGCCACCGGGATCCGCTACCGCGGCTTCAACGCCCACGGCCAGCCGGCCGGCAAGAGCGGACTCGATGAACGCGGCGCGATGAGCGTCGAGGAATGCGCCCGGCTCATCGTCCAGGGCACCGAAGCGCGCAAGCGCGACATCGTGATGAGCGCCAAGGGCAAGCTCGGACGCTGGCTCAAGCTGGTGGCCCCCGGGATGGTGGATCGCCTGGCGCTGAAGGCCCTGCATCCCACCGCCCGATCATGAGCGAGGCGCTGCATGCGGCGCTCGAGCCGTCACCCTGGGTACAGCGCTGGTCGCCGCTGGTGGCGGCCGGCGCCAGCGTGCTCGATGTCGCCTGCGGCAGCGGCCGGCATGTGCGCTGGTTTGCCGCTCGCGGCTGCCGGGTCACCGCTGTGGACCGCGATGCCGCCGCGCTGGCGGCGCTGTCGGACATCGCCGAGACGGTGGTCGCCGACATCGAGAGCGGACCATGGCCGTTCGCCGGCCGGCGCTTCGGTGCGGTGATCGTCACCAACTACCTGTGGCGACCGTTGCTGCCCGCCATCGTGGCAGCAGTCGACGAAGGCGGCGTGCTGATCTTCGAGACCTTCGCGCGCGGCAACGAGACCGTCGGCAGGCCGTCCAATCCAGATTTCCTGCTGCGACCCGGCGAGCTGCTGGCCGCCGCGGCGCCGCTGCGAATCGTGGCCTACGAGGACGGCTGCCTGGCTCTGCCCGAGCGCTTCGTGCAGCGCATCGCGGCGATTCGCGAACACCCCGGTGTGCACCTTCCCGCCCGATATCCGTTGTGACGGCTCGCCCCGGCTAAAATCGTCGGATTCAGAGGAAACTGCATGAATCCCATCATTGGCAGCATCGTCGCACTCGTGACGCCGATGCGTGAAGACGGCAGCGTCGACTACGACGCCCTGCGCCGCCTGATCGACTGGCATGTCGCCGAAGGCACCGACTGCATCGGCGTCGTCGGCACCACCGGCGAATCGCCGACCGTGTCGGTGGAGGAGCACTGCGAGATCATCCGCGTCGCCGTCGAGCACGCCAGGGGCCGCGTCCCCATCATGGCCGGCGCCGGCGGCAACTCCACCCGCGAAGCGATCGAGCTCTCGCGCTTCGCGAAGCAGGTCGGCGCCGACTGCACGCTGTCGGTGGTGCCCTACTACAACAAGCCTTCCCAGGAAGGCATGTACCAGCACTTCAAGGCCATCGCCGAGGCGGTCGACATCCCGATGGTGCTGTACAACGTGCCCGGCCGCACGGTGGCCGACATGCAGATCGACACGGTGCTGCGCCTGGCGCAGATCCCGGGCATCGTCGGCATCAAGGAAGCCACCGGCGACATCGCTCGCGCGGGCTGGCTGATCAAGCGTGCACCGAGAGGCTTTGCCGTGTACTCGGGCGACGACCAGACCGCCATCGCGCTGATGCTGCTGGGCGGCCAAGGCAACGTCAGCGTCACGGCCAACGTCGCACCGCGGGCCATGCACGAGATGTGCGTCGCCGCCGTCGAGGGTCGCGCCCGCGAAGCCGCCGCGATTCATCTGAAGCTGATGCCGCTTCACACTCATCTGTTCATCGAGCCCAGCCCGGCACCCACCAAGTGGGCCATGGCCAAGCTGGGACTGTGCGGCGAAGCGCTGCGCCTGCCGATCACGCCGCTCACTGCCGCCGGACAGGCGGTGGTGGGCCAGGCGCTGCGCGACGCCGGCCTCATTTGAGGCGGTCCCCGCCATCGTTTCCTCGCACCGGGCCCACGGCATTGCGCCGAGGCCCTCCGGAGATCTCTGACGTGACTGTTCCCCATCGTTTCACCGCCATCCGCTTCGCCGGCCTCCTGATCGTCGCCGGCCTGGCCGGTTGCTCGTCCGTCGACGGCTTTCTGAGCGGCGACAAGATCGACTACAAGAGCGCCGGCGCCACGCGCGAGCGCGGGCTCGAAGTCCCGCCCGACCTGACCCAGCTGCAGCGCGAATCGCGATTCCAGCCGGCCGGCGGCAGCGTCAGCGCGGCGCAGTACCAGGCCGGCACGACCACCGCCACGGCGGCGGCCAATGCCACCGTCGCGCCCAAGGCGCTCGGGGAAGTGCGCATGGAGCGCGAGGGCAACCAACGCTGGCTCGTCGTGCCGATGACGCCGGATCAGCTCTGGCCCCAGCTCCAGGCCTTCTGGAAGGAGCGCGGCTTCACGCTGCTGGTCGACCAGGCCGAGGCCGGCGTGATGGAAACCGACTGGGCCGAGAACCGAGCGAAGCTTCCGCAGGACATCATCCGCAGCACCATCGGCAAGGTCTTCGATTCGTTCTACTCCACCGGCGAGCGCGACAAGTTCCGCACCCGCGTCGAGCGCCAGCCCAACGGCTCCAGCGAGGTCTACCTGACGCATCGTGGTCTCGTCGAGGTGTTCAGCGGCGACCGCAAGGAAACCACGGTGTGGCAGCCGCGACCCGATCCGCAGCTCGAGGCCGAGATGCTGCAGCGGATCATGCTGCGCCTGGGCGTCAAGGAAGAGCAGGCCAAGGCCACCACGGTCGCCACCGGCGGCACCACCTTGCCGGCGCGGGCGCGCATCGTGGCGAATCAGCCCACAGCAACGCTGCAGGTCGACGACAACTTCGACCGCGCGTGGCGCCGCGTCGGCCTGGCGCTCGATCGCAGCGGCTTCACCGTCGAGGACCGCGATCGCGCACAGGGCGTCTACTTCGTGCGCTACGTCGATCCGGCCCAGGCGGGCAAGGACGAGCCGGGCTTCATGAGCCGGCTGTTCAGCTTCGGTCGCAAGAAGGACGAGCTCAGCGGACCGGCCCGCTACCGGGTGCAGGTGAAGGGCGACGGCGATCGCAGCACGGTGACGGTGTTGAACGGCCAGGGCCAGCCGGAGAACGGCGACGCCGGCAAGCGCATCGTCGGCCTGCTGGTCGAAGACCTCAAGTAGCGCGGGCCTGCGATGCTGCGCTTCTGCAGCCTCGGCAGCGGCAGCAGCGGCAACGCCACCCTGGTGGAGGGCAGCAGCGGCATCACGGTGACCCGTGTGCTGGTCGACTGCGGGTTCTCGCTGCGTGAGCTGACCGCGCGGCTGGCGCGTGTGGGACTGGCGCCGCACGACCTCGACGCGGTGTTCGTCACCCATGAGCACACCGACCATGTCGGCTGCGCGCTCGCACTGGCGCGTCGCCACGGCGTGCCGCTATGGATGAGCCGCGGCACATGGCGGGTCGTGGGCGATCCGGAGCTCGCCGACCTGGTGCACTTCGTGCGCGATGGCGAATCGGTGCCGCTCGGCGACCTCGAGTTGCAGCCCTACACGGTGCCGCACGATGCGCAAGAGCCGCTGCAACCGTGTTTCACCGACGGTGCCTCGCGGCTCGGCGTGCTGACCGATGCCGGGTCGATCACGCCGTACCTCGTCGACCGCCTGGCCGGCTGCCATGCGCTGCTGCTGGAGTGCAACCACGACCGCGACATGCTGGCCGCTTCACGCTATCCCGCCATGCTGAAGTCGCGCATCGGCGGACGCTTCGGGCATCTCAGCAACGACACTTCCGCGCAGATCCTGGCGGCGTGCCTGCACGACCGCCTGCAGCATGTGGTGGCCGCGCATCTCAGCCTCGAAAACAACCGACCCGAATTGGCGCTGGCCGCACTGGCAGCAGCCTGCGGCGCCCATCCATCCGAATTGCAGGCCGCCGGCGCCGAATGGGGATTCGACTGGCTGGAATTGCGCTAACGTCAGAAAGGCAAAAGGCCGCCCAGAGGCGGCCTTTTCGAGTATCGGCCGAAACCGATACGCGGGAATTACTTGGAAGCCGGGGTGGCGGCAGCCGAAGCGGCGGCAGCGGCAGCCGTAGCAGCGCTGTCGGCGGCAGAGGCGGCGGCGGCGGTAGCGGCCGGGGCCGGAGCCGGGGTGGCAGCCGGAGCGGGGGCCGGGGCCGGCGGGGTCACCGTCGTTTCTTCCTTCTTGCTGCAGGCAGCGAGAGCGACAGCGGCAACCAGAGATGCCAACACAAGCGACTTTTTCATATTTGTCCTCAATCTATAAGGTCGAACAATTACCGGTAATTGTGGGACCCCTCCAATTCCACAGAGCCCCAACGCTCAGAGGACCAAGAGAGCTCGAGCATCTCTGTGGTCCAGCCTGCGATTATAGGCCGAAGCTTGTCACAGACCGAGTATGGTGGCCGGAAACGACTCCACCGATCGTTGCGAAACCGCATCAATCAATTCGCGAAAACGAAGCAGATCGCCCGTTTCACGCGACACCGCCCCCCGGTGGCGGAGCGGATCAACCAGTCGCACCGCGAGAAGGTCGGCCGCCAGCAGCAGCGTCGGAATCTGCCCCACTTCGGCTTCTTCGAAAGCGCGGCATTCAACCACGTGCGACCACTGTCGGCGCCACTCGACCCAGCGTGCATGGCGCCGCACCACCTCGTCGTAGTGGCGCGCCACGACGACCAGCCTGCGATGCGACATCGCCCATGCCCCAAGGTGCTCGATCACCGCAAGCTCGCCGAGCGGCCAGTCGGCGAAGTCCTCATCGCTGATCCACGCTTCGCGACAACCCACGCGCGCCATCTCTGCGAAAGCCTCGCGCAGGGCATCGTGGAATTGCCGGCGCGTCTCGATGGGCAGATGCAGCGGTGCAGTCATGATTCCTCCTGAGGAGTCGTGGGATGCAGCCAGCCGGCTTCGGCCCAGTCGGCCAGCAACTGCCGCGCAGCATCGCTCGCGCCTTTGCACTGGGCTGCGGAAAGGCCGCGTCGGTCGGCCAGCTGCCGCATCAGCGCGGCGTCGGCCCCCGCGGCGCGGTAGGGCTCGCCGTTGATGAACACATGCTCGTCGTCGTACAGCATGCGGGTGCGACGGTCGAGCACCAGATCGCAGTCGCGGACGAGCGGCGCGCCGGCCTCGAAGCTCACGCTCTGCTTGGGTTCGCTGAGCCACTCTCCCAGCGCGCAGGCCAAGGTCTTCGGGTTCTCCGCCAAGCGCAGCACCGCCTCGGACATGAAGGCCTGCAGCGTGGCCGGGATGCGCGCCGGTGCATCGGTCGCCGCCTGCGAGGAATCGCGGTACAGCAGCGGCGCGGCGCTCGGCTCCTCGGCGTCGAGCACTCGCTGCAGCACTTCGCGACCGATTTCGTCCTTGGCCGGTGCGCGAAAGCCGATGGAGCACGTCATGCATTCGCCTTCGGCGACGCCATCGTGCGCCCAGCGAGGCGGCAGGTACAGCATGTCGCCCGGCTCGAGGACCCACTCCTCCTCGGGCGCGAAGCGCGCGAGGATCTTCAGCGGCACGTCGGGCTGCAGCTGCGCATCTTGCAGCCGGCCGATGCGCCAGCGGCGGCGGCCCTGTACTTGCAGCAGGAACACGTCGTACGAATCGAAGTGCGGGCCGACGCCGCCGCCGTCGGTCGCATACGAGACCATCAGATCGTCGAGCCGTGCGTCGGGCACGAAGCGAAAACGCGAGAGCAGCTCATGGGCGGCATCGACGTGGAGATCGACTCCCTGCACGAGAAGCGTCCACGCCGCCTGCTTCACGCCGGGAAGCTGGCGCCGCGAGAAAGGCCCGTGGCGCAGCGTCCAGCCATCGTCGCGGTGCTCGACGATTCGCGACTCCACGGTGTCGTCGGCGGCCAAAGCGAACAGCTCATGGCGCGACAGCGGCGGCTTCACGCCGGGCACGGCCTGGCGGATGAGCAGAGGTTGCTTCTGCCAGTGGCGACGCATGAAGACCTGCGGCGAGAGTCCGCCCAGAAGGGGCGTGGCGACTGCGATATCCATGGATGGAATTGTGGCCTGTGCGATGATTTCCCGATGAACATCACCGCGCCTTGTGTCGTCAGCCTGGTCTGGCGGCTCGAAGACACTCAGGGCAACCTGATCGACGAATTGCAGGACCCCGTGGAGTTCTTCTTCGGCGGCGACGACCTGCTGGCGAAGGTCGAGGAAGCGCTGCAGGACCAGGACGTCGGCTTCGAAGCCAAGCTCCATCTGGAGCCCGAGCACGCCTTTGGCGAGTACGACCCCGATCTCGTGTTCTTCGAGGAGCGCTCGATCTTTCCCGAGCAGGTCGAGCCGGGCATGCAGTTCGACGGCGTGCCCGAGGGCGCGAAGACCGAAGGCATGCCGGCCGATGCCATCTACACCGTGACCGAGGTCTATCCGACGCACGTGGTGCTCGATGGCAATCATCCGCTCGCCGGCATCGCATTGCGCCTGGACCTCAAGGTGCGTGAGGTGCGCGAAGCCACCGACGAAGAGATCGAGGCCGGCAGCGTCGGCCAGCCGGCGTTCACGGTGATGAACGCCGCGCCTACGGGCTCGCAGCTTCACTGACCGCGTCTCCTGTCCGCTTTGCTCCGGGCCGCGAGGCTCTACCGCGTCATGTCCTCCCCGCTTCCCAGTTCCTGGCGCCGCGAGCGCTTCATCGATCCCGATTCCGCCGACAACGACGCACGCCGCCTGCTGCGCCTGCTGCTGGCGCAGAACGGCTCGACGACGCGCCTGTGCGAGACCATCGCGGATGGTCCTGTCTCGCTGCAGGTGCTGCACCAGGCGCCCACCGAGAACGTTCCCTTGCTGGTGCGCGAGGCGTTGCCCGGCGCGCGCTTCATCGAGCGCATCACCAGCCTGGCCGCGCACGGCGAGGTGATGATGGACAACCTCACCTACATCGCCTTGCACGGCCTCGACGGCACGCTGCAACGCGAGCTCGAGGCGGGCCAGGCTCCCATCGGCCACCTGCTCGCGCGCCTGTGGGTGCGACGCGAAAGCGTGTCCGATGCGGCTGCCCTCCACCACCGCCTGTGGGGCATGGTCGGCACGCCGGATCCGGCGTCGGCACGCGCCTACCGCATCGTCACGCCGGAAGGCCCGCGCATGCTGATCGCCGAAACGTACCGGCGCGGCATGCTGATGCAGCGGCTCTAGAACGCCGTCCCGCAAGCCGGCGACCGCGGGCCGGCTTCGCTCAGGAATGTGCCGCGGCCTGCTCCGGCGTCGTCACGGGCCCCTTGCCGCTGAAGCGGTCGAGCGCAAGGTAGATCACCGGCGTGATGTACAGCGTGATCGCCTGCGAGAACACCAGCCCGCCGACGACTGCGAGGCCCAGCGGCTGACGCAGCTCGGCGCCGGCGCCCAGGCCGAGGGCGATCGGGATCGCGCCCATGAGCGCGGCCAGCGTGGTCATCATGATCGGGCGAAAGCGCAGGATGCATGCCTCGCGGATCGCCTGCTCGGCCGGCATGCCCTGCGTGCGCTGCGCATCGAGCGCGAAGTCGATCATCATGATCGCGTTCTTCTTCACGATGCCGATCAGCAGCAGGATGCCGATCGTCGCGATGAGCGTGAGGTCCATGCCGAACAGGCGCAGCATCAGCAGCGCGCCCACCGCGGCCGACGGCAGGCCGGCAAGGATGGTGATCGGATGGATGTAGCTCTCGTACAGCACGCCCAGCAGCACATAGATGACGAGCAGCGCCGCGATGATGAGGAGGGCCTGGCTGCCCTGCGAGCTCTTGAACACGGCGGCGTCGCCGCCGTAGCTCGTGATGATCGTCGCCGGCATGCGGATCTGCTCGCGTGCCTGCTCGATCTTCGCCGTGGCGTCGCCGAGCGCCACGCCGGGCCCGAGGTTGAAAGACACCGTCACGGCCTGCAGCTGACCCACGTGGTTGATCGAGGTGGGCCCCACCGTGCGCTCCACGGTCGCGAAGCTCGACAGCGGCACCAGCGCGCCGGTGCTCGATCGCACATAGATGTTGTTGAAGGCGCTCTCGTCCTGCTTGGCGTTGGGCGCCACCTCCATGATCACCTGATAGCTGTCGACGGGCGTGTAGATGGTCGAGACCTGACGCTCGCCGAAGGCGCTGAACAGCGCGTTGCGCACCGCATCGATGGACACGCCCAGCGTGTTGGCGCGATCGCGGTCGATGCGCAGCGAGGCCTGCAGGCCTCGCAGCTGCGAGTCGCTGGTCACGTCGCGGAAGGCCGGATCGGCGCGCAGCCGCTCCTGCAGCCTGGCGGCCCAGTCGCTCAGCTCGTCGGCCTTCACGCTCTGCAGGATGTACTGGTACTGCGCCTTGCTCTGCCGACCGCCCAGCTGCAGGTTCTGGATGGGCCGCATGAAGACCGTGATGCCGGCCACGTCACGCAGCTTGCGGCGCAGGCCCTCGATCACCTGCTTCATCGGAGGGCGCTGCGCGCGCGGCTTGAGGTTGATGAACATGCGGCCGGAGTTCTGTGCGCCGCTGCCGCCGTTGAACGAGCTGACGGTCAGCACGTTGGGGTCCTCGCGCAGGATCGCGGCGACGCGGTCCTGCAGCCGCACCATCTCGGGAAAGGAGGTGTCCTCGGACGCTTCGGTGGACACCTGGATCTGCCCGATGTCCTCCTCGGGGAAGAAGCCCTTGGGAATCGCCGCGAACAGCCACGCGGTGGCCGCGAACGTGAGCAACGCGACGACCAGCACCGACTTGCGATGACGCAGGGCGCCATCCAGCGTGCGCGTGTACAGCGCCAGCGTTGCGTCGAAGGCGCGGCTGAAGACGCGCACCAGCGCGCCCGGCGGCTTCTTGTGCTGCTCGTCGGTGAGGAAGCGTGCGGCCAGCATGGGAACGAGGGTCAGCGAAACGAAGGCAGACACCACGATCGCCAGCGACACGATGACCGCGAACTCGTGGAACAGCAGGCCGATGACGCCAGGCATGAAGAAGATCGGGATGAAGACCGCGATCAGCGAGCTCGAGATCGAGATGATGGTGAAGCCGACCTCGCGCGAGCCCTTGAGCGCCGCCTCGAAGGGCGGCATGCCCTCCTCCACGTGTCGCATGATGTTCTCGAGCATCACGATGGCGTCGTCGACCACCAGGCCCACCGCGAGCGTGAGCCCGAGCAGCGAGATGTTGTCGATCGTGTAGCCGAAGGCCCACAGCAGCGCGATGGCGCCGACCAGCGACACCGGCAGCGACAGCGTGGGAATCACCGTGGCGACGAAGCGGCGCAGGAACAGGAAGATCACCAGCACCACCAGCGCGATCGTCCCGAGCATCGTCAGCGTGACGTCGTGCAGCGCCTCGCGCACCGACACCGAGCGGTCGTTGACCGGCGTGAGGCGCACCGATTGCGGCAGCTGCGCCTCGAAGCCCGGCAGGGCCCTGCGCACCGCGTCGACGACCTTCACGGTGTTGGCGTCGGGCTGGCGCAGCACCGCGAGGGTGATCGAGCTCTCGCCGTTGAAGCTGGCCGAGGTCTTGACGGTCTCGAAGCTGTCTTCCACCTGCGCCACGTCGCGCAGCCGCACCGGGTTGCCGTTGCGGCTGCTGACGATGAGCTCGGCGAATTCGGCGGCATTGCGCAGCTGGCGGTTGGCCTGCAGGGTCAGCGTCTGCCGCGGGCCTTCGAGCGTGCCGACCGGCGTGTTGGCGTTGGCGCCGCGAAGCGCAGCAGTGAGCTCGTCGAGACTGATGTTGCGCGCCGCGAGCGCATCGGGCAGCACGCGCACCCGCACCGCAAAGCGCTTCTGGCCGAAGATGTTTACCTGCGCCACGCCTTCCAGCGTGGACAGCGTCGGCGAGATCAGGTGCTCGGCGTAGTCGTTCAGGTCCGACAGGTTCAGCGACGGCGAGGTCATCGCGATCAGCAGCACCGGCGCGTCGGCCGGGTTGACCTTGCGATACGACGGCGGACTGGTCATGTCGTCGGGCAGCGAGCGCTGCGCGCGCAGCAGCGCGGCCTGCACGTCGACCGACGCGGCGTCGATGTCGCGACCTTCGTCGAACTCCAGCGTCAGCGAGGTGTTGCCCAGCGTGTTGCTGGAGCTGATGACGGACAGGCCCGGGATGGTCGAGAACTGCTTCTCGAGCTGCAGCGCCACCGAGGAGGCCATGGTCTCGGGACTGGCGCCCGGCAACGATGCCGACACGTTGATGACCGGCGTGTTGTAGCTCGGCAGCGCAGCCACCGGGATGCTGCGGTAGCCGATGATGCCGGCCACCACGATGGCCGCATTGAGAAGCACCGTCATCACCGGACGGCGGACGAACAGCTCCGACAGGTTCATGACAGCCCCTCGTCTGCTCGGGCTGGCGACGTCATGGCGACGCTCCCGAGCCCGGCGTCGATGCACCACTGCGCCGACCCTGCCCCGGACCGCTGGCGCCGCCGGCGGCCCGCTCGACGACCGCGACGCCGGGTCGCACGTTCTGCCGGCCGTCCACGATGATGCGCTCGCCGGCTTGCACGCCGGTCACCACCGCATCCTGGCCGACCGCCTGCACCACCTCGACCGGTTTGGACTGCACCTTGTCGTTCGCGTCCACGACGAACACAACCTTGCCGCGCGCGCCCTGCACGATGGCGGCCTGCGGCACCACGATGGCCCCCTTGAGCGTCTGCACGGCGAGCTTGACGCCGACGAAAGCCCCCGGCCACAGCTTCTCTTCGGGGTTGTCGAACACCGCCTTCACCTTCACCGCGCCGGAGGACGCGTCGACGACGTTGTCGACGAAGTGAAGCCTGCCCTGCATCGAGCCGCGGCCCTCGGGCAGCACCACGGTGACGCGGCCGCCGCCGCTGCGCAGCGTCTGCAGCGCATCGGACAGGTTGCGCTGCGGCAGGCTGAAGGCCACCGCGATCGGGTCGAGCTGCGTGATGGTGACCAGTGGCGTGGCGGTGCTCGGCGACACGAAGCTGCCGGGCGCAACCGGCACCAGGCCGGCGCGGCCGGCGTACGGGGCGACGATGCGGCTGTACGACAGGCTCACGCGCGCCGCCTCGACGGCCGCCCGGTCAGCCGCCACCGCCGCGCGCTGCGCGTCGACCAGCGTCTGGTTGGTGTCGACCGCCACCTGCGACACGAAGTTCTGCGCCACCAGCTCCTTGCTGCGCGCCAGGTTGCGCTCGGCATCGGCCAGCGAAGCGAGGTCGCGCTGGAGCTGCGCCTGCGCCTTCGCCACGTCGGTCTGCATGGCGCGGGCATCGAGGGTGAACAGCGGCTCGCCCACGCGCACGAACTGGCCCTCGCGCACATGCACCTTGTCGACGACGGCAGCGACCTGAGGACGGATCTCGACGCTGTTGAGCGAGGTCACGGTGCCGGTCGCGTCGAGCGCCACTTCGACGTCGCGCTGCTCGGCGCGCACGGTGCTCACGCTGACCGGCGCGCCGGCCGCGGAGGCGCTCGATGCCGGCGAGGCGGCGGTGGGCGCATCGGACTTGCCGCATCCCGTCAGCAGCAGCGCGAGGACCGCGGCGGCCCCTAGGATCTTGTTGTTCATGCGAGTGTTCGGCTTGCGTGGAATCGAGGGGCAGCCGGCCATCATGTGCAGGCGGTGTTGCTGCAATGTTGCCCGGCAAACCGCGCGCCCGCCGACCGCCGGATGCGACCCCCAGCATGCACCCCAACGGGGCGTGCGGGCTACGGGATCAATGCTTACCCGTGGAGCCGAATCCGCCCTCGCCGCGGTGCGACTGCTCGAAGTCGTCCACCACGTGGAAGCTCGCCTGCACCACCGGCACGATGACGAGCTGCGCGATGCGCTCCATCGGCTGGACGGTGAACGTTGCCTGGCCGCGGTTCCAGCAGCTCACCATCAGGGGACCCTGGTAGTCGGAGTCGATGAGGCCCACCAGGTTGCCCAGCACGATGCCGTGCTTGTGGCCCAGTCCCGAGCGCGGAAGGATCATCGCGGCCAGCCCGGGGTCGCCGATGTGGATGGCGAGCCCTGTGGGGATGAGCTGCGACTGGCCCGGCTCCAGCAGCAGCGGCGCATCCAGGCAGGCGCGCAGATCCAGGCCGGCGCTGCCGGGCGTGGCGTAGGCGGGCATCTGCTCGGCCATGCGGCGGTCGAGCACTTTCACGTCGATGATGGTCATGCGGTGTGGGAAGAGAGTCGGGATGCGATTTCGGCGACGAGCTGCCGCGCCAGCGTGAGCTTGTCCGCAGTCGGCAGCTCGCGCTGGCCGCGCGCGTCGACCAGCAGAAGCGCGTTGTCATCGCGGCCGAAGGTGGCCGGGCCGAGGTTGCCGATGATCAGGGGCACGTTCTTGCGCTCCAGCTTCTCGCGCGCGTGCTTCAGCAGGTCATGGCTCTCGGCCGCGAAGCCGACGCAGAAAGGCCGCTTCGGCAGGCGCGCGACTGCCGCGAGGATGTCGGGGTTCTCGGTCAGCTCGAAGGCGGGGGCGACCTTGTTGCCGTTCTTCTTGATCTTCTGCTCGGACAGCGTGGCCGGCCGCCAGTCGGCCACGGCCGCCGTCGCGACGAAGACGTCGTGCTGCGCGGCCGCCGGCAGCACCGCGTCGTGCATCTGCTGCGCCGTGCGCACGTCGATGCGCCGCACGCCCCGGGGCGTGGGCAGGTGCACCGGGCCGGCCACCAGCGTCACCTGCGCGCCGGCCTCCTGCGCCGCGCGCGCGATGGCGAACCCCATCTTGCCGCTGGACAGGTTGGTGATGCCGCGCACCGGATCGATCGGCTCGAAGGTCGGCCCGGCAGTGATGAGCACGCGGCGACCGAGCAGCGCCTTCGGCTGGAAGAAGGCCACCATGTCCGCCAGCAGCTCGTCGGCCTCCAGCATGCGACCGTCGCCGATTTCGCCGCAGGCCTGGTCCCCAGCGGCCGGGCCGAGGATGGTGGTGCGGTCTGCGCGCAGCTGCGCCAGGTTGCGCTGCGTGGCCGGATGCGCCCACATCTCGCGGTTCATCGCCGGCGCGAGCAGCAGCGGGCAGCGCTCGATCGGCCGCGCCAGGCACAGCAGGCTCAGCAGCTCGTCGGCACGACCGGTGGCCAGCCGCGCCATGAAGTCGGCGCTGGCCGGGGCGACGAGCACCGCATCGGCTTCGCGCGTGAGGTTGATGTGCGCCATGCTGTTGGGCTCGCGCGCATCCCACTGGCTGGTGTAGACCTTGCGATTCGACAGCGCCTGCAGCGTGGTGGCGGTGATGAAGTGCTCGGCCGCCTCGGTCATCACGACCTGCACGGTGGCGCCGGCCTTCACCAGCTCGCGCGTCAGGTCGGCAGCCTTGTAGCAGGCGATGCCGCCCGACAGCCCCAGGACGATGTGCTTGCCGGCCAGGTCCTGGCGCTCGCCTCCCGTCACAACGCCGTCCATGCGCGCTTCAGGTCGCCGAAGTTGAACAGCACGCGCACCGCCTTGCCATACACCTGCTCGTGCGGCAGGAAGCCCCAGATGCGGGAATCGGCCGAGTTGTCGCGGTTGTCGCCGAGCATCAGGTACTGGCCGGCCGGCACCGCGCACTCCCAGGCGCCGGCACGCTCGCTGCGGCAATGCGCCGCAAGCCCGGGATCCCCCAGGTTCAGCGGCAGCCGGCCCTGCACGAACGGATTGATCTTCAACTCGCGAGCCGCGGCGCCGGCGGTCTCGCGCACCAGAAGCTGGCCGCGGTCCTCGGCGGCGGTTCCGTCGCCGACCTGCTGCACATCGAAGGGCTCACCGTTGACGCTGACGACGCCGTCGAGGAAGGACACGCGGTCGCCGGGCAGGCCGACCAGGCGCTTCACGTAGAACTGCGAGACGTCCAGGGGATAGCGGAACACGACCACGTCGCCGCGCTGAGGGCGTCCCCATTCGAAAGCGGTGTTGGTGAACGGCAGCCGCGGCCCGTAGGCGAAATGGTTGACGAGCAGGTAGTCGCCGACCCGCAAGGTGGGCTCCATCGAGCCGCTGGGCACCTTGGGCCAGTCGGCCACGGCGACGCGGCAGGTGAACATCAGCGCGACCACGGCGAACAGCTCGGCGCCGAAGCTCACCCACAGCGGCTTTTTCACCGGTGCGTGGTCCATGCGGCGCAGCTTGAAGCGCCAGGCCAGCCAGCACGCGCCGGTGAGCAGGGTCGCGAGGAAGAGGATTTCGTTGATCGAGAAGCCGATGAGCATGGACCGCATCTCTTGTCTGCCTCGGAGAAACCAGACGGCGATTATCGCGGGTCGGGCGCCGGCCACCGTCCGGGCACGGGCATTGCCGGGCGTAAGCCGAGCGGGATGGAAATCGACTACGTCGACGACAGGGCCATGCCGAGCCGGCAAGATGGCCCGGCCCTCGCGAGGAAACGATGACAAGACACACGCCGCGATTCATCCAGACCCACCGCAGCGACTCGGAGGAGGAGCGTGCCGCCGCGATCGCCGGCCTGCAACGCACGCCGGCCGAAGCCTCGCCGAAGTACTTCTACGACCGCCTCGGATCGCATCTGTTCGATGCGATCACGGAGCTGCCCGAGTACTACCCGACGCGCACCGAAGCGGCCATCTTCGCCGCGCGCGGCGGCGAGATGGCAGCGTGCGTCGGCCGCGGCAGCACCTTCGTCGATCTCGGCGCCGGCAACTGCGCCAAGGCCGCGCGCCTGCTGCCGCTCCTCGACGCGTCGCGCTACGTGGCGGTCGACATCTCGGCCGACTACCTGCAGGAAGCGTTGCGCGCACTGCAGCGCGAACACCCCGCGCTGGACATCGTCGGCGTCGGCATGGACTTCTCGCAATCTCCCGCCTTGCCCCCTGGCGTGCTGACGCCCGGCGAGCGCGCGGTGTTCTTCTATCCGGGCTCCAGCATCGGCAACTTCACGCCGTCGCAGGCCTGCGCCTTCCTGGCGGGCGTGCGGGTGCAAGCGGCCGGCGGTGGACTGCTGGTCGGGGTCGACCTGGTCAAGCCGGTGGCAGCGCTCGAGGCCGCGTACGACGATGCGCTGGGCGTCACGGCCGCCTTCAACCTCAACCTGCTGCGCAACATGAACCGCGCGATCGGCACCGACTTCGATCCGACGCAGTGGCGACACCTGGCGCTGTTCGACCGCGCGCAGTCGCGCATCGAGATGCACCTCGAAGCCCGCCGGGCGCTGATCGTGCGCTGGCCCGGCGGCGAGCGTGCCTTCGCGGCCGGCGAGCGCCTGCACACCGAGAACTCGTACAAGTACACGGTGGAATCGTTTGCCGCGCTGCTCTCCAAGGCGGGGTTCGCCACCAGCCGCTGCTGGACGTCGGCCGACAACGCCTTCGCGGTGTACTGGGCGCAGGCCTGACGGCCATCCGCCGACCCTGCCTCGCTGCAGGGGCTTTTGCCGAACTTTCAGTAATTCCTGAAAGTTCTCCATAGAATGCCCTCATGCCCGCGCTCACCCCGCTCGTCCGCAGCTTCGTCAGCCACTTCGGAGAGATGGGCAGCCGCTGGGGCATCAACCGCACCGTCGGGCAGATCTACGCGCTGATCTTCGTCTCGCCGCAGCCGGTCAACGCCGACGAGATCGCCGAGGCGCTCGAGTTCTCGCGCTCCAACGTCAGCATGGGGCTCAAGGAGCTGCAGGCCTGGCGGCTGGTGAGCCTGCGCCACCTGCCCGGTGACCGGCGCGAGTACTTCGACGCGCCCAGCGACGCCTGGGAGATCTTCCGCACCCTCGCCGAGGAGCGGCGGCGCCGCGAGATCGAGCCGACGCTGTCGATGCTGCGCAACGCGCTGCTCGAGCAGCCCACCAGCGACGAGGACCGCATCGCCCAGCAGCGGATGAAGGGCATGCACGACCTGATCGAGCTCATGACGACCTGGTTCGACGACGTTCAGCGGCTCGACGCGCGCACCCTGGCGCAGCTGATGAAGATGGGCGCCAAGGTGCAGCGCCTGCTCGAATTCGCCGGCAAGGGCAAGCCCGCCCTGCCCCCACGGACCTAGGAGACCGCCGCGCATGGATGCCGTCCTGCTCGCCCGCGCCCAGTTCGCGGCCAACATGTCGTTCCACATCCTGTTTCCGACCATCAGCATCGCGCTCGGCTGGATGCTGCTGTTCTTCCGCTGGCGCTGGCTGCGCACGCGCAGCGAGCCGTGGCTCGCGGCCTATCGCTTCTGGACCAAGGTGTTCGCGCTGACCTTCGCGCTCGGCGTGGTGAGCGGCATCACGATGAGCTTCCAGTTCGGCACCAACTGGCCGGGCTACATGGAGCGCATCGGCAACATCGCCGGGCCGCTGCTCGGCTACGAGGTGCTCACGGCGTTTTTCCTGGAAGCGAGCTTTCTCGGCATCATGCTGTTCGGCCACGGCCGCGTCAGCGAGAAGCTGCACTTCACGTCGACCTTTCTGGTGGCCCTGGGCACCACCATCAGTGCCTTCTGGATCCTCTGCCTCGACTCCTGGATGCAGACGCCGGTGGGCTTCGAGATCCGCGACGGCGTGTTCCACGTGACGAGCTGGCTCGAGATCCTGTCGAATCCGTCCTTTCCCTATCGCCTGACGCACATGCTGCTGGCGTCCACGCTGACGGTGTGCTTCCTGCTCGCCGGCGTCAGCGCCTGGCAGGTGCTGCGGGGCGCCTCCAACCCATCGACGCCGCTGGTGCTGCGCGTGGCACTCACCGTCGCCGCGGTGCTGGTGCCGGTGCAGGTGCTGGTGGGCGACCTGCACGGTCTCAACACGCTGCAGCACCAGCCGCAGAAGATCGCCGCGATGGAGGCGATCTGGGAGACCGAGCGCGGCGCCCCGCTGCTGCTGTTCGCCTGGCCGGACGAGAAGGCGCGCACCAATCGCCACGCCATCGGCATCCCGCGTGCGGCCAGCCTCATCCTGGCCCATGACCCCGACGGCGAGATCCAGGGCCTCAACGACTTTCCTGACGCGCATCCACCCGTCGCACCGGTGTTCTTCAGCTTCCGCGTGATGGTCGGCACCGGCGTGCTGATGCTGCTGTCGAGCTGGACCGGCTGGTGGATGTACCGCCGCCGCCGGTGGGACCCGAGCGCGCTGCCCCGGCCCGTGCTGTGGGTGCTGACGGCGATGAGCTTCTCCGGCTGGGTGGCCACGCTGGCCGGCTGGTATGTCACCGAGATCGGAAGGCAGCCCTACATCGTGAACGGGCTGGTGCGCACCGCGGAGGTCGCCTCCAAGGTGCCCTCGGGGATGATCGCGTCGACCCTCGCGATGTACATCACGCTCTACATCGCGCTGATCACCGCTTATGTCGCGGTCATCAAGTACATGGCCGAGAAACCCGTCGAGGAAGGGCCGCAGACGCCGCAAAGCGGCAGCGCCGTGGCCGCCGCGGCGGCCGAAGGGACCGCAGCATGAGCTTCGACCAGGCGTTGCCCATCATCTTCATGGCCGTGATGGGCCTGGCCATGCTCACCTACGTCGTGCTCGACGGCTACGACCTTGGCGTGGGCCTGCTGATGCCGCGTGCCACCGAGGCGCAGAAGGACATGATGATCGCCACCATCGGTCCATTCTGGGACGCCAACGAGACCTGGCTGGTGCTCGGCGTGGGCATCCTGCTGATCGCCTTCCCGAAGGCGCACGGCGTCGTGCTCACCGCGATGTACCTGCCGGTCGCGCTGATGCTCATCGGCCTCATCCTGCGCGGTGTGGCCTTCGATTTCCGCGTCAAGGCGCGCGACTCCCACAAGCCGTTGTGGAACCGCGCCTTCTTCGCCGGCTCCGGCATCGCGGCCGGATCGCAGGGCTGGATGCTGGGGCACTACATCACCGGCCTGCAGCCCGGCTGGCAGTACCAGGTGTTCGCCGCCGCGATCGCCGTGGCGCTGCCGGCCGCCTACGTGCTGCTGGGCGCATGCTGGCTCATCCTCAAGACCGAGAACGACCTGCAGCGCCGCGCGGTGGAATGGGCCAAGATCGCCTGGCTGCCGGTGGTGATCGGCATGGGGCTCATCTCGATCATCACGCCGTGGGTGAGCCCCACCGTGCGCGAGCGCTGGTTCAGCATGCCGGCCTTCATCGCGCTGTTTCCCATCCCGCTGATGACGGTGACCGCGCTGCTGGCCGCGCGCGGCATGCTCAACTCGCACCGGGTGCTGGGCACGCTGTGCTGGATCCCGTTCGCGCTCGTGGTGACGGTGTTCCTGCTGGGCTTCTTCGGCCTCGCCTACAGCCTGTACCCGTTCGTCGTGATGGACCGCCTCACCATCTGGCAAGCCGCCAGCAGCCCGGAGGCGCTGAAGGTGATCCTGATCGGCGTCGCCGTCTCGGTGCCGGCGATCGCGGCCTACACGGTGCTCGCCTACCGCGTGTTCGGCGGCAAGGCGAGCGAATTGCGCTACGCCTAGCGGCGAGTCTGCGACGCAGACTCCTAGTGCTCGGCGCGCGAGGACTTCGAGGAGCTCTTCTTCGACGACGAGGACTTCTTCGGCACCTTCGCGCCTTCCTTGCGGGCCTCGGACAGGCCGATCGCGACCGCCTGGGCGCGGCTCTTCACGGGCTTGCCGGACTTGCCGCTTTTCAGCTCACCGGTCTTGCGCTCGTGCATCGCCTTCTCGACCTTGTCGGATGCCTTGTTGCTGTAGCGGGCCATGGCAGCTTCCTTTCGTCAACGTGTCCATCCCGACCCGCGGTCACCGGCAAACCACGTGCCCGTGGCGCCAAGGCCCGGGGGAGACATCAGCGCAGTGCCGAGCCCCGATCGTTGGCATAGCCGCCCGCGACGGCGGCTGGATCCGCGGCCGTGCGGCGGGGAACCACCACGGCACCGGCCAGGCAGGCGGTGAACGCGGTCGCCCAGAGCTCGCCGGTCAGCAGGTAGACGGTCGCGCTGCACAGCAGCATCCAGACCGTGTAGCCGGCCGGACGCAGCAGGCGCAGCAGCATCGGGCCGATCCCCACCAGTGGGAAAGCGACGACGGCCAGCACGCTGACCGCAACGTCCAGATCACTCATTCGTACGACCTCCCGGAGAGAGCGGGCAACTGGGCAGGGGGATGGAGCAACCCGTCATGGCCTCTGGTGGTGCAGGCTGGACCGTAAACGGGATTCGGTGCACCCGGATCAGGCGCGGCGCGTAGTATCGGCCGACCCGGCGGGGTCATCCAGGAAAAGAGGCGGGAAAGTGGCCGGCGATGCGAAAACGCGACAGTTCGCCTTGGCGGCGACGGGCCTCGCTCAGCGCCCGATGACCCAGGCGCCGCTGGCTCCCGGCGCATCGTCACGCACCGGCCAGCCGTAGCGGGCGCGGCGCTGTTCCGGCGGCTCCCGGAAGTGCAGCTGCGCACGGATGTCGCGCAGCACGTCCGGCTCCTCGGCGAAATAGCTGTGGCCGAGCCGGAACAGGCTCGAGCCGTGCACCCGCACCGTGTCGATGCCCGGCAGCACGAGCACCGGCGGGGCGCCACCGGCGCGGCCGCCCTCGGTCATCCACTCGAGCGCCGCGAGGGCCTTGTCCTGATCGGCGACGTACAGCGTCGTGCGCTCCGACACCTGCGGGTACACGCTGGCGAGCTGGCGAAACAGGTTGGCGTCGACGTCCGGGGCCGACAGGAAGATCTGCCCGAAGCGCGTCCCGCTGCGCAGCGCCGCCTGCGTGGTGGCGCGGTGCATGGCCCGAAGCAGCCCCCGGTTGCCCATGCTGTGGGCGATCAGGTGGACCTTGCCGCGGTCGGCCATCGCCGTCACCTGGACCAGGAAGGATGCGATGTGCTCCTCGCTCGCCTCGATGGCCGACAGGTCGCTCAGGTAGGCGCCCACGGTGCCCCGCGAAGGCCAGCTGTAGAGCACGGTGATGCCCGGCACCTTGAGGTCGAAGCCGAGCTGTGCGGCACGGCGCGCCGCATCGTCGAAGGTGGTGTTGAAGCCGTGGATGTAGACGAGGACGTTGCGGTCGGCCGGATCCAGTCCGGCCAGGAAGCGCCGCACGTCGCGCGTGAAGGCGTCGGCCGGCAGCACGGTGGCCGGGTCGACGGTGATGCGGTCGTCGACGCGTGTCAGCAGGCGCCGCCACAGCGGCGAACCGAGCTCGCCGGGCCGGTGGCTCGAAGGGATGCGCACGATTCGCTTGCCGAAGTGCATGCGATCGTCGAAGTCGGCGCCGAAGCCCTTGGCCGGATCGTCGGGATCGAGGGGCTTGCGATTGGTGCCGAACCACACCGGGTAGCAGGTGCCGGAGAACTCCGGGGGGCACGCCACGTCGCTGCGCAAGGTTCGCATGCGCGGTGCTTCGGCGGAAGACGAGGCCGCGACGGCGGCGGCTGTGGGCGGCGACTGCGGCGGCGCCGTGCAGGCGGCGATCGCCAGGGCGATCCAGGGCCACAGGTATCGGATCGGGATCATTGCCGCCACCCCACCTCGTCGTGCGATGGTACGCCGCGCCGGCCGCCTCAGTGCAGCGTGCGCGGCAGCACGGCCGGCATCGAGAACTCGCGTCCGATGACGGTGCGCGCGTAGAAGTAGTTCAGCCGGGCCTTCGAGCCGAGCGCGTCGAGGTCGACGTGGCCGGACGCGTCGCAGGGGAACGAATAGCCGCGGCCTTCATGGAAAAGCGACTGGAAGCGCAGCTCGTATTGGGCTTGGTTGACAGAGGCGTTCATCTCGTGCTCCTGAGGGCGGTTCGCTGATGCCCTTCAGTTGCACGTGGATCCAGGGCGGTTCTATTCGACTTGGGGGGGAGCCATCACCGCCCCGCGCTGCACCCGCCGGCGGGCCCCTGCCGGAAGCAGAAGTCCCCGGTGAGGCTGGAGCTTTCCCAGGGCACCTGCACGCGGCCGGTCTCGCGCGCAACGCTGAGCCGCACCTGCTTGAACAGCAGCTCCACCGGCAGCCCGGGCGACTGCATGAAGCCGAGCAGGTGCTTGGTGTAGAGGCTGTTCTTCTCGCCCGGATTGTCGAGCGCCACGCCACCGGGAGCGGTGGAGAAGGCGACCATCGAGCCGAGTGGCGCTTCCACCGGCGCCAACCCTGCCGGCGTGGCGCCGCGGAACTTGAGCCGCCGTCCGTCGGGGCCCAGGATCTCGGCGCCCGAGAACGGGTTGTTGCGGCAGGCATCGAGGATCACGATGTTGATGCCCTGGGCCTGCCCCAGACGGTCGAGCAGCTCGTTCAGGTCGGCGCTTTTCGCGGGCACCTCGTCCTCGGCGCGGATCTCGGTGTCGACCGGCAGCAGGTAGTTGCGTCCCTTCACCTGCACGCCGTGACCGGCATAGAAGACCACGCGCACGCGCGCCGTGCGAGCGCTCACCGAAAAGATGCGAAAGGCCTCGATCATGTCGCGCAGCGAGGTGTTCTCGCGCAGCACCACGTCGAAGCCGAGCGTGCGCAGCGATGCGGCCATCGCCTGCGCGTCGTTGACGGGATTCTTGAGGGCACCGACCTTGTACGCACCGTTGCCGATCACGAGCGCCGCCTTGCGCTCGTCGCCGCCTTGCAGCGAGGGCGCCGCGGCCCGGACCGGCGCGCCGGCCATCGCAAGCATCGCGGCCGCGCACAGACTCCGTCGTGTCCGCTGCATCGCCGGCCTCCTCAGCGCGCCGGCAGCGCGTCGACCACGGCCACGCCGTCGACGATGGCGCTCGCCTTCAGCTTGTCGGCCAGTGCGCTCACCTGGCTCGCCGGGACACGAACGTAGTAGTCGCCGAGCTGGCCGGGGCCCGCCGCCAGGCTGCCGTTGACCTCGACCAGCAGCAGCCGGATGTCGGCCTCGCGTGCGTCGGCCTTGAAGTTCACCTTGAGGTACGGGCCCTTGTCGACCACGCTGCCTTGCATTGCACGGATCTCGCTCACGTCGTCGCGTTCGCCCAGCAGCTGGATGATGACGACCGCCTGCAGCGCGACCACCGCCAGTGCGCCGGCGAAGGCCGGCTTGAGCAGCGGCTGCGGCACGAGGGAGGCGAACCAGTCGCGCAAAGTCGTCAGCAGCGACGGCGGCAGCGTGGCGCGGCGCGCGCGCTCGGGTGCCGGGCCCTCCGTGCGGATGCGCTGCAGGGCACGCTCGAGCCCGACTTCGCTGGAAACCGCGGGCACGTCCTCGCGCAGCCGGCTTTGCAGCGACCGGTACCAGCCGAGCTCGGCGACGGCCTTCGGATGCTCGCGCAGGTAGTCCTCGACGAAGGCGCGGTCTGCCTCGCCCAGCGAGCCGTTCACGTAGAAGGGCAACAGTTCATCGAATCGCGATTTCATGATTCAGCTCCTGCCAACGTGCCACCACCTTCGCGTTGCAGCAGCAGTCTCAAACAATTCTTCAGTTTCTGGCGCGCGTGGAACAGGCGCGTCTTGACGGTGTTCTCGGGGCACGACTGCACCGCGGCCACCTCGGCCAGCGCCATGCCTTCGTAGAACACGAGGTGGACGCATTCGCGGTGCTCGTCGGACAGCTTGTCCATGCAATGGCGCACGCCTTCGTGGCGCTGCTGCTGGGCGAGGATCTCGAACGCGCTCGCGTCCTCCGACGGCATCACTTCGGCCACGTCGGCGATGTCCTCGTGCTTCTCGTCGGGCTTGCGCGAGCGAAAGGCCATCAGCACCTTGTTGCGGGCGATGCCGATCAGCCAGGTGCTGAACTGCGAGTCGCCGCGGAACTTGGCCGGCTGGCGCCAGACTTCGTAAAGGGTGTCTGCCACGATTTCCTCTGCCTGTGCGGGGTCGCCGAGCTGCCTCAGCACGTACGCGTAGAGCCGGCGCGAGAAGGCGCGGTAGAGGTCGCGGAACGCCGCCTCGTCGGCGCGCCCGATGCGCTCGAGCAGGCGCAACACCTCGTGGTTGTCCATTGTTGGCGCGCCGCGAAGGCGTGAGGTGGGTGGTGTGCGGTCATGGTAATTCGCCTCGAATGGACTGGCACGGAGGTTTCCCCCGCAGCATCCTTGGACTTTGGGGGGCTCACTCGCCGCGGAACTGCACGCGCCGGTTTTCCGAGGCATTGGGATCACGCCCCTGCAGCGGCGCGAACTCGCCCAGGCCCACGGCGCGCAGGCGCGCCGCATCGATGCCGTGCGAGGCGACCAGGTAGCGCTTGACCGCCTGCGCCCGGCGCTGCGAGAGCTGCTCGTTGTAGGCCTCGGAGCCGACCGCGTCGGTATGGCCTTCGATGACGATCGACTGGATCGTCGGCAGCATGCGGATGCCCTCGGCCAGCGCGTCGAGCTGCGGGCGCGCCGACGGCTGGATCTCGGCCGAGTCGAAGGCGAACTGCACCGGCAGCGCCAGCGCCGACGAACGGATGCGCGATGCATCCTGCGGCTGCTGGGCGGTCTGCGCGGACGGCGTGTCGTCGAGCAGGCGGATGGAGCGCATCTTCATCGGCCGCGATTGATCCAGGATCCCGGCCACTTCCCGCGGGTCGACCGACTCGCCGGCGCCGTACAGGCGCACGTCCTGCGCCAGCGCCGAGCCGGCGGCCAATGCGAGAAGCAGCGAAGCGAGGTGGAAGCGGCGGGCCATGATTTTCTCCTTGGGAATGTCGGCAATGGGTTGCCGATTCCGATGGAGGGGTTCAATGTTTGTGAGCCCTACAGGCCCTCGCGGCGTACGTCGCCGGCGCCGGTGATCGTCTTCACGACCCGCGGATCGCCGCGGTAGACCACCTCGCCGCTGCCGGCGATGCGCACGTGCAGCTCGCCCGACACGGCGACGCTCATGTCGCCGCTGCCGTCGATCGCGAGCTCGGCGCGGCGGCTGGCCAGGCCAGGTGCGATGTAGCGGCCGGAGCCGGCGATGACCACGGCCTGGCGCTCGACTTCGCCGGCGCCGATGCGCACCTCGCCCGCACCTTCGAGGCGCACCTCGAGCAGGCGCGCGCGCAGCTCTTCGCACTGCAGCTCCTCGCTGCCGGCAAGCCGCAGGGACAGGTCCGAGGCGGAAAGCGGCCCGATGCGAACGCTGCCCGAGCCGCGAGTCTCCAGCCGGGCCAGCCGGTTCAGCTCGACCCTGAAGCGGACGGGCTGCTGGGTCTGCACGGGCCCCGGCCCGAACCCGAGGCGCAATCGGCGGTCGCGCATGTCGGCGACCAGCCTGGCCAGCACGGCCGGCTCGGCCTCGACCGTCAGCCGCTCGCCGTGGCGCACCTGCACGATCTCGAGCTCGCCGGCCGCCTCCCACAGCAGGCTGTCGATGCCGGCGAGCGGACGCACCTGAACCGCCAGCGCCTGGGCCGCACGACCGTGTCGCCAGCCGGCCAGCCCCGCGGCCGTCGCTGCCGTCCCGGCCAGCCAGAGCCGACGAGAAACCCCGTGCATCAGCGCCGCGCCGCCGTGCTGCGGATGAGGCAGGTGGCGCTGCCCGTGTCCGCCACGTAGACCGGCTGACGGTTGCGGTCGGTGCCGCGCAGCTTGAGGCCGCCCGCGACTTCGGGCGGCAGCGTCAGGTCGCGCTCCTCGAACAGCAGCCGGCCGTACTGCCAGCAACGCACCTGGTACAGCGTCTCGCCGCTGGCAGCGCGGGCGGCCGGCGGGCCGTCGAGCGGGTTGCGGGGGTCGTCGGCGGCAATCGCGAGCGCCGAGACCAGCACCAGCGCCAGCACCGCCGGCACCAGGGCGCCGCTCCTATTTCGGTTGGACATGGAAGTACTCCTGGGCCAGCACGCCGCCGGTCGCGTTGACGAACAAGGTCCGCACCTGCTCCAGCGTGCCCACCGGCAGGGGGTCGAAGTCGCCGCCGGCGACGCCGGCCGGCAGGTCGGGCAGCACGTCCCGCTCGGTGGCGAAGCACGACACCGTCTCCTGGACGCCGCGGGGGTTCATGCGGATCTCGAAGCGCATCTGGCCCGGCAGCGACACGCCCTGGGCGGCCGCCACCCGCGAGTCCTTCTGGAAGCGGTTGGGGAAGAAGCGGCTGATCCTCTGGTTCTCGTCCTGCAGGAAGCAGTACACGTGGGCGTCGCGGTTGGGCCGCACCGTCAGCTGCACCGCCTCGCCCTTGGCGAAACGCCGCGCCTCATTGGCGGTGGCCAGGCGAAGCGCCAGCGGCGTGGATGCCGGCCCGGCGGGCTTGGCCGTCGGGGCAGGCGCAGCCGGGCCATTGGCCGTGGGCGCGGGTGCGGCAGGCGCAGCGGGTGCATTGGCCGGCGCGGCCGCCACCGGGGCAGGCGGCACCGGCTGCACCTTGCCCTCGAGCTGCCGATGGTCCGCCTTGAGGTAGGCCTTGAGGAAGTCCTGCGACAGCTTGGGCTCGCGCGACAGGCCCAGCGCCTCGCGGTAGCGCGCCACGGCTTCCTTGATCTGCGGATTGACGACGCCGTCGATCGGGCCGTCGTAGACCCGCCGCATGCGCAGCTGGAGCTGGAAGTACTCGATGATTTCGGTGGGGTGCGCGACCATGGCGTCGTACCAGTCGCGGATCTCCGCCGCGACGTCGGGGTCGTCATCGGTCGCGCCCAGGCAGGTCCAGTACGGCACCTTGGCAAGGCGGCCGAAGAGCTCGATGGACGCCATCTCGACGAGCGTGCGCAGCGCCTGCGCCTGGCCTTCGTTGGTGCCGGTCGACAGGCTGAAGTTGATGCCGAACTTGCGGATCTCGGCGTCGCCGTCGAAGCCCTTGCCCTGCTTGAACAGGATCACCTGGTTGCGCGAGGCGATGCCCGGCACGACGGTGAGGTCCTGCGTGGTCAGCATCGTGAGGTCGATGCCGAGGATGGACGCCGATGCGGTGCCCGCGTAGCCGAGGTTGAGGTAGGGCGTGACCGCAACGCCCGCATCGACGTTGCGGCGCACGATGGTGTCGTCGAACTGGCTGATCGAGCCGCGCAGCGCGTACTGCGGCACCACCGCGAAGTGCTCGCGCTTGAGCGCCTGGAACAGGAAGCCGAGCGTGTTGCCCGAATCCTGGCCGTAGGCGACCAGGCGGATGGCGCGGCTGCGCCGCGTCATGTCGGACACGGCCGAGATCAGCATGTCCTTGGTGCCCGCATTGACCTTCTTGGTCTGGTCGGCCAGGTCCTCGACGATCACCGTCAGGTCGCGGGTGCCGTAGTCCAGCAGCAGGTTGTCCATGCAACGCAGGCCGGCGGAGAAGTTGGTGATGGAGCGCCCGGGCGCGGCCTTGGGACCGGTCTTGACCTCCTTGACCTTGTCGACCACGGCCTGGTTGGGATCGAGCGTCGCGCAGCCTGCCAGCGCCGCCATCGCGATGGGCAGCGCACGTGCAATGAACCGGAGGGAAGAGGTCTTCATGGTGTCCACCTTTGAGCCTTGCGGCGCCACCCAACCGGATGGCCTCGCAAAACACCGGCCGCATCCAGCGGCCGACGCGGATCCGGCCCTGCCGGTCCGCCGAAGACGCCCCCTCGAGCGAAGCGCCGATGGCGCTGCGGGGGGGCTACTTGCATTTGTTGTTGGCGTTGATCACGTCACCGGTGATGATCACGTTCACCTCGGTCGGGCTGAACCCGGCGCGATTGCCGCCGATCACGTTGCCGATGTTGACGGCGCCGCAGTCCTGGCCGGCCTTGCGGGCGGCACCGGCAGCGGCGTCCTGGGCGTTCTGCGAGCCCGCCCGCGCCTTTTCCTTGGCCAGCTTGGCGAGCACCTGGGGCTCGAAGTCCATGGGCTCGGACGTGGCGGCGTGCGCAACCCCGATGGTCAGCAGCGCGGTGGCGATGATGGCGACGGCCAGCACGACGGCAGTCAGGAGCAGCGACAGCGGGGAGGTCTTTTCCATCTCGTTCTCCGAAGAGAACCGCGCCCGGCGAAGGGGTCCGGGCGCGGTGCACAAACACAGCGCAGCAAGCTGCGCCCGCGGCGAATCACTCCACCACGCCGATCTTGACCTTCTGCGAACCGCCCGAGCCGCCGCTGGCGTACTGGGTGATGTTGTGCGCCGTCACGTAGGCCGAGTGGTTGCCGATGTTCTTGTCGATCTTGCCGATCGTCATCTCTTGGGTGTGGCCCGACGTGCCGCTCTGGGTCTGGCGCAGGTTGGTCGAGTACACATAGGCCCACGAGCTGGACGGGGTCTGCATGTCGACCACGCCGGCTTCGATCTTCTGGTGGCTGTTGGTCGCGTTGGACTGCTGCTGGTTGACGCCGTTGACGTGCGTCTCGACGCTGTCGGCGAACGCGGCGCCGGCGGCGAGGAAGGCGGCGACAGCGAGAACGGTCTTGAACTTTTGCATGGTGAGCTCCGAAAGGGTGTGAGGTTTGAGAAGTCCGGCTTGAGCTTTTTGCCTGAGCCGTCCCTTCAGTTGCAGCACCCTTCCAACCGGTTCAAAGAATTCTTTGCCCGCTCACGGGTTCAATCGGAATTCGACGAGCTCGAACGACGTCGATTCGCGCAAGGCGTTGCCGACGTGCGTGGCGACCGTGTACTTGACGGTGCGCTTGACCTGCGGCGAGTACCAGATCACGTGCTCGCTGGACACCGACCCGCCGCGCGCCGTGCTGCGCCCGCGCAGCACGAGCTTCACCGCCTTGAAGCGGCCGGCGGCCACCACGACCTCCTCTTCTCCCTCGACGCGGCCGCGCAACGGCACCACGGCCTGCTCGACACGCCGCGGCTGCTCCGGGATCGCCTGGCCGGCTTTCAGGCCGCCTGCGGCCAGAAGGTACGGCGAGAACTCCGGCGGCGTGAGCGTCCAGCCGGGCAGCGCGTGGAAGCCGGGCTCGAGCGAGACCAGGGTCGTGCGCAGCTTGGCGTCCGAGGTGGTGGTCCAGCTCTCGGCGATGCCTTCGGCGGTCACTGCATCGACCTTGGCCGTGAGGAACAGGTCACCGATGCGGAACTGGTCCTGCACCCGGTAGCGCCAGGTGTCGCCGACACGCGGCAGCGCATCGGAGCGCGTCGCGCCGGCCTGCGCGGTGGCCGCCGGGGGCGGCGTCGGCGTCGGCACGGTGAAGGCGGCCAGCCGCGTCTGCGCCAGCGCCGCGAAGCGGCCGTTGGGGTACTGGCGCAGGTAGGCGCGATATTCGTCGGCCCGCGTCGATGCCTGGATGCTGTTCCAGAACGCGAGCTCGCCGGCCGCGTCGACCTCGGCTGCGGCTTCGCGCGTGGCCGCCACGCCCGGGACGAAGGCGAACTCGCCCTGGAGCGAAGAGCTTTCCCAGGGCACCTGCTGCTCGCGCGTCTCGCGCACCACGCCTTCGCGCACGCGCTTGAACACGTGCTCCACCGGCAGCCCGGGCGTCAGCAGGTGCCTGGCAAGGTGCGCCGCATAGAGGCTGTTGGCGCCGCTGCCGTCGGCTGCCAGCTTGCCCGGTGCGGTGGCGTATGCCAGGAGGGTGCCGATGGGCGCATCCATCTGCGCCAGGCCCTGCGCCTTGGCGCCGCTCTTGCCGGCAAACGGGTTGTTGCGGCAGGCATCGAGGATGACGATGTTGATGCGGCTGCGCGCCGCCGACATGCGCCCGAGGATGAAGCCGAGGTCCAGGCCCGCGATCGGGATCTCGTCCTCGCTGCGGATCTCGGCGTCGACCGGTATGAGGTAGTTGCGATCGCGCAGCTGCAGCCCGTGGCCGGCGTAGTACAGGACCGCGATGGTGTTCTCGCCGAGCCGGGTGCCGAAGTCACGCAGCGCCTCGATCAGCGCGCGCCGGTCGAGGTTCTCGTGCAGCGCGACCGCGAACCCCGATTGCTTCAGCGAGGTGGCGATGAGCCTCGCGTCGTTGACGGGGTTGTCCAGCGGATCGGTCCGGTAGGCGGCGTTGCCGATGACCAGCGCGATGCGCTCCTCGGTGACGGCGGTGCCGCGCGTGCGCTCGGCCGCCTGCGCGCCCCCGAGCAGGAGCAGCGCCAGCAGGGCCACGATCCAGCGGCTCACGGCAGCGTGCCTCCCGCCATCATGGCCGCCAGGGCCGCCGCCGGCGGCAGGGCATCGAAACACTGGAACGACGCCTGTGCGCCGGCATCGTCGCACCACCAGACGCTCGCTCTGCCGGCGGGGAGGCCGCTCAGCAGGCGGCGCGCGAGCTCGCTCGCTGCCTCGTCGGCCGCTTCGTCGTCGGCCCGTGGAATGGCGGCGAGCGCGTCCTCGAGGTCGTCGATGGTGAACTCCATGTCGAGCACGCGGCGCGCGGCGGCATCGAGCTCGCGATACCAGTCGACGGCGGCAAGCGCGGCGGCGAGCGTGCGCACCGGCTGCACGATCGTCAGCGGAAAGTGCCGGCCGACACGATCGACGCTGGGCATCAGCACCCCGCCCCAGCCGCCGCGGCCGAGCAGGCCGGGCGCGATCCAGAAACGCCGGATCGGCGCGACCAGGTAGCCAGCCAGCCACGCCTCGCCAAGCTCGGCCCGCCCGAGCGCGAGGCCGCGCTGCAGCCAGGCGTCCCAGCGGCGGACGAAGGCGTCGGGCAGGCGCCGCGAGGCGAAGTCGCCGACGCTCGGCATCTTGCCGAACCAGCCCGGCGGGCCGAGACCGATCACAGCCGCGTCGGACATTGGAACTGCTCCAGCTCGCGTCGCAGCAGCGGGTTCAGCGGCGTCGGACTGCGCACCTCGAAGCGCGCCTTGCGGCCCTCGACGTCGAACACCAGCTGCGCCCGCTCGGGCGATGCACCGGGGTCGACGCGCACCCGGTCGAGCAGGCGAAACAGCGCCCACGGACCCTGGAACACATGTCCGGGCCCGCCCCCTCCGCCGCTGGGCACGAGCTGCAGGCGCACCCGCCCTGCCCCGCCGGGGCCCGGCCACTGCAGCGTCTGCGTCGCCGTGGCGCCCGGTCGGAACTTCAGCACCTGGCCGTCCACATCGAGCACGAACTCGCTCACGCCGGCGTCGAGCTCGAGCAGCCGGAAATCGAGCCGCATGCCGAGCTGGCGCCCGCCGTCGCGGAAAAAGGCGTCGCGTATCGCCTGGGCGCGCTGGAACTGCTGCAGCGACTCGCCCGCGTCGCGCCGCCCGTCGGCATCGGCCGCCCGGTAGGTCCAGGGCCTGGTCGAGGTGTCGACATAGGGCGCCAGCTGCCGCTGGAAATAGCCGTCGATCAGGCCGCCGGCGCCGAAGACCCGCACGAAGTCCTCGCGCGACATCTCGTCCGTGCCGGAGCGCGCCAGCGGATACCGGCCGGCGACCGCGCGCACGCACTGGGGCGCGAACTCGGCCCCGAGCTGCCTGGCCAGCGGATCGCGCAGCGCCGCGAACACCTGCGCCCCGCTGGCATCGGCAAACTGCAAGAGCATGCCGCGCACCGGCTCCGGAGCGCGCTGCGCGGCCGCCTGCAGCTCGCGCGTCGCGTCGCTCGGCGGCGGCAAGGCCTTGCGCTTGACCGCATCCTCCACCGCCGCCAGGTGCGCCGACAGCTTGCCGAGCAGCATCTGCATCTCCTCGACCGACTGGCCCGCGACGAAGCGCTTCAGGTCGTCGAAGCGCGGCGCGAGCGGGTCCTCCTCGACCGCTGCGGTGCCGCTGGCCGAGGCGGTCGCGCCGCCGAAGGAGACTTCGCGCACGGTCGCGCGCAGCACCGCCACCAGCGGCGAATCGGGCCGCGCCAGCAGGTTCGCCATCTCGGCGCTCGCAGCCAGGTTGGAGGATGGCGCCAGCCGCAGGTCGGACACGAATTCGCCCCAGCGCGCCGCGTAGTCGGCGAGGTACAGCCGGCGCACCTGCTCGGCGAGCGCCTTCTGCGCGGCCGGATCGCCCGCGCCGCCGCTGGCCGTTCCCAGCACCCAGACTTCCTCGCGGGCGAACTGCCGCAGCACGTCCAGCGTCCGCTCGTGCAGCGACTGGCGCCCCACGGCCCGCGAGTACAGCGCCGGCACGCCCGCACTCAGCGGCTGTCCGCTGGCCCGCACGAACACGCGCCGGGCGCCCGCCCCGCCGGCCGATTCCACCGTGAAGGGCATGGCCTCGGCACCGAAGTCGGTCTGCTTCAGGCGGCGGTACGCCCGCTCGGCCAGCGGCACGCTGGCCACGAGGCTGCGCACGGCGGCCACGAGCTGCGGGTCGGCATTGGCCGGGGCGCCCACCTCGCCGGTGGCCAGCAGCCGGTCGAGGTGCCTGCGCAGCGCCTCGCGCTGCTCCGGCCGCACGCCCGCCCCCAGCGTCGCCTCCCAATCGGCGGTCAGGTAGGCGCGCAACGCAGGCGCGTCGAAGTTGCGGCCGCCGAAGAGCATCAGGTAGGCCTTCAGCGATTCATAGATGAGGCCGACATGCTCCGCCGCGCCGGCACGCATGCGTTGCTCGAGGCGCGCCGCGATGCGCGGCAGGAAGGCCTCGCGCAGCGTGCGCAGGTAGGCGTCCTGCGACCCCGCGACGAGCGCCTCGCTGCGGTCGAGCCCCAGCGAGAGGGCCGCGTGGTGCTGCGCCGGCGATCCGCCGGAGGCGGCGAAGCCGGCCAGCGCGTCCAGCGCCGGCAGCATCGCCACCAGGTCGGTGGAGGGCGCCTCGCGCGCCGCTGCCACCTGCCGGTCGAGCGCCGGCAGCCGTCCGCGCAGGTCGGTGAGCCAGTCGCGGTTGCCGGCGTAGGCGCGCCAGGACAGCGCGGTGGCAGCGAGCACCATGCAGGCGGTAGCGCCCATCGCCCCCCAGGCCAGCCACTGGCGTCGCCGCCGCCAGCTCAGGTTGGTGCCTGCCAGTCCCGCTTCGGCGAACACCACGTCGCGCAGCAGGCGCGTCACGAAGAAGGTCTTGCCGGTCGGCCGTGCCGCGGGAAGGATGCGGCTGGTGAGGCCCAGCGCGCGCGCCAGCCCGCCGAGCGCACGGTCCATCGGCGTGCCTTCCTGCGTCGCGCTGGTGAAGTAGACGCCGCGCACGAAGGGACGCAGCTCGGCGCGCATGCCGCTGGACATTTCCTGCAGGAAGTCGAACAGCGTCTGGCGCAGCACCCGCCACTGCTGCGGGAAGGTGTACACCGCCGCGCGGCGCTCGCGGTCGCGCTCGTTGTGCAGCCGGTCGATCAGGCAATCGTTGAGGCGCTTCTCGAGGAGGGCGAAGTCGCTGGCCATGCGCAGCAGCGGGCCGTCGGTCTGCGTTCCGGCCTGGTAGGGGAAGGTCACGCCCCACACCTGGGCGCGCTCGTCCTTGTCGAAGTCGGCGAAGAATTCCATGAAGCCGGCCAGCAGGTCGGTCTTGGTGACCAGCACGTACACCGGAAAGGCGATGCCGAGGTGGTCGCGCAGCTCCTCGATGCGCTGGCGCAGCTCGTTGGCGTGGGCGGCGCGCTTCTCGGGGCTGGCGCTCAGCAGGTCGCTGACGCTGATGGTCAGCAGCACGCCGTTGATCGGGCGGCGCGGCCGGTAGCGCGCCAGCAGCTTGAGAAAGCCCAGCCAGGCCGTGCGGTCGGCGACCCGGTCGCTGTCGTGCGTGGTGTAGCGGCCCGCCGTGTCGATCAGCACGGCCTCGCTCGCGAACCACCAGTCGCAGTTGCGCGTGCCGCCGATGCCGCGGATGACCTTTTCGCCCACGGCATCGGCGAGCGGGAATTCCAGGCCGGAGTTGACCAGCGCGGTCGTCTTGCCCGCACCCGGCGCGCCGATGATCACGTACCAGGGCAGCTCGTAGACGAACGGCCGGCCTGTCAGCGCCGCCAGCCAGGGGTGCTTGCCGCCGATGCGCGAGCGACGCAGCAAGGCCACCGCCTGGGCAAAGCGCTGGGTGATCACCGCCAGCTCGTCGGCGCCCGGCGTGCCCGGCATCGGCTTCTCGGCCCGGCGCATCAGCCCTTCCATCAGCCGTCGATTGCGGCGCGCCGATCTCGCGGTTCGCCACACCGCATGCGCCAGCGCGCCGAGCACCACCGCCGCGATGGTGGCCCGGCGCGCCGGCTCGCCGGCGAGCGGCACGACGCCCGCGACGGCCACCAGCGGCCCGACGAACCACACCAGCGCGGACGCCGCCAGCACGCCGACGAAGGCGAGCAGCGGACGCAGCCAGGGGATGCCGGATCGCGTCATGGCAGTCGACGGGTCAGTCCGGCCGCGGCAGGCGCAGCTCGATCTCGATGCGCCGGTTGCGCGCACGTTCGGCCGCGCCCTGGTTGGGCACCAGCGGCTCGACGTCGGCGCGCCCTTCTGCGCGCACCCGGTCGGGCCGCGTGCCCTGCTGCACCAGCACCGCGAGCACGGCCTGCGCGCGCTCGCGCGAAAGGTGCCAGTGGGACGGGAACTGCAGCGAGCCCACCGGGCCGTCGTCGGTGTGGCCGATGACGGCGATCTGGCCGGGCAGTTCCTTCAGGGCCCGCGCGACACGGGCGAGCAGCTCCACCTGCCCGGCCTCGACCTGGGCGCTGCCCGGCACGAACAGCGCATCGGCGGGCAGCCGGATCACGGACCGCTGCGCCTCGTCGCGCACCTCGAGCGCACCGCGTCCGGCGTCGGCCTGCAACAGCGGCGCAAGCCGCGGCTTGCCGGCGGTCGCCGCTCGGTCCAGCCGCAGTGCCGCCGGCACCGCATGCACCTGGCGGAAGACCGGCTCGGCGAGGTCGCGCAGGCGCGAATTGAGCGCCAGCAGCACGCCCAGTACGACACCGCCGGCGACCGCCAGCAGGACCCACAGCGGCAGCACGGAGACGTCCCGATGTCCGTGCGTGCTGACGCCCTGCCAGTGGATCGACAGCGTGCGAGGCGAGCCGGCGTCCTTGGCCGGCCGGATGACCTCCAGCACGCGGGCGGCGATCGCCTCGAGCTGGGCACGGCCATTGGGCACGCCGCGGTAGCGCCCCTCGAAGCCCAGCTGCAGGCAGACCCAGAAGAGCTCCAGCAGGTCGGCGTTGAGTGCGGCGTCCTGCCCCAGGCGCTCCAGCAGCTGGAACGCCTTCTCGCCGCCCCAGCGCTCCTCGTGGAATTCCTGCAGCAGGCTGCGCTGCGCCCAGCTGCCGCCCGCCGCCCACGGGGTCTGCGCGATGGTTTCGTCGATGAAGGTGCACAGCACGTAGCGCGCCGCCGTCACTTTGGGCCGCGGCACGCCATTGGCAGCAGCCATCGCCTCGAATTCGCCGATCCAGTCGAGCAGCTGGCGGCGCAGGCCGTCCGGATCGGCGTGCGTGGTGGTGGTGCGCAGCTGGGGCACCAGCGCCAGCAGGACGCCTGCGGCCGCCAGCAGCGGATTGATGCCGGCGACCAGCCGCTGCAGCTCCACCCCCGCGCTGGTGGTCGGTCCGCGCGGCGGCGCCGGCCGCTTCATCGCCACCGTGGCCTGCCCGCCCGGCGCCGGCATCAGGATGGTCGGCTCGTGACCCTGGATCAGCGTGCGCTCATCGGCGGCCATGGCGGGCCCCTGCGACGGCCGGTACGACCTTGCGCCTTGCGGGCGCCGCTTTGCTGAGTCACGCGAGGCCTCCCATGGCGTCAACGGGCCCTAGCCGCGGGTGACCGCGGCTTCACGCAGGAAGCGCTCGCGCAGCGCATCGCTCTCGAGGCTCTGCGCGACCTGGTTGAAGAAGTCGTGGCGGCTCGCGCCGTTGGCGGCGGCGCGCTTGGCGATGACCCGCGCGATCGGGCCGATGTAGGTGGTCAGCAGCTTGGTCGCGCGCTCCAGCTCCTCGGGCGTCAGTGTCGGGCCCGGCGTGGGCGTGACCGGCAGCGGCGTCTCGTTGCCGGTCGGCACGCGCGAGCGCAGCGCGGTCAGGCCCTTGCCCGTGACCGCGCGCACGAACGCATCCTTGTCCTCCTGCCGCTCGATCGACTCGATCAGCGCCGCGGTCAGCGTGTCGATGTCCTTGTGATTCTTGGCCGCCCGGCGCACCAGCACCCGCGCCACCGGCCCGAGGAAGCGCGCCAGCTCCACCTCGACACCCGACAGCACGGCCGCGCTCCAGCCGGTGGGCGGCGGCGTGCTGGTGCCGGCGACGGCCGTCGTCTTCGGCAGTGAAGGCGCGCCGGCGTCGGGCACGATCGGCCGCTTGGGCGAGACGATGGTCGCGTCCGACAGCGTGCTGTTCAGCGGCTCGGCGTACTCGGCCAGGATGGCCGCGCGGAAGGCGGCGGCGCTCTGGTAGCGGTTTTCCGGCTTCTTCTCGAGCGCGCGCGCGACGACCGCGTCGTACTTGGTCCAGCGCCGGTTCGGATCGATCGTCGAAGGCGGCGGGGGGTCGTGGTAGCACACGTCGTACATCACGGCCTCCGAGCGGCCGCGAAACGGCGGCTGGCCCGCCAGCAGGTTGTAGAACAGCACGCCGGCCGAGAAGATGTCGACCCGGTGGTCGATCTGCCCCGACAGGTACATCTCGGGCGCGATGTAGCCCGGCGTGCCCATGATGATGTTCGTCTTTGTGCGGTCGGCGCTCTCGATGCGCGCGATGCCGAAGTCGGTGAGCTTGATGCGGCCGTTGCTCATCACCAGGATGTTGGCCGGCTTGATGTCGCGGTGCCACACCGCATGGTCGTGGGCGAACTGGAGCGCGTCGAGCAGCTGCGCCATCACGCTGACCGAATCGTGCTCGTCGAAGGGCGAGCCATTGGACAGGTACTCGCGAAGGCTGCTGCCTTCCACGTACTCCATCGCGATGTACGCGTACTGCGCGTCTTCGCCGTACTCGTACACCGACACGATCCCGGGGTGATTCAAGGTGCCGGCCGCTTGCGCCTCGCGGCGGAAGCGGCCGGACAGTGTCTCGCTCTTGTCGTCGTCGTCGATGAGTTCCTTGCGGATCGTCTTGATGGCCACCGGGCGCTTGATGACGGGGTCGTAGCCGCGATAGACGATGCCCATCGCGCCTTTGCCGATGACCTCGCTGATCGGGTATTTGCCGAGACGCTCCGGAATGCTCATTCAGCTCATCTCAACTTTCCAGCATCTTCATCGCCTGCACCATGCTGGTCCGCATGCGGGCGATGGAGCGCGAGAGCACGCCGATCTCGTCGCGCGACTTGCGCTTGAACTCCGGGATCTCCAGCTCGCCGAGGCTGACGCGGTCGGCGAACTGCGACAGCTTGCCGATGGGCCGGATCACCAGCGCCCACAGCATCAGGTTGAGCACCAGGCCGATGACCACGAACACCACCGCGATCGATCCCATGAACACCGTGAAGGCCTGGTTGGCGCGCTCCAGCGGGACTCGAGTGGGCACCGAGATGATCTGCGCGCCCACCACGTCGTTCAGCGTCCAGCCGAAGCCGTTGGCCGGGCCGTAGCGCTCGAGCATCGTCTTGGGAGCGGCGTCGATGGTGCTGTGGCAGCGCAGGCAGGCCTGGTTGGTGATGCGGATGGGGCGCGCGATGTAGAAGGAGCGGCCGTTCGGCGTGTCGCGGTCGCCCATCAGCTCGGAGGCGTCCTTGTTGGTGCGGAACTGCGTGATGAGGTCGGTCTCCCAGTCGACGGCACGGTTGCGGGGATTGGTGGGGTTGAGCACCGCCTCCTTGTAGCCGTACTCCGTGTGCTTCTTGCGCAGGTCGTTGAAGACCTCGGTGGCCGAGTACGCCGGAACCGACTGCGGCAGGAAGGTGTACTTCATCTGCGTCTCGAGCAGCGGGTTCACCTGCGACGAGGTGTAGGTGCGCGCCGCCAGCGCGGTGTCCATCAGCAGGCGGGCGTTCTGCGCGATCTCGTCGCGCGCGTTGCGCTCGAGCAGCGTCCACGACACCTGGCCGGTGGCCGCGAGCCCCAGCGCGAAGATCAGGATGAACACGAGGTTGAACTTGAACAGCAGCTTCATCGCGGATTCCTCAGTTTGCAACGCTGGACGCCGCAGGAGTCGGCGGGCGTCCCGTCACCACGGTGGCCTTGGGCGGCGCCGGCGGCTCCTTCGGCTTGTACTTCTCCGGGAACAGGATCGGATCCCATTCCGGATGGGCCGACAGGTTCGCCACCAGCGAGTTGCGGAAAGCCGCCTCGCGTGCCTTGCCGCGCCAGCGCTGCATCAGCGGACGGCGCACCGACGACTCGGCCTTCAGCCAGTGCTCCACATCGGCATAGACGAAATCGGGCGCGTCTTTCGGCTGCACCGGGCGATCGCGGTAACGCTCCAGGCGCAGCGGCAGCGAGTCGCGAAAGAACTTCGGCATCTCGGCGACGAAAGCCGGCGCCGGGCTGGCGCTGACCGAGCCGCGCGTGCCGGCCTTGCGCCTGAAGAAGTCGCCCGCCTTGAGCAGCACCACCACCGGCGCACCCTGCTGACGCTCGGCCACGCGTGTCTCGCCCTTCTCGACGAACAGGCTCACCTCCGAAGGCGAGCTGCGCAGCACGACGGCAGCCGCGCTGGCAGGCATCTCGATGAGCGGGGCGCGCAGGTCGAAGCCGGGGGCGGCCGCGGGGGCATCGCGCTTGGCCCCGATCAGCTTGACCCAGCCGTCCATGAGGTAGAGCCAGCGGTCGGTCTTCTGCTTGGAGGTGCTGACGTTGAACATGGCACGTGTAGCGGGTCCGAATTGCGCGACCGACTGGTCCGCCAGCTCGATCTGCGTGAAGGTCGACGCGGCCGTCTCCACGATGTCGCCGGGCATCAGGCGCACGCCTTCGGCGGCATGCACGCGCCCTGCGCCGCGATAGATCACGGCCTCGCCCTCGAGGATGGTGATCGTTCCCGACACGTCCGCGGCATGCACGCTCCACGGCGCCGTCAGAACCGCAGCCAGGATGAATGCACGCATCATTCAGCGCCTCCTCGCCAGAGGGTGTCCACCGGCGCCCACGAGCAATCTAGACCTCGCTGTCTGACACTGTCAATCGAGCGAGACCTGCATCCTTGGGGGGACCGTGCAAGCGTGGGGGGTGGGGCCTGACAGGGCGTGCGGCACCCTCGGCAGTAAGATCGATCACTCGGGTTCCGAGGGTCCAGAGCGCGTCCGATGATCGCGATTCGAGTGGTTTCCCGCGCCGGCGAAGCGCCCAGTGCACCGCTCGCGGCGGTGTTCGGCGACGCCGGCGGCGACATCGGGCGCGGCGCTGACTGCACACTCGTGCTGCCCGACCCCGAGCGCCGCATCTCGCGCAAGCACCTGCAGGTCGCCACCCGCGCCGGCCGCCACCTGCTGCGGCTCATCAGCACCAACCTGCTGGTCGAACTCAACGGCGTCCCGCTCGCCCCGGGCGTGGAATACCTGCTGGACGACGCGGCCGAGATCCGCATCGGCCCGTTCGTGCTGCAGGCGGGCTCCGGCACCCGGCCCGTCGCCGCCGCGAAGGCCGACGATTCCCTCGATCTGCTGGCCCCCCCACGCACGGCATCGCGCCTCAGCGTCTTCCACGACCTGCTGCATGCCGACGAGGCGCCGCGCGCTACGCCCGCCGAGATCGATCTGGTGGTCGGCGACACGTCCGAGTACGGCGCGCCTGGCGCGCGCCCCGCTCTGTCCGCCTCCGCCGACGAGCTGGTCGCAGCGCTCTACGCCGGACTGGGCATGACGGTCCCGCCGCCGGAAGCGGGCTCGACGCAGCAGATGCGCCTCGTGGGCGCCCTGCTGCGCAGCACGGTGGCCGGCACGCTCAGCCTGCTGGCATCGCGCACCATCGCCAAGCGCGAGCTGGGCGCCAATCCCACGCTGCCGCAAAGCCGCCAGAACAACCCGCTCAAGTTCTCGCATCACGTCGACGCGGCGCTGTCGCGGCTGCTCGGGCCGCCGCAGCGCGGTTTCATCGCGCCGCTGGCCGCCGTCGACGCCGCCTTCGACGACTTGCGTGCACACGAGCTGGCGGTCATCGCGGGCATGCGGGCCGCGCTCGAGGCGGTGCTCGCGCGCTTCAACCCGCAGACGCTGGAGTCGCGGCTGGCCGGCAAAGGGGTCTGGGAGAACCTGGTGCCGGTCAACCACAAGGCCCGGCTGTGGGAGCGCTATGGCGAGCAGCACGCCGAAATGCTGCGCGAGATCGAGGACGACTTCGACTCGATCTTCGGCCGCGCCTTCAGCGAAGCCTACGAGGCCCAGCTCGCGCGGCTGGACGCGCCGCCGCGCGGCTGAATGCGTCCGGCGGATCACCATGCTGCAAGCCGATGATTGCCCCTCGTGAAACCATGCGCCATGCACGACCTGCCGCCCAATCCACCGGAGGCACCGCCGCCGGCCGAGCCGCCGCCCGGGCAGCCTGAGCCGAGCGAGCCCACCATCGAGGATCCGCCGTCCCCGCACCGGCCGGACCCCGTGCGCGAGCCGGGACGCGCGCCCCCGGCCATCGCGCGCTGATCGCCTCAGCCGGGGCCGAGGTGCTGGTGGAACCAGGCCGTGGCGAGCCGGGTGACCTCGTCCAGCGTCCCGGGCTCCTCGAACAGATGGGTGGCGCCGGGCACGATGGACAGCACCTTCTCGCTGCGCATGCGGGCCATCGCACGTCGGTTGAGCTCGAGCACCTGCGGATCGTGCGAGCCGACGATGAGCAAGGTCGGGGCACGCACCTCTTCCAGCGCGTCGCCCGCCAGGTCGGGCCGGCCGCCGCGCGACACGATGGCCGCGGGCCGATGCCGCGGCTGCGCCGCGGCCATCAGCGCGGCGCCGGCGCCGGTGCTGGCACCGAAGTAGCCGAGCGGCAGCAGGGCCGTGTCGGCATTGAGGTGCACCCAGTCGGTCGCCTCGCCCAGACGCTGGGCGAGCAACTCGATGTCGAACACGTTGGCGCGGTCGTTCTCCTCGTCCTCGGTGAGCAGGTCCAGCAGCAGCGTGGCGATGCCGGCTCGGCGAAGCGCCGTCGCGACCCGCTGATTGCGCGGGCTGAGCCGGCCGCTGCCGCTGCCGTGGGCGAAGAGCACGATGCCGCGCGCCTGCGCCGGCACCCCCAGCAGGCCCTGCAGGCCATGCGGCGGGATCTCGACGGCCTTGACGTCATCGGACATGCACGCCTCCTCTGGCTGCGGCGACGCCGTCGCCGCGCAGCGCCAGCATGCGGTGCAGCACGCTCACCAGCTCGGTGTCGCTGTCGAGGAAGAACATCGCGCGCGACAGGGGATCGTCGCGGCCGATGCGCACCGTGAGCCAATGCGGCTCGGCGCGCATGAACACGGCCTCGTCGTTGACGTCGTCGCCGATGAACACCGCCGCTCCCGAGCGCGTGCGGCGCACCAGCGACGCCAGCGCGTCGCCCTTGTCCGGCAGTCCCGGGCCCACGATGTTGACGACGCACTTGCCGCCGAAGCGCTTGAGCGCCGGATCGATGCCCTGCAGCAGCTCCTCGATGCAGGTGAGCGCGGCGCCGACGTTGGGCGCGAGCCGGTAGTGCAGCGCCAGCGAGTACTGCTTGTCCTCGACCTCGACGCCGGCGTCGATCAGCAACTCGCCGTGCAAGGCGATGCGGTGCCGCAGCGCATCCAGCGCCTGGCTGGCAGTAGACGGCGGGCCCACCTCGGGGTCCTCGCCGCCGTGGTTGCCGATGACGTAGCGCGGCTGGAAGCCCAGCCGCGGGCGCACGTCGGCGACGCTGCGTCCGGTGATCACCGCCACCGGCAGGCCCCTGGCCAGCTGCGCCAGCCCCTGCGACACGGCAGACGGCACATGCACCTCGTCGGGACGCGCGACGATGGGCGCCAGCGTGCCGTCGAAGTCGAAGGCCAGGAGCGGCGACAGCCGCATGACCGCTTCCAGCGCCTGCTCGCCCTCAGATGTGAACAGGTGTCGCATCCGATGTCACCTGGTGGCGCTGCACCCGGGCCTCGATGCGCTCGCGCAGCCGCGTGCGTCCCGCGTCGGCGAGCATGCGCCCTGCCCAGCGGTAGACATTGAACTCGCGCACCGTCATGCGCAGGCTGGCGATGCGCTCGCGCTGCTCGGCCGGGTGCATGGTGATCGCACGCAGCAGCGCGTCGGCGGTTTCCTCCACGTGGTACGGGTTGACGATCAGCGCCTCGGGCATCTCGCGTGCCGCGCCGGCAAAGCGGCTCAGGATGAGCACGCCCTGCAGGTCGTCGCGCGCCGCCACGAATTCCTTGGAAACGAGGTTCATGCCGTCGTGCAGGCTGGTCACCACGCACACGTCGGCCGCGCGGTAGAGCTCATTGACCTGCTCGTGGTTGAAGTGCTGGGCCAGCAGCTGCACCGGCAGGTAGCCGGCGCGGCCGAAGCGCTCGTTGATGCGGTCGGTCACCTGGTGGATGCGGTCCTGGAACGCGCGGTATTCCTCCAGCGAGCTGCGCGACGGCGCAGCCACCTGCACGAAGCAGAAGCGGCCTATCCACTCGGGGTTCTTCTCGAGGAAGCGCTCGACGGCGTGCAGGCGCTCGAGGATGCCCTTGGTGTAGTCGAAGCGGTCCACGCCGACGGCGATCTTGTAGCTGCCGTCGAGCCCCAGGCGGTCGTACAGCTTGCTCCGGCAGTCCTCGATGGACGGCCACGACGCCATCGTCTCCTCGTTCGGCCACTCGATGGAAATCGGGTAGGCCTCGATCAGCGTGGTGTCCTGCTGGAACGAGATCGTCGAATGCTCCTGCTCGATGCGCGCTTCGAGGTAGCGGTCGACCGTTTCCATGAAGTTCTTGCAGTGATAGCGCGTATGAAAGCCGAGGATGGTGCTGCCCAGCATGCCCTGCAGCAGCTCGCGGCGCCACGGACAGATGCCGAAGGACTCGGGGTTCGGCCAGGGGATGTGCCAGAAGGTGAGGATGGTCGCGCGCGGCAGACGGGCGCGGATCATCGCGGGCAGCAGGGCGAAGTGGTAGTCCTGCACCAGCACGATGGGGTCCTCGCTGCGCGCCTCCTGCACCACCGCGTCGGCAAAGCGCTGATTGACCTCGCGATAGGCCTGCCAGTCGCTCTCGCGGAACACCGGCCGCACGTGCGCCACGTGGCACAGCGGCCACAGGCCCTCGTTGGCGAAGCCGTAGTAGTAGCCCTTTTCCTCCTGCTCGGTGAGCCACAGCCGGCGCAGCGTGTACTCGGCGTGGCCGGGCGGCACGCCGACGCGATCGTGCGCATCGACCACCATGCGGTCGCCGCTGCCGCTGCCGTGCGCGATCCACGTGCCCGAGCAGGCGCGCATCACCGGCTCCACCGCCGTGACGAGGCCGCTGGCAGGACGCTTGACCACGGCCTCGTCGCCCTGGCGCTCGTGGATGTACGGCTCGCGGTTGGAGACGACGATGACCTGGTCGCCGCGCAGCTGCGTCTTCAGCAGCACGCGCAGCCGGTCGGGGTCCCACTCGGCGTCGGGACCCTGCGCGCGCCGGTACTCGTCTTCCAGGTCGCGCAAGCGTGCGCGCAGGTCGGCGGCGAATGGCGCCAGCTCGGGCGGCGGGACGTTGTTGCCGCCGGGCACATCGGACAGCATGGGGCTCAGCAGGCCTTCGCCGCGCATGATGGCGCGCACGCCGGACACCCAGCCGCGCCAGCTGAGCTGGGCGACCACCATGGTGATCAGCGCCATCGTGAGGCCCAGGCCGGCGATGAGGATGATGAGGTAGCGGCGCGTGTCCTGGCTGCGCCGGTCGACGAAGCTGAGGTCGTGCAGCAGCACCAGGTCGGCCACCTTGCCGTTCTCGCCGCTGATCGTGTGCATCCCCACGTGCACCGGCCCGCCCTCGATGCGCAGGCGCGGGTCGGCCTGGTGCGTCAGCCGCGCCGCTTCGGTGCAGGTGAGCGTCTTGGGGAAACCCGCCGTGCGGTGGATCACCTGGCCGCTGGTCGAGCACAGGGCGATGGCCACCATGCGCTCGTCCTGCGTCGCGCGGTCGATCAGCATCTGCAGGCGGCGGTCGTTGCGCAGGCCGACCGCATCGATGATCGGCTCGGCGAGCGTGTTGGCGATGAGTTCCCCCCGGATGTTGAGGTCGCGTGCGAACCAGCGCAGCGTGAGCCGGTCCATCACGGGCACCGTGAGGTAGGCCGCGACAACCAGTGTCACCAGGAGAGGAATCAGGAAGCGAAGCTGAAGGCGAAGGGTCTTCACGGACGAACGCGAGCGAACCCGCGAATGGGCACTGAGCGGGAAGGGCAAATGGCGCGCCCGCTCGTGCAGACGGTTTCAATCGGTGTCAAGGACGCGTCCAGAATGCCCAGGCCAATCTGCCATTCTTTGCACGAGAAGGCTTTCGAACAACCATGACCCCACCCCCAACAAGCCTCGATGTCGCCCTGATCGGCAACTGCGCGATCAGCGCCCTGGTCGACAGGCGTGCTGCCATCGTGTGGTGCTGTACACCTCGTTTCGACGGCGACCCCATCTTCCATGCGCTGCTGGACAGCGGGCAAGGTTTGCCGCAAGACGGGACGCTGGCGATCGAGCTGGAAGGCTTCGCGCGCTCGGAGCAGGAATACGAGCCGGGCACCGCCGTGCTGCGCACGCGCCTGTTCGACGCCCACGGCGAGGGAATCGAGATCGTCGACTTCTGCCCGCGCTTCTTCACCCGCGACCGCGCCTTCCGGCCGGCGCAGATCGTGCGGCGCGTGCATCCGCTCGTGGGCCATCCGCGCGTGCGCTTCATCGTGCGCCCGCGCGGCGAATGGGGCACGGTGGCGCCCAAGGTCAGCCGCGGCAGCAACCATCTGCGTTTCGACCTGCCCAGCGGCGCCATGCGGCTGAACACCAACGCCCCGCTCACCTACGTGATCGACAGCACCTGGTTCTCGCTGCACTCGCCGGTGAGCCTGATGCTGGGGCCCGACGAGACGCTTCCCGGCGCCATCGAGGACACGGCGCGCGAGTTCGAGGAACAGACCCTGCTGTACTGGCGCCTCTGGACCCGTCGCCTGGCGCTGCCGCTCGAATGGCAGGACGCGGTGATCCGCTCGGCGATCACGCTCAAGCTGTGCCAGTTCGAGGAGACCGGCGCGATCGTCGCGGCGATGACGACGAGCATCCCGGAGGCGCCGAACTCACAGCGCAACTGGGACTACCGCTTCTGCTGGCTGCGCGATGCCTTTTTCGTGGTGCGCGCGCTGAACAGCCTGTCCGAGGTCGGCACGATGGAGGACTACCTGCGCTGGCTGTTCGACGTGGTGCGCGACGCCAAGGGCGGCCATGTGCAGCCGCTGTACGGCATCGGGCTCGAGAAGACGCTCACCGAGAGCATCGTGCCGCACCTGGGCGGCTACCGCGGCATGCCGCCGGTGCGGGTGGGCAACCAGGCCTTCGAGCACTTCCAGTACGACGTGTACGGCAACATCCTGCTCGGCGCTTCGCAGGCCTTCTTCGACCATCGGCTGTTGCGCCGTGCCGAGCTGCGCGATTTCGCCGAGCTCGAGCTCATCGGCGAGCAGGCCTGGCGCTTCCACGACCAGCCCGATGCCGGCATGTGGGAGCTGCGCACCCGCGCGCGCGTGCACACCTCGTCGTCGCTGATGTGCTGGGCCGCCTGCGACCGGCTGGCGAAGATCGGCGCGGTGTTCGATCGTGCCGATCGCACCGCGTACTGGCGCGCGCGCGCCGACGCCATCCGCACCAAGATCCTCGAGCAGGCGTGGAGCGAGAAGCGGCAGGCCTTCGTGGAGAGCTTCGGCGGCAAGGACCTCGATGCCAGCGTGCTGCTGATGGCCGAGGTCGGCTTCATCGAGCCCCGCGATCCGCGCTTCGTGAAGACGGTCGAGGCGCTGGAGTCGACGCTGTGCGACGGTCCCTTCATGCGTCGATACGAAGCGCCCGACGACTTCGGCAAGCCCGAGACCGCGTTCAACGTCTGCTCCTTCTGGCGCATCGATGCGCTGGCGCGCATCGGCCGCGGCGCCCAGGCGCGCGAGATCTTCGAGGCACTGCTGTCGCACCGCAATCACGTGGGCCTGCTGTCGGAGGACCTGCACGTGGCCAGCGGCGAGCTGTGGGGCAACTTCCCTCAGACGTATTCGATGGTGGGCGTGGTGAACGGCGCGGTGCGCCTGTCGGCGCCTTGGGACACGATGGTGTAGGTGCCGCGACGCGCGGGCGTCGCACGGTGGATGCCGCTAGGCGCCCGGCGCCGCCACCACGCGATTGCGCCCCTGCTGCTTGGCGGCATACAGCGCCTTGTCCGCTTCGCTCACCGCGCTCGACGGGCTCGACATCGAGGCCGGCACGATGGTCGACACACCGATGCTGCAAGCCAGGCGCACGCTCTTGCCCTCGTGGTCCAGCTCGACCGCGGCGACGCCGGCCAGCAAGCGCTCGGCCACCTGCTGCGCCGCGCGTGCATCGGCGCCCGCCAGCAGCACGGCGAACTCCTCGCCGCCATAGCGCGCCAGCACGTCGTTCGAGCGGTGCAGCGCCCCCCGCAGCGCCTGCGCCGCGGCGACCAGGCAGCGGTCGCCGAAGGGATGGCCGTGGCTGTCGTTGATGTTCTTGAAGTGGTCGAGGTCGATGATCAGCACCGACAGCGGTTCCGACTCGCGGGCGGCGCGCGCCCACTCGGCGACCAGGCGATGCTCGAAGTAGAGGCGGTTGTTCACCTGCGTCAGCGCATCGGTCACGCTCAGCAGCTCCAGCTGCCGGGCCCGCTCCTCCAGCTCCAGGCGCGCATCGGCAGCCGCCCAGTAGTCGTCATGGACGACCTGGGACGACCTGTAGAGGTAGGGGACGAGGACGACCGAGACCAGCGCGATCAGCGTGTGCAATGCCGTGGGATCGGTGAGCAGCGCGACGGCGAGCGGCGCGAGCACGCCGGCCGGGTACCAGAAGCGCACGAAGGGGCTGATCGCGAGCCCGAGCGACCCCGAGCAGCCCACGCCCACCGCGACGAACACCAGCGGCATTTCGGCCGCATGCAGGGCCGGCCAGTGCATCGACAGGCCCGTCAGCACGCCCCAGTGCAGGCAATTGCCCAGCAGCAAGGTCATGTACACGCGGAAAGCGCGTGCGTAATCGGCTTCGACCATGCGCGCGAAGCGCTGCCGCAGCAGCTGCCGCGCAAGCGCATTGCCGAGGAACAGTGCCGAGTTGAATGCACAGAACAGCGGCTGCTGGGTCCACAGGCCGGTCCACAGCGAGATCAGCAGCCACAGCGGCAGGTGCACGAAGATGCCGCGATCGCCTCGCTTGGCGAGGTCGAGCAGGCCCTGCCGCGCGCGGGCCCGTGCGATCGGGTGGTCCGGCGTGTGGTCGAGGATGCTGCTGACTGCCAATTGATTGCTCCAACGGCAGGGATATCGGCATCCCGCAGTCCCGAATGAAAGACGAAACCGTGATGAATTCGTAGGTTGGGGGAGCGAGCCGAACCCGAAGCCACTCCCACCTACCAGGACGGCGGGTCTGGATGCAGGCGGGCCATCGAATGGGCGTCCACATACCGGCCGTCGCGCAGCGCGTACGCCCGGTGAGTGCCCTCGATCTCGAAGCCGAACTTGCGATACAGCGCGATCGCCGCCGCGTTGTCGGTATAGACGGTGAGCTCCAGCCGCAGCACGCCGGCCCAGCGGTCGGCGTAGTCGCACATGGCGGTCATCATGGCCGTGCCGACGCCGCAGCCCTGGGCTTCCCGTGCGATGGAGATGCCCAGCATCATCGCGTGGCGCCGCCGCAGCGACGACCCGACCGGGTGCAGCCCCGAAGAGCCGACGACGTCACCGTGCAGCTCGGCCACCAGCAGCAGGTCGCCCTTGGCCGGATCGCCGCTGTCGGCCAGCCGCTTGCGCCAGATCTCCTCGCTGGTGAAAGGCAGCTGCATCAGCCCGGCAAAGACTTGCGGGTCGCCCATGAAGCGCGCGAACGCTGCAGCGTCGTGAATCGAGGCGCGTCGCACCGTGATCGTCATGGCGTGTCCTCCTGCGGGCGCAGCGTAGCCGAAAGGCTTGCCGCCGCACCAGCGCTGTGAACGCGGCGCGCCGCCGTCGCGATCGCAGTGCATCGGTGCTCGCCCGGCGTGCATGGCGAGGTCCGGATGCGCGCGGAAACGGCCTTTTCGGCTGGCATGCGACATGCTTGGCATGACCTGTCATAACAGGTTGCCGATCGACGCCCATGACCCCCGCCCGCAAGACTCCGGTTCCCCGCATCGCGCGGCCGCGCACCGCCTCCAAGGTCACACTGCTGCCGTCGGTGCCCATGCATTCGCAGATCCGCGAAATCATCCGCCGCCACGTGCTCGACGGCACCTATGCGCCGCATTCGCAGATGCCCTCGGAGGCGCAGATGATGGACGCCTTCCAGGTCAGCCGCATCACGATCCGCCAGGCCCTCGGCGACCTGCAGAAGGAGGGGCTCATCTTCAAGGTGGCCGGCAAGGGCAGCTTCGTCGCCAAGCCCAAGGCCTTCCAGAGCCTGTCGCGGCTGCAGGGCTTCGGCGAGGCGATGGGGCCGGCCGGCTACGAGACGTTCTCGCAGGTCCTCAGCACGCGCCGGCTGGCCGCTAACGAGGTGGTCGCGCGGCGCCTTGCACTCGAGCCCGGCGCACCGGTGTTCGAGATCCAGCGGCTGCGCTACCTCAACCGCGAGCCGATCTCCGTCGACGTGAGCTACTTTCCCCTGGCGCTCGGCGAGCGGCTGGCGCATGAAGACCTCGCCACACGCGACATCTTCGTGATCCTCGAGAACGACCTCGGCCAGCAGCTCACGCACGCCGACGTGCAGATCGAGGCGATCTCCGCCGACGAGTCGCTCGCCCGCCAACTGCGCATCGCCGAGGCCTCTCCGCTGCTGCGCATCGAGCGGCTGACCCACGCCGGCGAGCAGCCGATCGACTTCGAGTTCCTCTACTACCGCGGCGACGCCTTCCAGTACCGGCTGCGCATCGACCGCACATAAGCATGCGTGTTTTCGTTCGTTCGCATCCGCCGCGCCGCTTCCTAGGCTGCGCGGCCTCACGGAGTCCCCATGCCACAGCCTCTTGAACTGGAATTCGATCTCGTCGTCATCGGCGGCGGCACCGGCGGCCCGATGGCCGCCGTGAAGGCGAAGGAGCGCAACCCCAAGCTGCGCGTCCTGCTGATCGACAAGGCCAACGTGAAGCGCAGCGGCGCCATCTCGATGGGCATGGACGGCCTGAACAATGCGGTGATCCCCGGCCACGCCACGCCGGAGCAGTACGTGAAGGAGATCACCGTCGCGAACGACGGCATCGTCGACCAGGAGGCGGTGATGGCCTACGCGGCGCACAGCTTCGAGATGATCCAGGAGCTCGACCGCTGGGGCGTCAAGTTCGAGAAGGACGAGACGGGCGACTACAGCGTGCGCAAGGTGCATCACCTCGGCGCCTACGTGCTGCCGATGCCCGAGGGGCATCACATGAAGCGCATCCTCTACCGCCAGCTCAAGCGCGCGCGGGTGGAGATCACCAACCGGGTCGTCGTGACCCGCGTGCTCACGGGGCCGGGCGGCGAAGTGGCCGCGGTGATGGGCTTCGACTGCCGCACCGCGGAGCTCCATGTGATCCGCACCAAGGCTGCCGTGCTGTGCACCGGCGCCGCCGGCCGGCTCGGCCTGCCCGCTTCGGGCTACCTGATGGGCACCTACGAGAACCCCACCAACTGCGGCGACGGCCACGCGATGGCCTTCCACGCCGGCGCCGACCTGGCGAACCTCGAGTGCTTCCAGATCAATCCACTGATCAAGGACTACAACGGGCCGGCCTGCGCCTACGTCACCGGGCCGCTGGGCGGCTACACCGCCAACGCCCGGGGCGAGCGCTTCATCGAGTGCGACTACTGGAGCGGCCAGATGATGGAGGAGTTCCACCGCGAGCTGCAGAGCGGCAACGGCCCGGTGTTCCTCAAGCTCGACCACCTGGCCGAGGAGACCATCCAGGACATCGAAACCATCCTGCACACCAACGAGCGGCCGAGCCGCGGGCGCTTCCACGATCGCCGCGGCAACGACTACCGGCGCGAGATGGTGGAGATGCACATCTCCGAGATCGGCTTCTGCAGCGGCCACAGCGCCTCGGGCATCCACGTCAACGCGCGCGGCGAGACGTCGGTGAAAGGCCTCTATGCCGCCGGCGACTGCGCCAGCGTGCCGCACAACTACATGCTCGGCGCGTTCGTGTACGGCAGGCACTGCGGACTCAACGCCGCCGCGTACTGCGGCGAGGTGGGCCATGCACCGGTGAACGATGACCAACGCGCCGCCGAGTCGGCGCGCATCCTCGCGCCGCTGAATCGCGAGAGGGGACTCACGCCGTACCAGGTCGAGTACAAGACCCGCCGCCTCGTCAACGATTACCTGCAGCCGCCCAAGATCACCCGCAAGTACGATCTCGGCCTGCGCCGCTTCGCCGAGATCAGGGAAGACCTGCAGCATTTGTCGGCTGGCAACCCGCACGAGCTGATGCGTGCGATGGAGGCCCATTCGATCCTCGACTGCGCCGAGATGGCCGCGCAAGCGTCGCTGTTCCGCACCGAGAGCCGCTGGGGGCTGTACCACGCGCGGGTCGACCACCCCGAGCGCGACGACGCCGAGTGGTTCTGCCACTCGCTGCTGTCTCGCGATGCGCAGGGGCGGATCACGCTGCGCAAGAAGGCCGTCGAGCCCTACATCGTGCCGGTGGACGAAGAGGAGCGCACGGCCTACCAGCGGCTGCGCGTGGCCAAGGCGGCGCAGGCTGCGTGAGCACCGCCTCCCCTCACCCCGGCCCTCTCCCGCACCCGGGAGAGGAGACAAGACGAGAGAAATCGATCATGACCATCGCCCTCACCCCCACCCAGGTGCCCGTCAGCGTCGACGAGGACAAGTGCATCGCCGACAAGGGCTGCACGGTCTGCGTCGACGTGTGCCCGCTCGACGTGCTCGCCATCGACATCGTGAAGAACAAGGCCTACATGAAGTTCGACGAGTGCTGGTACTGCCTGCCCTGCGAGCAGGACTGCCCGACCGGCGCGGTGAAGGTCGAGATTCCCTATCTGCTGCGCTGAGGAGCCGCGCCATGCTGGATGCACTCACCCGCCGACTCACCGATCCCGACGCCACCGTGCGCCGCCTCGCCGTGCTCGACCTGCCGTACAGCGACGAGGACGACATCGTGCCGCTGCTGCTGCCGCGGCTGGCCGACATCGACGCCACCGTGCGCGTCGAGGCCGTGCGCGCGCTCGAAGGCTATGAGGCGCCCGAAGTCGTCGCCGCGCTCGCAGGCCTGCTGCTCGACCCGCACGCCGATGTGCGACGCGCCGCCGCCGACGTGCTGGCCGAGCTGAAGGACAGCGCATCGGCCGCGCCGCTGCTGCCCATGCTGCTGGGCGGCCCGGCCGCGGCGCGCGCCTCGGCCTTTCGCGCCGTGCGCTCCCTGCGGTCGCCGGCGGCCTTCGATCCGGCGATGCAGTCGCTGCGCGATCCCGAGACGAGCGTTCGGCGCGAGGCGGTCGGCGTGCTCGGCTACCTGAAGAACCCGGCCGCGGTCGGCGAGCTCGCTGAAGTCGCGGCCAACGACCCCGACCCGGAGGTGCGCCGCATCGCGATCGGCGCGCTCGGCTACTCCAGCACGGTGAGCGTGCTGCCCGCGCTGGTGCGCGCGCTCGGCGACAGCATCTGGATGGTGCGCGAGGAGGCGGCCCAGACGATCGGCAAGCTGCGGCTGTCGCCGGCCACGGCAGAGCTCGTGCAGGCCATGGCCGACGACTACTGGCAGGTGCGGGTCGCAGCCGCTCGCAGCCTGGGCTGGCTCAAGGCGCACGCCGGCCTGCCGGCGCTGGTGGCCTCGCTCACGCATCCCGTGAGCAACCTGCGCAAGGAAGCGGTGATCGCACTCGGCGAGATCGGCGACACGCGGGCCATCGCGCCGCTGGAGGCGTCGCTCGCCGATCCGGATCCCGATGTGCGCAAGCTCGCGCGGCTGGCCCTGACAGCCATCGCGCTGGCGGAAAGGAAGACGCAATGACCTATGTCGTCACCGAAGCCTGCATCCGCTGCAAGTACACCGACTGCGTCAGCGTGTGCCCGGTCGACTGCTTCCATGAAGGTGCGAACTTCGTCGTCATCGACCCGCAGGTGTGCATCGATTGCGCCGTCTGTGTGCCTGAGTGCCCGGTCGGCGCGATCGTGGCCGAGGACGAGCTGACCTCCGACCAGCAGCCCTACCTCGCGCTGAACGCCCGCTACGCGAAGCAGTGGCCGCTGATCACCCAGGCACGCGAGCCGCTGCCCGACGCCGAGCAGTGGGCCCGGGTCGCATCCAAGCTCGAGCAGTTGCAGGCATGAGCCGCACCGCGCAAGACGGCGCACGAGCCCACCTCAGGTGGCATCTGTCTTGCGGTCGAGGGGACAAGACGCTTCCTCAATCCACGGAGATCAGGTCCATGAAACACATCCTCCCGCGAGCCGGCGCCCTGCTCTGCCTCGCGCTCGCACTGCCCGCCCTGGCCGCGAAGCAGGAAGTCGTCATCGGGATCGGCACGCAGAACACCACCACCAACACCGTCACCGGCGGCGTGGCGATCAAGGAACTCAAGCTGCTGGAGAAGCACCTGCCGAAGACCGGCAAGTACAAGGACGTGACGTTCAGGCTGGACTGGCAGAACTTCACCTCGGGCCCGCCCATCACCAACGGCATGATGGCCAAGAAGCTGCACATCGGGATGATGGGCGACTACCCGCTGCTGGTGAACGGCGCGACCGGGCAGTCGCAGCCGGGCAACGAGACGCAGCTCGTGGCCGTCATCGCGTACAACGCCTTCGGCTCGGGCAACGGCGTCGTGGTGCACAAGGACTCGCCGTACTACCAGCTGTCCGATCTGAAGGGCAAGCTGATCTCGGTCCCGTTCGGCTCGGCGGCGCACGGCATGGTGCTGCAGGCCATGCAGACGCGCGGCTGGTCCGAGGGCTACTGGAACCTGGTGAGCCAGAGTCCCGAGGTCGGCACCACCAACCTGCAGGAGAAGAAGATCGACGCGCACGCCGACTTCGTGCCGTTCGCCGACCTGCTGCCGTACCGCGGATTCGCGCGAAAGATCTTCGACGGCGTCGAGACGAAGGTGCCCACCTTCCACGGCGTCGTCGTGCGCAAGGACTTCGCCGCCGAGCATCCGGAGGTCGTCGTCGCCTACATCAAGGCGCTGATCGAGGCCAACGCCTGGTTGCGTGCCAACCCGGCGGCGGCGGCGGCGAAGATCGAGGAGTGGACCAGGGTCGAGAAGGAGGTCGCCTACCTCTACCTCGGCCCGGGCGGCATCCACACGCTCGATCCGACGATCAAGCCGCGCTGGATCGACACCATCAAGACCGGCCACGAGGTGCTCACGCGGCTCAACCGCGTGAAGGCGCTGGACGTCAACGCCTGGGTCGACGAGACCTACGTGCGCCAGGCCTACAAGGAGCTGAAGCTCGACTACGACGCGCAGAAGCAGACGCTCGCCAACTACGACATCACCGGCCACGACGCGCTGTGCAAGACGGCCATCACGCGTCCCAAGGAGGCGGGCGAGGTATGGGTCGAAGGCACGACCATCGCGGCGTATTCGTCGCCGGTCTGCACACTGGCAGCCATCAACAAGGCGCAGGCGGAGAGCCGGAAAGTCAAGGTGGCCTACCTCTACGACCGCGCGCTGGGCATCAAGGTGTTCGCCGACAAGGCGTTCTACGCGCTCAACACCGCCGATGCGAAGAAGCCGCAGATCGTCCCCTTCCTGCTGAAGAAGGATGCCGAGGCGCATGCCGTCTCCATCGGCGGCAGGCTGGCCACCTACACCGAGGCGCTGGCTGCGGCCACCGGCCTCTGAAGCGGAGGACCCCGCCATGTCGACCGCCATGCGCCGCCTGTTCGAGGAAGTCTCTCCCGAGCATCCGCCCGACATGCCCGCGGCCATCGCGCTGCCGCGGGCGGCCGATGCCGTGCGCGCCTTGCCGCCTGCCGTGGCAGCGCCGCCCGCGGCTGGCTCGCCGCTCGCGGCATGGCTGCGCGCGCACGGCGCCGTCTACCTGATGAGCGCCGCATCGCTGCTGGGAGTGCTGCTCTTCTGGCACCTCGCCACGACCTACCGCTGGGATTTCTACATCCGCTTCACCAACATCCCGACGCCGCTCGAGGTGCTGGAGAAGGTCGTGCAGGTCAACCAGAACGGCAAGTTCATCACCAACATCGGCATGAGCCTGCGCCGCATCTTCATCGGCTTCGCGGCGGCCACGGTGGTGGGCGTGGCGATGGGACTGGCGATCGGTCGCTACCGGTTCGCCCGGCACTTGCTCTTCCCCGCGCTGGAGGCGCTGCGGCCCATCCCGGCGATCGCGTGGGTGCCGATCTCGATCATGCTGTGGCCCGACAACGAGGTGAGCATCGTCTTCATCACCTTCATCGGCGCGTTCTTCCCGATCCTGCTCAACACGGTGAGCGGGGTGCAGTCGGTCGACGCGGTCCTGCTGCGCGCCGGCCAGTGCCTGGGCGCCAAGGAGCGGCAGCTGATGCGGCATGTGGTGCTGCCCGGCGCCGCGCCGCAGATCTTCACCGGGCTGGCGGTGGGCATGGGGGTGGCCTGGGTGTCGCTGATCGCGGCCGAGATGATCTCCGGCCAGTTCGGCATCGGCTACTTCACCTGGGAAGCCTACTCGCTGATCTCGTATGCCGAGATCGTGCTGGGCATGATCACCATCGGGCTGCTCGGGCTGGTCTGCAGCGGGCTCATCCGCCTCGCCGGCAAGACGCTGATGCCGTGGCTCGACTATGCCGCGCCGCAGGGGAGCGCGCGATGAGCAAGCCCAGCAAAGGCCACATCGAGATCCGCGACCTCACGGTCAGCTTCGGCTCCAACGGCCATGGCATCGACGCGGTGAGCGGCGTGTCGCTCGAGGTGAAGCCCGGCGATTTCGTCAGCGTCATCGGACCGTCGGGCTGCGGCAAGTCGACGCTGCTCAACGTCGTCGCCGGCTTCCTGCGTCCCAGCCGCGGGCAGGCGCTGCTCGACGGCCAGTCCATCGGCGCGCCGGGCGCCGATCGCGGCGTGGTGTTCCAGCAGTACTCGCTGTTCCCGTGGATGACGGTGCGCAAGAACGTCGAGTTCGGGCTGAAGATGCAAGGCCATGGCGCCAGCGCGCGCGAGTCGGCGGCGCGCACGCTGCTCGGGCTGGCGGGCCTGCTCGCCTTCGAGAACCACTATCCCGACCAGCTGTCCGGCGGCATGAAGCAGCGTGTGGGCATCGTGCGGGCGCTGGCCACCAGCCCCCAGGTGCTGTTGATGGATGAGCCCTTCGGCGCGCTCGACTCGCAGACGCGCACGGTCATGCAGGAGATCCTGACCAACATGTGGCAGCAGCTTCAGCTGTCGGTGCTGTTCATCACCCACGACATCGAGGAGGCGATTTTCCTGTCGGAGAAGGTGTACGTGATGACCGCGAGACCCGGGCGCATCAAGGCCGAGATCGCGATCCCGCTGCCACGGCCGCGCACGCCCGAGATGATGGCCACGCCCACCTTCCACGCGCTGGTGCGCCAGCTCAAGTCGCTGATCCGCGACGAGAGCCTCGCCGCGATGGGCGGCGAGCTGGGCGCCACCGGCCTGCAGGGCCTGGACCATCACGTCGGCCGCGAAGGCATCAAGGCATTGACATGACCGAGCACCTCTGGCCCGAATCGATCCTGGACCATCGCAGCTCGGGCCTGCTCGAGCTGGTCTGGCAAGACCACATGCGGGCGCTGATCCCGCACCCGCTGCTACGATCGCTGTGCCGCTGCGCGGGCTGCGAACAGCAGTTCCGCCTCTCGGGTCGACGGGCCGAGGTCTCACCGGACATCCGCCTCGAAGACATCCGGCCCGTCGGTGACAAGGCGCTGAACCTCGTCTTCTCCGACGGCCACGGGCGCGGCATCTACCCCTGGGCCTATCTGCGGGAGCTGTCACGGGCGCATTCCGTTGCACGGGAAGCGCTTGTCTCGGCCCCTTGACCCCCTGATCGACGATTCTTTGCACACCGACCATGGCCAACCTCGGCACCGAAAAAGTCCTGCACGTCCACCACTGGAACGACACGCTGTTCTCGTTTCGCACCACGCGTGATCCGGCACTGCGCTTTCGCAACGGCCACTTCGTGATGATCGGACTGCACGTCGAAGGCAAACCGCTGCTGCGCGCCTACAGCGTGGCCAGCGCCAACCACGACGAACACCTCGAGTTCTTCAGCATCAAGGTCGAGAACGGACCGTTGACATCCCGCCTGCAGCACCTGAAGCCGGGCGACGAGGTCATCGTCGGGCGCAAGCCCGTCGGCACGCTGGTGCTCGACGACCTGCGGCCCGGCAAGCACCTGTACCTGCTGTCCACCGGCACCGGCCTTGCACCCTTCATCAGCATCATCCAGGACCCGCACACCTATGAGCGCTTCGAGAAGGTCGTGCTGGTGCACGGCGTTCGGCAGGTCGACGAGCTGGCCTATGCCGACTTCTTCCAGCAGCAGCTGCCCGAGCACGAGTTCCTCGGCGAGATGCTGCGCGACAAGCTGATCTACTACCCCACGGTCACGCGCGAGCCGTTTCGCAACCAGGGCCGCCTCACCGACCTCATCGAATCGGGCAAGCTCGCCGCCGACACCGGCATGCCGCCCATCGATGCGGCAACCGACCGCGCAATGATCTGCGGCAGCGAGGCGATGCTGAAGGACGCCTGCAGACTGCTCGACGCGCGCGGCTTCTCGATCAGCCCTCGGCAAGGCGAGCAAGGCGACTACGTCATCGAGCGCGCCTTCGTCGAGAAGTAGGAAAGCCTTGTCGACGCCCTCCGCCACGAGCGCCCGCCTGAGCGGCGCGGCGTCCGCGGCGTGGGGCGCGCTGGCGCTGCGCTGGCCGGGCACGGCCCTGTGCGGCGTGATCGCGCTGGGCGCGAGCTTCGTCGCCGGGCTGCACCGCGGACCCCAGCTGCTGTACGCGCTGTTCTTCGGCGTCTGCTTTCATTTTCTCGAAGACGAGGCGAAGACCCGGCCGGGCATCGAGTTCTGCGGACGCACGCTGCTGCGCCTGGGGGTCGCGCTGCTCGGCGCGCGCATCACCGTGACGCAGATCGCGGCGCTGGGCTGGACCAGCGCCGCGATCGTCGTCGCCGCGGTGCTGAGCACCATCGGCGTCGGCATCGTCCTGTCGCGCCGCCTGGGCCTGGGCACGGCCGCCGGCGTGCTGTCGGGCGGCGCCACCGCGATCTGCGGCGCCTCGGCCGCGCTGGCGCTGGCTGCCGTGCTGCCCCGATCACCGCAGCGCGACCGCTTCACCCTCGTTGTCGTCGTCAGCGTGACCACGCTGTCGACGATCGCGATGCTGCTGTATCCGCCCATCGCCCGGGCGTTCGGGCTGCCCCCGGCGCTCGCGGGCCTCTTCCTCGGCGGCACCATTCACGACGTCGCCCAGGTCGTCGGGGCCGGGTACCTGATGGGCCCGGCCACGGGCGACCAGGCCACGCTGGTGAAGCTGCTGCGCATCTCGCTGCTCGCGTTCGTCGTGATGGCGGTGTCGCTGTCCGGGCTGTCGCGCGGCTCGCAGACCTCGGCCACGCGGCCGCCCCTGCTGCCGGGCTTTCTGCAGTGCTTCGTCGTGCTGGTGGCGCTGAATTCGCTAGGGTGGGTGCCCGCCGGCGCGCAGGAGCTCCTGGGCAGCGTCTCGCGCGGCTGCCTGGTGGTCGCGATCGCCGCCCTCGGCATCAAGACCTCGTTCACGACGCTGGCGCAGGCGGGCTGGCGGCCCTTCGTGCTGCTGCTGGTGGAGACGCTGTGGCTCGCGGGCTTCGTGCTGGCGACTATTCTTGTCGGCAGGCGGTGAGCCGCAGCGAACCCCGACGAGCACCGGTGTAAGCGCGAGGACCCCTTCGCGACCAAGCCTTCATTCACCCAAGAGGAGGCCGCCATGTCCACCCCCTTCGACGCCATCGTCATCGGCAGCGGCCAGGCCGGCCCCTCCCTCGCCGTGAGACTCGCCGACGCCGGCATGAAGACGCTGCTCATCGAGCGCGAGCACCTTGGCGGCACTTGCGTCAACGACGGCTGCATCCCGACCAAGACCCTGGTGGCCAGCGCTCGCGCTGCCCACGTCGCGCGGCGCGCCGGCGACTATGGCGTGCGCATCACCGGTCCGGTGACGGTGGACATGAAGGCGGTGAAGGCGCGCAAGGACGCCGTCGTGCAGCAGTCGCTCGACGGCCTGGCCCGCTGGCTCGAGGGCACCGCGAACCTGACGCTGGCATGGGGCCATGCGCGCTTCGTCGGTCCGCATGCGGTGCGCGTCGGCGACGACGTCTACGAGGCGCCGAAGGTCTTCATCAACACCGGGGGGCGCGCCGTCGTGCCCGACTGGCCCGGCATCGCCGACATCGACTACCTGACCAACACCTCGATGATGGGTCTCGACGTGCTGCCGGAGCACCTCCTGGTCGCCGGCGGCAGCTACATCGGGCTCGAGTTCGCGCAGATGTTCCGCCGCTTCGGCTCGCGCGTCACCGTCGTCGAGTACGCCGACCGGCTGATTGCCCGCGAAGACCCCGAAGTGTCGCGCGAGGTGCAGGCCATCCTCGCGCGCGAAGGCGTCGAATTCCTGCTCGGCGCGCGCGACTTTCGCCTCGCGCGGGGTTCGTCCGGCAACGGTGTGACGCTGTCGCTGAGCGCCGGCGGCCGCGCCCACGAGCTCGCCGGCACACATTTGCTGTTCGCCGTCGGCCGACGTGCGAACACGGACGATCTCGGCCTGGACCGGGCCGGCATCGCGACCGATGCCCGGGGCTTCATCACCGTGGACGACCAGCTGCGCACGAACGTCGAGGGTGTCTGGGCGCTCGGCGACGCGAATGGCCGCGGGGCGTTCACGCACACCTCGTACAACGATCACGAGATCGTCGTCGCCAACCTGCTCGACAACGATGCGCGCCGCATCAGCGATCGCATCCCGGCCTATGCCCTCTTCACCGACCCGCCGCTCGGACGCGTCGGCATGACCGAGGCGGAGGTGCGCGCCTCAGGCAGGCCCGCACGGGTCGGCGTGATGCCGATGACACGCGTCGGCCGCGCCAAGGAGCGCGGTGAGACGCAGGGTTTCATGAAGGTACTCGTCGATGCCGAGACCGATCGCATCCTGGGCGCGGCGCTCCTGTGCATCGAAGGCGACGAGATCGTGCACTCGCTGCTCGGCGTCATGGCGGCCGGCGCGCCGTACACCGTGGTGCGGCGCGCCATGCACATCCATCCGACGGTCAGCGAGCTGATCCCGACGCTGCTCGGCGACCTGAAGCCACTGGCTTGAGATCGCCGCCGGCCGAGAGGCTGTCCCTGCCGTGCGTCAGCCTTCGTGCACGTCGACGCGTCTTGCCTTGACGCCTTCGGCCTTCGGCATCTCGATGCGCAGCACGCCGTCGCGGTAGGTCGCGCGGGTCTTGTCCGCCTGCACGTGCACCGGCAGCGCCACCTCGCGGCGGAAGCTGCCGTAGGCGCATTGCACGACGCGGTAGCGGCCGCTGCCGGTCTCCCGCTCGAAGCGCTTCTCGCCGCGCACCGAAAGCACATCGCCGTGCAGCTCGACGTCGAAATCCTCGCGCTTGAGCCCCGGCGCCTCGAGCCGCACGACCACCTTGTCGTCGTCCTCGAACACGTCGGCAGCGAGGAAGGCCCAGCCGCTGGTGATCGGCATGTCGCCGGGCAGCGGCGCGCCCTCGTCGGCGTGCGCGGCGCTGGACTTGAAGCGGGTCAACGCGCCGGTGGCGCGCTGACCCAGCTCGCGCCAGCCGTCGGTCAGCGACTCGACGGCGTGCTCCAGGCCTTGCCGCAGCTGATGCAGCGTCTCCATGGCCTCACCCGGCCTGCACGTCGATGCGGCGCGGCTGCGCGTGAGCCTGCTTCGGGATGCGCAGGGTCAGCACGCCGTCCTTCAGGTTGGCGTCGATCTTCTGCGTGTCGAGCTCGCGGCTCAGCGTGAAGCTGCGGCGAAATCGCGGGATGCGAATTTCGGCATACACCGCCTCGAGGCCGTCGGGCGTCTGCGGCTGGACCGTGCCCTCGACCAGCAGCGTGTCGCCTTCGACCTTCAGCTCCAGCTTGTCGCGCGGAACGCCGGGCAGGTCGGCCAACAGCGTGATGCCCGAGTCGTCCTCGAACACATCGACGCGCGGCAGCACCGCACGGTTGTCGGCTTCGCGCGTGTTCTGAAGCGATTGCCTGGTGTCGGTGGTGGCTGGCTTTTTGTCGCTCATGATCTGTCCTCCTTGCTGGGTCACTGGACGGTGATGCGCTTGGGCTGCGCGGACTCGCGGCGCGGGATGCTCACTTGAAGCACGCCGTCGCGATAGCTCGCCCGTACCTGACCGGGGTCGACGTCGTCCGGCAGCGACACGGCGCGCATGAAGCTTCCCGTGCCGCGCTCGCGGCTGTACACCTGGACCTTCTCGTCGTTCTCGGGGATTGCGGACGCCCGCTCGCCCGAGATCCGCAGCACGCCGCGGTCCAGCGTCACGTCGATCTTGGCGGGGTCGAGGCCGGGCGCGAACGCATACACCTCGACGCTGTTGGCCGTGCGGCCGACGTTGATGGCCGGCGTGGCGCCGTGCGCCACCGAGCGGATGCTGCTCGGCAATCCCGAGACGCCGAAGATGTCATCCATTTCCCGGCGCAAGCGGTCGAACTCACCGAACAGGCCGCCCGGGAAGTTCAGCAACGATTCGTACATGGCGGTTCCTCCATTGCAAAGGCTGATGCCCACATGGGCCCCAAGACACCGGCCGGCAATGCCAACCAGCCGGCATGCGACTCCGAGTTATTGGCAGGCCGGAGGTTTTCAAGAGGGGGAAAAGCCCGGTCGCAGCACCGAGTCGCCGGCGCCAGCCGGCTCGTCTTGTGGGCCCTAGCGCGCCAGGGCCGACAAGGTCTGCAGGGCCTGGTCGATGTCCAGCGGCTTCTGCAGGAAGGCGTCGTAGTCGCTGCAGCGCGGACGCACCATGTCCTCCGGCAGCCCGCTCGTCATCACGACGGCGATGTCCCGGGTCTGCGAGTCGTGGCGCAGCGCGCCGATCATCTTCGCGCCGTCCATCTGCGGCATCACGTAGTCGAGCATCACGACATCCGGGTGGGTGGCGCGCAGGCAGGCGAGCGCTTCGGCCCCGTTGCGCGCGCAGACCACGTGGTAGCCCTCCGCGCGCAGGATCTCGCCCAGGGTCTCGAGATTGTTCGTGTCGTCGTCGACCAGGAGGACCGTTTTACCGCTCGCGGCCATGTTCTTGCTCCTCGGATGCTCAGCGGCCGGGAGACCGACGGCGTAAAAAGTAGCAATTCGCGCGCCCGTGACATCCGGGCCGGTCCACACCCGACGCGCGGGATCAGGTAGTGCCGGCGCGTCCGGTCAGACGCAACTTGCGGCGACGCTCTTCGCGCCCGGGCAGGCTGTCGGACATCGGCGAAGGCAACTCCGCCTCGACCGGCTCGAGCGCCGGCTGCACGCGCAGCACGCTGCGCTGCAGGAAATCGAGCCCGTACACGGCGGCGATGAACAGCCCCATGCCGGCGACCACCATCACGACGAGCAGCACGCCATGGAACCAGGGATCGGTCATGGCAGCGAAGCCGATCATCGAGACTGCGGCGGTGTAGCGGGCGATGCGCTTGCCGCGGGCGCCGAGCAGGCCGCCGAGCGCAAGCGGATAGCTGGCCAGAAAGCCGAACAGCAAGACCTGCTGCTCGTAGCCGATGGCATCCAGACTGACACGTATTTCGCCGATGACGCTCATGAGGTCGACCCCTTCAGGCCAACGTTTGTTCGAGCGTACGCCGAACGTTGCGGACTTGCCATGCTGCCTCCCACATGCTGCGTGGTGCTCACGTACGGAGGAACCGCACGCGCCGGATGCAATTGCAAGGCCTGTGCCGCGAGTTACGGATTGCTACGTTCCGCGTGTACACGCGGAAGCGCCGGTGAGTCAGCGCTCAGCGCCTTCGGTGGCCAAGCCCTGATCCCGGAAAGGTTTACCGGCGAATCTGCAGCCCACCGGCACGGATGAGCCCCCTAGGCTGAGGGGCGGGCAACCCGTGCTTGAGGGGGTCGGTGGTGTTGCGTCTTACACGCGTTCGGCGACCCAGGCCTGAACGGAATCGAGCGCGGAGCCGAGACGTGACGCGTCGGTGCCGCCGGCCATGGCGAGGTCGGGCTTGCCGCCGCCCTTGCCGCCCACCTGCTGCGCGACGAAGTTGACGAGCTCGCCCGCCTTCACCTTGGCGACGCTGTCGGCGGTGACGCCGGCCGCAAGCTGCACACGGCCGTTGTCGACCGCCGCGAGCACGATGGCCGCCGTCTTCAGCTTGTCCTTGAGCTTGTCCATGGTCTCGCGCAAGGCCTTGGCATCGGCGCCCTCCAGCGTCGCGGCGAGCACCTTGATGCCCTTCACGTCGATGGCCCGAGCCAGCAGCTCGTCGCCTTGTGCCGAGGCCAGCTTGCCCTTCAGCGCGGCCAGCTCCTTCTCGAGCGACTTCACCTGATCGAGCACCTGCCCGACGCGCGAGCCCAGCTCTGACGGCGCTGCCTTCAGCGTGCCGGCCACGCGATTCACCGTCTCCTCGAGCGACTGCAGGTACGCCAGCGCGTTCTCGCCTGTGATCGCCTCGATGCGGCGCACGCCGGCCGCGACGCCGCTCTCGGCGACGACCTTGAACAGGCCGATGTCGCCGGTGCGCTGAACGTGCGTGCCGCCGCACAGCTCGCGGCTGCTGCCGATGTCGAGCACGCGCACCTCGTCGCCGTACTTCTCGCCGAACAGCATCATCGCCCCGCTCTTCTGAGCCTCCTCGATCGGCATCACGCGCGCCTGGGTGGGCGCGTTGGCCAGGATCTCGGCGTTGACGATGGCCTCGACGCGGCGGATCTGCGCATCGGTCATCGGGCCGTTGTGCGCGAAGTCGAAGCGCGTGCGCTCCGCGTCGACCAGCGAGCCCTTCTGCTGGACATGGCCGCCCAGGACCTCGCGCAGCGCCTTGTGCATGAGGTGGGTGGCGCTGTGATTGCGCATGGTCTTCGCGCGCTTGTCGGCATCGACCTTCGCGTCGACCGTGTCGCCGATCCTGATGCTGCCCTCGACGATCCGGCCGTGATGGCCGAACACGTCGGCCTGCACCTTCAGCGTGTCTTCGACGAGGAAGCGCGCGGCAGCGTTGCGCAGCTCGCCGGTGTCGCCGACCTGGCCGCCGCTCTCCGCATAGAACGGCGTGTGGTCGAGCACGATCACCGCATCGTCGCCGGAACCTGCCTGCTGCACGGAGGTGCCGTCGACGTAGATGGCCGTGACCTTGGCGGTGTCGTGCGTCAGCGCGTCGTAGCCGTGGAACGTGGTCGGGCTGCCGCTGTACTCCAGCCCCTGCGCCATCTTGAACTTGCCCGCCTCGCGGGCGCGCCGCCGCTGCTCGTCGAGCAGGTGGTTGAAGCGCGCCTCGTCGACCGTGACGCCGCGCTCGCGGCAGACGTCGGCGGTGAGGTCGACCGGGAAGCCGTAGGTGTCGTGCAGCTTGAAGGCGGTGTCGCCGTCCAGCTGCCTGGCGCCGGCCCCGAGCGCCTTGTCGAGGATCTCCATGCCGTTGGCGATGGTGCGGAAGAACCCTTCCTCTTCCTGCTTGAGCACCTCGATGGCGCGCTTTTCGTGCTGGCGCAGTTCGGGGTAGGCGTCGCCCATTTCCTTGACCAGTGCCGGCACCAGTGCATGGAAGAAGGGCTTGCGAGCGCCCAGCTTGTAGCCGTGGCGGATCGCCCGGCGCGTGATGCGGCGAAGCACGTAGCCGCGTCCGGCGTTGCTCGGAATCACGCCGTCGACCACCGTGAAGGTGCAGGCGCGGATATGGTCGGCAATGACCCTCAGCGAGGGCGAATCCTTGTCGCAGTCGCCCGCGCCCGCCTCGTCGACCGTCTTCTTGGCCGCCGCGAGCAGGTTCACGAAGAGGTCGATCTCGTAGTTGGAGTGCACGCCCTGCAGCACCGCGGTCACGCGCTCCAGGCCCATGCCGGTGTCCACGCTCGGCTTGGGCAGCTTGTGCATCACGCCCGCCTCGTCGCGGTTGAACTGCATGAAGACGTTGTTCCAGATCTCGATGTAGCGGTCGCCGTCTTCATCGGGCGATCCCGGCGGGCCGCCGGCGACCTCGGGGCCGTGGTCGTAGAAGATCTCGGTGCAGGGCCCGCACGGACCGGTGTCGCCCATCATCCAGAAGTTGTCGGAGGCGTAGCGCGCGCCCTTGTTGTCGCCGATGCGCACGATGCGCTCGGCCGGCACGCCCACGGTCTTGTGCCAGATGTCGTACGCCTCGTCGTCCTCGGCGTACACGGTGACCCACAGCTTGTCGGGCGGCAGCTTGAACACCTCGGTCAGCAGCTCCCATGCGTAGACGATGGCGTCGCGCTTGAAGTAGTCGCCGAAGCTGAAGTTGCCCAGCATCTCGAAGAAGGTATGGTGGCGGGCTGTGTAGCCCACGTTCTCGAGGTCGTTGTGCTTGCCGCCGGCGCGGATGCACTTCTGCGCTGTCGCCGCGCGCGAGTAGGGCCGCTTGTCGAAGCCGAGGAACACGTCCTTGAACTGGTTCATGCCGGCGTTGGTGAAGAGCAGCGTCGGATCGTCCCCGGGCACCACCGGGCTCGACGGCACGACGGCGTGGCCCTTCGATTCGAAGAACTTGAGAAACGATTGGCGGATGTCGGAGGCTTTCATGCAAGCACGGTCCCGAAGAATTGGAGGTCGGCAACACGCAGCCGAAACCCTCGATTCTAGAGGAAGCACCCCCTGCGACCGCCCTGCGCGGCACAGCCCTTGCCGGTGAAATGTCCATGCAGATCGCACAACGTCCTCGAGCCCTTCGCCTGGCGCCGCTGCAGATTGCCGACGGCACGCTCGAGGCGCTGAAATGGGCTGCGCTCGCGCTGATGCTGCTGGACCACGTCAACACCTTCCTCTACAACCGCACGCTGCCGGGCGCCTACCAGGCTGGCCGCTGGGTGGCGCCGGTGTTCGCCTTCGTGCTCGCCTACAACCTGGCGCGGCCCGACGCACTCGAACGCGCGCTGCACCTGCGCGTGATGCGCCGCCTGGCACTGTTCGGCGCACTGGCCACGCCGGCGCACTGGCTGCTCGTGGGCAACTGGTGGCCGTTGAACATCCTCATCACCCTGCTGGCGGGCGCGGCGGCGGTGTACGGGCTCGACCGGGGAGGCGCATTCGGCTTGCTGATCGCCGGGCTCGCGATCGTGGCCGGGGGGCTGCTGGGGGACTACCTGTACCCGGGCGTCGCCATGTTCATCGCGGCATGGGCGTATTGCCGCGAGCCGACCGGGAAGCACTTCGCGGCCTGGGTGCTGTTCACGGCGTCGCTGGCGCTGCTGAACGGCAACTTCTGGGCGCTGTCGGCCGTACCGGCGCTGATGCTGGCCTCGCAGGTCCAGCTGCGGGTGCCGCGGCTGCGCTGGGTGTTCTACGCGGTGTATCCGGTGCACCTGTATGCCATCTGGCTGGTGCGGGACTGGCGACGGCTGCCTTCCGCAGGCTGGTGGTGAGCGCCGCGTCCGCACCCCCTATGCGGCGGCGCTCTGCACCTGCTGCGAGATCTGCCGCCCCAGGAAACCGTACAGCCGCTCGTCGTCGCTGAACGCGACGTTGAAGCGCAGCCATCCCGTCGGCCGTGGCTCGACCAGGAACAGCTGCCCCGGCCCGAGCATGATGTTGTCCGGCACCGCCTGACGCGACAGCTCGGCGCCGTCGGGCAGGTCCGGATGACGCGCCCAGAGGTACATGCCGGCCTTGGGCTCGTGGAACAGCTCGAAGCCCAGGTCGGCCAGACGGTGCGCGACGCGGCCGTGCGCGTCCGCCAGCCGGTCGCGCAGCGACTTCAGGTGCTTGCGCCAGCGCCCCTCGGTCAGCGCGCCGAACACGATCCGCTCGGTGAGGTCGGACGACGTCAGCCCCGACACCATCTTGAGCTGGGCCAGTTCCTCCAGCACTTGCGGCGAGGCGACCACATAGCCCACGCGCAGGTTCGGCGAGACCGTCTTGGAGTAGCTGCCGACGTAGACCACGCGGCGCAGCTGGTCGAGGCTGGCCAATGAAGGCCGCGACTGCGGATCGAGGTCGGCGTAGATGTCGTTCTCGACCAGCCCCACGTCGTGCGTCTCGGCGAGCTGCAGCACGCGAAACAGCTGCGCGAGCGGCGCGACCGAGTTGGTGGGGCTCTGCAGCCGGGGCTGCGTGAAGAAGGCGCGCGGGCGGTGCTCGGCCATCAGCGACTCCAGCGCAGCGAGGTCGTAGCCGGCCGGGGTGCGCGGCACGCCGACGAGCCGCGCGCCGAGGAAGCGCAGCATGAACATCAGGTTGGGATAGCCCGGATCGTCGACCAGCACCACGTCGCCCGGCTTCACGACGCGGCGCGCCGCCAGGTCCAGCCCCTGGCTGGACCCCTGGGTGAGCAGCACGTTGTCGGCCGTCACCGCGATCTGGTGTTCGGCCAGCCCTTCGGCGATCAGCATGCGCAGCGCCACATGGCCGTGCGGCAGTCCGTAGCCTCCGAGCTCGGCGCCATCGGCGGCGAGCTGGCGCAGGCTGCGCCGCACGCCCTCCTCGAACAGCCAGTCGTGCGGCATCCAGCCGCAGCCGGGCTTCAGCGCCAGGTTGCGGTTCTCGAAGATCTGCTTGAGGTACCAGCGCGCGTCGAAGCGCAGGTCCGCGCGCAGCGCCTCGCCGCCCGCGGTGGCCTCGCCCGGCCGGCGCTTGACGAAGAAGCCGGCGTTCGCGCGCGACACCAGCCAGCCCTGCGCCACCAGCCGGTCGTAGGCCTCGACGACGGTGAACACACTGACCTGGTGCGAAGCCGCGAAGCCGCGGATCGACGGCAGCTTGGCGCCGGGCTTCAGCGACTGGTCGGCGATGAGGCGGCGAAAGCCGTCGACGATCTGGCTGACCAGCGGCGTGGGCGAATCGGGGTTGAGCGTGAACATGGGCGGGACGATAGCCGACGGCACCGCATCGGTGCTTCCATGTACAGGGCCGCCGCCCTGCACAGTACACCGTGCCCGTGGTGCGGCTGTACATGGAATCCCCGGCTCGTGCGGCCTACAGTCATCGAGTGCCACCGGAGAACAGTCCATGAAACGCGAACCTCACTCCACCAATGCCGCGCTGATGGCCCGCCGCCGCATGGCGATCCCGCGCGGCGTCGGCCAGGCGCACGAGATCTTCATCTCGCACGGCCGCAATGCCGAGCTGTGGGACGTGGAGGGCAGTCGCTACATCGACTTCGCCGGCGGCATCGCCGTGCTGAACACCGGGCACTGCCACCCCGAGGTCATCGCCGCGGTGAAGGCGCAGCTCGACCGCTATACCCACACCTGCTTCCAGGTGCTCGCCTACGAGCCCTACGTCGAGCTGGCCGAGCGGCTCAACTCCCTCGCGCCGGGCGCCTTCGCGAAGAAGACGCTGTTCCTGTCGACCGGCGCCGAGGCGGTGGAGAACGCGGTGAAGATCGCCCGCGCCTTCAGCGGCCGGCCCGGCATCGTGGCGTTCACCGGCGGCTATCACGGCCGCACGCTGATGACGCTGGGCCTCACCGGCAAGGTCGCCCCGTACAAGACCGGCTTCGGTCCCTTCCCCGGCGAGGTGTTCCACGCGCTGTTCCCCAACGAGCTGCACGGCGTCAGCGTGGCGGACGCCCTGCACTCGGTGGAGACCATCCTGAAGAACGACATCGAGGCCACGCGCGTCGCGGCATTCATCCTCGAGCCGGTTCAGGGAGAAGGCGGCTTCTACATCGCGCCGCCGGCCTTCGTCGAAGGGCTCAAGCGCATTGCCGACCGCCACGGCATCCTGCTGATCGCCGACGAGGTGCAGACCGGCGCCGGCCGCTGCGGCACCTGGTTCGCCAGCGAGCAGTGGCCGGTGGCGCCCGACCTCATCGCCACCGCGAAGTCGCTCGCCGGCGGCTTCCCGATTTCCGGTGTGGTGGGCCGCGCCGACGTGATGGACGCGCCCGCGCCGGGTGGGCTGGGCGGCACCTATGCCGGCAGCCCCATCGGCTGCGCCGCCGCGCTGGCGGTGCTGAAGGTCTTCGAGGACGAAGGTCTGCTCGAACGCAGCAAGGCGGTCGGCGAGCGCCTGATGGCCGGGCTGCGACGCATCGCGGGGCAGCAGCCCGCCATCGGCGACGTGCGAGGCCTGGGCGCGATGGTCGCGATCGAGCTGTTCGAAGGCGGCAACCTGGCGCGGCCCGACGCGGCGCTCACCTCGCGCATCACCGCCGAAGCGGCGCGCCGCGGCCTCATCCTGCTGTCGTGCGGCACGCACGGCAACGTGATTCGCATGCTGGTGCCGCTGACCGCGTCGGACGCGCTGCTCGACGAGGGCCTGCAGATCCTGGCCGACAGCTTCTCGGCCGTGCAGTGATGCGCAGCGTGCCGACCGCCCCCCAAGCCGCGCCGCACGGCGCCCCGGCGGCCACGAACGCCGAGCCCCTGGTGCGCTTTCGTGGTGTGCAGAAGACCTACGACGGGGTGCAGCTGGTGGTTCGGGCGCTCGACCTCGACATCCGCCGCGGCGAATTCCTGACGCTGCTGGGCCCCTCGGGCTCCGGCAAGACGACCACGCTGATGATGCTGGCGGGCTTCGAATCGCCGACCTCCGGCGAGATCGTGCTGGAAGGCCAGCCGATCACGCGCACGCCGCCGCACAGGCGCCACTTCGGCATGGTGTTCCAGAACTACGCGCTGTTCCCGCACCTGACGGTCGGCCAGAACGTCGCCTATCCGCTGACGGTTCGCAAGGTGCCGAAGGACGAGCAGGCGCGCCGCGTGGAGCGCGCGCTCGCGATGGTGCGGCTGACCGGCATGGCCGGGCGGCATCCGGCGCAGCTGTCGGGCGGCCAGCAGCAGCGCGTCGCGCTCGCCCGCGCCCTGGTGTTCGAGCCGCAGCTCGTGCTGATGGACGAGCCGCTGGGCGCGCTCGACAAGCAGTTGCGCGAGCACATGCAGATCGAGCTCAAGGAGCTGCACCGCCAGCTCGGCGTCACCTTCGTCTATGTCACCCACGACCAGGGGGAGGCGCTGACGATGAGCGACCGCGTCGCGGTGTTCAACGACGGCGCGATCCAGCAGATCGACGCCGTCGACCGGCTGTACGAAACGCCGGCCAACCGCTTCGTGGCCGGCTTCGTCGGCGACAGCACGACGCTGAAGGGCACGGTGCGCGCAGCCGACGAGGAACGCTGCGGCATCGTGCTGACCGACGGGCGCGTGATCGCCGGCGTCAACGTCAATGGCGCTGCGGTCGGCGCGGTCGTGGAGGCATGCATCCGGCCCGAGCGCATCGTGCTGCACACGCAGGCAGGCAGCCGAGGCAACATGCTGCAGGCCACCGTCACCAGCGTCATCTACTTCGGCGATCACCAGCGCCTGCTCTGCGCGGTGGGCGAAGGGCAGGCGCCGGCGACCGTCAAGCTGCCGCTGGCCGTGCCGGTCGCGCCGCAGTCCGGCGACAGCGTGTGGCTGGAGTTTCCGCAAGAGCACACCAGGGTGTACGCATGAATTTCCCCAACCGTTCGACAAGAGGAGTCAGACCATGAACAAGCGCATCCTCACCGCGGCCCTGGCGGCCGCCTTCGTGCTGCCCGCGTTCGCGCAGCAGATCACCGTGGTCAACTTCGGCGGCGCCAACGCCAACGCGCAGAAGAAGGCCTTCTACGAGCCGTTCGAGAAGACCGGCACCAAGGTCGTGCCGGTCGAATACAACGGCGAGCAGGCCAAGATCAAGGCGATGGTCGAGACCAAGAAGGTGACCTGGGACGTCGTCGAGGTGGAATCGCCCGACGTCGCGCGCGGCTGCGACGAAGGCCTGTTCGAGAAACTCGATTACGCGAAGATCGGCTCCAAGGGCGATTTCCTTCCGGCCGCCGTCAGCGACTGCGGCGTCGGCGTCTTCGTGTGGTCCACCGTCATGGCCTACAACGCCGACAAGCTCAAGACCGCGCCGGTCACCTGGGCCGACTTCTGGGACGTGCAGAAGTTTCCCGGCAAGCGCGGCATGCGCAAGGGCGCGCGCTACAACCTCGAGTTCGCGCTGATGGCCGACGGCGTCAAGCCGGCCGACGTCTACAAGGTGCTGGCCACCAAGGAAGGCGCCGAGCGCGCGTTCAAGAAGCTCACCGCGCTCAAGCCGCACATCCAGTGGTGGGAGGCCGGCGCGCAACCGCCGCAGTTCCTCGTCGCCGGCGACGTCGCGCTGAGCACCGCCTACAACGGCCGCATCGACGCGGCCAACCGGGAAGGCAAGAACCTCAAGATCACCTGGACCGGCGGCATCTACGACCTCGACTACTGGGTCATCCCGAAGGGCACGCCCAACAAGGAGGCGGCGCTGAAGTTCATCGCCTTCGCCAGCACGCCCGACGCGCAGGCCGAGTACGCGCGCAACATCGCTTACGGCCCGACCAACACCAAGGCGCTGTCCAAGCTCGACCCCAAGGTGCTGGCCAACCTGCCGACGGCGCCGGCCAACGCGAAGGATGCGCTGCAGTTCAACCTCGGCTTCTGGGCCGATCAGGGCGAGGCGCTGGAGAAGCGCTTCGCGGCGTGGGCGACGCAGTGAGCGTCTCGGCCGCCGCGCTGCCGGGCGGGTCGCTGCAGCGCTCGCTGGCGCGGGCAGAGCGGCGGCGGCGCCTGCGCGCGTTCTCGCTGACGCTGCCGCTGCTGGTGTTCCTGCTGCTGACCTTCCTGGTGCCCATCGCGGCGCTGCTGAAACGCGCGATCGAGAACCCGGAGGTGGCGAACGCACTGCCGCGCACCGGCGCGGCGCTGTCCGACTGGAAACGCGACGGCCCGCCGTCGGCGGCCGCCTTCGCGGCGCTGACGCAGGACCTCGCCGCGATGCCCGACAGCGCCGACGCCGGCGCGCTCGCGCGCCGGCTCAACAGCGAGGTGCCCGGCGCCCGCTCGCTGGTGATGAACACCTATCGCGCGCTGCCGCTCGCGGGCGCGAGCTCGGCGGCCGACGTGAAGGCCAAGCTGCTGGAGCTCGACCCGCGCTGGAGCGAGCTCGCCTACTGGCAGGCGATCGCGAAGAACGCCTCGCGCTGGACGCCCGACTACCTGCTGGCCTCGGTCGACCTGAGGCGCGACGCGCAAGGCAATGTGCAGCGCATGGAGCCCGACCAGCGGGTCTTCGGCGGCATCCTGCTGCGCACCTTCCACATCAGCGCGGTCGTCACGCTGTGGTGCCTGCTGCTCGGCTATCCCCTCGCCTATTGGCTCAGCACGCTGCCGACGCGCCAGGCCAACGTGCTGATGATCCTCGTGCTCGTGCCCTTCTGGACCTCCATCCTGGTGCGCGTGGCGGCGTGGATCGTGCTGCTCCAGTCCGAAGGGCTGGTCAACCACGCGCTGATCGCGCTGCATGCGATCGACAAGCCGCTGCAGTTGCTGTTCAACCGCACGGGCGTCGTCGTCTCGATGACGCACATCCTGCTGCCCTTCATGATCCTGCCGCTGTACAGCGTGATGAAGAGCGTGCCGCCGACCTACCTGCGGGCCGCCGTGTCGCTGGGCAGCGCGCCGCTGGCCGCATTCTTCCGCGTCTACGTGCCGCAGACCTACCCCGGCGTCGGCGCGGGTGCGCTGCTGGTGTTCATCCTCAGCATCGGCTACTACGTGACGCCGGCGCTGCTGGGCGGTCCGGAGGACCAGATGCTGAGCTACTACATCGCCCAGTACACCAACGTGAACATCAACTGGGGCATGGCCTGCGCGCTGGGCGCGCTGCTGCTGGCCGCGACGCTGGTGCTGTATGCGCTGTACCGGCGGGTGGTGAAGTCGGAACTGAGCCTGGGATGAACATGCTGCTCAAGCTCCTGCCGCAATTCCCGGCGTACGCGACGCCGCTCGACAAGCTCGGGTGGTGGTCGTTGCGCGTGGCCTGCGTGGCGGTGCTGCTCTACCTGCTGCTGCCCATCCTGGTGATCATGCCGCTGTCCTTCAGCGACAGCTCCTTTCTCGTCTACCCGATCCCGGCCTGGTCGCTGAAGTGGTACCGCAACCTGTTCGAATCGGCCGAGTGGGCACGCGCCGCGAAGAACAGCTTCATCGTCGCGCCGGCCGCCACGCTGATCGCCACCGTCCTCGGCACGATGGCCGCGGTGGGCCTGTCACGCACGCAGTTCGCGTTCAAGGGGCTGCTGATGAGCGCGCTGATCCTGCCGATGGTCGTGCCCATCGTGGTCGTCGGCGTCAGCACCTACCTGTTCTTCGCGCCGCTCGGCCTGGCCGACAGCTACACCGGCCTGATCGTGGTCCACGCGGCGCTCGGCGCGCCCTTCGTCGTGACCACGGTGCTCGCGACCCTGCAGGGCTTCAACCACAACCTCGTGCGCGCCAGCCTGAGCCTCGGCGCTTCGCCGCTGGCCACCTTCTTTCGCATCACCCTGCCGGTGATCGCGCCGGGCGTGATCTCCGGCGCGCTCTTCGCCTTCGCGACATCGTTCGACGAGGTCGTCGTCACGCTGTTCCTCGCCGGGCCCGAGCAGGTGACGCTGCCACGGCAGATGTTCACCGGCATCCGCGAGAACATCACGCCGACGATCGCCGCGGTCGCCACGCTGCTGATCGTGTTCACGACCAGCCTGCTGCTGGTGCTCGAATGGCTGCGCGGGCGGAGGGCATGAGATGACCGAACGCAACCAGCCCTTGAGCGGCAACGCGATGCCGCGCTTCGCCGGATTGGCGACCATGATGCGGTTGCCGGCGGCCGCCTCTGCGCAAGGCCTGGACGCCGCCTTCATCGGCGTGCCGCTGGACATCGGCACTTCCAATCGCGCCGGCGCGCGCTTCGGTCCGCGTCAGATCCGGGCCGAGTCGGCGCTGCTGCGTCCCTACAACATGGCCACGGGCGCGGCGCCCTTCGACACGCTGCAGGTCGCGGATCTCGGCGACGTGCCCGTGAACACCTATTCGATCGCCAAGTCGCTGGCGATCATCGAGCGCTTCTACGACGAAGTGCTGGCCGCCGGCTGCACGCCGCTCTCGCTCGGGGGCGACCACACCATCGCGCTGCCCATCCTGCGCGCCGTCGCGAGGCGGCATGGACCGGTCGCCCTGGTCCATGTGGACGCGCACGCCGACATCAACGACGAGATGTTCGGCGAGCCGGTCGCCCACGGCACGCCGTTCCGGCGCGCCGTCGACGAAGGCCTGCTGGCCTGTGACCGCGTCTGGCAGATCGGCCTGCGGGGCACCGGCTATGCGGCCGACGATTTCGACTGGCCGCGCTCGCAAGGATTCACCGTGGTGCAGGCGCACGAGGTCTGGTATCGCTCGCTGGCGCCGCTGATGGCCGAGGTGCGCGAGCGCATCGGCACGACGCACCCGGTGTACCTGAGCTTCGACATCGACGGCATCGACCCGTCCTTCGCCGGGGGCACCGGCACGCCGGAAATCGGCGGTCTCACGGTGCCGCAGGCGCTGGAGATCGTGCGCGGGTGCCGCGGGCTCAACGTGGTCGGCGCCGACCTGGTCGAGGTAGCGCCGCCCTACGACCCCTCGGGAAACACGGCGCTGCTGGGCGCCAATCTGCTGTACGAGATGCTGTGCGTGCTGCCGGGCGTTCGCTGTCGGTGAGCCGCGTGCCTCAACCCTCGAGAACACCATGGACATGAAGACATCACCTCTGGCCGCGCTGAAGGAGCCGTCCCTTCTGAAGACCGATGCGCTCGTCGACGGCGAATGGATCCGAGGCGCCGCGCGCTTCGACGTGAACGATCCGGCCACCGGCCAGAAGCTCGTCGATGTCGCGAACCTCGGTCGCGCCGACGCCCTCGGCGCCGTCACGGCGGCGAACAAGGCATGGCCCGCATGGCGCGCGCAGACCGCCAAGCAGCGCGCCGCCGTCATGATGAAGTGGTTCCACCTGCTGCACGCGCACGCCGACGACCTGGCCCGCATCATGACGGCCGAGCAGGGCAAGCCGCTCGCCGAAGCGAAGGGCGAAGTGACCTACGGCGCGAGCTTCATCGAGTGGTTCGCGGAGGAGGCCAAGCGCATCTACGGCGAAACCATTCCCGCAGCGGATACGAGCAAGCGCTATCTCGTCATCAAGCAGCCGATCGGCGTGTGCGCCGCCATCACGCCGTGGAACTTCCCGATCGCGATGATCACGCGCAAGGTGGCGCCGGCCCTGGCCGCCGGCTGCCCGGTGATCATCAAGCCGGCCGAGCAGACACCGCTGTCGGCGCTGGCGGTGGCAGAGCTGGCGCAGCGCGCCGGCATGCCGCCGGGCGTGCTCAACATCGTCACCGCGGACGGACCCAACTCCATCGAGGTGGGCAAGCTGCTGTGCGACAGCGACATCGTGCGCCACCTGTCGTTCACCGGCTCCACCGAGGTGGGACGCATCCTGATGCGTCAAAGCGCGCCGACCATCAAGAAGCTGTCGCTGGAGCTCGGTGGCAACGCCCCCTTCATCGTCTTCGACGACGCCGACATCGACAGCGCGGTCGAGGGCGCGATGGTGAGCAAGTACCGCAACGCGGGCCAGACCTGCGTGTGCGCCAACCGCCTCTACGTGCAGGACGGCGTCTACGACGCCTTCGTGCGGAAGCTGGCGGAAAGGACCCGCTCCATCAAGGTCGGCAACGGCTTCGAGAGCGGCGTGACGCAGGGGCCGCTGATCGACGACCAGGCGCTCGCCAAGGTCGAGCAGCACGTGGCCGATGCCACCGCCAAGGGGGCGAAGGTGCTCACCGGCGGCAAGCGCATCGGCACGCGCTTCTTCGAGCCGACGGTGCTGGCCGATGCGACTTCGCAGATGCTGTGCGCGCGGGAGGAGACCTTCGGCCCGGTGGCGCCGGTGTTCCGCTTCCGCACGGAGCAGGAGGCAGTCGCGCTGGCCAACGACACCGAGTTCGGGCTCGCGAGCTACTTCTACAGCCGCGACATCGGCCGCATCTTCCGCGTCGGCGAAGCGCTCGAGTACGGCATGGTGGGGATCAACACTGGGCTGATCTCGACGGCCGAGGTGCCCTTCGGCGGGGTGAAGCAGTCGGGCCTCGGCCGGGAAGGCTCGCACCACGGCATCGAGGACTATGTGGAGATCAAGTACCTCTGCCTCGGGGACATCGTCTAGCCAGGGTCATTCGCCGCGTCCGCCGCCGACCCGTCCGCCCTGCCCTGCGCCGGCGCGGACGCCGCCAGTCCCACCGCGCGGCGCAGCAAGCCGGCCGCATCCTTCCCGTCGTCCGGGTAGCGGGCGACGCCGCACGCCACTGCGATCGACACATGGCGGCCGGCCATCGTGAACGGCGGATGCAGTGCCGAGCACAGCTTGGCCGCGACCCGGTCGGCATCCTGCGGGTCCTGGAAGCGTGGAAGCAGCACGGCGAATGCATCGGTGCCCAGCGAAGCGACGAGGTCGCTCGCGCGCACGCCCACGCGCAGCCGCACAGCGATCTTTCGGCGCAACACGTTCGCCGCTTCGCTGCCCAGCCTGGTCTCGGTCGAGCCAAGGCCCTCGACCCGCACGGCGAGCAGCGCCATCGGCGCGGGCTCGCGCTCGCGCAGCGCGATCAGCTGGTTCATGTGCTCGATGAGCTGTCCCTGGTTGGGCAGGCCGGTCATCAGGTCGGTGGCGAACGCCTTGCGCGCCAGCCTTTCCTGCGACTTGCGCTCGATGGCCAGGCGGATGGCGCGCGGCAGCGCGTCGACGGCGTCGATCGCCAGCGGCAGCACGTCCTGCGCACCCTTGCGCACCAGCAGCGTCGCGAGTTCCGCACCCGGCTCGTCGGAGGTCAGCACGAGCAGCGCGGGCTCGGACGCCGCCTGCGTGAGCGCAGGCCAGGTGAGCAGCTTGCGTGCATCGACCGTCCGCGCGGCGATCACCACGGCATCGAAGCGATCGGCGGCAAGCCTCTTCGCGGCCTCGTCGAGGTCGGCGCTGGGATGCAGCTCGAACGGCCCGAACGGCGAGCTCGAAGCGACAGCCGGCAACACGGCCCCCGGGCCTCTGACCCACAGCACGCGCAGCGCAGCGGAGCTCATGGCATTCCCCGCAACAAAAAGGCCGCGACGGCGGCCTGGGCGAATGGAGCGGGTGAAGGGAATCGAACCCTCGTATGAAGCTTGGGAAGCTGCCGTTCTGCCATTGAACTACACCCGCGGTTCGGGGCGATTCTAGCCTGGGGTCCTGCGCCGTGCGAGCGTCGCGAGATCGTCGAGTAGCATCGCGCTCCCATGACCGACAAAGACTTTCCCCGCCGCCGCAGCATCCGCAGCTTCGTCGTGCGCGCCGGGCGCATGGGCACCGGCCAGACACGTGCGCTCGCCGAGCTGGGACCGCGCTTCATGCTGCCCTTCGAGCCGCGCTTCATCGATCCGCAAGCGGTGTTCGGGCGGCTTGCGCCTCTGGTCGTCGAGATCGGCTTCGGCATGGGCGACGCCACGGCGGCGATCGCGCAGGCACTTCCGGACACCGACTTCCTCGGCATCGAAGTTCATCCGCCCGGCGTGGGTGCGCTGCTCAGGCACATCGGAGAGCGCGAGCTCGACAACGTGCGCATCGTGCAGCACGACGCCGTCGAGGTCATGCAGCACATGATCGCGCCCGACTCGCTGGCCGGCGTGCACGTGTACTTTCCGGACCCGTGGCACAAGAAGCGCCACCACAAGCGGCGCTTGATCCAGTCCGCCTTCGTGCACCAGCTCGCGCAGCGACTCGCGCCGGGCGGCTATCTGCATTGCGCGACCGACTGGCAGCCGTACGCGCAGCAGATGCTGGAGGTGCTGTCGGCCGAGCCTTTGCTGCAGAACAGCGTCGAGGGCTACGCGCCGCGTCCGCCGTGGCGGCCGCAGACGAAGTTCGAGAACCGCGGCCTGAAGCTGGGCCACGGCGTGTGGGACCTGCTGTTCAGGCGCGCCATTCCACCCAGCCGCCCCACGCGGTGAGGATGACCACCGCGCCGAACACGATGCGATACCACGCGAACGGCACGAAGTCGTGCGTGGACACGTAGCGGATCAGCCAGCGGATGCACAACAAGGCGCTGAAGAAAGCGAACACCGTGCCGATGGCGAACAGCGGGAGGTCGGCCACGCTGAGCAGCGAGCGGTACTTGTAGACCGAGTACGCGCCCGCCCCCATCAGCGTCGGGATGCCGAGATAGAAGCTGAACTCGGTGGCCGCCTTGCGCGAGAAGCCGAACACCATGGCGCCGATGATGGTGGCGCCCGAGCGGCTGGTGCCGGGGATCAGCGCGAGGCACTGCACCAGCCCCACTTTCAGCGCGTCCAGCGCATTCATGTCGTCCACCGTCTCCACACGCGCATGTCGCTTGCCGGCGAGGTCGAGCTCGCCGTAGCGACGGTGGTGGCGCTTCTCCACCCACAGGATGACCAGCGCGCCGACGATGAAGGCCATGGCCACCGGCAGCGGATGGAACAGGTGCTCCTTGATCGCGGCATTGAACGCCAGGCCGAACACCACCGCCGGCAGGAAGGCGATCAGCACGTTGAACGCGAAGCGCTGCGCCACCGCATCGTGACCTAACCCGGCGACGGTGCGTCCCAGCTTGACGCGGTACTCCCAGATCACCGCGAGCATCGCCCCGGTCTGGATCGCGATCTCGAACACCTTGATCTTGTCGCCGGTGAAGTCGAGCAGCGAGGCGGTGAGGATCAGGTGCCCGGTCGACGAGATCGGCAGGAATTCGGTCAGGCCCTCGACGACGCCCATGACGGCGGCCTTGATCCACAGCGCGATGTCCAACAGAGAGCTCCCCCGGGCGTAAAAGACGCGCGATGATACCGGGGCATCCGTGGTATCCGCCGCCCCTTCACAAAGGCGTCAGCGTGACCTCCACGCCACGCGACGTGACGTTCACCGCCCCAGGCTTGAATCCGCGGCCCTCGGCGTTCTTCAGGTCGCTCGGCTTGAAGCGGTACAGCACCGTGTCCTCCAGCAGGTTTTCCGCGATCAGCGTGCCGAGGTTCTTCAACCCGGCCTGCTTGGCCGGGGACACGTCGTTGAGCACCAGCTCGTTGACCCTGACCTGCGTCATGCGGATGGCTTGCGCGCCTTCGTCGTAGCGCAGCCCGTACTCGACTGCGATGCGGCCGTTGAGCGTGGTTCGGCTCACGCGCTCGGTGGCCGACACCTCGAACGCACTGGCCAGCCGGTTCGATCCGGTCAGCAGCTTCACGCTCGGCCGCTGCACGCGCACGTCGAGCACCTCGAGCAGACGGCGCTGGAACGGACCGTGCTGCTCGAGCAGTCGCGCGATGTCGGCCTCGCTGAAGGTCATCGTTCGCGGGCCCACCGACGCACAGGCGGCAAGCACGCCGGCGACGACCAGCAGGAAGATCGAGCGAAGGATTTGTCGTGTGTTCATTCGTACCTCAAGGCTTGGATCGGCAACAGTGCCGCCGCACGGCGTGCCGGGTAGAAGCCGAAGAACACGCCTACCGCAGCGGAGAAGCCGGCGGCCAGGAGGATAGACGAGGCGGTGAGGGCCACCTTCCAGCCCGCGAACGCCGCCACCGCCCAGGTCGACGCCGCGCCGAGCAGCACGCCGATGGCGCCGCCGATCAGGCTGAGCGTGATCGCCTCGATCAGGAACTGCACGAGGATGTCGCGCCCGCGCGCGCCCACGGCCATGCGCAGGCCGATCTCGCGGGTGCGCTCCGTCACGCTGACCAGCATGATGTTCATGATGCCGATGCCGCCGACCACCAGGCTCACCCCGGCCACCGCCGCCAGCAACAGCGTCATCACCCGGCTCGACGCCTCCTGGGCCTGGAGGATCTCCGTCAGGTTGCGCACGGTGAAGCTGTCATCAGCGCCGGCCTGCAGCTTCTGCCGCTGCCGCAGCAGCTCGCGGATGCCGTCCTCGGCCGCCTTCATGTCCTGGCCTTCGACGACCTTCACGTTGATCGCGCTCACGCGGCGCAGCTTGCCGGCGTTGCCGCCCTGGATGCGGTTGCGCAAGGTCGAGATCGGCACGATGACGATGTCGTCCTGGTCCTGGCCGAACGAGTTCTGGCCCTTGGCGGCCAGCAGGCCCACGATGGTCACCGGCACGTTGCGGATGCGCATGACCTGGTCCAGCGGATCGGCATCGCCGAAGAGCTGGCGGGCCACCGTCTGGCCGACGATGGCGACCTTGCCCGACCCCTGCATCTCGCTCGCCTCGAACTGCCGCCCCGCGTCCAGCGGCCAGTCGCGCGCCTCGAAGTAATCGTTGGTGGTGCCGGTGATGGAGGTGCTCCAGTTGGCATTGCCGGCGACGAGCTGCGCGGTGGCGCGGTTGCTGGGCGCGGCGACCTGCACCTCGGGCACCTCGCGCGCGATGGCGGCGGCGTCCTCCTCGGTCAGGTTCTGCCCGGTCTGAGCCCCCATCCGCGCGCCACCCGCCGTCTGGGAGCCCGGCAGCACCAGCATGATGTTGGAGCCCAGCGACTTCATCTGCTCGGCGACGCGCTGCTGCGCGCCGCTGCCCACCGCGATCATCGTGATGACCGCCGCGACGCCGATGATGATGCCCAGCATCGTCAGGATGCTGCGCAGCAGGTTGGTCCTGAGTGCGCGCAATGCCGAGCGCAAGGCCGCGAGCATGTTCATGCCACGGCCTCCTGCGTCGTTTGCGGCACATGCGGCACCTGCACGTGGTCCTCCAGGATGTGCCCGTCGCGGAACACGATGCGACGACGCGCCCAGGCCGCGATGTCGGGCTCGTGCGTCACCAGCACCACCGTCATGCCCTGGGCGTTCAGCCCCGAGAGCACATGCATGATGTCCTCGGAGGTCTGCGAGTCGAGCGCGCCCGTGGGCTCGTCGGCGAGGATGAGCTGAGGACGGTTGACCAGCGCGCGTGCGATGGCCACGCGCTGCTGCTGCCCGCCCGAGAGCTCCGCCGGCGTGTGCTGGGCGCGCTCGGCCAGCCCGACGCGCTCCAGGCTCTCCAGTGCCCGCGCGCGGCGCTCGGCGCTCGGCACATTGGCGTACAGCATCGGCAGCTCGACGTTCTCGACTGCCGACGTGCGCGGAAGCAGGTTGAACTGCTGGAACACGAAGCCGATGCGGCGGTTGCGGATCGACGCCAGCGCATCCGGTGACATCGTCTCCACTGCCTCGCCGGCCAGCCGGTAGTGGCCTTCGGTGGGCCGGTCCAGGCAGCCCAGGATGTTCATCAGCGTCGATTTGCCCGAGCCCGATGCGCCCATGACGGCGACGAACTCGCCCGCCTCGATGGTGAGCGACACGCCGCGCAGCGCATGCACGAGGTTGTCGCCCATGGCGTAGACCTTGGTGATGTCGCGGGCCTCGATCAGCGGCCCGGATGCAGGCGAGGCGCTCACCGTCAGAAGCTCATGCGCGGACCGGCGGGCCGGGCGGCCGGCGCGTTGCTCGTCGCAGACGACACCGTGCCGACGACGACCTCGGCGCCCTCCATCAGCTTGGTGGCCTCCGGCGAGCCGGGCGGCACGATGAGCTCGGTCATCGTGCCGTCGGTGATGCCCAGGCGCACGTTGTAGGCGCGCGGCTGGCGCTCCTCCAGCAGGTAAATGCGGCCGCGCGTGCTCTGGCGCGACCCGGCCTCGGCCTGCATGGCCTGGTACCTGGCCTTCTGCTCGGGCGTGAGCTGCTCGGCGATGCGCGCCCGCAGCTCGGCGCCGAGACGCTCGCGCGCCTTGGTCCGCTCCTCGGCAGGCAGCTCGCGCAGCGCCGCCATCTTGGGACGCATCTCGGCGCTGATCGCGTCGATCTTCTCCTGCTGCTGCGGCGTCAGCTGCAGCTCGGCCAGGCGCTCGCGCAGATCGCCGCCCATGCCGCCGCCCGCGCCGCGGCGTTCCTGCGCCTGGGCGCTGCGCATCGGCGCTTCGCCGCCGGACGCGTCGCGCGGACTCGACGAGGCCGCGGCCGCCGCCGGCTCCACGCCGGGCAGCCGCACGCGCAGCGCCGCGTTCGGTACCTTCAGCACGTTGTCGCGTGTGTCGGTGATGAGCCGCACGTTGGCCGTCATGCCGGGCAGCAGCCGCGCATCGGCATTGGCGAACGACACGACGACGGTGTAGGTGATGACGTTCTGCGTGTTGGTCGCCGCCTTGCGCACCTGGCTCACCGTGCCGCCGAACTCGCGGCCGGCGAAGGCATCGACGGTGAAGCTCGCCTTCTGGTTGAGGCGCACACGGCTGATGTCGGCTTCGTCGATCGCCACCTGCACCTGCATGTCGGCCAGGTTCTGCGCGATGACGAACAGCTCGGGCGCCTGCAGGCTGGCGGCCACCGTCTGGCCCAGCTCGACGCTGCGCTTGATGACCACGCCGTTCACCGGCGATCGGATCTCGGTGCGCTCGATGTCGATCTTGGCCTGCGCCACCAGCGCCTCGCGCTGCTTGACGGTGGCCTGCGCGCTGGCGATCTGCGCCTGCGCAACCTGCGCCTGCGCCTGAGCCGCCCTCACCGCTGCGCTCTGGCTGTCGACCAACGCCCGCGACGTGTCGAGCTGGGCGGGCGAGATGAAGTTCTGCGCGACCAGCTCCTGGTTGCGCTGCAGGGCGCGCTGCGCCTCGGCCAGATCGACCGTGGCGCGTGCCACTGCGGCCTGTGCGGCGGTGGCGTTGGCCTGCGCGTTGAGCACCGACGCACGCGACGCGTCGAGGTCGGCCTGCACCTGGCGCAGCTTGTACTGGAACGATTCGGGATCGATGAGCGCGAGCAGCTGGCCGGCCTTCACCTCGGAGTTGAAGTCGGCGTACAGCTCGCGAATCTGGCCGGACACCTGCGTGCCGACCTGCACCTGCGTCACCGGCGTCACCGTTCCGGAGGCGGCCACCGTGGCCTGCAGCGAGCCGCGCTCGATCCTGGCAGTGCGGTACTGGACGGCGCCGTTGCTGTCGCGCAGGAACCACCACGCGCCGGCGGCGAGCAGCAGCAGGGCCAGCACACCGCCGGCAATCGATCGAGCTCTCTTCATAGCATCGAATTTTCGGGCCGCGCCAGCAGCGGCAAGGGGCACTTCACCCATCTTTACCGCTGTGCAGTCGGCAGCAACATGGCGCCGGCTAGGCTCGCCCCACCCTGTCCCGGCAACCCGTGTGCCTTCTTTCGGCTTGACCCTCCCCGACCCGCCGGCTACATTACTGACCAATCAGTCAGTATCGAGCCATGACAACCAAGACCGCTGCGCCGGCGCGCCAACGCCGCAAGGAAGCCCGCCCGCAGGAGCTGCTCGATGCCGCCCTGGAGCTGTTCGTCGAGAAAGGCTTTGCCGCCACCCGCTCCGAAGAGGTCGCGGCGCGCGCAGGCGTTGCCAAGGGCACGCTGTACCTCTACTACCCGAGCAAGGAAGACCTGCTGAAGGCCGTCGTGCACGAGAACCTCAGCACGCTGATCGCCGAGGGCGCCGCCATCGCGGGCGAGTTTTCCGGATCGACGCACGAGCTGCTGGTGCTCCTGATGCAGACGTGGTGGGAGCGCGTGGGCAACACGCCCGCGTCGGGCATCTTCAAGATCATCCTCACGGAGATGGGCAATTTCCCCGACTTCGCCCGCTTCTACACCGAGGAGGTGATCGAGCCGGGGCATGCGCTGTTCACGCGGGTTCTGGAGCGCGGCGTCGCCAGCGGCGAGCTGCGCCCGGTGAACACCTTCGAGGCAGTGCACGTGCTCATCTTCCCGATGCTGATGATGTGCCTGCACAAGCACTCGCTGGGCGCCTGCGCCGGCGTGCACGAGATGATGGATCCGCAAAGCTTCATCAAGACGCATGTCGACGTGGTCGTGCGCGGGCTGCTCGTGCGCCCCGGCGATGAAGCCGCCCGGCCGGTCGGTCGCAAGCGTTCCTGACCTCCTCGCGAAATAGAATTCCCGGTTTCGCAGAACGACGCCGAGGACCGCCATGAACACCGAACAAGCCCGCTTCAACATGATCGAGCAGCAGATCCGCCCCTGGGACGTGCTGGACCAGAGCGTGTTGTCGCTGCTGGCGGTGGTCAAGCGCGAGGATTTCGTGCCTGCGGCCTACCGCGCGCTCGCCTTCGTCGACACCGAGGTGCCACTGCCCGGCGGCCAGAGCATGCTGGCGCCCAAGGTGGAGGCGCGGCTGCTGCAGGAGCTGGCGGTGCACAAGCACGAGCGCGTGCTGGAAGTCGGCACCGGCTCGGGCTACATGGCGGCGCTGCTGGCCCACAAGGCGCAGCAGGTCATCACGCTGGAGATCCGGCCCGAGCTGGTCGAATTGGCCAAGGCCAACCTGCGGCGCGACGGCTCGATGAACGTGAGCGTGCGTTTGGCCGACGGCTCGCGCGGACTGCCCGACGAAGGTCCCTTCGATGCGATCCTGCTGTCCGGCTCCGTCGCCGAGGTGCCGCCCGGCCTGCTGGCGCAGCTCAAGGTGGGCGGGCGGCTGGCGGCCGTGGTCGGCCAGTTGCCGATCATGCGAGCCACCTTGTTCTCCCGCAGCAGCGAGCACGACTTCGCCAGCGTCGAGCTGTTCGACACCGTCGCTCCCCGACTGTCCGGCTTCGACGAGCCGCCGCGCTTCAAGTTTTGATGAAACAACTCGCCGCCCGCGACCTCCAGGCCCACTGCGCCGCCACCCCGTCGCTGCTGCTGGACGTCCGGGAGGACTGGGAGGTCGAGACGGCGGCGATCCGCCTTGCCGGCGTTCCCGCCAAGCACATCCCGCTGAGCCGCATTCCCGAGCGCCTGGGTGAACTGGATCCCGCGCAGCCCGTCGTCTGCATCTGTCATCACGGGGTGCGAAGTCGGCAGGTCGTCGCATTCCTGGAGCGGCACGGCTACGAGTCGGTCTATAACCTCGCCGGCGGCATCGACGCCTGGTCCACCCAGGTCGACCGCACCGTGCCGCGGTACTGACACTCCCCAACGCGAAAAACCACTTCGGAAGGATCCACCATGCCCGCGAAGCGCCGCTCTACCCTCACCCGCAACGCCAGCCGCATGGCCCGGCTGGCGCCGCTGGCGCTGGGCATCGCGCTGGCGCTCGGCGCAGCCGGCGTGCGGGCGCAAAGCCTGTTCGAGGTGTACGAGGCCGCACGCGGGTTCGATGCGAGCTATCTCGCGGCGCGTGCGCTGGCCGATTCGGCCGTCTACCGGGCGGAGCAGGTGCATGCGCTGCGCCGGCCCAGCGTCGGCCTCACCGCCGGCGTGTCGCGCAGCACGCTCGACACCGGCAGCGCGGACCGCACGACGCGCACCACATCGGCCAGCATCGATGCCGATCAATCGCTGTTCAACCGGCAGAACGACGCCGACATCGCCAAGGCCGACAAAGGCGTCGAGGCTGCCAAGGCCGATGTGCTGATCGCCGAGCAGGACCTGATTCTGCGTGTGTCGACTGCCTACTTCGACGTGCTGACCGCGCAGGAGACACTGGCCTCGGCGCAAGCCAACCGCCGCGCGATTTCGGAGCAGCTCGCCTCGGCCAAGCGCAATTTCGAGGTCGGCACCGCCACCATCACCGACACGCGCGAAGCGCAGGCGCGCTTCGACCTCGCGACCGCGCAGGAGCTGCAAGCCGAGAACGACCTGCAGACCAAGCGCCTCGCGCTCGACACCATCGTCGGCCGGTCGGCGGTCGCGCCCAAGCCGTTGGCCACGCCGGTGGAGCTGGCGCCGCTGGTGCCGGGATCGGTCGAGCAATGGGTGAGCACGACGGAGACGGCGCCTTCGGTGCTGCGCTCGCGCATCGCCTACGACGTCGCGCAGCTCGAGACCCGCAAGGCGCGCGCCGGGCACTTGCCGACGGTGGGCCTGAGCGCCGGCGTCGGCCGCTCGAACAACCGCATCGATCCGGCCAGCGCCGTCGATCCCTCGGGCAACCGGACCTCGACGAGCGTCGGCATCGCGCTCAACCTGCCGCTGTTCACCGGCTTCTCGGTGCAGAACCGCATCAAGGAAACGCTGCTGCTCGAGGAGCAGGCGCGCGAGAACCTCGAGTCGGCGCGCCGGCTTGCCACGCAGAACACGCGCACCGCCTTCTTCGGGGCCCAGTCGCTGCAGGCCCAGGTGATGGCCTTCGAAGCCGCCCTCTCGTCGAGCCAGTTGGCGCTCGAAGCGACCCAGCTCGGCTACCGCGTCGGCGTGCGCGTCAACCTCGATGTGCTCAATGCGCAGACGCAGCTCTTCAACGCCCGCCGCGATCTGGCCAAGGCGCGCAACGACGTGCTGGTCAACAGCCTGCGGTTGCGCCAGGCGGCCGGCACGCTGAGCGCGGAGGACGTGCTGAAGGTGAATCAGCTCCTCGCCAAGTAGGCCGCATCCGCGGCAGCAACGTTTCTTGACGGCGGCCACACGCGCGCTTGACCCTCCCGGCTCAAGCTGGCTCCACAGGCCTCAGGAGACTCCATTGGCGAACCCCGCCCCGCTGAACGCCGCCATCGCGGCCCATCGATTCGGCCTCGGCGAGGCGTCGCTGGCCGCGGTGGGCAGCGACGCGCAGGGCTGGCTGCTGTCCCAGATCGGGCCGGCCGACGTCGCGCAAGGCGCCAATCTGTTGAGCACCGCGCAGGCGCTCGACCTCGTGCATGCCGAGCAGGAACGGCGCCGCCTGGCACGCAATCCAGCGCAGGGCTTGACGGCCGAGGCGGTGGTCGGCGGCCACTACCGCGAGGTGATTGCCACCGACCTGCGCTCGCGCCTGGTCACCGCCGCGACGACGCGCCGTCCCTTCGCCGAAAGGCTGCAGCTCTTCTGGGCCAATCACTTCACGGTGTCGCTGGCCAAGGGATCGGTGCGCGGCCTGGTCGGCGCCTTCGAGCGCGAAGCCATCCGTCCGTACATCGCCGGCGCATTCGAGGACCTGCTGCTCGCCGCGACCACCCATCCGGCGATGCTTCGCTACCTGGACAACACGCAGTCGGCCGGCCCGAACTCGCGCGCAGTCGCGTTCGCGGCGCGCCGTGCGCGGCGACTGCAGGAGGATGCGCGCCTCACGGGCCTCAACGAGAACCTCGCGCGCGAGATCCTCGAGCTGCACACGCTGGGCGTTGACGGCGGCTATTCACAGCCCGACGTGACTGCATTCGCGGCGGTACTGACGGGATGGCGCGTGAGCGCCAAGGACGACGGCACGCGCTTCGATGCGGCGTGGCACGAGCCGGGGCCCAAGACGGTGCTTGGCAAGCGCTACCCCGAAGGGGCGCAGGCCCTGCATGAGGTGCTGCATGACCTCGCCCTGCACCCTTCGACCGCCCGCTTCATCGCCACCAAGCTTGCGCGACATTTCGTCGCCGACGATCCGTCTGCCGAGCTGATCGATCGCCTCGCGGCACGCTACCGCCGCAGCGGTGGACAGCTGGGCGAGGTGTACCGGGAGCTGGTGCAGGCGCCGCAGGCCTGGCAGCCGGCTCCCGCCAAGTTGAAGACGCCGGAGGAGTTCGTTGTCTCGGCGGCCCGGGTGCTGGGCCTGGGCGAGCGCTGGTTCGAGCGCAACGATGCAGGCGGCATCGTGGTGCTGGGGCAGCGCCTGCATGCCGCCCCCTCGCCTGCCGGCTGGCCCGATCGCTCCGAGGATTGGCTGGGGCCCGATGCGGTGTGGAAGCGCGTCGAGTGGTCCACGCGAGTCGGCGAGCGGCTGGGACGCACCGTCGATGCCCGGCAGGTTGCCGACGTCGCCTTCGGTCCTTTGCTCGGCGAGGCCTCGCAGCGACAGATCGAGCGCGCTGCCGATGGCCCGCAGGCGCTGGCGCTGCTGCTGATGGCGCCGGAATTCCAGCGGCGCTAGCCCACGGGAGACAGCCGATGACAGCCCACTTCGATCGCCGTCGACGCGTCTGGCTCGGCGGTGCGCTGGGCGCCACGCTTCCGTGGGCCTCGCTCGCTTGGGCCGGCCAGGCGAGCGAGGATGCTCCACGATTCGCGATGGTCATCCTGCGCGGCGGGCTGGACGGCCTGTCGGCCGTGCCCGCGCCCGGCGATGCCGACTTCCTGCCCGCGCGCGGCGCGCTCGCCCAGTTGGGCGCTGCGCCGCTGGCCATCGACGGCACCTTCGCCCTGCATCCGCAGCTCACGCAGCTGCACGCGATGGTCAAAGGCGGCGAGGCCCTCGTCGTGCATGCAGCGGGCCTGTCATACCGCGAGCGCTCGCACTTCGACGCGCAGCAAGTCCTCGAGAGCGGCGCCACCCGACCCCACGAGATCTCCACCGGCTGGCTGGGACGCGCGCTGGCCGCGGGCGCGGCCAAGGGACTGGCGCTGAACACAGCGGTTCCGCTGGTGCTGCGCGGCACCACGGCCGTCGACACCTGGGCGCCGTCGGCGCTGCCCGAGCCGTCGTCCGACCTGGTCGCGCGGCTGGAGCGGATGTACGAGCGCGACGCGGCGCTGGCGCATGCACTGGCGCGCGCCAAGGGCTTGCACGTGGACGCCGCCACGTCGGCGATGAACGACCGGCCGCGCGGCGCGGGCTTCGCCGTGCTGGCGCAGCGCGCAGCGCAGTTCCTGTCGCAGCCGGCCGGACCCCAGGCGGCCGTGCTGGAGCTGGGCGGTTGGGACACGCACGCGAACCAGTTCGCGCCCAACGGCGCGCTGGTGCGCCAGCTCGCACAGCTCGATGCCGGGCTCGCTGCGTTGCGCGAAGGCCTCTCGGCCGGCAGGGCGTGGCAGCGTACCGTGGTCGTCGTCGCCACCGAGTTCGGTCGCGAGGTGGCCCCCAACGGCACGCAAGGCACCGACCACGGCAGCGGCGGCGCTGCCTTCGTGCTCGGCGGACCGGTCAAGGGCGGGCGCGTCATCGCCGACTGGCCGGGGCTGGCAAAGCGGGATCGGTTCGAGGGCCGCGACCTGCGGACGACGACCGACTTGCGCGCGGTACTGAAGGGCGTGCTGGGCGATCACCTCCGCGTTTCGTCGAGGGCGTTGAACGCCGACGTGTTCCCAGGCAGCGAAGGCCTGCGGCCCCTCAGCGTCTTGTAGTCAGGAATCCCTCGATGGCGGCGGCCATCCGATTCGCCGCCCCGCGATGCTGTGCGGCAAACGCCAGCGCATGCGACGCGGTCTGCGCGGCACGCGAAGGATCGGCGATCAGTCCCAGTGCCTGGCGCACGCCGTCTTCCATGTCGGTCACTCGAAGCGCTGCCCCTGCTGCCTGCGACAGCTCGGCGGCCTCCGCAAAATTGAAGGTGTGAGGGCCCATCACCACCGGACAGCCGCACGCTGCCGCCTCGATCAGGTTCTGTCCCCCCAGCGGCGCGAAGCTGCCGCCGAGCAGCGCGACGTGCGACAGCGCGTAGTACAGCGGCATCTCGCCCATGGTGTCGCCGAGCCAGACGTCGGCGGCGGCCGCATGCGCTGGCGGCGCATCGGTCCACTGGCTGCGCCGGACCAGCGTCAGCCCCGCGGCCGTGACCAGGCTGGCGACTTCGTCGAAGCGCTGCGGATGGCGAGGCACGATGAGCAGCAGCGGCTGCCCCGCAGCTGACGAGCGATGGCGCGCCCATGCGGCCAGCAGCATCGCCTCCTCGCCCTCGCGTGTCACCGCGGCCAGCAGCACGGGGCGCCCGATCGAGTCGCGCCACGCGCGCCCACGCGACAGGAGCGTCGCATCGGGGGCCATGTCGAACTTGAGGTTGCCGCTGACGACGACCCGCGGCGCGCCGGCTTCGCGCAGGCGCTGCGCATCGGCTTCGGTCTGCGCGAGCACCAGCGCGAGCTGCTCGACCGCCGGCTGCAGGACCGCGCGCAGCCGCTGGCCCTGGCGCTGGCTCTTTTCGCTGAGGCGCGCGTTGGCCAACACCATGGTCACCCCATGCCGGCGCGCCGCGTGCAGCAGATTCGGCCAGATCTCCGTCTCCATCAGCACGCCGACGCTCGGCTGGAACTGCCGGAAGAAGCGGTTCACGACCCCCGGGGTGTCGTACGGAAGCCATACCTGCCGGTCGCCCGCACGCAGCAGCGCCGCACCGGCCTCGCGGCCGGTCGCCGTGCTGTGCGTGAGCAGCAGCCGCATGTGGGGGTGTTGCCTGCGCAGCGCATCGATCAGGGCCGCGGCCGCACGGGTCTCGCCGAGGGAGACCGCATGCACCCAGATCCAGCCCGACGACGGCGCCTCGCCGCGGTAACTTCCCAGCCGCTCGTTGACCGCATGCCGGTACAGCGGCTCGGCGCGGCCGCGCCACCACAGCCGCATCAGGTACATCGGCTTCAGCAGCCCGAGGAAGGCGGAATAGCCGCCGCGCGCGAGCTTCTGCCGCCAGGCCATCGTCATGTCTGGCCTTGGAACTGGGTCCAGACCTGCTGCCATGCGGACCACACCGTGTCCACGTCAGGCGTGGGCTGGCCCTCGATCGACACCTGGTGCGAATGGCCATGCGCGACCTGCGGGCCCGTGCGCCAGGACGTCGGGAAGTTGTACAGCTGCACGTGCGGCAAATCGAGGGCGACGGCGATGTGACTCAGGCCGCTGTCGACGCCGATCACGCCGTGCACCGCCCCCATGCGGTCGGTGATCGCATCCAGGTCCATCGCCGGCCACACCTCGCTGGCCGGACCGATGGCGGCCGCGATGCGATCGGCCCGCTCGCGCTCGACGGGCCCGGCGTGCGGCAGCGCGATGCGCCAGCCGGCGTCCATGACGCGCCTGCCGAGCTCGATCCAGTGCGCCTCGGGCCACAGCTTGTCGTCGCGAGAGCTGCCGTGCACGAACACCAGCGTGCGATCGATGGACTCGAGCGTGTGCGCCCGCAGTCCGAAGCGCGGCGCACCGCGCGGCTCGTAGCCGAGCACCCGCGAGGCGAGCAGGCGTGCGCGGTCGAGCGCATGGATGCGTGGGTCGACATCGATCGGGTGATCGATCAGCCAGCGCGCGGGCCACTCGTGCGCCGAGCCTTCGGTCTGGTTGCCGAGGCCGAAGGTGGGGCCGCGGGCGATGCGCGCGACCAGCACCGATTTGGTCAAGCCCTGGAAGTCGATGATGGCGTCGTAGCGGTCGCCGCGCAGCGCGTAGCGAAACTCGCGCCATTCCTCGCGCACGGCCCGCGTCCACCAGCGCTTGCGCCAGCGCCGCTGCGCGCACTCGAAGCTGCTGTGGATGCCGTGGACGCGGCGCACCAGCGGCGCGAAGCCGGGCTCCACCACCCAGTCGATCAGCGCATCGGGATGGGCGTTGCGGATGTCGTGCACCACGGGCATCGTGTGGACGACATCGCCCAGCGACGACAGCTTGACGATCAGGACACGCACTTAGTGGGCGGCCGCGGCGATCCGCGCATCGGGTTTCACCGCACGCAGCGCGGCCATGAACTCTCCTTCAATGCGGTGCAGCGCGTCCTGCGTGTGACCCTCGAAGCGCAGCACCAGCACGGGCGTCGTGTTCGACGCGCGGATGAGGCCGAAGCCGTCGTCATAGTCCGCGCGCAGGCCGTCGATCGTGATGACCTGTGCCGCGCCCGGAAAGCGCGCGGTGCGCAGGAGCTCGTCGACGACGCGCTTGGGCTCGCCTTCGGCGCACGGCACGTTCAGCTCGGGCGTGCTGAAGCTCGTCGGCAGCGCGTTGAGCACCACGCTCGGGTCCTTGCTCTGCGACAGGATCTCCAGCAGGCGCGCCGCGGTGTAGGTGGCGTCGTCGAAGCCGTACCAGCGCTCGGCGAAGAAGATGTGCCCGCTCATCTCGCCGGCCAGCGGAGCGCCGATTTCCTTCAGCTTGGCCTTGATGAGCGAGTGGCCCGTCTTCCACATCAGCGGCTTGCCGCCGGCCTCGCGGATCAGCGGCGCCAGGCGCTGCGTGCACTTCACGTCGAAGATGATGGTGCCGCCGGGCACGCGCTTGAGCGTATCGAGCGCCAGGAGCATGAGCTGGCGGTCGGGGTAGATGATCTGCCCGTCCTTGGTGACGATGCCCAGGCGGTCGCCGTCGCCGTCGAACGCGAGCCCGATCTCGGCATCGGTGGTCCGCACCGTGCGGATGAGCTCGGCGAGGTTCTCCGGCTTGCTCGGATCGGGATGGTGGTTCGGAAAGTCGCCGTCGACCTCGGAGTACAGCTCGGTCACGTCGCAGCCGAGCGCGCGCAGGATGCGCGGTGCGGACGCGCCCGGAATGCCGTTGCCGGAATCGACGACGATCTTCAGGCGGCGCGCCAGCTTGCAATCGCTGATGATGCGATGCTCGTACTCGTCGAGGATGTCCATCGTCGCCGCGCGGCCGGGGCCCTGCGCATAGTCTTCCGCCTCGATGCGCTGGCGCAGCTTCTGGATGTCCTCGCCATAGATCGCGCGCCCGGCGAGCACCATCTTGAAGCCGTTGTAGTCCTTGGGGTTGTGGCTGCCGGTCACCTGGATGCCGCTGCGGCAGCCGTGCTCGCCACGCGTCGCGGCCACGTAGTAGAGCATCGGCGTGGTCGCGGGGCCGATGTCCACGACGTCGAGGCCGGTGGACGCGAGGCCGCGAATCAGCGCGGCGCTGAGCCCCGGTCCCGACAGCCGCCCGTCGCGGCCGACCGCGACGGCGCGCTCGCCGGCGGCCAGCGCTTCGGTGCCGAAGGCGCGGCCGAGGTGCTCGGCAAACGATTCGTCGATGGTCTGGTCGACGATGCCGCGGATGTCGTAGGCCTTGAAGATGCTTGCATTGACTTGCATGGATCTGCCTGGGGAGAGCTGCGAATCGGGGCGATTGTAGGGACGCCCTCCCAGGCCCGTGGGCGACATGTCCGGAAACGGCGAGTCCGGGCCCTGCCGCTGGCCATAATCGTCCGCATGACACTCGATGCCGACGCCGCCTACCTGGTCCTGAAGGCCCGAGATGCCCGCTTCGACGGAAGGCTCTTCGTCGGCGTCACTTCGACTCGCGTGTACTGCCGTCCGATCTGCCGCGTTCGCACGCCCAAGCGCGAGAACTGCCGCTTCTTCGAGACGCCGGCGCAGGCCGAAGCCGAAGCGTTCCGGCCGTGCATGAAGTGCCGTCCGGAAATCGCCCCGGGTCCGGGGCTCGCGTGGTCGGTGATGGATGCGTCGCGAACGCTGGCGCGCCAGGCCGCCGACTGGCTCGACGAGCAGGCCGCGACCGGCGAAGCGCCCGCGCTCACGTCGCTGGCGGCTCGACTGGGGGTCAGCGACCGGCACCTGCGGCGCATCTTCCAGGCCGAGCACGGCGTGACGCCGGTGCAATACCTGCAGACGCGGCGCCTGCTGATGGCCAAGCAGCTGCTGACCGACAGCCGCATGCCGGTCGCCCAGGTCGCGATGGCGAGCGGCTTCGGAAGTCTGCGCCGCTTCAATGCGGCATTCGCACAGAGCTACCGGATGAGCCCCACCCGACTGCGCGGCGATGTCGACGATGCGCTCGACAGCGGCGATGCCGTCTGCGTCACGCTCTCGTACCGCGCGCCTTACGACACGGCGAGGCTGATGCGCTTTCTGGCCCAGCGGGCGGTTCCCGGGGTGGAGGAGATCGACGGCCTCGTCGTGCGCCGCACGCTGCGTGCCGGCGTCGTGAGCGACAGCGCGGGCTGGATCCAGGCCGAATTCGTGCCTCCGTCCGCGCGGGTGCGGCTGCGCTTCGCGCCCGCGCTGGCTTCGGCCAGCGCGCGTGTGGTGGCCGCGGTCCGCCGCTGGCTGGATCTCGATGCCGCGCCGCACACCATCGGCGACGCGCTGCGGGCGCTGCCCGGAGACGAAGGATTGCGCCTGCCCGGCAGCCTCGATGCCTTCGAGCTCGCGGTGCGCGCGGTCCTCGGCCAGCAGGTGACCGTGGCAGCGGCACGCACGCTGGCACGGCGCGTGGTCGAGCGCTTCGGCGAGCCGCTCGCCACGCCGTGGGAAAGCGTCACCCGCACCTTTCCGGCCCCGGCGCTCCTGGCCCGGACGGCGCCGGAGCGGATCGCCGAGCTGGGCATCATCCGCACCCGCGCGAACGCGATCATCGGCATCGCCGCAGCGTGGGACGAGCTCGCGCCGAAGATCGCCGTGCATCAGCCGCCCGAGCCGCTCATCGACGCCCTTTGCGCCCTGCCCGGCATCGGTCCGTGGACCGCGCACTACATCGCCATGCGCGCGCTGAGCTGGCCCGATGCCTTCCCGCCCAACGACGTGGCGGTGCTCAAGGCGATGAAGCAGCTGTTCGATTGCGGCTCGCAGCGTGCGGCCGATGACATCGCCCGAGCCTGGCGACCCTGGCGCGCGTATGCCGTGCTTCGACTCTGGAACAGCCTGGAGACCTGACGATGAGCTTTGCCACCTCGGTCATTCGACGCCGCTGCACTGCGCAGGCGACGATCGCCACGCCGCTGGGCGCGCTGCTGCTCGCGCGCACGGCCGACGGCCTCGCCGGCGCGTGGTTCGAAGGCCAGAAGTACCACGCGGGTGCACTCGACGCGCCACAGTGTCCCGATGACCGGCTGCTGCGCGCGGCGGCAGACCAGCTGGAAGCCTACTTCGCCGGCCGCTCGTCGCGCTTCGATGTGCCGCTGGACCTGCACGGCACCGATTTCCAGCGCAATGTGTGGCGGCAGCTGCTGGCCATCGTGCCGGGACAGACCTGCAGCTACCTCGACGTCGCCCGCCGAGTAGGGTCACCGGGCGCGGTGCGCGCGGTCGGCGCCGCGGTCGGGAAGAATCCGCTGTCCATCATCGTGCCTTGCCACCGCGTCGTCGGCAGCGGCGGCGCGCTCACCGGCTACGCGGGAGGGCTGCACCGCAAGCGGGCGCTGCTCGCGCTCGAAGGGCACCAGCAGGAGCTGCATTGAAAACATCCGATGTTGGCGAGCTGTTCGCGCTCGCCGCGCTGTGGGGCGCGTCGTTCCTCTTCATGCGCATGGGAGCGGTCGAGTTCGGGCCGGTGGCGCTGGCTGCCGTGCGGGTGATCGGGGCGACGCTGTTCCTGCTGCCGCTGCTGCGGGCGCGCGGCCAGCTCGGCGAGCTGCGGGTGCATTGGCGCCCGCTGCTGATCGTCGGTGTGCTGAACTCGGCGCTGCCGTTTCTCTGCTACAGCTATGCGGCGCTGTCGATCACGGCCGGACTGTCCTCCATCTTCAACGCGGCGACGCCGCTGTTCGGCGCCGTCATCGCGTGGCTGTGGCTGAACGACAGGCTCACCCCGTCGCGCATCGTCGGCCTGGCAATCGGCTTCGCCGGCGTGCTGTGGCTGGCCTGGGACAAGGCCAGCTTCAAGCCGGGCGGGTCGGGCTGGGCCATCGTCGCGTGCCTGGCAGCGACGCTGTGCTACGGCATCTCGGCGAGCTACACGAAGAAGAAGTTCACCGGCGTGCCGCCGCTGGCCGTGGCCACCGGCAGCCAGCTTTCCGCGACGCTGGTCCTGCTGCCGCTCGCCCTGCTGTGGTGGCCCGCGGCGATGCCGTCGCAGACGGCATGGATCGCGGCCGGGCTGCTCGCGGTCGCCTGCACCGGCGTTGCCTATGTCCTCTACTTCCGCCTCATCGCACACGTGGGGCCGGCCAACGCCATCGCGGTGACGTTCCTGATTCCGGTCTTCGCGGTGCTGTGGGGCTGGGTGTTCCTCGACGAAGGCATCACGCCGCAGATGGTGATCGGCTGCGCCGTGATCCTGGCGGGCACGGGTCTGACAACCGGCGTGCTGAAGCTGCCATCGCGCGCGCCAGTTCGCGCCTAGTTGTGAAGCTTCAATAGGTTGTTGCGGGTGTCCACCCGGAAAGGTTTTGAGAGACTGGAAATTGCCAAACCCCCAGTCAACTCAACAACCAAGTCCGGATGAACACCCATAAGAATGCCCGATTGACGTACTTGCGCCGCCTTGAGATGGTCCAAGACATGACCGCACGTGGCCTTTCCCCTTCGCAGGCAGGTGCCTTGCACGGCGTCAGCGCCGTGACCGCGCGCAAGTGGCTGGCTCGTTAGCTGGCCGACGGACCGCAAGGGCTGTTGGACAGGTCTTCGCGGCCGGCCAAGTCGCCTCGAGCCATAGAACCTCGTGTTGCGTTGGCCATCGTGGAGCTTAGGCGCAAGCTGTTTCTTCAGGGCACCATTGCCTCGTACATGGGCGTGTCCAAGGCTACGGTCAGCCGCGTGTTGCGACGAGCCGGCTTGTCCAGGCTCAGCGATCTGCAGCCCGTGGAGCCGGTTCAGCGCTACGAGCGGGAGGCCCCTGGCGAGCTGTTGCACATCGACATCAAGAAGCTGGGTCGAATCGAGCGAGCCGGCCACCGCGTCACGGGCGACCGTGGTGGCCGCATCCGCGACGGTGTTGGCTGGGAATATGTCTTCGTGGCCGTCGACGATCACAGCCGCATCGCGTTCACCCAGATCCATCCCGATGAGCGAAAGCAAAGTGCCGTGGCCTTCCTGCACGCAGCGCACGCCTACTACGCCCAGCTCGGCGTGAGCATCCAACGGCTGATCACGGACAACGGCGCAGCGTTCCACTCCAACGCCTTCTTCGACGCGTGCCACGAGCTGAACATCAAGCACAGGTTCACCCGAGCCTACCGACCTCAACGAACGGCAAGGCCGAGCGCTTCATCCAGTCAGCCTTGCGCGAGTGGGCCTATGGACGACCCTACAACCACTCCGACGAACGGCGAGCCGCACTGCCCGTCTGGAACCACTTCTACAACTGGCACCGCGAGCACCATGGCATCGGCTGCCAGCCGCCTATGTCCCGTCTCTCGGCGTCACGCAAGAACGTCTTGACACTTCACAACTAGTGTCGAGCGACACGCCCTACACTGCGCGTCCCATGCCACGGCCCGATCGTGCCCGCGGGCCTTCGATGTGCAACCCGGACCCCGCCTGATCCGCCAGATGGAGACGACCATGCGCATTGCCCTTTCCTGCCTTGCGCTGTGCAGCTCGCTGCTCGCCGCGTGTGCCAGCGCGCCTTCCGCGCCGTCGACGACGGCCGGGCCGGTCGACCGCGCGCTGCTGGAGCGCCAGGTCGCCGACACCGAGCGCGCGTTTGCCAAGACCATGGCCGATCGCGATCTGGCAGGCTTCAGCGGCTTCCTGTCGGAAGAGACGGTCTTCTTCTCGGGTCCGTCGCCGTTGCGCGGCAAGGCCGCGGTCACCGACTGGTGGAAGCGGTTCTACGACAAGCCGGCGGCGCCGTTCTCGTGGCGTCCCGACCGGGTGGAAGCGCTCGACTCCGGCACGCTGGCGCTGAGCACCGGACCGGTGTTCGATCCGGCGGGCAAGTGCATCGGGCGCTTCACGTCGATCTGGCGACAGGAAGCGCCCGGGGTCTGGAAGATCATCTTCGACAAGGGCGGGCCCTGCGAAGAGAGGTAGGTCAAGCCTCTCCCCGCTTCATCTTCATCCACTGCCGCGTCGCCTTGCCGCGCGCCCGCCACACCGAGGCCTGCTGTTGCCGCTCGAGCACCGTCATCGTGTCGCGCCGCGCCTCACGCATCAGCTTGTGGTAGTTGCGCAGGCGGTCGCCGGCGATGCCTTCGCGGACCGCGCAGCCGGGCTCGTCCTGGTGGCGGCAGTCGCGGAAGCGGCAGTGCAGCGCGAGCTTGCCGATGTCGTCGAAGAGCCAGGCCAGCGTGGCCTCGTCCACATCGGGACGCAGCGCACGCAGCCCCGGCGTGTCGATGACGCAGGCGCCGCCCTGCAGGGGGTGCAGCGAACGCGACGTCGTCGTGTGCTTGCCGCGGCTGTCGTGCTCGCGAACGGCCCCCGTGTCCTGCAGGGCGGCGCCGGCCAGCGTGTTGGTCAGCGTGCTCTTGCCGGCCCCCGACGAGCCCATCAGCACGACCGTCTGGCCGGCGTGCAGGTACGGCGCGAGCGCGTGGGCCGCCGATGCATGCGTGGCGTTCACCGCGACCACGTCGAGCGAGCCGGACACGCGCGCTCGCAACTCCTGCAGCATCGGCGAGAGCAGCTCGGGTGTCGGCGCCGCGACGTCGACCTTGGTCAGCACGATCACCGGCTGCACGCCGCTGCCTTGCACCAGCGCCAGATAGCGCTCGAGGCGGCGAAGGTTGTAGTCGTCGTCCAGGCCCATCACCAGCAAGGCCGTGTCGACGTTGCTGACGACGGGATGGCGGCTGCCGTCGGCGTCGCGGCGCACGATGTGGGTGAGCGGCGGCGCCTGCATGTGCACCCAGCAGTCGCCGTGCACGTCGGGCGTCGCCAGCACCCAGTCGCCGACGGCGAGCGCGGTGTCTTGCTCTGCCAGCTCGCGGGTGAGGCGCGGCAAGACGCGCGCCGAATGCTCGTGCTGTCCGTCGTGCAGCCGCAGCGTTTCGCGGTGCACTTCGATGAGTCGCATCAGCGTGAAGGGACCGCCCTCGGGGACGGTCTGCATCGCCAGGTGCTGGGCCATCGCAGGAGTGAGGCCCATGCAGCGCAGGCGTTCGAAATCGATGTCGATCATGGTGTGTGTTTGCAACAAGGCATGAAGACGCCGGCGCGACGAACGCGCAGCGACGCCCCGCGCGCGGCGGCGCGGAAATGGAAGGACGTGAAAGGGCAGCGGCGCCTTAGACGGCCGCGATCAGCATGGATCGAACGGGGAGAACTGCTGCAGCGAAGACCCGGAGGTCAGCAGGACAGACTCGTGAACCCTGCCGTCAGGCGACCAGCGAAGGAGCCGAAGGTGCAATCGTCTTTTGCTGGGACATGGCACGTCTCCTTGTGGTGTGGGTTGCATGGGCGCGGCAGGCGCCGCGAGGAAGGCGGCAAGTGTCGCAGCACCACCCTTGATCGTCAACGACCCCTGTGGCATGTTGGCCCTTCGAACTGGGGAGACACGCCATGACTTCACGACTTCACATCCTCACCGGCGCTTCGCGCGGACTCGGCGCCGCAATGGCGGAGCAGCTGCTGGGCATCGACACGACGCTGCTGTGCATCTCGCGCCACGTGAACGTCGAGCTCGCGGCGAAGGCCGAGGCCGCGCCGGCGCAGCTGGAGCAGTGGTCGCGCGACCTGGGCGATCCGCTGCCGCTGGCGCGCCAGGTCGAGGCCTGGCTGCACGGCTTCGATGCGGCGCAGTTCGACGAAGCCGTGCTGATCAACAACGCCGGCGTCATCACGCACATCGGACCGGTCGATGCGGGCAGCGACGAGGAGCTGTCGGCGGCACTGCGGGTCGGGCTGGAGGCCGCGATGCTGCTCACCCGCGCCTTCCTGCGCGCCACCGGCGAGTGGCGCGCACGCCGGCAGGGCGGCTGCAAGGTGTTGAACATCTCCTCGGGTCTGGGCCGCAGGGCGATGGCGGGCAGCGCGGTCTACTGCGCGGCCAAGGCCGGCATGGACCACTTCTCGCGGGCAGTGGCGCTCGACGAAGCGCACCGTGGCCATGCAGCCCGCGTCGTGTCGCTGGCGCCCGGAGTCATCGACACCGACATGCAGAAGCAGCTGCGCTCGGCAGACCCCGGGGGCTTTCCCGAGCAGGACATGTTCGTCACCTTGCGTGCATCAGGCCAGCTCACGCGTCCGCGGGACGCGGCGGCCCGCGTGCTGGCCTACCTCCAGCGCGACGATTTCGGCACCGACGTGGTGGCCGATGTGCGCCAGTGATGCCGACGCCGTACCGGGCGCGCAGGCACAATCGCAGCCCCATGAAGCTGCTCGCCCCTCTCGCGCTCATGGCCGCGGCGCTGGCCGCCTGCACCACCCCCGCCCCGCCCGACGTTCCCGCCGCGCCGCCTGCCGCTTCGGCGCCACTGGACGTGTTGACGCCCAACGGCAACCTCGTCGTGCAGGGGATCCCGCCGATTCCGCAGAGCCTGGTGCAGCAGGTCGAGAAGTACACCGACTTCCGCGGCCACGGCCTCGTCGATTGGCATCCCACGCGGCGTGAGCTGCTGGTGGCGCATCGCCCCGCCGGCGGAAACACGGCGCAGCTGTTTCGCATCGCGCAGCCGATGGCAGAGCCGGAGCAGCTCACCGATTTCGCCGACCCGGTCACCTCGGCCAGCTACGAGCCGCGCGAAGGCCGGTATTTGGTCTTCGAACGCAGCGCCGGGGGCAGCGAAGCCGATCAGATCTATCGGCTCGACCTCGACAGCCGGCAGGTCGCGCTGCTGACCGAGCCGAGCGAGCGCCACGAGATCGAAGGCTGGCTGCACCTGAGCTCGCAGCTGCTGATCAGCTCGCTGCCGCTCGACCGGACGGCGCGCAACGGCACGCGAACGTCGGTAACCCAGACGCTGACCCTGCTCGATCCGGCCCATCCCACGTCGCGCCGCCGACTCGCGGAGCTGCCCGGCGGCGGCTGGAGCGTCGGCGGCGTGTCGTGGGACGACAAGCAGGTCGTGCTCAACCGCTACCTCTCGGCCAACGAATCGCAGGTGTGGCTCATGAGCCTGGCCACCGGCCAATCGGCGCAGGTGCTGCCGGCGCCGCGAAGCAAGGACCGCGGCGTGTTCCTCGCGATCGGCTTTCGGCGCGACAACACGGGCATCTTCGTCGTCACCGACCGCGACGGCGAGTTCAACGAGCTGGCCTTCTACCGCTTCGCCACCAAGCGCTTCCTGCCGATCACCCGGCACATCCCGTGGGACATGAGCGGCGGCACTCTCACCGAGGACGGCAAGCTGATCGCCTTGCGCGCCAACGTCGACGGGCGCGAGGAACTGCGGCTGTTCGACGGACGCAGCCTGAAGGAGCTCCCGGCACCCCGGCTCCCCGCGGGCAGTGTCCGCTCGGTGGGCTTTCATCGCCGGCTGGGCGAGCTGGCGCTGATGCTCAACGGCCCCAAGGGTCCGAGCGAGGTCCACTCGCTGGATCCGGCCACGGGCGCGATCCAGCAGTGGACCCGCGCCTACGCGCCGCCGGGCATAGACGCAACGCGGTTCAGCGACCAGCAGATCGTGCGCTGGAAGAGCTTCGACGGGCGCCTCATCTCCGGGCTGATGACGCTGCCGCCGGCACGCTTCGCCGGGCCGCGGCCGGTTCTCATCCTGATCCACGGCGGGCCAGAGGCACAGGCCAAGGTGGGTTTCCGCGGGCGCTACAACTACTTCGTCAACGAACTCGGCATCGCCATCATCGAGCCCAACGTGCGCGGATCGTCCGGATACGGCAAGACCTTCCTGACGCTCGACAACGGCGTCAAGCGCGAGGACTCCGTTCGTGACATCGGATCGCTGCTCGACTGGATCGCCACCCAGCCGCAGTTCGATGCGGCACGCGTGCTGGTGTCCGGCGGCAGCTATGGCGGCTACATGAGCCTGGCGTCGGCCACCCACTACGCCGACCGCATTGCCGGGGCGATCGACGTGGTCGGCATCTCCAACTTCGTCACCTTCCTGCAGAACACCGAGAGCTACCGGCGCGACCTTCGGCGCGTCGAATACGGCGACGAACGCGATCCGGCGATGCGCGAGTTCCTGCAGAAGATCTCGCCGCTCACGCAGGCGCACCGCATCACCAAGCCGCTCTTCGTCGTCCAGGGCAAGAACGATCCCCGCGTGCCGTACACCGAAGCCGAGCAGATCGTCGCCAAGGCGCGCGAGAACCAGACGCCGGTGTGGTACCTGCGTGCCGAGAACGAGGGCCACGGCTTCGCCCGCAAGGAGAACGCGGACTACGAGTTCTATGCGACGGTGCTGTTCCTGCAGCAGACGCTGTTGAAGTAGGGCCCTGTCAGGCTGTCACCCCGGCCCCTGGAACCCGTTCGCGCGAAACGTCAGCACCAGCGTGTCGCGGTGTCCCACTTGCGGCTGCAACGGCTGGATCGGCGTCGTCTCGTGGATGACGCGCTCGTCGTCGAGCAGCAGCGTGGTCCAGGGTTCGGTCATCGTGAAGCGGATGCCGGTGGGACCGTCGGCGTCGAATACCCGCGTCTCCCCGCCTTTCACCCCGGCGCGATCGACGAGGGCGACCACGACGAAATCGACGCCGTCGCGGTGCGCGCCTTCCGGCGTCGGCCGGCCGATGCCGTCGGTGGTGTCGATGCGGAACTGATGCGCCTCCACGTACCAGGGCTGCGCTCCCTTCAGCGAAGAGCAGATGCCGGCCAGCGAACGCAGCATCGACGTCCACACCGGCCGTGCGACGACAGCGGCGTCCATCGGCTCGAACCAGCGCTCGAGCCCGCCGTGCAGCGCGTTGTATTCCACCGGCTGCCAGTGCGCCCGATGGGGCGCCTGCGTGACTTCGGCGGCGTCGACGACGAAGCACGAGTGGCGCCGGCGCCGATAGCGCCCGCCGTCGCGCAGGTAGGTATCGGGCGGCAGGTCGTTCCAGCTGGGGCCGAGTGCATCGAGTGCCGCGGCGTTCGCATCGATCAGCGTGGCAAGTCCCGCGGGATTCAAGGCGGCATGGCCGGTGGAGCGCAGCGCCTCGCCGAGCAGGCGCGGGTCGGTGAATGGGGGCGGCAAGGCGATCGTCATGTCCGCCATGATGCCAGTGCGAGGGCTATCCTTGCTCCGTCATGACCGCATCTGCTCCACTCCAGGGACGCGCCGCCGAGCTGGTGTCGCGCCTGCAATTGCAGCCGCATCCCGAGGGCGGTTTCTACCGCGAGGTGTTCCGCTCGGCACTGCAGGTGCAGCCGGGCGATGCGCGGCCGCAGCGCAGCGCGCTCACGACGATCGACTTCCTGCTGGTGCGCGGCCAGTGCAGCGCCTGGCATCGCGTGGCCTCGGACGAGGTGTGGCACCTGCTGGAGGGCGGGCCGCTGCGCTTGTGGCTGATGCCGCCTGCGCTGGATGCGCTGCATGCAGTCGATCTGGAGGCAGTGGACTCGCACCATGCGCCGCGCCACGTGGTGCCGGCGCATTGGTGGCAGGCAGCCGAGCCGCTCGGCGAGCTGGCGCTGGTGGGAGCGACCGTCGGACCTGGATTTGATTTCGCGGACTTCGCGTTCCTGCGCGCCGACCCCCCGGCCCGGTCAGCGCTCGAGCGCATGCACTCGGACCTGCTGCGCCTGGCTTGAGCGCATTCCCTACGCGACGCAGGGGATGTGGTGCGGCTGCGTCAGCGATGTGCGCCCGCCACACCCGCGCTTTCGAGCAACGCAAATGCCTGCGGTTCCCTCTCCGGGCTTGTGCGTCACGCCTTTCACGTGCCTTTACGTACAGCCACAGGCACTCACCAAGCGACCACGACGCCGTTGCACAAGACAGGCAAGGTGAGAAGCGCTGACGGCCTGCAAAGGGCCGAAGGCATCCATCAGAAAAGGAGTATTCCAATGAAATTGATTGCCAAAGCACTCATCTCCGCGGCCGCGCTGGTCGCGCTTTCGGCACAGGCCCAAGGCCCGTATGTCGGCGGCAGCCTGGGCAGCAGCAAGTACAAGGGACCGGACATCGGCGGCCTTCCCACCGACGATTCGAGCACCGGCGGAAAGGTGTACGGCGGCTACGAGATCACGCCGAACATCGCCGTCGAGGCCGGCTATGCGAACGTGGGCAAGGCCAAGAGCGCGGCCGGTGACGTGAAGGGCGATGGCATCTTCGTCGATGCGGTCGGCAAGGTGCCGATCACCGAGAGCTTCTCGGCACTGGGACGCATCGGCGCCTTCAACGGCAAGGGCAAGACGAGCCTGGGGACCAGCGATCGCGATACCAATGCCAAGTACGGCCTTGGCGTGCAGTACGACTTCAACAAGCAGGCCAGTCTTCGCGGCGAATGGGAGCGCTACAAGTTCAAGGCCTTCGGCGAGAAGGCCGATACCGACATGTACTCGGTCGGCCTGAACTACAAGTTCTGATCGCCTTCGGCCGCGGGGGCGATGACTCGCACCCGCGCGCCGTGCACGCTGACGACCTGCCCCGCGCGGATCTTGCAGGTCTTGCGCAGTTCGTCGCGCCCGTCCACCTGCACGAGGCCTTCGGCCACCATCGCCTTGGCGGCGCCTCCGCTGCCGGCGAGGCCGGTGGCCTTCAGGAGGTTGTCGAGCGTGACGAACTCGCCGCGCAGCTCGAAGTCGATGCGCTGCATCACATCGCGTGCTCGGCCAGCAAGGCGTAGGAGCGCCGGCGCACGAGCGGATCGTGCGCCCAGGTGTTGATCACCAGTTCGTCCATCTCGAAGCGCGTCGCCAATGCACGCAACTTGTCCGCCACCTGGGCGGGCGCGCCCACGAAGGCCTTGCTTCGCATGCCCTGGACGATGGGCACATCGGACTCGGCGAAGCCTTGGGCGGCGACATCGGCCGGCGCCTGCAAGGGCCCGAACACGCCGCGCTGGCGGTCCACGCGCCAGCGCTCGCGGCTCAACGCGTGGTGCATGGCCTCGTCCTCGGTGTCGGCGGCCAGCGCCCAGACGCACAAGGTGGCCTGCGGCAGCGGATGACGCTCGCTCGGCCGGTACAGCGTTCGATAGAGCTCGATCGCCTGCTCGGCCCCCTGCCCGTCGGTGAAGAAGTATGCGAAGGCATACGGCAGCCCATAGTGCGCCGCGAGCTGCGCGCCGTAGTCCGAGCTGCCGAGGATCCAGATCTCGGGCGCATGCGGACCCCGTGGATGGGCTGCGATCCCGCGATGCTGTGGCTGGGATGTCCACGCCTGCAGATCACGCACCATCTGCGGAAAGGCTTCGGCGGCAAGCGCCGCATCCGGATTCAACGCCTGTGCAGTACGCATGTCACCGCCCGGCGCGCGGCCGACACCCAGGTCGATGCGCCCGGGAGCAAGCGCCTCCAGCACGCGAAACTGCTCGGCGACCTTCAGCGCGGAGTAGTGCGGCAGCATGACCCCGGCGCTGCCGATGCGGATACGCGAGGTGCGCGCCGCGATCGCGGCCATCAGGATTTCGGGTGCGCTGCCGACGATGGTGGCGAGGCTGTGGTGTTCGCTGAGCCAGAAGCGGGCATAGCCGAGGGCTTCGCAGTGCTCGGCCAGGCCGAGCGTGTCGCGGATCGCCTCGTCTTCGCCGCGGCCGGCGATGGCGACCGATTGATCGAGTACGGAGAGTTTCATTGCGCTCATTCTGCGCAAAGGCCGCACCCCTCACAGACGGCCCGCCAGCCGGCCCCGGCCCAATGAGGTACATTAGCCGCACAGGTATACGCAAGACTTGTGGTTGTGAGTGATCTATTTCCATGCCACGCCGGTTCCGGCGCGGTCTCGTTAGAAATCCCCGAATAACGTTCTTGAGTGTCTCTGCATGCGGAGCATGTGCTGCGCATTACCTTGTAGAAAGAAGGATCGTCCATGACGACGCAAACCGGTACCGTGAAGTGGTTCAACGAGAGCAAGGGCTACGGCTTCATCGCTCAAGACGCGGGCGGCGCTGACCTGTTCGCCCACTTCCGCGATATCCAGGGCAATGGCTTCAAGACGCTGCAGGAAAACCAGCGCGTCGAATTCGAAGTCAAGCAGGGCCAGAAGGGCCTGCAGGCCGCGAACATCCGCCCGCTGTAAAGCTGCGGATCCAGCGCCAACAAAAAACGCGGCCTCGGCCGCGTTTTTTTCTGGGAACGGCCGTATGCGCTACTTGGACTCGACCGCCACCTTGTTTTCCACCCCGGTCACGCCCTTCTCGTTCTGCGCGATGGTCTGCGCCCGCTGACGAGCCGCCTCGCTGGGCGCCGATCCGTACAGCGCCACCTTCCCGTCGCGGGTGTCGACGTTGATGCGCAAGGCGCTCAGCTCGGGATCCTTGGCGATGCCGGCCTTGATCGATGCCGTGATCGCCGCATCGCCAACCTTCTCGGCCAGCACCTGCGACTTCTCCTGGCTCACCTGAGCGGCTTCGTCGAGGCTTCGCTTGGCGCTCTGCTTGGCTTCGGTGGCGGCGGTCTGCGCCGTGGCGATGCCCTGATCGACCTTCTGCCCGACCGTCGTGCCGTCCGAGGTCCGGTTGTCGCAGGCTCCCAGCGCCAGCGCCACGAAGGCCACTGTCCATGCGTAGATGCTCTTCATGAGGAGGTCCTTTCTGGTCACACGATCAGGCGCGGCTGTCGCGCCACCGGTCGCAGCCGCAGCTCGTCGTGCTGCGGCGTGGCGACGAGCCTGTCCACCGGATATTGCTGCGCGCGCAACCGGGCCACGATGTCCTCGTAAGTCGCCACGTCCAGCGACGGCGTACGCGACAAGATGGTCAGCTTCGTGCGATCGGGGTCGCTGACAACGGCATACCGGTATTCGTCGTCCAGCAGCACCACCCAGTGGTGCTCGTGCGCGGAGGGCCACCAGGCGAGCCACGACGGAAGGTAGTTGACTTTCATGCGCGCGCCTGCGGCATCACCGCTCGGCATGCTGGCGCGGCCCACCGTCACGCCCCACTGCTCGTCGGCGTCCCGACAGCGCTGCACGATGCGCAGCGAGCCGTCGGCCAGCGGCCGGTACGTCGCGGTGGCATCCGCCACGCAACGCTTGTGCAGCCCATGGGGTACGCGGGCCACCTCGTACCAGGTTCCGGCGTAACGCTGCACGTCGAACTGCTGTACCGGCCGAACCGGTCGAGTGGTGGTCGCCGCACTCCAGGCGACGACGACTGCGACCAGGCTCAGTCCGGCCAGCAGGTCTCGTGAGAAGGCGACGAGCCGTGGACTCATGTCAGGGAATCTACGGAGCCTGCCGGCACGCAGGTATCGGCAGGCAGCGTCTGATGGTGTCGGACTCGTCCGACCACGCCGGCCATGGCGCTACCATCGACCGCACGGCACCGTGCGAACGTCACCTAGGAGACACCTCGATGCACACGCTCTCGGACCTCGAGAACCATCAGATTCGACTCGCGTCCCGCCCGGTCGGCCTGCCTGCCCGCGACAACTGGCGCTTCACCACGGAACCCGTGGGCGAGCCTGCCGACGGCGGCATCGTCGTGAAGACGCTGTTCCTGTCGCTCGATCCGGCGATGCGCGGCTGGATGAACGACGTCAAGAGCTACATCCCGCCGGTGGGCATCGATGACGTGATGCGCGCCGGCGGCATCGGCGTGGTCGTCGCCTCGAAGAGTCCCGCCTTCGCGGTCGGCGACCATGTGAGCGCGATGCTGAACGTGCAGGAGTACGCCACGATCGCGGCCGATCAGATGAAGCGCGCCGGCCTGTTCAAGATCGATCCCCGCGCGGGCACCCCGACGCAGTGGCTCAACGTGCTGGGCATGCCCGGCATGACGGCCTACTTCGGACTGCTCGATGTCGGCCAGCCCAAGCCGGGCGACACGGTCGTCGTCTCCGGCGCCGCGGGCGCGGTGGGCCAGACGGTCGGCCAGCTCGCGAAGGTCAAGGGCTGCCGCGCCGTCGGCATCGCCGGCGGCCAGGCCAAGTGCGACTGGGTCGTCAAGGAGCTGGGTTTCGATGCCTGCATCGACTACAAGGGCGGCAGCGTGCGCGACGGCCTGAAGACGCACTGTCCTGACGGCGTCGATGTGTACTTCGACAACGTGGGCGGTGAGATCCTCGACCATGTGCTGGCCCGCATCAACCGGAAGGCACGGGTCGTCATCTGCGGCGCCATCAGTCAGTACAACAACACCGCCCCGGTGCAGGGGCCGAAGAACTACCTTTCGCTGCTCGTCAACCGGGCGCGCATGGAAGGCCTGGTCGTGTTCGACTACGCCGACCGCTATCCGGTGGCGATCGCGGAACTGGCCGAGCACCTGAAGTCGGGGCGCATGAAGTCGAAGGAAGACGTGGTCGTCGGGCTCGAGAGCTTTCCCGAGACGCTGCTCAAGCTCTTCAACGGCGAGAACTTCGGCAAGCTGGTGCTGCAGGTCGCCACCTAGCGCCTGCCAATGCCCATGGATGCTGCCGAAGCGCCGACCGGCATTGCGGGGGCATGGTCCGCGCTGGCGGCTCTGAGCGCCGACCTGCTCGCGCTGCTCGACGGCGAGGGGCGCATCGTCTGGGTCAACCCCGCGTTCGAGCGCATCGGCGGCATTGCTGCAACTCAGGCGCGCGGACAGCGCTTCGCCGACCTGCTGGGGGTCGAAGGCAGCGGCGCCTGGCCCGCCATCGGCGAGGCGCTGGCCCGCGGACGCGCCGTGGCACGCACCGAGCTGCCGTGGAGGCACCCGTCGGGCGACACCCGCTGGGGCGCGCTCAGCGCGCAGCCGCTGCCCTCCGACAGCTCCGCGAGCGCACGGCTCGCGGTGTGTCTGCACGATCTGTCGGAGCAGCGCCGCCTGGCCGAACTCCTGGAGACGGCACAGGAGTTCGGCCGGCTCGGCGTGTGGGAGCGAAAGATCCCGTCCGGCGAAGGCCGATGGGACCGCCACGTGTTCCGCTTCTTCGGCATGGACCCCGAAGCCGGCACGCCCGACTTCGACGTCGCCGCGCAGCGCATCCATCCGGACGACCGGCAGACGGCCGACTACCCCAAGTCGACGCAGCGAGCCGGCAAGTACGAAGCACGCTACCGCGTCCTGCTGCCCGACGGCTCGATGCAGCGCATCCACTCGCAGTGGGAGGTCAAGAACTCGCCAGCCGGCGTGCCCGAGCGCACCGTCGGCATCATGGTCGACGACACCGAGACCTATCAGCTCGCGCAGGCGTTCAACGACACCAGCGAGCAGCTTCGGTTGGCGGTTGATCTCGGCAACATCGCGATCTGGCGGCAGGACTTGCGGACCAACCGCATGCACTACAACTACCGCGCGTACCAGGTGCTCGACATTCCGCCGCGGCCCGAGGGGCTGTCGCTGGAGGAAGTCCGGGCGATGATTCACCCGGACGACCTGCCGCGCGTGATCGCAGCCGCGCACACGGCGCTGGCATCGGATCGGCCGGTCGACATGGAAGCACGCTACCGTCGCTCCGACGGAACATGGCGCTACGTGCTGACGCGGCGGATGCTGAGGCGCGACGCCAAGGGCGAGCCGCTGGAGTTCGTCGGCGTCGCGCTCGACGTGACCGAGCAGGTCGACAAATCGCGCCGCGCGAACGAGCTGGCGCAGCGGCTGGAGATCGCCACCCATTCGGCCGGCTTGGGCATCTTCACGCGCGATCCCGAGACCGAGCAGGGCGAGTGGAATGCCGAGATGTTTCGCTTGATGGGCCGCTCGCCGGAACTGGGCGTTCCTTCGCGCGACGAGTGGGTCGGCACCATCATCCATCCGGACGATCGCGCGATGATGAGCACGGCGCGCGAGTCGCTGCTGAATTCGCAGCAGGACACGCGCGAGGAGCAGTACCGCGTCGTGTGGCCTGGCGGCGAAGTGCGCTGGATGATGAACCGGGCCCGGCGCGTGATGCGCAACGGCCGTCGCATGATCTATGGCATCACGATCGACGTGACCGAACGCGTGCGCACCGAGGCCGCGTTGCACAGCGCCACCGAACGCGTGGCGCTCACCGCGCACAGCGTCGGCCTGGGCACCTGGGAATGGCAACCGGCCGGCGACACCGCCCTCTGGGACGAGCAGATGTACCGCCTGCGCGGGCGCGAGCCGCAGGCCGTGGCGCCGGACTCCGCAGGCCGGCGCGCGATCGCCCATCCCGACGACGGCGAGCACATCGAGCGCATGCTCGCGGATGCGGCGCTCCAAGGCCGCAGCGCGGCCTACGAGTTTCGCGTCGTGTGGCCGGATGGCTCGGTGCACTGGCTCGCGTCGCGCTCCACCCCGGTGACCGATCCCGACGGCAGGCTTCGCTACATCGGCGTCAACTGGGACATCACCGACAACGTCACTGCGGAAGCCGAGCGCCGCGACAGGCTGATCGCGCAACGCGAAAGCGAAGCCAAGTCCCAGTTCCTCGCGCGCATGAGCCACGAGTTGCGCACGCCGCTCAACGCAGTGCTGGGCTTCGCCCAGCTGCTGCAGCTCGACAACGGCGGCGCATCGGCCGAGCAGCGCGGACGCATCGAGCACATCCTGTCGGCGGGCGAACACCTGCTCTCCTTGATCAACGACGTGCTCGACCTGTCGAGCCTCGAGAGCGGACAGCTGCGTCTCGAGCTTCAGCCGGTCGCGCTGGACGAACTGATCGCCGAGGCGCTGCCGCTGGTGGTGCCGCTGGCAGACAGCTTCGGCGTGCAGGTGCACACCGCCCGCATCGACGGCTGCGTCATCGCCGACCGCACGCGCCTGCGCCAGGTGCTGATCAACCTGCTCAGCAACGCGATCAAGTACAACCGGCAAGCCGGCGAGGCAACGGTCGAAGCCGCGGTGCGCGGGGCCCAGGTCGTGCTGCGCGTGAGCGACACCGGCCGGGGCCTCACCGCCGAGCAGCGCGCACATCTGTTCGAGCCGTTCAACCGCCTGGGCATCGAGTCGGAAGGCATCGAGGGCACCGGCATCGGGCTGGCGATCGTGAAGACACTGGTCACGCACATGGGCGGCTCGATCATCGTGGACAGCCAGCCCGGGCGCGGCTCGACTTTCGAGGTGCTGCTCCCGCGCGCCGATGCGGCACCGGCCGAGCCGCCCCCCGCGCAAGACGCGGCACCGTCCGTCGGCAGGCACGAGCGCGTGGGACAGCTGCTCTACATCGAGGACAACCCGATCAACGTGATGCTGCTCGAGGAAGTGGTGGCCAGCCGCTCCCGCATGGCGATCGTCTCGGAGCCCACCGGCGAGCGCGGCGTGGCGCGAGCGCGGGCGCTGCGGCCGGATCTTGTGCTGGTGGACATGCAGTTGCCGGATTTCGACGGCTTCGAGGTGCTGCGGCGGCTGCGCACCCTGCCCGAAACCGCGCACACACCTTGCATTGCCGTCTCGGCCAATGCCATGCCGGAGGACATCCGGCGCGCCCTCGATGCGGGCTTCGCCGAGTACTGGACGAAGCCGATCAGCTTCAACGCGTTCCTGCGGTCGCTCGAGATGCTGCTGCAGGAGCGCATGACGTGATGGGCATCAAGCGGGTGCAGGCGTCTGCACCAACCCCTTCTTGCGCAGCATGGGGCCCACCGTCGCTGCGCGTCCGCGAAACGCCTGGTACGCCGCCGACGGCTCCATCGAGTCGCCTGACGAATAGATGTACTGCCGCAGCCGCTTCGCCACTTGCACATCGAATGGATTGCCCGCCTCCACGAAGGCATCGAATCCGTCTGCGTCCAGAACCTCCGCCCACAGGTACACGTAGTAGCCCGCGGCATAGCTGGAGCCGGAAAACAGGTGCTGGAAGTGCGGCAGCCGGTGGTTCATGCCGATCCCGGGCGGCATGCCGATGCGCTGCAGTTCGGCCGCCTCGAAGGCCGCGATGTCGGGGCCCTCGGCCGCGGTGAGCGAATGCACCGCCATGTCGACCAGCGCCGATGCGGTGTAGCGCACGGTCTCGTAGCCCTGGTTGAAGTTGCGAGCAGCCTGAAGGCGCCGCACGAGGTCGTCGGGAATGGGTTCGCCGCTTCGATGATGGCGCGCATGCCGCTTGAGCACTTCAGGCTCTGACAGCCAGTGCTCGAAGAGCTGCGACGGCAGCTCGACGAAGTCGCGCAGCACGTTGGTGCCGGAAAGGCGCTCGTAGGTCACGTCGGAGAGCAGCCCGTGCAGGCCGTGGCCGAATTCGTGGAACAACGTGCGCGCGTCGTCGAAGCTCAGCAGCGTGGGCTCGCCCGGCGCCGCCTTCGCGAAATTGTTGTTGTTGACGATGATCGGGGTGACCTCGCCGCCCGAGCGCGACTGGTTGCGAAACGAGCTCATCCACGCGCCGCTGCGCTTGCTGGCGCGCGCGAAGTTGTCGTGCAGGAACACGCCGACCAGTGCATCGTCGGCGGACCGCACTTCGTAGACCTTGACGTCGGGGTGGTAGGCGGCTGCCTGCGGCTGCGCCACGAAGCGCAGTCCGAACAGCCGATGAGCGCAATCGAAGGCGGCCTCGACCATGCGATCGAGCGGGAAGTAGGGCTTGACCTCCGCTTCGTCGAGCTCGTAGCGCGCCTGGCGCACCTTCTCGGCGTAGTAGCGCCAGTCCCAGGCCTCGATCTGCAGCGTTTCGCCACGCGACAGCACCATGGCCTGGAGCGCCTGACGCTCCCGCTCGGCGCTGGCCTTGGCCGGCTGCCAGACCTGGTTCAGCAGCTCGTTCACGGCGCTCGCGCGGCCGGCCATGGTGTCGGCCAGCGCGTAGTCGGCATAGCTGGCGTGGCCGTGCAGTCGCGCCTGCTCGTTGCGCAAGGCGAGGATCTCGCGCGCCACCGGCCGGTTGTCGTGCACGCCTTCGTGCTCGCCGCGCGTGGTCCAGGCCCGGTAGGCCTGCTCGCGCAGATCGCGCCGGTCGGAGAAGGTCAGGAAGGGCACGATGTGCGATCGCGACAGCGTGACCACACCGGCATCCGCGATACCGCGGTCGGCAGCCGCCTGGCGCGCGGCAGCGCGCACGAAATCGGGCAGGCCGGCGAAGTCCTGTTCCGTGCGCAACACGAGGCGGTAGCTCGACTCGTCGGCCAGCACGTTCTGCGAGAAGCGCGTGGTGAGCTCGGCAAGCCGCTCCATCACCTGCGCGTAGCGCGACTGCGCCGCGGGCGCGAGCTTGGCGCCGGCGCGCACGAAGTCGAGGTGCAGCCGCTCCAGGAAGCGCCGCTGCTCGGCGCTGAGGGCCAGCGCTTCGCGCTGCGCATGCAAGGCATCGATGCGGCGAAAGAGCCCCTCGTGCATGTAGATGGCGCTGCTGTGCGCGGCCATGACCGGCGCCAGCTCCATCTCGACCGCCTGCAGCGCCTGCGAGGTTTCCGACGACGTGAGGTTGTAGAACAGGCCGTCGAGCCGCGCCAGCAGCCGTCCGCTGCGGTCGAAGGCGGCCACCGTGTTCTCGAACGTGGGCGGCTCGGGCGAAGCAGCGATCGCCTCGATCTCGTCGCGCTGGATCTTCAGCGCTTCGTCGAAGGCAGGCCGGAAATGCTCCGGCGAGACCTCAGCGAAAGGCGGCAGGCCGTACGGCGTGCTCCAGGGGGCAAGCAGCGGATTGCTCGTGGCAAGGCTCATGGCGGCTCTCGGGGTGGGAGAGCGGCCATTCTAGGGACGTGTCGATCACCAGGGGCGAGTGGCATTTCGTCGCCTTGCACCCGTCGCGACGCGGGATCACTGCCCCTTTTCCTTCTTGATCGCGATCTCGTCGGCCTCGTCGAATCGCTTGTTGCCGCAGTCGCGGGTCCAGGCATCGCGCTGCGCATTGAGCGCGTCGACCTGGGCATTGAAGCTGTTGGAGCGGGCCTGGTAGTCGTCGATCATCTTGTCGCGCTCGGCGGCTCTCGCGTTGTACTGGTCCACCTGCTCCTTGCTGCTGCGATCCAGCGACACGAGCTGCTCCTTCATCTCGTCGGCGCGGCGTGCGATCTCTTCCTTTTCCTGCGTGAGCTGCGACTGCAGCTTCACCGTCTCCTCGCGCTTGGCCTTGATGCGGTCCTGCATCGCCATGCATTCGCGCAGCTCGCTGCGGCTGAGCAGCAGGGACTTGCCCTTGGGAGCAGTGCCCTTCGGCGGGTCGGCGGCCTGCACGGCAGCGACGGACAGCAGCATGCCGGCGAGCAGCGCCGGCGACAGGAGGCGGGGGGACGACATCTGGGATTCCTCGGGGTCGGACAAGGTGCGGCGCGCATCATGCCACCATGCCCAACCCCTCGCGGGCGGGCCTGTTTCAAAGGCTCACCGTGCCGCCGGCTCGCGCATGGTCACGAACTCCTCGGCTGCCGTCGGATGGATGCCGACCGTCGAGTCGAACACCGCCTTCGTCGCGCCGGCGCGCAGCGCCACCGCGAAGCCCTGAACCGTCTCGCCGGCATCCGCGCCGACCATGTGCAGGCCGACGACGCGATCGGTCGCATCGTCGACCACCAGCTTCATCAGCGTGCGTTCGCTGCTGCCGGACAGGGTGTGCTTGAGCGAGCGGAATTCGCTGACGTAGGTGCGCACCGCTGCATGGCGTTGGCGCGCCTCGCTCTCGGTGAGGCCGACGGTGCCGAGGTTGGGATGGGTGAACACCGTCGTCGGGATCAGCTCGTAGTCCATCCGGCGCTTGCCGGGCCCGAACAGGCGGTCGACCAGCACCATGGCTTCACCCAGCGCCACCGGCGTCAACTGGATCCGGTCGGTCACGTCGCCCAGGGCCAGGATGGAGGGCACGTTCGTCCGATAGTGCGCATCGACGATCACCTCCCCGCGCTGCCCCAGCGCGACGCCCGCGTCCTCGAGGCCCAGTCCCTGCGTGTTGGCGACGCGTCCGGTCGCCATCAGCACGGTGTCGGCCTCCAGCACCTGGCCGTCGTGCTGCGTGAGGTGCAGCGTGTCGCCTTCGCGGCCGATGCGCTGCACGTGCGTGCCGAGCCGGATGTCGACGCCCTTCTTGCCCATCTCGACCGCCAGGAAGGCAGCCGCGTCGTCGTCGAAGCCGCGCAGCAGCCGCGAGCCACGCACCAGCTGCGTGACCTGCGCACCGAGCCCGCGGAAGATCGACGCCATCTCGCAGGCGATGTAGCCGCCTCCGACGACGATCAGCCGCTGCGGAAAGCGCGGCAGGTCGAACATCTCGTTGGAGCTGACCGCATGCTCGGCCCCCGGCATCTGCGCCTGCAGCGGATGGGCGCCCGTCGCGACGAGGATGTGCCGGGCGCGAAAGCGCTGTCCGTCCACGACGACCTCGTGCGGCGACACGATGCGGGCCCGGCCGCGCAGCAGGGTCGCCTGCGCGGCCAGCAGCACCGCCTCGTACACGGAGTTGAGCCGCTCGATCTCCAACGCGCGGTTGGACTTCAGCAGCTCCCAGTCGAACTCGGGGCGCTTGACCGGCCAGCCGAAGCCGTGGGCCTCCTCGAAGGCTTCGGAGAAGTGCGCGGCGTAGCTGTACAGCTTCTTCGGGATGCAGCCGACATTCACGCAGGTGCCGCCCAGCGCGCCCATCTCGGCCACCGCCACCTTGGCGCCGCGCTGCGCCGCCATGCGGGCGGCACGGACGCCGCCGCTTCCGCCGCCGATCACGAACAGGTCCAGGTCGTCTGCCACGCGCGTGCCCTCCTGCCGCGATGATGCATCGGGCGCCCGCGCCTTGCGGCGAAGGGGCGGCAAGGCCCCTGCCATTGAAGCCCCCGCGCATCCGGTGCAGACTCCCCAGCCTCGTACACCGATGACCGCGGGAGGAACCGATGAGGATCGTGAAGTGGCTGCTGATCGTCTCAGGCGACGGCACCAAGGTCACGTGGACGATCAACGCCGACATGGGCAGGAACCCGGTCTTCGTGAACCGATGAAAGCGTGGCAGAAGTGGCTCGGCAGCGGCCTGCTGCTGCTCGTGTTGCTGTTCGGCGGCATCGGCTGGTGGCTGCACGGCAACCTCGACGCCATCGTCAAGCGTGCCATCGGGCACTACGGCAGCCAGATGACGCAGGCGCGCGTGTCGGTCGACGAAGTTCAGATCCGAAGCACCGACGGCGCCGGGGTGATTCGTGGCCTGGTGGTCGGCAATCCCGCCGGCTTTCGCACGCCGCATGCGCTGAAGGTCGGCATCATCGACGTCGCCGTCGACATTCGCACGCTGGCCGACCCGGTGGTCGTGATCAAGCGCATCGTCATCGAGTCGCCCGACGTGATCTACGAGAAGGGCGACACCATGACCAACTTCGACGCCATCCAGCGCAACATCGCACGCTCGCTCGGCCCGGCCAGCGGGGGCGGCAGCGCCGGCAGCAGCCCGGGGCGCAAGCTCATCGTCGAGGAGCTGACGATCCGCCATGCGCGCGCGCAGGCCAGCACCGCGGCACTGGGCGGCAACACGATGTCGGCCACGCTGCCCGACATCACCCTGCGCAACGTGGGCCGCGCTCAGGGCGGCGTCACGCCGGGCCAGCTGGGTGAGATCGTGGCGCGCGCGCTCAGCCAGCGGCTGGTCGCGAGCCTGTCGTTCGACCGCGCGATCAAGTCGCTGGGCGACCGCGTCAAGGGGCTGTTCGGCAAGTAGGCGGCCCACGCTGTCGCCGATGCAACAGCGGGTTCCCACCGCCCTTTCGATAATGCGCGGATGAACCTCACGCCCCTTTCCGCGCTGCTGGCGCGCCGCGAGCGCCGCGGCGTCGACGTGAACTTCGACATTCCGCAAGACTGGATGCAGGGGCGCACGTCGTTCGGCGGCCTGGTCTCGGTGTTCGCGGTGCAGGCGATGCGCGACATCGCCGGCGCGGCCTGGCCGGCCGACGTGAGCCTGCGTGCCATGCAGGTCAATTTCATCGCACCGGTCGGCGCGGGCGCCCTGGCGGTCGCGGTGCAGGTCCTGCGCGAGGGCCGCAACGTGCGGCAGGTGCAGGCGAGCGTGCGGCAAGGCGGCGAGACCGTCGCGCTGATGATCGGCGTGTTCGGTACGCCGCGGCAGTCCACGCTGCGCGCGTTGCAGCCGCAGCGGCCCGCGCCGGCCAGGCGCGCGGAGGACCTGCCGGCCGCGAAGCACGTCGCCGGCCACAGACCCAACTTCGTGGCACACATGGACATGCGCTGGGCGGAGGGCGGCCCGCCGTTCAGCGCGACGCCGGGATGGCGCGCCAGCATTCACCTTCGCCTGGCCGACGCAGACGCGGCGCACATCGAACCGGAGCTGATGACGGTGCTGTTGGCAGATGCCTCGCCCAGTCCGGCGCTGAGCTTCTTCGGCCAGCCTTCGCCGGCGAGCTCGGTGTCATGGGCGCTCGAGCTGCGACCGCTGAACGCGGAGGACACGCTGCACGGGCACTGGCGCGCCGACAACCTGGTCATCGCGGCCAGCGACGGCTACGTGAACCAGCAGTCGACGCTGTGGGCACCCAGCGGCGCGCTGGCCGCGCTGGCCTACCAGGTGGTCACCGTCTACGGTTGACGGGCATCACGCCAGCGCATCGCGAAGCAGCTCCGCGACGACGCCGTTGACGCCGCCTTCGTGAGCGGCGGCACGGTCGTTGATCTGCTTGACCAGCTCGGCCGGCAGCTTGCAGGCGAAGGGCACCAGGCCGGCAGCCGCGTCGCGCCGCCGCTGCTCGCGCCGGTCGATTACCTCGCCGGCGCCCTGTGCGAAGCGGCCCGGCACGCCGGCGGCCTTCATTCGGCCATTGATCTTCAGCGCGAGGTTCTTCGCGAGATCGGTCTTCTTCAGGCTCATCGTCCACTCCTTGGCATGCGCCCGATTGTCGTCGCGGATGGTCTAATCGCCGCTCCCCACCGGAAGCACCATGGCACTCAAGGCCACCATCTACAAAGCCAACCTGCAGATCGCCGACATGGACCGCAGCGTCTACGGCGACCACGGCGTGACAATCGCGCGCCATCCGTCCGAGACCGACGAGCGGATGATGATCCGGCTGCTCGCCTATGCGCTCAACGCGCCCGCCGACAACGACCACGGCGCGCTCGAGTTCGCCAAGGACTTGTGGGACACCGACGAGCCTGCGCTGTGGCGGCGCGACCTCACCGGCCAGATCGAGCACTGGATCGACGTCGGCCAGCCTGACGATCGGCGGCTGATGCGCGCGAGTCCCCGCTCGGCGCGCGTCAGCGTCTATACCTTCAGCGCCAGCACGCCGGTCTGGTGGGCCGGCATCGCGACCAAGATCACGCGGGCCGCCAATCTCGACATCTGGCAAGTGGCCGCGGACCAGAGCGAGGCGCTGGCCGCGCTCGCCCAACGCACCATGCAACTGCAGGTGACCGTGCAGGACGGCAACGTCTGGATTGGCGACGGCGAGCGCTCGGTCGAGATCACGCCGACCCGGCTGTACGGCGGCAGCTGACCGTCGCCCGTCCAAAGACCTCCGCGGCAGCATGACCTCTGCCGGCTGGAACAATCAGCGAATGACGATCCACGTTCGACACAACCCGCGGCAAAGCCGCTTCGAGGCCGAAGTCGAGGGCCACCTCTGCGTCGCGGACTACCGGCTGCACGACCGCGTCATCGTGATGACGCACACCGAGGTGCCGGAGCCGGTCCAGGGACGCGGCATCGCCGCGCGGCTCGTGAGCGCCGCCCTCGCCCACGCCCGAGAGCATGGCCTGCGCGTGGATGCACAGTGCTCGTACGCGCGGCACTACATGCGCCAACACCCTGAAACGCAGTCACTGAGCGTCTGATGATCCAGCGATGACCCGACTCCCGATTCGCGGCGCCGTCTGGGCCGCGGCCGTCCTTCTCTGCGCCTGCACCACCATGTCCGAACACACTGCTGCACCGCCGCCCGCCGACGACCCCTTTCTGTGGCTGGAGGACGTGGAGGGCGAACGGGCACTGGCGTGGGTGCGCGAGCGCAACGCGCTGTCGCAAAGGGAACTGACGGCACGGCCCGAATACGCACCCATTCGCGCCCAGGTGCTGGACGTGCTCAATTCGAAGGACCGCATCCCGTACGTGTCGCGGCGCGGCGAGTGGCTCTACAACTTCTGGCAGGACGAGGTCCACAAGCGCGGGCTGTGGCGCCGCACCACGCTGGCCGAATACCGGCTCGGCGAGCCTCGCTGGGACACCCTGCTCGACCTCGATGCACTGGCCAAGGCCGAGGGCGAGAACTGGGTCTGGGGCGGCGCCACCTGCCACGGGCCGAGCTATCGCCGCTGCCTGCTGTCGCTGTCGCGCGGCGGCGCCGATGCCAAGGTGGTGCGCGAATTCGACGTTGTCGACAAGCGCTTCGTCGACGGCGGCTTCACGCTGCCCGAGGCCAAGTCGGACGTGGAATGGATAGACGCCGACACGCTGTACGTCGCGACGGACTTCGGCCCCGGATCGATGACGGAGTCGGGCTACCCGCGCATCGTCAAGCGCTGGCGGCGCGGCACCCCGCTCGCTTCGGCGGCGACGGTGTTCGAAGGCCAGGCGAGCGACGTCTCCGTGGGCGTTTGGCTGGACCGCACACCGGGCTTCGAGCGCACGGTGTTCATCCGCTCGATCGACTTCTATCGCCGCGAGACGCTGCTGCTGCAGGGCGACCGCCTCGTCGCGCTCGACGTGCCCAGCGATGCATCGATCCACTTCATGCGCGACACGCTGCTGCTGTCCTTGCGCAGCGACTTCGAAGCCGGCGGCATGCGCTTTCCCGGCGGCTCGCTGCTGGTCGCTGATGCGGCGGGCTATCTGCGCGGCGAGCGCCGGCTGAAGGCGCTGTTCACGCCCACCGCGACGCGCTCGCTCGCCGGCTACACCACGACGCGCGACCACGTGCTCGTCGACGTGCTCGAGAACGTGGCAAGCAAGCTCGAGCAATGGACCCGTCGCGGCAGCAGCGACTTCGAGTTCAGCGAGGTGCGTGCGCCCTTCCCCGGCACGCTGGGCGTGACCGGGCTGCACGACGTGCTGATCGCCGACGATCCGCTGGCCAATCACTACCTGCTCAGCTACACCGACTTCCTCACGCCCGACTCGCTGTTCCTCGCGAAGGCGGGCAGCGACGAGCGCGAGCTGCTGAAGTCGCGCCGCCCGCTGTTCGACGCGCAAGGCATGCGCGTCGAGCAGCGCTTCGCCACCTCCAGGGACGGCACCCGCGTGCCCTACTTCGTCGTCTGGCCGCCGGGGGCGCAGGCCGACGGCCGCAACCCGACCCTGCTGTATGGCTACGGCGGCTTCGAGGTGTCGCTGAACCCCTGGTATTCGGGCGGCATAGGCCGCGGCTGGTACCAGCGTGGCGGCGTCTTCGTCGTGGCCAACATCCGCGGCGGCGGGGAGTTCGGTCCCGCGTGGCACCAGGCCGCGCTGAAGGAGCATCGCCAGCGCAGCTACGACGACTTCATCGCCGTGGCCGAAGACCTGATCGCCCACAAGATCACGTCGCCGCGCCACCTCGGCATCGAGGGCGGCAGCAACGGCGGCCTGCTGGTCGGCGCCGTGTTCACGCAGCGGCCCGAGCTGTTCAATGCGGTGGTCTGCCAGGTCCCGCTGCTCGACATGCGGCGCTTCCACAAGCTGCTGGCGGGTGCATCGTGGATGGCCGAGTACGGCAACCCCGACCTCCCGCAGGAATGGGCCACCCTGGCGACGTACAGCCCGTACCACCGCGTCGCGCCGGGCGCGAAATACCCGCGCGTGCTGTTCACCACCTCGACGCGCGACGATCGCGTGCATCCGGCGCATGCGCGCAAGATGGTCGCGCGCATGCTGTCCCAGGGCCACGATCCGCTGTACTACGAGAACATCGAAGGCGGCCACGGCGGCGCGGCCGACAACGAGCAGCGCGCGCACCTCCAGGCACTGGAGTTCAGCTACCTGTGGCAGCAGCTCGGGCCGGGACGATGAGCACGCCGCCCGATGCAGCCGCAGCCGTGCTGGACTTCTGGTTCGGCACCGAAGAGCAGGCCCGCGCCGAGTGGTTCCGCAAGGACGATGCGTTCGATGCGCTGATCGCCGGGCGCTTCGGCACGCTGGTGGAACAGGCCCTGGCCGGGGGGCTGCGCGAATGGGACGCGCAAGGCGAATCGGCGCTTGCGCGCATCCTGCTGCTCGACCAGTTCACCCGCAACATCTTTCGCGCAACGCCGCGTGCCTTCGCCGGCGATCCGCTGGCGCTGCCAGCCGCCCGGGCGCTGGTCGCTTCCGGGCAGGACCAGGGCCTGCCGCCCTTGTGGCGCTCCTTCGTCTACCTGCCCTTCGAGCATGCGGAGAACCTGGCCGCGCAGCATGAAGCGGTGCGGCTGTTCGAGGCGCTGGAAGCGTCGGCGCCGCAGACCAAGGGCATGCTCGAGTACGCCGTTCGGCACCGCGACATCATCGCCCGCTTCGGCCGTTTCCCGCATCGCAATGCCATCCTCGGACGTGCCTCGACGCCCGAGGAGATTTCCTTCCTGCGCGAGCCCGGCTCGGGCTTCTGACGCCAGCCCCAAAAAAAACGCCCCGGATGCCGGGGCGCTGCAATCCGTCGCGTCGACGGCTCAGGGGAAAACGAAGTCGTTCGTCGAAGTGCCGCCGGAGGTCAGCGTGAACGGACCGGCCGTCTTGGTGGCCCCGAGCGCGCTGGCCTGCACCGAGTACTTGCCGGCCACTGCCGTGTCGGCCACGAACGCCAGCGTGCCCGGCGCGGCCACGAACGGCGCGACCAGGGGGGCGGCCACGGGCAGCGTGTGGCTGTAGTCGCCGGTGGTGCTGTCCGCCGGCGCGGCGGTCAACTCGATGGTGTGACCGCCGCTGAGCGTCTGTACAGCGCGGGTGGACGCATCGATCGTGGTCGCGCCCGTCGTGACCTTGCCCTTCGCGGTGCCGTTGGCGCTGGCAGTCGCCGCGATGGCCGCCGCCGCAGCGTTGAGCGCGGTGACGGTGTCGGCGGTGACGACAACCCCCGTCACGACCACCGTCGTCTGCCCGGGCGAGGCAATCACCAGGTCATAAGTGCCCGGCGCCACCGGCTGCAGCATGAACTTGCCGGTGTTGTCCGGCGCGGTGGCGCGCACCACCACCCCGTCCTGCTGCAGCGACACCTGCGTCGTCGCCGCAGGCCAGCCGGCCGCCACCACCCCGCTGACGCCGGAGACGAAGCGCGGGATGACTCTGACCACGGGCTTGAGCTTGTAGTGGCCGGAGTTGCCGGCGCGAACCACCGACTTGCAGGCATCGAAGTCGAGCACCAGGTCGAGGAGCTGGTCGGCATTGACGTCGAGGTCGACGTTCATCTTCAGCCCCGACTGCTGGGCGCTGGGCGTGTCGAGCGCCGTCTCGGTGCCCCCGGTCGGCACCACCGAATTCGCCAACGGCTGCGCGTTGCTGTTCTCGGCCAGCACGAGGCGCAGCTGCTGGTACTTGCCTGCCGGCAGCGCGGTCTGGCCGAGTTCGGACAGCACGCCGTTCTGCAGCGAAAGCAGATCGACCCGCTTGGCAGGACTCAGCACCACCTCCGACCATCCGCCATCGCTGTCCGCGGCGCTGCTGCTCTTGTGCACGCGCACTTTCTCGACCGTCACGTTGACGGCGTCATAGCCGCACGAAGGCGCATCGGTCAGCGCAACACGCATGGTGCCGGTGCCGAACCCGGACTCGCCCGCGTCGCCGCCACCGCCACCACAGGCCACGAGCGCCGCGCCGAGTACAGCGACGACTCCCATCGACAATTTCTGACGCAGCTTCATTTCGGACCTCATCTCATAAATGTGCGTTTTGCACATTTATTCTGCGCCGGCCCCTTGTTGGCGTGCACTTCCGAATCACTGCCCGTTACGGATTTTTTCGTCTTTGCTTCTTTCCATCGTGTTCTTGGCAACACCAGGGCGGGGGCGAATAATCGCTGCCCCACTGCGACTTCCATCGAAACCGAGGAGAACGTCATGTCACTGCGCATCAACGACGTCGCGCCGAACTTCACGGCGAAGACCACTCAGGGAACCATCAACTTCCACCAGTGGATCGGTGACAGCTGGGCGGTCCTGTTCTCGCACCCCAAGGACTTCACGCCGGTGTGCACCACCGAGCTGGGCTACATGGCCAGGATCGAGCCCGAATTCAAGAAGCGCAACGTGAAGATCATCGGCCTGAGCGTCGACCCGGTCGAGAACCACGACCGCTGGGCCAAGGACATCGAGGAGACGCAGGGACACGCACCGAACTACCCGATGATCGGCGACACCGACCTGGCGGTGTCCAAGCTGTACAACATGCTGCCCGCCGAGGAGAGCGGCACCTCGGAAGGCCGCACCGCCGCCACGAATGCCACCGTGCGCTCGGTGTTCGTCATCGGTCCCGACAAGAAGATCAAGCTGATGCTGACCTACCCGATGACCACCGGCCGCAACTTCGACGAGATCCTTCGAGTGATCGACTCGATCCAGCTCACCCACGAACACAAGGTGGCCACGCCGGTGAACTGGAAGCAGGGTGAAGACGTGATCATCGTGACGTCGGTCAACGATGACGACGCGAAGAAGCTCTTCCCGCAGGGCTGGCAGGCTCCCAGGCCCTATCTGCGGATCGTGAAGAACCCGAAGAGCTGACCCTGCAAGCGCCTTGAAGAACGGCCGCGAATGTCGCGGCCGTTCTCCTTTTCAACGCATGTTGCCGGTGTGACCGAGTGAATAGCGACCCGGCTGGGGCCACACGGTGAGCCCGTGCGGCTCGCGGCCCGCCGGCAGGATGGTCACCTTGCCGGTCGACGTGTCGAACACATAGATCTTGTTGTCGAAGCGGCCCGACAGCCACAGCTGCTTGCCGTCCTCGCTGACATTGCCCATGTCCGGACTGCCGCCGCCGGGGATGTGCCAGGTCGCATCGACCTTCTGGGTGGCGAAGTCGATCACCGACACGCTTCCCGGGCCGCCCGGCGCCGCGAACACCTTGTTCGAGCCGCGGTTGGCCACATAGAGCTTCTTGCCGTCACGGCTCGGATACAGCCCGTGCGTGCCCTTGCCCGTCTTGATGAAGCCGGTCTCCTTGAAGCTCGCGCCGTCCACCACGAAGACGCCGTCGACCATCATGTCGGCCACGTAGAAGGTGCTGCCGTCGGGCGACACGCGGATGTCCTGCGGCATCCTGCCCTTGGACAGCTTGAGGTAGCCGACCACCTTGCGCTCGACCAGGTCGACTTTCACCAGCTTGCCCTTGAACTCGCAGGTGAAGATGGCCCACTTGCCGTCGATGGAGAAGTCGGCGTGGTTGATGCCGTCGCACTCGGGCGTCGGGAGCGACGACTTCAGCGCCATCGTCTTCGGATCGCGGAAATCCAGCCGCTTGAAGGCCTCGGCGACGACGATGGCCTCCTTGCCGTCGGGCGTGAAGTACATGTTGTACGGATCATCCACCGCGATCTGCGTGCCGGGCTTGCCGGTGACGGGATCGACCGGCGTCAGGCTGCCGTCGGTGCGGCCCTCGGCATTGTTGGCCACCCACAGGGTCTTCATGTCCCACGACGGCACGACGTGCTGCGGGTTGACGCCGACCTTGAACTTGTCGACCACCTTCAGCGTCGCCGGGTCGTAGACCCACACGTCGTTCGACTGGCGGTTGGGCACGTAGACCCGCGGCAGGTGCCCCTTGACCGATTCGCTCAGCTTGCCGGACGCCGTCTCGCTGTACAGGTTGGAGCCATCGGGCACGGCGGGCATGCCGGGCACCGTCTCGACGGGGCCGGCCGCGAAGGCGGCAGGAACGGCGGCGGCGATCAGCAGGGCAAGTCTCGATCTCACAGGCAGAACTCCTCGGTGATTGTTGTGTCGGCTTCAGCGGCGCGATTGCTCGCGCCGGATGGCGGCGATCGTTCGTCCAACGATCAGGTCGGCGCCCAGTTGACCGAGCTCGGCGCTCGAGCGTGCAGGATCACCGTTCGCCCCGTCGGCCGGCTTCGGCCTGGAGGCGAGCCTGTCCTGCCGCACCAGACGCGAATCCACGGCCATCGCGAGCGAGGTGTCCGCGACGCCGGCGTGCCGGCCGATCTCGTCGTCGCTGTAGCCCTTGTCCTTCAGCAGCCGGGTGTAGTCGGCGTCGAAGGCGCGATAGTAGTCGTCGACCGCGTGCACCCGCGCGGTGTCGGCGGTCCATTCGCGGTTGAGCTTGTCGGCCACGCGCTTCAGGTTGCTCTGATAGCCGCCGTGATCGCCGATGAGCACGATGTGGCGAAAGCCGTGCTGGCGCAGACTGCGCGCGGCGTACTCGACGGTGCTGTCGAACGCGGCGTCGGGAATGGTCAGCGTGCCGGCGAAGCGCATGTGGCCGGTGGGCGGATGCACGGCGCCTTCGGGCACATAGGCGATCACCGGCGCCACCAGCGCCTGTCCCAGGCCCGAGGCAATGCGGCCGGCGAGCACGCGCACGCGCACGTTGTGCTTGCCGAGCGCCACCGCCGGTCCGTTCTGCTCGGTGCCGCCGACCGGCACGATGACGGTGGTGGTGCCCGACTTCAGCAGGTCGCGCACCTCGGTCCAGGTGAGGTCCTCGAGGTACACGCTGGGGGGCTCGCCATGGGCGAGGGGCAGGTACAGGACCAGCAGGAGCACGAGGAAGCGCATCCGGGCGATGTTAGCCGCGCCGGTTGCGCAGTCCCGCGGTGCTGGTTCCGCTGCGCCGCGCCCCTGGCCATGCCGGGAAGGGACGGCGCATCTTGAGCACCCGTGCGCGGCCCTCATGGGCCACCACAATGCAGGTCGTGTCCATGCAGCCTCCCTGTTCGGGAATCCCTCCGAACGGGCAATCGCCATGCCGGAACCTTTCAAGAATCTTCTCAACGACGTGGTGGTGCGCAACATCGGCGCGCGACTGCAGGCCGCCTGGCCCGCCTTCGACCGCCGGGGTTTCCAGCGCCGTGCACTCGAAGGACTGGATTCGCTCGAGCTGAAAGCCCGCGCCATGCACCTGACTTCGGCGCTCGAGTCCACGCTGCCTCCCGACTTCGCCAGCGCCGCCGACGTCCTCGAGCGCGCGATCGCCGGCGGCCTGGCCGGCTGGGCGCTGTGGCCCGTCGGCGAGTACGTCGCGCGACATGGGCAGGCCTCGCCGCAGCGAGGCCTTCAGTTGCTGCATGCGCTGACGCCTGCCTTCACGGCCGAGTGGGCGATCCGTCCCTACATCGTCAACCACCCCGCGCTCGCGTTCGAGACGCTCGCCCGCTGGGCCCACGACCCCGACCCGCATGTGCGCCGCCTCGTCAGCGAAGGCAGCCGGCCGCGCCTGCCCTGGGGCCTGCAGCTGAAGTCGCTCATCGCCGATCCGTCGCCCACCTTGCCGCTGCTCGAAACGCTGATGGACGACGACAGCGACTACGTGCGCCGCAGCGTCGCCAACCACCTCAACGACATCGCCAAGGACCACCCGCACCTCGTGGCCGAATGGGTCGAGCGGCACCTGCCGGGCGCATCGCAGCAACGTCGCGCACTGCTGCGACACGCCTGCCGCAGCCTGATCAAGCGCGGCGACCCGCGCGTGCTGCACGCCTGGGGCCAGGGCGCCGAGTTTCGCGGCGACGTGGCGCTCAAGCTCGGTCCCCGGCGCCTCGCGCTCGGCGACAGCCTGACCCTCGAGGTGACGCTCAAGCCGCGCGGCAGGCAGGCGCAGTCGCTCGTCATCGACTACGCGGTGCACCACGTCAAGGCGAACGGCAGCACGTCGCCGAAGGTCTTCAAGGGGTGGGCGCTCGACCTCGCGGCCGGCGAGCAGCGCGTGCTGCGCAAGTCGCACGCGGTGAGGCCGATCACCACGCGCCGCTACTTCAGCGGCACGCACCGCGTGGAGGTGCTGGTCAACGGCAAGGTCGCGGCGCACGCCGCCTTCGAGCTGCGTGCGTAGAGCGGTGACACGGACTCACCCAACCGCCTGCGAGCCTTCGCGCTCCTGCAGCACCCGCCACAGCACCTTCCCGGCGCCCGACTTCGGCAAGGCCTCGACGAACTCGACGAGCCTGGGCACCTTGTACGCCGCCATGTGCTCCCTGGCCCAGCTGATGATGTCTTCCGCGGTGGTGGCATCGGCTCCGGCGCGCAGCACGACCACCGCCTTCACCGTCTCGCCGCGGTAGGCGTCGCGGGCGGAGATGACACAGGCTTCCTGCACGGCCGGGTGCTTGTACAGCAGCAGCTCCACCTCGGCCGGCCACACCTTGAAGCCGCTCGCATTGATCATGCGCTTGAGCCGGTCCGTGATGAAGAAGTAGCCGTCCTCGTCCATGCGGCCGAGGTCGCCGGTGCGAAAGAAGCGCTTGCCTTCGAACTCGACGAAGGCCGCCTGGGTCGCCTCGGGGTGACGCCAGTAGCCCTGGAAGACCATGGGACCGCGGGTGATGATCTCGCCGATTTCGCCGGGCGGGAGTTCCTGCAGCGTGAGCGGATCCACCACCCGCGAATCGACGCCGAAGATCGGCATGCCCAGGCATTGCAGCTTCGGCGATTCAGGCGGATTGGCATGGCTGGGCGCGGCGGTCTCGGTGAGGCCGTAGCCCTCTGCGAACATCAGGCCGAATTCGTCGCGCAGCCGCTCGGCCACCGCCTGCGGCATCGCCGCGCCGCCGCCGCTCAGATAGCGCAGGCTGCCCAGGTCGAAGCTCGCGTAGTTCGGGCTGCCGAACAGGTCGATGATCATCGTCGGGATGCAGGTCCAGTGGCTCACGCGGTGCCGCGAGATCAGGCGCCCCGCGAGCTCGCGGTCCCAGCGCGGCATGAGCACCACGGTGCTGCCGTTGTAGACCGGCCCCAGCACGCCGTACATCATCCCGGTGATGTGGAACATCGGCACCACGCCCAGGCTCACGGTCTCGGCGCTGGCGTGGCCCCACAGACCGCCGCCGATGGTGTTGTGCATCAGCGTGCGATGGGTGTGCATGCAGCCTTTCGGCAGGCCGGTGGTGCCCGAGGTGTAGGGCAGCAACGCCATGTCGTCGGGCCGCGCGGTGTGCGGACCCGGCTGCAGGCGCCGCGCGAGCACCTCGGTCCACCGGGTGCAGCCCGCGGGCAGCGGCGGGTCGCTGCGCAGCCAGGCATCCATCGCCGGCGGGGGTGCCACGTCCATGGCCATCGCGCCCTCGGGCATCGCGTCGGCGTAGCGCGTGACCAGCAGCTGCTGCAGCCGCTCGCCGTCCCCGACGGCATCGTTGGCGGCCGACACGATGCCCGCAAGGTCGGCCGCGCAGATGGCGACGCGCGCCCCGGCGTCGGTGATGTAGTGGGTGAACTCGTCGGCACGGTTCATCGGGTTGACCGGCACGACGACCGCATTCGCGCGCAGGATGCCGTAGTACGCGACGGCGTACTGCGGGCAGTTCTGCATGTACAGCAGCACGCGGTCGCCGGCCTGCACGCCCACGCTCTGCAGCCAGCCGGCCACCGCCTCGGCCTGCTCGCGCGCCTGCGCGAAGCTCAGCTCGCGGCCGAAGAATCGGTACAGCGGCTTGTCCGGATAGCGCCGGGCCGACACGTCCAGGTTGACCCACAGCGAGGTCTCGGGCACGACCAGCTCGCGCGGCAGGCGCTTGGGCCAGTGCTTGAAGTGGGGACGATCCGCGGGAACGTTGGGCACGAGGTCTCCTTGCGCTCGAGGCGAGCCCTTCGGTATAGCGAAAGCATCGCGCGGCCTCTGCCGCCTGAGTGACGTGGGCCCCAGGGACAAACCCGTAGCCGGGGTGCGGTCCGGTCCGCAAGTCCTTACCGTTGGCGCATGGCCATCGGCAACAGAAAGGAGGACCCCATGCTGCCCTTGAAGACCCTGAGCGCGCTGGCCTTGGTCGCCACGCTGTCCGCCTGCGGCGGCGGCGGCTCCGGCGCGCCGGCCGGCAACGCGCTGTCCGCGAGCCTGACCACGCCGGCCGACCTGGCCGGCGGCCTCACCGGCGCGTTGGCACTGGCCGCGACCGCCGCCGGCGACGTGGCCGCCGTGGAGTTCGAGGTCGACGGCGCCGCGGTCGGCGAGGACGGCAGCGCACCGTATGAGGCCAGCGTCGACACCGGCCTCTATGCCGCCGGACAGCACGTGGTGCGAGCCCGAGCGCGCGACGCGGCGGGCCATCGCTCCGCCTGGTCCACTGCGACCGTGAGCTTCGGCGGCAGCGCTGTCGCCCCGGCGGGCTTCACGCGCCTCCAGTGGATCAGCGGGCTGTCGCGCGCGACGGCATTCGCGCAGGCCCCGGACGGCCGATTCTTCGTCTGCGAGCAAGGCGGCGTGCTGCGCGTCGTCAGGAATGGTGCGCTGACGGGAACGCCCTTCCACACGTTCCAGGTCGACGATGCCGGCGAGCGCGGCCTGCTGGGCGTGGCCCTGCACCCCGACTTCGCGAGCAACGGCTGGGTCTATGTCTACTACACCGCCACCAGCCCGGGCACGCACAACCGCATCAGCCGCCTGGTGGCCAGCGGGGACGTGTCGAGCGGCATGGAGACCGTGCTGGTGGACCTGCCCGACCTGTCCGGCGCGACCAACCACAACGGCGGCGCGCTGCACTTCGGCCCCGACGGCAAGCTCTACGCCGCCGTCGGCGACAACGCCAACAGCGCCAGGGCGCCCGACCTCGCCGATGTCTTCGGCAAGATGCTGCGCTTCAACGACGACGGCACCATCCCCGCGGACAACCCGTTCTGCGGCACGGCCGGCACCCAGCGTTGCGCGATCTGGGCGCGCGGCCTGCGCAACCCGTTCACCTTCGCCTTCCAGCCCGGCACCGGACGCCTGCACATCAACGATGTCGGCGAAGGCACCTGGGAAGAGATCAACGTCGGTGCCGCCGGCGCGGACCATGGCTGGCCCGCGTCCGAGGGTCCGACGAGCGCGGCCGGCATCGCCGCCCCGCTGTTCGCCTACCGGCACAGCGCTGCATCACCCGCGGGCTCGGGACCGGGAGGCTTCTTCGTCGGCTTCGCGATCGCCGGCGGCGCGTTCTATCCCGACGCGGGGCCCTTCCCCGCGGGCTACCGCGGCAACTACTTCTTCGCCGACTACGGCAACCGGTGGATCGGACGGCTCGACGCGACGAACGGCCATGCCGCCTATGCCTTCGGCAGCGTGGGCGATTCGCCGGTGGACATGCTCGTCGGCGCCGACGGTGCGCTGCATGTGCTGACGCGCTCGGGGATCACCCGCTTCAGTGCGCCCTAGGCGCGGGTCTTGTCCCTGGCGCCGTCCCTTCCATCCGACACAGACGGGCGGCGCGATGGAATGATGCGTGAACAAGACCGAGGGGACACGGGAGGTGGAGATGAGGGATGAGCACCGAGCCGTTCGTGCGGAGGGTGGGGTGGCGATTGCTGTTGGTCGGCCTGCTGGCGGCCTGCGGCGGCGGGTCGTCTGACGGACCCACGCCCGGTGGCAACCAGCCGCCGGTTCCCGTGATCACCGCCCCGGCCGAAGGCGCGACCTTCGCCGCCGGCGACACGCTTCAATTCGCCGGCAGCGCCACGGACCCCGAGGACGGCAACGTTGCGGCCAGCGGCCTGAGCTGGTGGGTCGAGTTGCATCACGACACCCACACCCATCCGTTCCAGCCCGAGACGGCCGGCGGCAGCGGCTCGGTCACGATACCCGTGCGCGGCGAGACCTCCGACAACATCTGGTACCGCTTCCATCTGCGGGCCACGGACAGCGCGGGCCAGGCCGTCGAGGTGACACGCGACGTCCAGCCGCGCAAGGCGCAGCTCACGCTCGCGACGCAGCCTGCGGGGCTGACGGTGACCCTGGACGGCCAGCCCGTCACCGGAAACACCGTGGTCACCGGTGTCGTCGGCCTCGAGCGTGATCTGGCAGCGGCCGACCAGAACGCCAACGGCCGGCGCTGGCGCTTCGACGGCTGGAGCGACGGCCTGCCGGCGAGCCACACCATCGCCACGCCATCCGCCGACACGGTGTACACGGCGACGTTCACGGACATCGGCGCGGCGACCAACCAGGCGCCCACCGTCACGCTGACGGCGCCCGCCAGCGGCACCGTGGGCTCCGCGATGACGCTGAGCGCGAGCGCTGGCGACAGCGACGGGCAGGTCGTGCAGGTCCAGTTCCGCGACGGGGCGACCTCGCTCAACGTCGACACGACGAGTCCCTATGCCTTCACCTGGACACCCGCATCGGCCGGCACCCACACGCTGACGGCCATCGCCACCGATGACCAGGGCGCCACGACCACCAGCAACGCGGTGCAGGTGACCGTGGGCGGCGGCGGCGGTGGCGGCGACATCGTGGCGCCGACCGCGACCCTGACAGCGCCTGCCGATCTGGCGAGCGGCCTGCTGAACAACCTGACGCTCAGCGCCACCGCCGCCGACAACGTGGGCGTCGCCGCCGTCGAGTTCCAGATCGACGGCGTGACCGTGGGCGAGGACACCAGCGCGCCGTACTCGGTCACGGTCAACAGCAACCTCTATGCGCACGGGCAGCACATCGTCCGCGCGCGGGCTCGCGACACGGCGGGCAATCTGTCGGCGTGGTCGCGTGCCACCGTGTCCTTCGCCTTCACGCCGCGGCTGCCTTCGGGCTTCTCCAAGAACGATGCATGGGCCACGGGCCTGACCGACTCCACCGCCTTCGCCCAGGCACCCGACGGCCGCATCTTCGTCTGCGAGCAAGGGGGCGCGCTGCGCGTGGTCAAGAACGGTGCGCTGCTGCCCACGCCGTTCCACCAGTTCACGGTCGACGGCGGCGGCGAGCGCGGGCTGCTGGGCGTTGCATTCCATCCGGACTTCGCGACCAACGGCTGGGTGTACGTCTACTACACCACGACGACCAGCCCGGTGCACAACCGCATCAGCCGGGTCGTCGCCAACGGCGACGTGTCGACCGGCACGGAGACGACGCTCGTCGATCTGCCGCCGCTGTCGGGCCTGACGCACAACGGCGGCGCCCTGCACTTCGGCCCCGACGGGAAGCTGTATGTCGCGGTCGGCGACAACGGCACCGGCACCAAGGCGTCCAACCTCGCCGAGGTGTTCGGCAAGGTGCTGCGCTTCAACGCCGACGCCACGATTCCCTCGGACAACCCCTTCTACGCCACGCAGACCGGCCTGGCGCGCGCGGTCTGGGCCTACGGCCTGCGCAATCCATTCACCTTCGCCTTCCAGCCCGGCACCGGCCGCATGCACATCAACGACGTCGGGCAGGCGACGTGGGAAGAGATCAACGTCGGCGCGCGCGGCGCCAACTACGGCTGGCCCTCGTCCGAAGGTCCCGACCGCATCACCGCCGGCATCACCGCGCCGCTGTTCGCGTACAACCACACCGCCTACAGCCCGCCGGGGTCGGGTCCTGGCGGCTTCATCACCGGCATCGCGATCTCCGGCGGCGCGTTTTATCCGAGCGGCGGCAACTTCCCGGCCGCCTACCGCAACAGCTACTACTTCGCGGACTACGGCCGCCGATGGATCAGCCGCCTGGACCTCGACAACCCGGGCGATGCGTACGGTTTCGCCTTCGTCTCCGGCGAGCCGGTCGACGTGCTGGCCGGCAGCGACGGCGCGATCTACGTGCTGCTTCGCGCAAGCATCGCGCGCATCAGCGCACCGTGAGTCGCGCCCTCTCCCGCTCGCGGGAGAGGGCCGGGGTGAGGCGGTCCCGCATGGAACGCGGCACAGCGCTTGCATACGCGGCGCTCCGACATCTCATACCCAGGAGACCACGATGTTCCGCCGTCCCGTTCTTCTTTCGCTGGCTGCAGTGGCTGCCGCGCCGCTGCTCGCCGGCACCGCGAGTGCGCAAAGCGCACTCGACGAGGTGCTCGCGAAGAAGACCATCACCATCGCCATCCCGACCGACTTTCCGCCGTACGGCTTCGTCGGCACCGATCTGAAGCCGCAAGGCCTCGACATCGACATGGCGCAGCTCATTGCCGCCCGCCTGGGCGTCAAGGCCGAACTCGTGCCGGTGACCAGCGCCAATCGAATCCCCTACCTGCAGACGAAGAAGGCCGACCTGGTGATCTCCACCCTGGGGAAGAACCCGGAGCGGGAGAAAGTGATCGATTTCACCATCGCCTACTCGCCGTTCTTCCAGGCGGTGTTCGGCCCGAAGACCATCGCGGTGAAGACCGCGGCCGATCTCAACGGCAAGTCCATCGCGGTGACACGCGGCGCGATGGAAGACCAGGAGCTCGGCAAGATCGCGCCGCCCGGCCTGGACGTGAAGCGCTTCGAGGACAACAACGGCACCGTCGCGGCCTACGTGTCCGGGCAGGTGCAGCTGATGGCGACCGGCGCTTCCGTGGCCGGCAACGTGATGTCTCGCAATCCGCAGCTCGGCACCGAATTCAAGCTGCTGCTGAAGGACTCGCCCAACTTCATCGGCGTGGCCAAGGGCGAGGACAAGCTGCGCCTCAAGGTCAACGAGATCATCGCCGAGGCGCGAAAGGCGGGCGAGCTCGACAAGATGGCGGTGAAGTGGCTTGGCCGCCCTGCCGGAGACCTGCCCTGATCCGCCGCGCATGATCGCGTTCGATTTCGCGGCGGTCTTCGTCGAGTGGCCGCTGCTCGCCAAGGGCGTGGCGGTGACCGTCGCCCTGACCGCCGTGTCGGCCACGATCGGCGTGGCGCTCGGCATCGGCTGCGCGTGGGCGCGCTCGCACGGCCCGCGATGGCTAGCCGCCATCGTCGGCGCCTATGTCGAGCTGATCCGCAACACGCCCTTCATCGTCCAGCTCTTCTTCCTGTTCTTCGGGCTCCCCAGTCTGGGGCTGAAGCTGTCGCCCGAGCTCGCGTCGGTGCTGGCGATGGTGATCAATCTTGGTGCATATGCGGCCGAGATCGTGCGGGCGGGGGTGGCGGCGACGCCGCGAGGCCAGGTCGAAGCCGCGCTGAGCCTTGCGCTCACGCCGCGCCAGGTCTTCCTGCGCGTGGTCCTGCCGCCGGCCCTGCAGCGGGTCTGGCCGGCGCTGGTGAGCCAGATCATCATCGTGATGCTGGGTTCGGCCGTCTGCGGACAGATCTCGACGCCCGAGCTGTCGTATGCGGCCAACCTGATCCAGTCGCGCAACTTCCGCGCCTTCGAGGCCTTCATCGTCGGCACGCTGATCTACCTGGCGCTGGCGATGGCGCTGCGGCGACTGCTGCACTGGCTGGGGCCACGCTTCCTCTATTGATCCATGGTCGACTTCTCCATCTGGGACATCGCCCGCAACCTGCTGCTGGCCGCACGCTGGACCCTGCTGCTGTCGCTGATCGCGTTCGTCGGCGGCGGCATCGTCGGGCTCGCGCTGCTGGTCGCGCGCATCGCGAAGCTGCGCGGCGCCGAGACGCTGGTGTCCGGCTACGTTCAGCTGTTCCAGGGCACGCCGCTGCTGATGCAGCTTTTCCTGGCCTATTTCGGCCTCGCACTGCTGGGCGTCAACGTGTCGGCGTGGACCGCGGCGGCGCTGGCGCTGACGCTGTACAGCAGCGCCTTTCTCACCGAGATCTGGCGCGGCTGCGTCGCGGCGGTGCCCAAGGGCCAGTGGGAAGCCTCGCAGGCGCTCGCGCTCAGCTTGCGCGAGCAACTGACCCACGTCATCGGCCCCCAGGCGCTGCGTGTGGCCGTGCCGCCGACGGTGGGCTTTCTCGTTCAGGTGGTCAAGGGCACCGCGCTGGCATCGGTGATCGGCTTCGTCGAGCTGACCAAGGCCGCCACGATGATCAGCAACGCGACCTTCCGGCCCTTCACCGTCTACGCCTGCGTGGCGCTGATGTACTTCATGCTGTGCTGGCCGATCTCGGCATGCAGCCGCGGTCTTGAGAGGAGGCTGCATGCGCAGCGCTGACGGAGCCATCGTTCATATCCACGGCCTGCGCAAGCGCTTCGGCGACAACGAGGTGCTCAAGGGCATCGACCTCGCGGTCAAGCCCGGCGAGGTGATCGCCATCATCGGCAAGAGCGGATCCGGCAAGAGCACGCTGCTTCGCTGCATCAACGGCCTGGAGACCTTCGACCAAGGCACGCTGAGCGTCGACGGCCAGCCGCTGCTGCACGGCAATGGCGCGGCGATGCGCACGCTGCGCCAGCACGTCGGGATGATCTTCCAGAGCTTCAACCTGTTTCCGCACCTCAGCGTCGGACGCAACGTGATGCTGGCCCCGACGCTGGTCAAGAAGCGCCATTCGCCCGATGCGGTCGAGCAGGCGCGAGCGCTGCTGGCGCGCGTGGGCCTGGCCGACAAGTTCGATGCGCGGCCGGACCAGCTCTCCGGCGGGCAGCAGCAGCGGGTGGCCATCGCCCGCGCCCTGGCGATGGAGCCGGCCGTGCTGCTGTGCGACGAGATCACCTCCGCGCTCGATCCCGAGCTGGTCGGCGAAGTGCTTCGCGTCGTGGAGTCGCTCGCCGAGGACGGCATGACGCTGCTGATGGTGACGCACGAGATGGGTTTCGCGCGCAAGGTGTCCGATCGGCTGGTGTTCATGCATGCGGGACGCATTCATGAGCAGGGGCCGCCGGACGTCCTGTTCGGACGGCCGCAGACGGCCGAGTTGCGGCAGTTCCTGGCGGCCGTGGGTTGACCTAGTGTCGTGAGTTGGAAATACGTGGCGTTTCGATTCGACCAGATGGTGATGATCGGGCGGCTGCGCGAAGGGGCCAATACTGGACGTATTGGCCCCTTCGCGCAGGCGACCGAGGGCGCCATCTGGTCGAAGAACCGAAGGCGGGCCGAAACGGGGCGATCTCCGCGTTGCAGAGTCGGGTCCATACCCCCGGTATGGACCCGACTCCGCGCCTTGCGCTCATCCCCGTTTGGGCCCGTCGAAACGCCACGTATTTCCAACTCACGACACTAGCCTCCCTGCTCCGACCGCCTGCGCCGCTCCAGCATCTCCTGCACCTTGCGGCACTGCGGATGCCCCTGGAAGCGCGGCAGCCCGCATTGCTCTTCCATGCACAGGGCCAGCGCGATGAACACGCGCGAGCCGCAAGCCTGGCGCGGGGTCTGCGGCTCGCGCGCCGACGGCGGCGTGGCCACCGGCGCGGCGGCCACCGGCGAGCGAGCCGCCGGCTCGTTGCGCACCGGCATCGAAACGGCGGGACGCTCCACCGCCTGAGGGTCTTCTCGAGCCGCGATGTCCGTCGGCCGGGCGTGAGGCTTGATGACCGGCTTGGCGACGGGCGTGAAGCCGGACGGCGGCGGCACGAGGCGCACCGCGCCGGCCGCGGCCGGCCGGTCCAAGGACAGCGCAGCCTCGGTCGCCGGCGGCGCCACGACGGCGACCGAGGCGGCCGGCGCTGCCGCTTCGAGCGGTGCGCCCGCCTTGGCCGCGGCGGCCGGCGCCGGCTCCCGACTGCCCATCCACCATGCCGCAGCGGCAGCCACGGCGACCACCAGCGCAAAGCCGGCCATCAGCATGCCCAGACGCGAGCCCTCGGACGGCGCCTCGACGGTGGGCCGGCTCGGCATCACCGTCGGCACGTCGGTCCGGGACACCGGCGGGTGCGTGCGACGGGGCGTGGTGACGGGCGGCGGCGCCGTCATCGGCCGCGTGCGCTCCATGCCCCCCGCGTCGGCCACGGTGCGCTGGACCGGCTGTGTCTTCTCGAAGCCTACCGTGTCGTCATCGGCCGCCTGCGGTCGCTGCGGCACGGTGGCGCCGCCGCGGCTGCGCGGCGGCACGGCGGCGCGGCCGTCCAGCACCTGCCGCAGCGCCGCGATGTTCTGTGGCCGGTCGGCCGGCCGGATGGCGAGCGCCCATTCCACCGCCGCGATGAACGACGGCGACATGTCGGGGTGCTCCGCGGGCACCAGCAGCGGCACATCGTCCTGCACGGCGCGCGCGGTGGCCGGCGGGGGCGGTGCGCCGCGCAGCAGGTAGTAGACGACGGCACCCAGCGCATACAGGTCGGTCCACGGCCCCTGCCGGAGCTGCACGACTTCGGCGTACTGCTCGATCGGCGCATAGCTCGGCTTGAGGATGGCCGTGAAGGTCTGCGTGCGGTCGCCGATGGCCCGGCGCGCCGCGCCGAAGTCGAGCAGCACCGGCAGCTCGCCGGGCGGCAGCAGGATGTTGTCCGGCGCGATGTCGCGATGGAAGACGTCCTCGCGGTGAAGCTGGTCGAGCGCATCGAGCAGCGGGTTGACCACCGAGCGGATCCAGCTTTCGGACGGCGGCGCCGACATCGAGCGGCGCACCTCGCGCAGCGTGCGTCCCTGCAGGTACGGCATCACCATGTAGGCCGTGCCGTTCTCCTCCCAGAAGCGGTACACCTTGACCAGCGAGGGATGGTTGAAGCGCGCCAGCAGCCGCGCCTCGTTGACGAAGGAGCGAAGGCCCAGCGCGTAGGTCTCGGTGTGCGCGCCGGAGCGGATGGACACCATGAGTCCCTTGCCGCGGCCGGCGAGGGAGCTGGGCATGTACTCCTTCAGCGCGACCTGCCGCTCGAGCGCATGGTCCTGCGCGAGGTAGACGATGCCGAAGCCACCGACGCCCAGCACGCGCAGGACCTCGAGCTCTCCGAAGCGTGTTCCCGCCGGCAGCGCATCGTGCTCGTCCATCGGAGGGGGCGCAGTGTCGGGCGGAGTCGGGGCCATGGCTGGGGCGAGTCGGCAGCCCGCAAGCTTAACGCTGCGACTTCGGCCGACTGGGCGGCGGCAAGCCCGGCCGTGAAGGAATGCCGACCCTCAGCGAGCCTGGCGCGTGCGCCGGACCCAGCGCGCCAGAACCTGCGCGAGACGGTCGCAATCGATGGGCTTGGAGAGGAAGTCGTTCATGCCGTGGCGCAGCGCCGACTCGCGCTCCGACACCAGCACGTCGGCGGTCAGCGCGATCACGGGCAGCTCGCTGGCGCCGAAGCGCCGGCGGATCGCGATCGTGGCGTCGATGCCGCCCAGCACCGGCATCTGCAGGTCCATCAGCACCGCATCGAAGCCCTCCGGCTCGCGCTGCACCGCCTCCAGCGCATCGGCGCCGTTGGCCACCGTCGTGACCTGCACGCCCCACTGGCGCAACAGCGCCTCGGCAACCATCGTGTTCACCGGGTTGTCCTCGGCCAGCAGGATGCGCGATCCGCGCAGAGCCTCGCTGACGGTGGCTCGCTGCTGCTGCCGCTCGCGCACCGCCGGTGCGCTTTCGAGGGGCACTTCGGCCCAGAAGCAGCTGCCCTCGCCGGGGCGACTGTCCACGCCGACCGATCCGCCCATCAACTCGGCGAGCTGTCGGCAGATGCTCAGGCCGAGCCCGGTGCCGCCGAACCGCCGCGTCGTCGAGCTGTCGGCTTGCGAGAAGGGCTGGAAAAGACGCGGCAGCAAGTGATCGGTGATGCCCGGACCGGTGTCGCACACCTCGAAGCGCACCCCCGCTCCGCAGCCCGCGACGCTGATCTCGATCAGCCCGCGGTCGGTGAACTTCAGCGCATTGCTCAGGAAGTTGGTGAGGATCTGGCGCAGGCGCACCGGATCGCCGTCGACCCATTGCGGCACGCCGGGCGCGATGTCGAACCGGAACGCGAGGCCCTTGGCGCGCGCGAGCTCGGAGTAGGCATTGCGCACCGTCGTCAGCAGCGTGTGCATGTCGAAGGTCACACGCTCCAGCGTCAGCCGGCCGGCCTCGATCTTCGACAGGTCGAGGATGTCCGAGATGGTGCCCGCGAGCGCCTCGGCGCTGTCCTGGATGCGCTCGAGGTAGTCGCGCTGGCGGCCGCCTGCGACGCCCGGCGCGAGCGCCAGCCGCACGAGGCCGAGCAGGCCGTTGAGCGGCGTGCGGATCTCGTGGCTGGTGTTGGCGAGGAACTCGCTCTTCGCCTTGCTGGCCGCCTCGGCCTGCTCCTTCGCTGCCGCGAGCGTATGCTCGACGCACCGCCGCTCGGTGATGTCGTCGATGATCCAGATCGAGCCGCCGGTCACCGGCTGCTGCGGGTCGATCGCGCGCGCCCGCACGCTGGCCCAGAACACGGTGCCGTCGCGGCGCGCCATCTGGAACTCGCCCTCGAACACGTCGGCATTGGCCAGCAGCGGCCCGGCACGGCGGCCGATGTCGGCATAGGCTTCGTCGCTGGGCCACACCGCCCGCCCCGGCTGGCCCGCGATGGCACCGACCGGCCAGCCGAACATCTCCTCGAAGCGCGGGTTGGCGTGCTGGAACACGCGGTCGCGCGTGAAGGCGATGCCGACCACGGCGTTGTCGAGAATGGCCTGGTACTGCAGGCGGCGGCGGTCGCGCGCGCCGACGTCGCGGAACACCGCCACCATGTAGGCAACGCCGCCGTGCTCGAAGACCGTCGCCGAGACCTGCACCGCGATCGGCTGCCCCTGCTTGGAACGGAACACCGCCGGGAAGTCGTCGACCCGTCCCTCGGCCAGCAGCCGCTGGACGTAGCGCTCGCGCAACCTGGGATCGACCCACAGTCCCACGTCCACGGCGCGCCGCCCCGCCAGGTCGCCCGCGTCGTAGCCGGTCAGCTCGGCGAAGGCCGGGTTGACGCTGACCAGCGAGCCCGATTCGAGCTCGGTGACCGTCATCGGCTCGTTGCTGACATCGAACAGGCGGGCGAGCACTGCCTCCGCGCCCACGATGGCGGCGGTTGGGAGGGGGACTCGGGCATTCATTCGCGGGCGCGCACGGTGATCCGGCGATTACACCCTCGGGACGGCGGGCCGCGTCGGGCGAGGAAGGGCGGAAATGAGGGCTAGTTACGGAATGCGCCGAAAATAGCGGGTCGTCTCAGCCAGCACTCCCCATGACAACCATTCTTCAGCACCTGCCCGCCGGCCAGAAGGTCGGCATTGCCTTCTCCGGCGGCCTGGACACCAGCGCCGCGCTGCACTGGATGCGCAACAAGGGCGCGATTCCCTACGCCTACACCGCCAACCTGGGCCAGCCCGACGAGCCCGACTACGACGAGATCCCGCGCCGCGCCCTGCAGTACGGCGCCGAGAAGGCGCGGCTGGTCGACTGCCGCGCTCAGCTTGCCGCCGAAGGCATCGCAGCGCTGCAATGCGGCGCCTTCCACATCTCCACCGGCGGGCTGACCTACTTCAACACCACGCCGCTGGGACGCGCCGTCACCGGCACCATGCTCGTCACCGCGATGCGCGAGGACGACGTCAACATCTGGGGCGACGGCAGCACCTTCAAGGGCAACGACATCGAGCGCTTCTATCGCTACGGCCTGCTCGCCAACCCGGCGCTGAAGATCTACAAGCCGTGGCTCGATCAGCTCTTCATCGACGAGCTCGGCGGACGTGCCGAGATGTCGGCGTTCATGCAGAAGGCCGGCTTCGCCTACAAGATGTCGGCCGAGAAGGCCTACTCCACCGACTCGAACATGCTGGGCGCCACGCACGAGGCCAAGGACCTCGAGCAGCTCTCCAGCGGCATGACCATCGTGCAGCCGATCATGGGCGTGGCCTTCTGGCGCGACGACGTCGAGGTCAAGCGCGAGCAGGTGACCGTGCGCTTCGAGGAAGGCCGGCCGGTGGCGCTGAACGGCCGCGAGTTCCCGAACGCCGTGGAGCTGCTGCTCGAAGCCAATCGCATCGGCGGCCGCCACGGCCTGGGCATGAGCGACCAGATCGAGAACCGCATCATCGAGGCGAAGAGCCGCGGCATCTACGAGGCACCTGGCCTGGCGCTGCTGTTCATCGCCTACGAGCGCCTGATCACCGGCATCCACAACGAGGACACGATCGAGCAGTACCGCGACAGCGGACGGCGCCTGGGCCGGCTGCTGTACCAGGGCCGCTGGTTCGATCCGCAGGCCATCATGCTGCGCGAGGCGGCACAGCGCTGGGTGGCACGCGCGGTGTCGGGCGAGGTGACGCTCGAGCTGCGCCGCGGCAACGACTACTCCATCCTGAACACCGAGTCCCCCAACCTCACCTACAAGCCCGAGCGGCTGACGATGGAAAAGGGCGAATCCATGTTCTCGCCCCAGGACCGCATCGGCCAGCTCACGATGCGCAACCTCGACATCGCCGACACGCGCGAGAAGCTGTCCGTCTACGCCAAGACCGGGCTTCTTCCCAGGGGCGAGGGCTCGCTGCTGCTCAAGAACGACGAGTGAGGGCCGCCATGACCACCGACAAGCTGCACGCCGTCGTCACCACCCGGGCCAACGTCTACTTCGAGGGCAAGTGCGTCTCGCACGGCCTCGAGCTGCCGGACGGCACGAAGAAGAGCGTCGGGGTGATCCTCCCCTCGACCCTCAACTTCAACACCGGCGCGCCTGAAGTGATGGAGCTGGTGGAAGGCGAGTGCAAGGTCCGCCTGGCAGGCCAGCAGGACTGGAAGCACTACACCGCGGGCCAGTCGTTCGAGGTGCCTGGCCACTCGTCGTTCGAGATCGAGGTGTCCCGGCCCCTGCACTACATCTGCCACTTCGAGTAGCCACCCGGCCGGGTGCGGCTTCGTCGCCCCGGCCCGCATTTCGCCCCGGCCGATCTGCCGTTCGTCGCAGACCGGTTTGAAGCACCCCGCGGGACTCCTAGAGTTGATTCGACGCCACCCATCGGCGTCATCCTCAGGAGCCCCAAATGTTTGACCGAATCTTCTCTGCCGCACTCGCCTTCTGCGTCCTCGCAGGCGGCACGCTGGCCGTCGGCTCGGCCATGCTCGATGTGCGCCCCGGCGAGATGCGAGTCGTGCAGATGCCCCGCGTCCAGGTGAACGGCAAGCGCGCCGTCACCGTCAAGATCGTCGAGGCCGAGCAGGCCGCTGACACCCGGGTGCAGTGACAACCAGTGCGCAGCAGAGCTGCCCGTGTCGTTCCGCCAGCGGGCAGAGCGCGCAACCGGCTCACATCTGCCGGAACACATGCATGAAGCTGCGGCTCACCGGCAGCAGCTCCTTGCGCCCCTTCATCTGGATCTCCGCCGTCTCGTTCGGCCCGCGATTGACCTGAGCCACCTGGTGCAGGTTGACGATCACCGACCGGTGCACCTGCGCGAAGCGGTCGGGATCGAGCTCATCGGCCAGCTCGCGGATCGTCTTGCGGATCAGCGCCTCGCCTCCGTCCCACACCACCAGCGTGTACTTCTCGTCCGCGCGCAGGTAGGCCACCTGCTCCACCGGGATGAGCCGCACGCTGCTTCCCACCGAGGCCTTGATCCATTGCAGCCACGGCCGCCCCGCGGTGCGCTGGCGCAACTCGCTCGACAGCTGCTCGATGACCGCATCGAGCGTGCCGCCGTCGGGGCGTGACGGCCGTTGCAGCCGTTCGTGCAGCCGCCGCACCGTGTCGGCCAGGCGCGCCTCGTCGAAAGGCTTGACCAGGTAGTCCAGCGCGCCCTGCTCGAAGGCCTGCACCGCGTACTGCTCCCACGCGGTCACGAACACGATCTGCGCGCGCCGCGCGACCGAACGCGCCGCCTCGATGCCGTTCAGGCCGGGCATGTGCACGTCGAGGAACACGATGTCCGGCTGGTGCAGGTCGAACAACTCCACCGCCTCGCGGCCGTTGCGGGCCTCGGCCACCACCTCGAGCTCCGGCCACAGCCGGCCCAGGTGCGAGCGCAGGCGTTCTCGCAGCAGCGGCTCGTCATCCGCGATCAGCGCCGTGGTCATCGGGCCACGCCCTGCGGGTCGAAGCTGAGCTCGGCCCGCAGGCCCTGCGGCACCAGCTCTTGCAGCTCGAGCCGGCCGCTGTCACCGTAGAACGCCTTCATTCGCGCCCGCAGGTTGGTCAAGCCGGTGCCCGCGGCCACCTTCTCGTTCATGCCTCGGCCGGTGTCGGCAACCCAGATCTTCACCAGGCCGCTGGCGGCCTCGCGGGAGGCGCCGACCTCGATGCTGCCGCCCTGCTCGGTGGGGTCGATGCCGTGACGGATCGCGTTCTCGACCAGCGTCAGCAGCGCCATCGATGGAAAGCGCAGCGCGTGCAGCTCCATCGGCACCGCGATGTGGAAGTGAAGCCGGTCCGGCATGCGCATGTGCATCAGCTCCAGGTAGGCCCTCACCAGGCCCAGCTCGGTGGACAGCACGGGCTCCTCGTCGCTGAGCCGCGGCACGGCGGCGCGCAGGTAGGCGATCAGGTGCTTGAGCACCGGCCCCGCCTGCGGCGAGCCCGACTCCACCAGTTCCTGGACGTTGGCCAGCGTGTTGAACAGGAAATGCGGCTCGATCTGGGCGTGCAGCAGTCGCAGCCGCGCATCCAGCGCCTGCCGCTCCAGCGTGCTCTTCTCCAGCGCGAACTGCAGCCGGTCGTTGCGTGCCTGGGCATCGCGCTCGCGGTACATCGCGCCCAGCGCGAGCAGCGGGCCGATGACCAGGCTGCAGCCGGCAATCAGGATGAAGCCGGAGACACGGCCTTCATGCGCGAGCACCGCCGACACGTCGCCGCCGACGGCCGGCAGGTAGGCCACGAAGGTGGCGATCGGCGCCGCGATCGCCACCGCGACGACGCGCGCCAGCCACGACGGGATCCACGACGGCCGCCACAGTCCGGCGGCGATGAACACCAGCAGCAGCACCATCGCGATCACCAGCGTGCGCCCCAGCAGGACGACGAAGGGCGTGATGAACAGCGGATTGAGGGCCGCCGCGACGCTGATCGCCAGCACGATGGCGACGATGACGCGGCGCAGGGTCAGCGCCGACAGCATCGAGGGCGATGGCGCCACCGGGGTGGGTTCGGACAGGACTCCCATGGCGCGACGATAACGCCGCGCCCAGGCGATTCATCGGCTCACGCGATGAACCACGGGTTTCGGGGGGCAGGCGGCCCCTAGGCGCCCGCCCTTTGCAGCTTCGCGCCCAGGGCCTGCGACAGCGTGTCCGCGCTGTCCTGCAGATGCGCCCGCGCCTCCGCGCTCAGCCCGGTTCGCTTCGAGGCGGCGCTGATGCGCACGAGCATGGCCTGCGCCTGGGTGCGGACCAGGCTGCGCGCGTCGGTTCGGCTCATCGCCGAGGGACGCAACAGCAGGTTGGCGATGCGGTTCACATGCTCGCGCTGCAGCTCGCGCCGCAGCGCCGGGATGTCGGCTCGCCCGCCCAGCTCGCTCCACACCGACTTGTCGAGGCGGTTGTAGAGCTCGGACAGCCGAAGCGCCTCCTTCGGCGCCTTGGACTCGCTGTCGAGCAGGCGCGACGCGACGGTGTCGCTCATCAGCTGGCCGATGACGCCGCGCTGCAGCTCGATCAGCTGCGAGGCGAGCGAGAAGTCGGTGCCGGCCGTCTCCTCGCCGCGAAACACTGCGTCGGTGCGCTCCTGGTAGTCGAGCGTCAGCTTGCGCTGCAGCGCCGGCGAGAGCGTGAAGCTGTCGGCCGAGAGGAAGCTGGACGCCAGGATGTCGAGGGCGGCGCGCTGCTCGCCCGCCGGCACCGGCATCAGCGGATCGCGTCCGCTGCCGGCATGGTCGCGCAGGGTGCGCACGCCGCCGATCTGCCGCGTGAGGATGCCGGCAGCGCGGCCCATGTCGCGCAGCGCGAACGACACCGAGCGGCGCAGCACCGAGTAGTCCTGATCGGGGCCCAGCTGGCGCGTTTCCTGTCGCGTCAGCAGGTCGCGTGCGATGCCGACGCGCTTCTTGGCAAAGGCGACGGCGTCGGTGCCGAGGTCGAACTGCAGCGTCTCGGGGTCGACGCCGAGGAAGTTGTCCTCGTCGGTGCCGTAGGCGAGCGCGGGTTCGGCGCTGCGCGCCGCGAGCTTCTTCAGCTCGGCCTCTTCCTTGTCGGCCGGCAGCGGCTTGTAGGCGTACTCGATCGCCCAGTAGTCGTAGGGGCCCAGCGTGGTGTTGAACGGCGCCGGGAGTTTGTCCTTCGGGGTGCCGGCGGCGGCCAGGTTGATCGCGGCGTACTCCATCACCGACCCCGACACGCCGTGCTTGGCGGTGAACGCCGGGTCGGACAGCTGCTGGTCGGTGTAGATGCGCGACGAGCGGAAGTTGTGGCGCAGGCCGAGCGTGTGGCCCACCTCGTGCATCGTCACGTCCTTGAGGTAGTCGTAGACGAACTTCTCCGCCTCGGGACTGGCCGGATCGAGGTCGCCGCGTGCCTCGAGCACGTCGAGCGCATAGGCGAGCTGCTCGGCCGCATGGTCGGCGAACTCGCAGAAGGCGATGGCCTTGCCGCGTGCGCCGATCGCCAGCTGCTGGTGATCGTGCGCGGCCTCGGCGGCCAGCGGCGCGGCCAGCACCTGGGCGCGCAGCGCGCGCTGGTTGCGCGACGACAGGCTCTCGACACCGATGTCGGCGTCGAGGATCTCGCCGGTGCGCGGATCGACGTGGCTGGGACCGATGGCGCCGAAGGTCGGGCTGGAGTTGGTCATCCAGCGAATCGACGCGCGCCCGAAGTCCAGCGTGTCCCACTCGGCATCGGCCGGCTGCACCTCGACGCGCACGGCGTTGCGGAAACCGATGCGCTCGAACGCCTTGTTCCACTCCAGCACCCCGGCGGTGATGGGCGCGCGGTACTTCTCGGGAATCGTCTTGTCGAGCCAGAAGGTGATGGGCTTGACCGGCTCCGACATCTCGGCAGCGGGGTCGTTCTTCTCGAGGCGCCAACGGTTCACGAAGCGCTGGCGCGGCGTGCGCGCCAGGTCGTCGCTGAAGTCCATGACTGCGCTGGTGAAGTAGCCGACGCGCGCATCCGCCTTGCGCGGCTTCATCGGCTGCTCGGGCAGCCTGGCCAGCGAGTAGTGCAGCCCGATGAACATGCTGCGCGGGTCGGGCAGCGACTTCGGAGCGCTGGGCGCGAAGCCCATCGAGCCCGGCGTCGACTGCTGGATGGAGCCGGTGGAGTAGTGGTTCTGCACCTCCACCACCACCAGGTCGGGCGTGGCGCGCACCTGGGTGATGGCGGAATTGCGGGTGTCGAGCGAGTAGCCCTGGCGGTAGGTGCGCTGCAACTGGGTGCCGGTGCCCAGCATGTCGTTGACGAACAGCGCGTTCGCCTCGATCAGCACCGACTTGCGCTCCGGGTGCGGCAGGCTGAGCACGCTGGTGCTGGCCAGCAGGCTGGGCGAGAAGGCCGCCTGCACGGCTCGGCCGTTGGGGGTGTCGGCGCGGGCCACGAACTCGGTATTGCGGGCGAGCAGCTGAAGCTGGTTGTGCACGCGGTGGAACTCCACCACCACCTCCTCGCTCATCAGGCCGCCGTACAGACGGGCCTCGCCGATGCCGGTCTTGAACTTCGGCGACAGGAAGAAGGGATGGTCGAGGTCGGAGGGCTTCAGCTCGATCCAGACCTTGTCGTCCTTCTGCCAGAGGGTGAACAGCCCGTCGATGCGCCGGGCGTCCTTCACGATCTCGGTGAAGGGACGCAGGCTGCTGGAGGGCGCCGATGGTGCGGAGGAGCCCGTTTTCGGTGCGGCCGTGCTGGCCGCCGATGCCGCGGTGGCGACCAGCACGGGCGCAGGCGAGGCGTCGGGTTCTCGCTGGGGCTCGGCCTGCTGCGCCGTCACGGGGCGCATGGCGGCGCAGCCGGACACCAGTGCGAACAGGACGGGCGTCGCGAGCAGCGCGAACCGGGGACGAGGGCGAAACGAATACTTCATGGACCGACCCAGGTGAGAACGGCGGCTCGGAAGCATCGTTCGTGCCGCCCTCATAGGCGCTTTTTCTGCACCTTTCAGTGACCAGATTTTGCAGTCTGTGACTGCGCTCGTCACTGGGGAAAGGCCTGGGCCGGACTCAATCGGTCGGGATTGAAGTTATTTCACTGGCGCATCGAGCTCGGGCTACTTCAGCGCCTTGAAGCGCACTCGCTTCGGCCGCGCGCCCTCTTCTCCGAGCCGCTTCCTCTTGTCCGCCTCGTACTCCTGGTAGTTGCCGTCGAAGAAGAACCACTTCGAGTCGCCTTCGGCGGCCAGGATGTGGGTGGCGATGCGGTCGAGGAACCAGCGGTCGTGGCTGATCACCATCACCGAGCCGGCGAACTCGAGCAGCGCATCTTCGAGCGCACGCAAGGTCTCGACATCGAGGTCGTTCGACGGTTCGTCGAGGAAGAGCACGTTGCCGCCGGCGGCCAGCGTCTTGGCCAGGTGCAGGCGGCCGCGCTCTCCGCCCGACAGATTGCCGACCAGCTTCTGCTGGTCGTTGCCCTTGAAGTTGAAGCGTCCCAGGTAGGCGCGCGAGGGCATCACGAACTTGCCGACCGTGATGTTGTCGAGGCCGCCCGACACGTCCTGCCACACGGTCTTGTCGCTTTCCAGGCTTTCGCGGCTCTGGTCGACGAACGCCATCTTGACCGTCGGTCCGACCTTGATGTTGCCGCTGTCGGGCTTCTCCTTGCCGGAGATCATGCGAAACAGCGTGGACTTGCCCGCGCCGTTGGGGCCGATGATGCCCACGATGGCGCCCGCCGGAACCTTGAAGCTGAGGTCGTCGATCAGCACCCGATCGCCGTAGCTCTTGGTCACGTTCTCGAACTCGATCACCTCGTGGCCCAGTCGCTCGGACACCGGGATGAAGATCTCGTTGGTCTCGTTGCGCTTCTGGTATTCGATGTCCGACAGCTCTTCGAAGCGGGCCAGGCGCGCCTTGCTCTTGGTCTGCCGTCCCTTGGCATTCGAGCGCACCCATTTCAGCTCTTCCTTCATGGCCTTCATGTGGGCGTCTTCGGCCTTCTGCTCCTGCTCGAGGCGCGCCTCCTTCTGCTCGAGCCAGTCGCTGTAGTTGCCCTTCCAGGGAATGCCCTGGCCGCGGTCGAGCTCGAGGATCCACTCGGCGGCGTTGTCGAGGAAGTAGCGGTCGTGGGTGATGGCGACGACCGTGCCGGGGTAGCGCTGCAGGAACTGCTCCAGCCAGTCGACCGATTCGGCGTCGAGGTGGTTGGTGGGCTCGTCGAGCAGCAGCATGTCGGGCTTGGACAGCAGCAGGCGGCACAGCGCAACGCGGCGCTTCTCGCCCCCGGACAGCACGGCGATCTGCGCGTCCCACGGCGGCAGCCGCAGCGCGTCGGCGGCCAGCTCGAGCTGGAGGTCGGTGTTCTCGGAGCCGGCGGCGGCGATGATGGCCTCCAGCTCGGCCTGCTCGGCGGCCAGCTTGTCGAAGTCGGCATCCGGCTCGGCGTATTCGGCATACACCTCATCCAGGCGCGCCTTGGCGGCCAGCACGCCGCCGATGCCCTGCTCCACCGCATGGCGCACGGTCTGGTCGGGGTCGAGCTGGGGCTCCTGCGGCAGGTAGCCGATCTTCAGCCCGGGCATCGGGACAGCCTCGCCTTCGATGTCGTGGTCGAGCCCGGCCATGATCTTCAGCAGCGTGCTCTTGCCGGATCCGTTGAGGCCCAGCACGCCGATCTTGGCGCCGGGAAAGAACGACAGCGAGATGTTCTTGAGGATCTGGCGCTTGGGCGGAACGATCTTGCCCACGCGGTTCATCGTGAATACGTACTGAGCCATGCTTGGTCCTGTGGCGTGTTTGTCGTCGGTTCGAAGGGAAGGCCGGGCCGCAGAACGCGGTGGCGACGCCGCTATTGTCGCCGCACTGCAAGGGCGGGGGCTTTCTGCTACGTTGCCCCCCTATGCCGCGCCTGCTCTACGTCTTCACGCTGTGCAACCTGGTGATCGGCACCGGCGCCTTCGTTCTCAGCGGAATCCTGGCGCCGATCAGCATGTCGCTCGGCGTGAGCATCGCCACCAGCGGGCAGGCGATGACGGCCTACGCGCTGTCGACCGCCGTGCTCGCGCCGCTGGCGCTGGTGCTCACCGGCAGCTGGCCGCGCAAGCGGGCGCTGTGCTTCGGTATGGCGGTGTTCGCGCTCGGCAACGCCCTGTGCGCGCTGGCCCCCAGCTTCACCATGCTGCTCCTGGGACGCGTGCTGATGGGCGTCGGCGCGATGTTCACGCCGGTCGCCGCGGGCATCGCCGTCGCGCTGGTCGATCCGGCGCGCCGCGGCCGCGCGCTTTCGCTGGTCTTCCTCGGCATCAGCCTGAGCTATGTGGTGGGACTGCCGCTGGGCGCCTGGCTCGGGTTCCGCTTCGGCTGGCAATGGCCGATCGCGCTGGTCGCGATGCTGGCATTGCTGAGCTTCGGCGCGCTGCTGGTGCTGCTGCCCAAGGACATCGCCGCGCCCGGCGCAAGCTTCAAGGGACTGGGCGAGCTGCTTACCCGGGCGGCGGTGCTGTGGACGCTGAGCCTCACGCTGCTGTACTTCATCGCCATCTTCCTGGTCTTCTCCTACATCGGCCCGGTGCTGCAGTCGCTGCAGCCGATGTCGGGCGAGCGCATGTCTGCCACGCTCGCCATGTTCGGCGTGTCGGGCGTCATCGGCACGCTGGTCGGCGGCTGGGCCAACGACCACTTCGGCGCGCGGCGCTCGCTGGTCGTCCAGCTGTCGGTGCTGGGCACCATGATGGCCGTGCTGCCGCTGACGCGCGGCCACTACGAGTGGATGGTGCTCACGCTGCTCGTCTGGGGGATCGCCGGCTTCGGGATGATGGCGCCTCAGCAGTCGCGCCTGGCCGTTCTGGCGCCGGCGCAGGCGCCGGTGCTGCTGTCGCTCAACACTTCGATGCTGTACTTCGGCACGGCGCTCGGCGCCGCGATCGGCGGTGCGGCGTCGGCGCACCTTCCCTTCGACCAGATGGCCTGGGTGGGTGTGCCGTTCGCGCTGGCCGGGCTGCTCACCTTGTGGATCAGCGCAGGAAATCGAGGGCTTCTCAAGCCGGCCTGACCCGCCGCGCCCGGTACAATCCGTTCCACCAGCGCAGACTCCAGTCACTACGCTGCCGTCAGTCCTGACACCGAGCCCCGCGCTCACCCACCTTCTGCCTGCGACTGGCGCCCGAGAAGCTCGAGCGACAGGCCGATCCCCGATGGACCCCCATGTCTTTTGACTCTCTCGGCCTTGCCGAGCCGCTGCTGCGTGCCGTGCACGAACAGGGCTACACCACGCCCACGCCGATCCAGGCGCAAGCCATTCCCGCAGTGCTGTCCGGCGGCGACCTGCTCGCCGGCGCCCAGACCGGCACCGGCAAGACCGCCGGCTTCACGCTGCCGATGCTTCACCGGCTGGCGCAAAAGCCCGCAGTGCGCGACGCCAAGGGCCGCCTGCCCATCCGCGCGCTGATCCTCACACCGACACGCGAGCTTGCCGCGCAGGTGGAAGAAAGCGTGCGCACCTACGGCAAGTACCTCAAGCTCACGTCGATGGTGATGTTCGGCGGCGTCGGCATGCAGCCGCAGATCGACAAGCTGCGGCGCGGCATCGACATCCTCGTGGCCACGCCCGGCCGCCTGCTCGACCACCACCAGCAGCGCACGCTCGACCTGAGCCATGTCGAGATCTTCGTGCTCGACGAAGCCGATCGCATGCTGGACATGGGCTTCATCCACGACATCAAGAAAGTGCTGGCGATCGTGCCGCCGCAGAAGCAGAGCCTGCTCTTCTCGGCAACGTTCAGCGACGAGATCAAGAACCTCGCCGATCGCCTGCTGAACAAGCCGGCGCTGATCGAGGTGGCCCGCCGCAACCAGACCGCCGACACGATCGCTCAGAAGGTGCACCCGGTCGGCCGCGAGCTGAAGAAGGACCTGCTCACGCACCTGATCAAGACCAACGACTGGCACCAGGTCCTCGTCTTCACCCGCATGAAGCACGGCGCGAACCGCCTCGTCGAGCACCTGCTCAAGCAAGGCATCAGCGCGATGGCGATCCACGGCAACAAGAGCCAGGGCGCGCGCACCAAGGCGCTGGCCGATTTCAAGAGCGGCGAGCTGCGCGTGCTGGTCGCCACCGACATCGCCGCCCGCGGCATCGACATCGACCAGCTGCCGCATGTCGTCAACTTCGAAATGCCCAACGTGCCCGAGGACTACGTGCACCGCATCGGCCGTACCGGCCGCGCCGGCGCACAAGGCGAGGCGGTGTCGCTGGTGTGCCTGGACGAAGAGATCTTCCTGCGCGACATCGAGAAGCTGATCAAGCGCGAGATTCCCCGGGAAGCCGTCAACGGGTTCGGCCCGCCCGCCGGCGAGAAGGCCGAACCCATCGTGCTGGGGCGCATGGTCATCGGCACCGGCGCAGGCCGCGGCGGCCACCGCCACGCCAGCGCCCCACGCGGCGGCCACGCGCCTGCCGGCGGGGCGCATCCCCACCGCGGCCGCCAGGACAGCGGCTCGCGCGCACCGGCGCCGGCGCGCGGCCATCATCCGCCGGCAGCCCCGGCGCACGCCAAGGGCGGCGGCACCCACGGCACGCCGGCGCGGCACAGCGGCAACGCACCGGCGCGCGCGGCCGCACCGCCGGCCGCCGGCGGCGCACCGGCGCCGCGTCCGGAGCGCCGCGATGCCAAGCCGCTGCCGCGGCTGACGCAACCCAAGCGCTGACGCAACCCAAGCGCTGACGCGCACGCTTGCATTCCGAAGCGACTGGACACAGACGGTCGCTCGCGCGCGCGTTAGCGTGAAAGGTTCTGGAGGATTCGCCCATGCACAACACTTGGCGCACCGCCTGGCAGGGCCAGGACATCGTGGTCTTTCGCGACGAGGCCGAGGTGGATCGCGTGAACGCCGGTCAGATCGAGCGCATCGTTTTCGTCTACTCGGGCAGTGGCGATTCGCCCGGCGACCTGCAGTTCGCCGTCGTCACCACCCCGGACGACTGCATCATCTTTCCCGCGGACACGGGCTTTGCCGGCCGCGTCAACTTCGAGCGCATCGATTACTGGGCGAATCGCGGCTGCGTGTACTGGGCTCCCCAGTCCAAGGCACCGCTGCCGATGCGCCTGCGCCGCGGCCGGTTCTGGCTGCGCCTGTCGTCTTCGCCGGCCTTCACCCGCGTGCCGCGCGGCGAGTTGGCGCCGCTGATCGACCATTGGCCGCTCGAAGGCCCGCAGACTTGGGAGCAGCGCAAATGGCGGCGCATCGAGCGCAGCCGGCCCTTCGCCAAGCGCGACGAATCCTCCACGCACAAGGTGCGTGCCTGATCGCTCTCAGGTGAACAGCGGATGCCGCTGCGCCTCGTCCAGGCGCAGTACCGGCGTCACGCAGCAATCGACGGGGTCGAACAGGGCCAGCCAGTGCGCGAGCGGCCGGGCGCCGATCAGCGCGGCCAGCTCGTCGCGCAGGGCCATCGCCGCATCCCCGCCCGGGGCTTCTCCGAGCGACCAGTGACGCTGGCCCCACTGGGGTCGGCCGATCGCTTCGCACAGGGCCTGCCAGAACTTCAGTTCCAGCGCGCCGACGGCCAGATGCCGGGCGTCGGCGGTGCCGTAAACCCCGTAACAGGGCGCACCGCCTGAGAGCAGGTCGCGGCCCGGCGACGGCACCTTGCCGGTGGCCGCCAGCGTGGCGCCGGCGAGAACATGGTGACGCAGCACCTCGTGCGCCATCGAGATGTCGACGTAGCGCCCCCGTCCGTGGCGTTGCGCGGACACCAGCGCCGCGAGCAGGCCCGAGAGCGCGGCCTGCGCTCCGCCGAGCAGGTCGCCGATCTGGAAATTGGGCAGTGCGATCTCGCCGTCCGGCGTGGCGATCTGCTCCAGCACGCCCGCCATGGCGATGTAGTTGATGTCGTGCCCCGCGCGTCCCGACCACGGGCCCCGCTGCCCGTAGCCGCTGATGGCGCAGACCACGAGGCGCGGATTCGCCGCGTGCAGCGTCTCCCATGCCAGACCCAGGCGCTGCATCACGCCGGGGCGGAATCCTTCGATCAGCACGTCGGCTTCGCGCGCCATCTCGAGGAGGCGATCGCGCCCCGCGGCCTCGCGCAGGTCCAGCCGCAGCAGCGTCTTGCCGGCGTTGAGCCTGCGAAACGTCAGGCTGGGCCGTTGCGCGGCGATGTCCTCGGCCGTGAGGCCCATGTAGCGCGCGCCGTCGTCCTGGCCGATGGGGCCTTCGATCTTGATGACCTCGGCGCCCCATTCGGCGAGATGCCGGGTGGCCAGCGGACCGGGCAGCAGCCGCGTCAGATCGAGCACCCGGATGCCGGACAGCGGCGCGTCCGGTGCGACGGTCACTCGAAGCGCCCTTCCCTCAGCCACTTGGTCGCGACCCACTTCTCGCCCTCGATGACGGGTGCGCCGCCGTGCAGCGAGCGGGTCATCGGGTGCGGACGGTCGTAGCTGAAGAAGACGGCGTTGCCCTTGATCGGGGCGACGTCGAAGTGCACGTCGGGAAAGACGGTCGCACCACCGCGCGTCGGCGTGTTCAGGTACATGACCAGCGAGGCCACGCGCTGCCCGCCGCGCTTGAGGATGCCCGGGGTGCCGGGCTGGGTGGGATCGAAGTAGTCGTAGTGCGGCTTGTATTCCGCGCCGGGGCGGTAGCGCAGCACCTGCAGGCCCTCGCCATTCTCGATCGGCCACTGCAGCAGGCTTGCGATGCGCGCCTCGATGCGCCGGCAGACGTCGTTCTCGCCGCGCAGGAAGAACATGCCTTCGCTGGTGCGCGCCTCGTTCACCTCGCTGGCGCCGGTGTGCAGCTGGACCGTCTCGGAGCGCGCCAGGCGCTGGCGCGCCAGCTCCACCATCTCGTCGCACTCGTCGTGGGACAGCAAGCTGCCGAAGACGACCACACGCGGGCTGCGCATGCTCGCCAACACCTGCACGTCGCGGTCGCCCGCCTGCAGGATGACCTCGCCGTCGAGCGACATCGGCTCGGGAACGACGACCGGCGGCGGCAGGCCGTTCGCCTTGGCGTGGTCGACGAGGAAGCCGCGCAGCGTCTCCTCGAGCGCGACGACCGCCACCTCCTCGGCCCAGCCGCTGTCCATCATCGACTTGAGCACCGCTTCGGGCGGCTGGCCGGCGGAGGCCTGCGTGACGATCCACTGACGCAGTTCGGGGGTGATTTGCTGGGGCGCGTTCATCCCGCAATTTTGCCGGATGGCGGCCGCCGACGACCCCCGTATGTTTCCGGTCGTAGCCCCGTGGCAGCGGCTACTTCAGCAGCCGGAACGCATGCGACCACTCGTTGCGCTGCAGCCCCGGAATGCACCACAGCATGCACAGCGGCTCGATGGCGCGCGCGGCCACCGCCGGCCCCATGTCGGCCACCTCCCAGCCCAGCTCGCGCACCAGGCCCCCCACGGCGTGCCGCGCCCGCTCGTCGTCGCCGCAGATGAACATCGTGGGCGGCCCGCCCTCGAACGACGGATCGATCATGTGGGCGGCGCCGACCGAGTTGAAGGCCTTCACGAACTTCAGCTCGGGATACTCGCGCTGCAGCTGCTCGTGCAGCGATTCGCCGGGCCCGGTGAAGAACCGCAGCACCCCGTGCAGCGGCGGCTCGTCGGCAATCGGGTTGGTGGTGTCGATGATGGTCTTGCCGGCCAGCAGGTGCGCGCCGGCCGCGCGCACCGCAGCGACGGCCGCGTGGCCCTTGACCGCCAGCACCGCGATGTCGCCGAAGCCGGCGGCGTCGGCGAAAGTGCCGACCCGGGCTCGCGGATGTGCGGCCTGCCACTCGGCCAGCTTGGCCGGCGAGCCGGTGCCGAGCACGACGTCGTGCCCATGTTGGAGAAGGCCCGCCCCCAGCGACTGGGCCACGCTGCCGGAACCGAGAATGCCGATCTTCATGAGGCGCTCCTTGCGTCATCGAAAGTGAAGGTGTGGTCACTCTAGGCTTCGCATGTCGCAACTGGAAGTCATCAACGGTTGATGCATTGTTGACTTCGGGTTGACAATGTCCGCATGAAGCAACTGCAGGGCCTGCTGGCCTTCGTCGAGGCCGCGGGCACCGGCAGCCTCACCGCCGCCGCCGAGCGGCTGGAGGTCACGCCGGCCGCCGTCAGCAAGAGCCTCGCGCGGCTGGAAGAGCAGCTCGGCGTGCGGCTGCTCAACCGCAGCACGCGCCGCATCGCGCTCACCACCGAAGGCGCAGGCTTCCTCGACAAGGCGAGGCTGGCGCTGCGCGCGCTCGACGACGCGGTGGCCGACGTGTCGCACGCGGCGCGCACGCCCGCCGGCCGCGTGCGCATCTCGGTGGGCATGTCGTTCGGCCGCCGCTGGGTGCTGCCTGTGCTGCCAGCGCTCACGCAGCGTCATCCCGAGCTCGCGATCGAAGTGGATCTCGACAACCGCCCCGCCGACCTGGTCGCCGAAGGCTTCGACATCGGCATCCGCGGCGGCATCGTCGAGGACAGCAGCCTGGTGGCGCGGCGCGTCTGCCGGCTGCCGCTCGTGCTGGTCGCCTCGCCGGCGTACCTCAAGCAGGCCGGCGTGCCGGAAAGCGTGGACGACCTCGGCGGGCATCGCTGCATCGCCTTGCGCTATGCCAACACCGGCACGGCGCCTTGGCGCTTCAAGCGGCCCGGCGGGCGGCGCGTCGACTTCACGCCCGATGCGGCGCTGGCGGTCAGCGACCCCGAGGCATTGATCGACCTGGTGCTGGCGCATGCCGGCATCGCCCAGACCGGCCTGCATCACGCGCTGCCTTACCTGCGCTCGGGCCGGCTCAAGGTGGTGATGCACGGCCTGCACGATCCCGGCGAGCGCGAGTTCGTGCTGCACTACCCGCACCGGCAATACCTCGCGCCCCGGGTGCGCGTGGTGGTGGAGGCGCTGCTCGCGCACTTCGCGCAGTCGGCCGACCTGCACCTTACGGCCGAGGGCATCGCGGCCTATGCCGCGATGCCCCTGACCGCTCAGCCGGCCAGCCGTCGGCGGAACACCAGGCGGTACGGCTCGGAGGCGCCGGCGTCGAAGCGGTAGCCCTCGAGGTCGAATTTCCTGAGTCCCGGCGGCGTGGCGATGCGCTTGCGGATGGCGTAGCGCGCCATCAGCCCGCGTGCCCGCTTGGCGAAGAAGCTGATGATCTTGTAGCGGCCGCCCTTCCAATCCTCGAAGACGCACTCGATCACCCGTGCCTTGAGCGCCTGCCGGTCGGCCGCTCGGAAATACTCCTGCGAGGCGAGGTTCACGATCACCGGCGAGGCGTCGGCAGCGAGGCGCTGGTTGAGGTGCTCGGCGATGGTGTCGCCCCAGAATTCGTACAGGTTGCGGCCGCGCGCGGTGGCCAGCGGCGTGCCCATCTCCAGGCGGTAGGGCTGCAGCCTGTCGAGCGGCCGCAGCACCCCGTACAGGCCCGAGAGAATCGCCACATGCTGCTGAGCCCAGGCGATGTCATCGTCGCTGAGCGAGCCGGCCGCCAGCCCTGCGTAGACGTCGCCGTCGAAGGCGTACACCGCCGGCTTGCTGTTCTTCGCCGTGAAACGCGGCGACCAGGCCGCGTAGCGGCCGACATTGAGCGTGGCAAGCGATTCGGAGAGGTCCATCAGCTCGGCGATGTCGGCGGCGGACCGGGTTCTCAGCGTGGCGATGAGCTCCCCGGTGCGGGCGAGGAACTGCGGCCTGGTCGGCGTCACGGCGATCGGCACCGGGGTGTCGTAGTCGAGCGACTTGGCGGGGGAGAGGACGAAGAGCATGGGGCGGGACTCTAGCCCGACAGCGCCCGTCACCGGAAATTCCGGCTCTTCGCCGCCAGCCCCTGCAGCAGCTGCGAGTGATCGATCAGCTTGATCGCCACCAGGTGCATCACGTCGCCCTCGCGCTGCCATTGCCCGTACACCGTGAGCAGCGTGGATCCCAGCAGCGGCCGGCGCTGCGTCTCGACCACCTTGGGCCAGACGATGACATTGACCTGGCCGGTCTCGTCTTCCAGCGTGACGAACACCGTGCCCTTGGCGGTTTCAGGGCGCTGGCGGTGGGTGACCAGCCCGCTGGCGCGCGCCAGCCGCCCGCCAGGGTAGGTCTTGAGCACGGCAGCCGGCTCGACGCGAAAGCGCGCCAGCGTGTCGCGCAGCAGCGCCACCGGATGTCGGTTGAGCGTGAGGCCCAGCGCGCGGTAGTCGGCCAGCGTGTCGTCGACCTCGCTGGGCGGCGCCAGCTGCGCCGGCGCCTCGTGCACGCGGGTGGAGCGCAGCATCTCGGTGGGCCGGGTGTCGATGCCGGCCACGCCCCAGGCCGCCTGGTGACGATGTCCGGCCAGGCTCTTGAGCGCATCGGCTTCGGCCAGCACCTGAAGGTCGTGGGCATTGAGACGAGCGCGGCGCGCCAGGTCCTCGATGCCGGCGAAGGCTTGCTCGCCGCGCGCGTTCACCATGCGCTCCGCGGCCTCCTGCGACAGCCCGCTGACGCGGTTGAGGCCCAGGCGCACGGCGCGCAGTCCGTCACCCTCGCCCTCGCCTTCCAGCACGCACTCCCACACGCTGACCGTCACGTCGACCGGCAGCACCCTCACGCCGTGCTCGCGCGCGTCGCGCACCAGCTGGGCGGGGGCATAGAAGCCCATCGGCTGGCTGTTGAGCAGGCCGGCGAGGAAGGCGTCGGGGTGGTGGCGCTTGATCCAGCTGCTGTCGTAGGCCAGCAGCGCGAAGCCGGCGGCGTGGCTTTCGGGGAAGCCGTATTCGCCGAAGCCCTGGATCTGCTTGAAGATGCTCTCGGCGTAGTCACGGTCGTAGCCCTTGTCGACCATGCGCCCCACCAGCCGCTGATGAAACGGCCCCAGGCCGCCCCTGCGCTTCCAGGCGGCCATGGCGCGGCGCAGCTTGTCGGCTTCGCCGGGGGTGAAGTCGGCGGCCAGCATCGCGATCTGCATCACCTGCTCCTGGAAGATCGGAACGCCCTTGGTGCGCATCAGCGCGGGACGGATCTCCTCGGGACAGTCGATGTCCTTGTCCTCCAGCGTGCGGTTGCGCAGGTACGGATGCACCATGCCGCCCTGGATGGGACCGGGCCGCACGATCGCGACCTCGACCACCAGGTCGTAGTAGGTGCGCGGCTTCAGCCGCGGCAGCATGCTCATCTGCGCGCGGCTCTCGATCTGGAACACGCCCACGGTGTCGGCCTGGCAGATCATGTCGTAGGTGGCCGGGTCCTCGTCGGGGATCTCCTGCATCTCGAACACCCGGCCCTTCTTCTGGCCGATGAAGGCGAGCGAGCGGCGCATTGCGCTCAGCATGCCGAGCGCCAGCACGTCGACCTTGATGAGGCCCAGCGTGTCCAGGTCGTCCTTGTCCCACTGCACGACGCTGCGCTCGGGCATGGCAGCGTTCTCCACCGGCACGAGCTGCTCGATCTGGTCGCGCGCGATGACGAAGCCGCCGGGATGCTGCGACAGGTGGCGTGGAAAGCCGATGAGCTGCTGCGTGAGCTCGACCCACAGCCGAACCAGCGGCGCCTCGGGATCGAAGCCGTTTTCGCGCAGGCGCTCGGCGCTGATGCTGCGCCCGTCGAACCAGTGCTGGCCCTTGGCCACTGCGTCGATACGCTGGAGGTCGATGCCCAGCGCGCGTCCCACGTCGCGCACCGCGGAGCGCGGCCGGTAGCAGATGACCACCGCGGTGAGCGCGGCGCGATGGCGTCCGTACTTCTTGTAGATGTACTGGATGACCTCTTCGCGGCGCTGGTGCTCGAAGTCGATGTCGATGTCGGGCGGCTCGTTGCGCTCTGCGCTGATGAAGCGCTCGAACAGCAGCGAGGCGCGCTTGGGATCGACCTCGGTGACCTGCAGGCAGTAGCACACCACCGAGTTGGCGGCGCTCCCGCGTCCCTGGCAGAGGATGCCCTGCTCGCGCGCCCAGCGCACGATGTCGGCAACGGTGAGGAAATAAGGCTCGTAGCGAAGCTGCCGGATGAGCGCGAGCTCGTGCTCGATCTGCGCACGGATATGGTCGGGCAGCCCTTGCGGAAAGCGCTTGGGCACGCCGGCGTAGGTGAGATTGCGCAGATGGCTGGTGGGTGTTTCGCCCGGCGGCACGATCTCCTCGGGGTACTCGTACTTCAGCTCGGACAGCGAGAAGCGGCAGCGGCCCGCCAGCACCAGCGTGTTCTCCAGCCATTGCGCCTCGTACAGCGCGGCGAGCCGCCCGCGCGAGCGCAGGTGCTGCTCGGCGTTGGACGCGAGCCCCAGACCGCACTGCGCCACCGGGACATTGAGCCGGGTGGCGGTGAGCGTGTCCTGCAGCGGCTTGCGCGAGCGCAGGTGCATCAGCACGTCGCCGGCCGCGACGATGGGCAGCTCGGTGAACTGCGCCACGCGCCGCACCATGTCGACCAGCTCGGGATCGCCGGCGCGGTGCAGCAGCTCGATGGCGATGGCGGCGCGATCCTGGAACCAGGTCCTCAGCCACATCGCGTGGGCGAAGACTTCCTCGAATGGCTGCGCGGCGTGCGGCACCAGCAAGGCCAGGCAGTCGGGCAGGCCGGCCAGCGTGGGGGCGTTGGGGATCTTGCCTTCGACGTCGCCTGGATGCGCCAGGTAAGCCCCCTTGGCCGCGCGGCGCCGGGCCACGGTGATCCAGTGCGACAGGTTGCCGTAGCCGCGCCGCGTCTGCGCCAGCAGCACCAGCCGTGCATGCGGCGTTCCGCTGTCGGGCAGATGCAGCCGCATCTCGCTGCCGATGACGAGGTGCAGCTTGCAGCGCTCGGCCTCCGCATGCGCCCGCACGACACCGGCCACCGTGCATTCATCGGTGATGGCCAGTGCGCTGTAGCCCAGCGCCTGCGACCGCTCGACCAGCTCTTCGGGGTGCGAGGCACCGGTGAGAAAGCTGAAGTTGCTGCGGCAGTGGAGTTCGGCGTAGGGAGGAAGCATGGGAAAGCTCTGGTGCGCGAAACTACTGTACTTCCATACAGTATGGATGCACAATGCCCCCTCATGGACAAGGACAGCCCCGAAGCAAGGCTGAGCGCCGTCGCGCCAGCGGAAGCCGAACCGGTACGCCGGCTCATGGAGCGTGTCATCGTGGCCAGCCTCGCCGATGCATCGGTTCGCCTGGACACCCTCGCGAACGTGAACCGCAATGTCGACTACTGGCTCACCCACTCGCAACAGTGCGTCCACATCAAGGCGGTCCTGGGCGATGAGCTGGTGGGCGTCGTGCTCGTGAAGGACTTCTGGAACCTGTGCAGCCTGTTCGTCGACCAGCGCGTCCAGGGCACGGGCATAGGCCGCCGTCTGGTCGCGACAGCCAGCGTTGCGTGCAGCGGCAGAAGCCCCAAGCAGGCGCTGTTTCTCAACGCGGCCTCGCACGCCGTCGGCTTCTATGAACGGCTCGGCTTCGTTCCGCGCGAATCCAATCAGCCCCTTCCGCCGGGCTTTCGCCCCATGCAACTGGCGCTGTGAAGGCCTCAACAACGCCTGCCGCGGCCCGGCGGCACAATCGCCTCCCCGTCCACTGCATCGTGAGGTTTGAATGACCAAGGGATACTGGATCGTGCGGGTCGACGTCGCGGACCCGGAGCGGTACAAGGCCTACATCGCCGCGAACGCCGCCCCGCTGAAGGAATACGGTGCCCGCTTTCTCGTTCGCGCCGGTCGGTTCGAGAATCCCGAAGGCAGCAGCCGTCCGCGCAATGCGGTGATCGAGTTCCCGAGCTATCAGGCGGCATTGGACTGCTGGCACTCCCCGCAGTACCAGGAGGCCATGCAGCTTCGCCTGCCGGTGTCCACGGCCGACGTCGTCATCATCGAGGGCTACGAGGGCCCTCAGCCGGAGTAGCCGAAAGCAAACCGCCACCCTGCCGTGCAGGCGTCACCGCTGCGCGAACCGTTTCTCGCACCGAGCCCACCATGCCGAGCCCCGAAACGTTGGAACGCTTCATCGCCCGTGTCGAAGAGAACGCTCACGCCGAAGCGGTCGAGGAGTTCTACGCGGAGAACTCCTCGATGCGGGAGAACCTCGGCGAGCCCCGGGTGGGTCGCGCACTGCACGTGGCCAACGAGCGCAAGGTGCTCGCCCGGGCGCGGTCAGTGCAGTCGCAGTGCGTGCGTCCGGTCTTCGTGAACGGCGACCACGTGGTCGTCCGCTGGATCTTTCGCTTCGAGTGGCTGGACGGAACCGTCACGCGCATGGAAGAGCTGGCCTGGCAGCGGTGGGAAGGCGAGCGCATCGCCGAGGAGCAGTTCTTCTACGATCCGGCGCAGCGCGTGCCGCGCATGCCGTAGCAAGCGTCCCGGCTTGTGCACACCCATCCGCAGGAGACCGCATGTCCCTCGCCTGGTCCGATTCCACCGCCGACCTCGACTGGAACGAGCTCGCCGCGCTGTACCGTGCGGCCCCGCTCGGCAACAAGAACGCCGCCGATCTGCAGATCGCCTTCTCCAACAGCCGCTTCCGCTGCTTCGTGCGCGACGGCGGCCGGCTGGTGGGTGTCGGCCGCGCACTGTCGGACGGGGTCGACTGCTCCTACATCTGCGACGTCGCCGTGCTGCCCAGTCACCAGGGAACGGGCCTCGGCAAGGAGATCATCGGCCGACTCGTGAGCCTGTCACGCGGGCACCGCAAGATCATTCTCTACGCCGTCCCCGGCAAGGAGCCCTTCTATCGCAAATTCGGCTTCCGCCGCATGACGACCGCGATGGCGATCTTCGCGGATCAGGCACAGGCTTTCGAGCGGGGGTACCTGGATGAAGCCTGAGCCGAGCGCCGTCGCCGTGCGTCCCGTGGCACGTGCGGATTTCGATGCATGGAAGCCGCTGTGGGACGGCTACAACGCGTTCTACGGCCGCCACGGCGACAGCGCGCTTGCCGAGGCCGTGACGCGGGCCACCTGGGAGCGCTTCTTCGACCCGGCCGAGCCGGTTCATGCGCTCGTCGCCGATGTGTCGGGACGCCTGCTCGGCCTGGCGCACTACCTCTTTCATCGCAGCACGATTCAGATCGCGCCCACCTGCTACCTGCAGGACCTGTTCACGCACGAGCAGGCGCGTGGACAGGGCGTCGGCCGATCGCTGATCGAGGCGGTGGCCGTGCATGCCAAGGCGGCCGACGCCGGGCGCGTGTACTGGCATACGCAGGCCACCAACACCGTCGCCAGGCGTCTGTACGACGCAGTGGGGCAGGACTCCGGCTTCATCGTCTACCGCAAGCCGCTGTGAACGGTGCGCCGCGATGCGAGGTCATCGCTGGCGCGGGCCCGTGCAGCCCTAAGCTTGGTGGTGACCCTCTCATTCACCTGCACTGAAGGCGCAACCGATGGAGATCGCTGCTCTCGTCAAGAATCAGCCGGGCCAGCACGAAGCCACGGTCCGCACCGGTGACGTGGCCCAGCCGGTGCACATCGCACCCAAGCCCAAGGGCGGCTCCGCGCTCAACGGCGGCGAGCTGCTGATGCTGGCCATTGCCACCTGCTACTGCAACGACCTGTACCGCGAGGCACAGCGCCTGGGCATTCCCCTCGATGGCGTCGAGGTGGAAGCCAGCGCGCAATTCCCGGGCATCGGCCTGGCCGCCACCGACATCCGCTACAGCGCGCGCATTGCATCGACGGCGCCGCCGGAGGCCATCGCCGAGCTGCTGCGCCAGACCGACGCCGTGGCCGAAATCCACAACACCTTGCGCGCCGGCGCAGCGGTCACCTTGACGTCCCCCTCCCCATGACCGCAGCCACGCCGGAAAGAATCGTCCCGCGCCAACTGGAGGCCTGAACGCCCATGACGTCGAAGACCTGCTGGACACCTGCGCGCCTGACGCGCTGGAGTTCGAATGTCCGGCCGAGGATCGAGCGGGGCGCGATCTGCGAAGTGCTCGAAGCCAAGATCCGCGGTGCCTGCGTCGTGTTGGGTCGCAAGACACTCGACACCGCCCGCTGAGTCGCCGCGCGCGACGCGAACGGCCATGGCCTCGCGCAAACCCCGCTGATGACCAACGCCCGCAACGCGATTGGTGCCAATGCGCGCGAGCGTCCCGCTCTCTGCCAACTCGGCGAAGATACGCGCCGCATCCTCCGGGTGCCGGCGCCAAACCGGTGACGGCCCCGCGACACGAGCCGGTCACCACCATGAAACTTCTGGTTGAAATTCGCTCCTACAAGCTCAAGCCCGGCAGCGCCGCGCAGTTCCATGACGCTGTTGTCTCCACGGTCATCCCGCTGCTGCGCAGTTGGAACACCGACGTCGTCGCACACGGGCCGTCGGCCCACGAGCCCGACACTTACTTCCTCGTCCGCGCATACGCCGATCTCGATGATCTGCATGCGCAGCAGGACGCGTTCTACGGCTCCGACGCCTGGCGACAGGGACCCCGCGAATCGATCATCTCTCTGATCGAGACCTACCTGAACACCGTGCTGTGGCTGTCGCCCGAGTCCATCGAAGACCTTCGCCGCTCCAACGCGGCTGCCCCGCGGTGATGGAGCGACGCATCATCGCGCGCCATTGGCGAGGCATCGCCAAGCCCGACGCCGCCTCGGCCTACATCGATCATCTGCGAGCCGAAACCTTTCCGGCACTGCGCGAGCTGCCCGGTTTCATCGATGCCGCCATTCTTCGCCGTGACGTGCCCCAAGGGGTGGAATTCCTGGTGGTCACGCACTGGATCTCCATCGACGCCATCCGTGCGTTCGCCGGCGACCCGGTCGACATCGCCGTCGTGCCGACGAAGGTCGAGCACATGATGGTCGAGTACGACCGCATGGTCCGTCACTACGAGGTCGCCGAAGCGGCGTCCCAGGGAGCAGCGTGACATGTGCAGGAACATCAAGACCCTCTTCAACTTCGAACCTCCCGCCACCGAGGAGGAGATACGCGCCGCTTCGCTGCAGTTCGTGCGCAAGCTCAGCGGCTTCAACAGCCCGTCCAAGGCCAACCAGGCCGCCTTCGACCGCGCGGTCGAAGACGTCGCCGCCGCGGCCGGCGTGCTGATCGGCTCGCTCGTCACCACCGCCGATCCGCGCGATCGCGAGATCGAGGCCGCGCGTGCCCGTGCCAGATCAGCGGCGCGCTTCGGTTGAGCGGCGCTCATGGGCATCACCAACCGGCTATGGCACGAGCAGAACCGTATGCCGCCGCGCCCCTCGGCCGATGAGCGCATCCGCTGGCATCTGGCTCATGCAAGCCACTGCGCATGCCGACCCGTTCCGCACGGGGTGATCGCCCTGATGCGCTCCCGCGGCATCATGCCGCCCGACCCGCACACACCCGCCCGCTAGGATGGGCTGAACAGCACACTCCATCGTCATGCCCAGCATTCGTCTGCTGCAGCCCTCGGACTCGCTCGTCGAGCTCACCACGCTGCTCCACCGTGCCTACGCCAGCCTCGCGCGCATGGGCCTCAACTACACCGCCGTGGACCAGACACCCGAGACGACCGCGCAGCGCATACAAGGCGGCACCTGCTGGGTGGCCACGCACGGTGCGTCGCTGGTCGGGACCCTCCTCGCCCAGCCCACCCACGCGAAGAGCAACTGCGAGTACTTCACGCGCCCGGGAGTCGCCTGCGTCCACCAGTTCGCCGTCGACCCGGATCACCAGGGCCGCGGGCTGGGACGACAGTTGCTGCAGCTGGCCGAACAGTGGGCCGCCGACCGCGGATACACCGAGCTCGCCATGGACACTGCCGAGCCGGCGACGCACCTCGTCGAGCTGTACGGCCGGCTCGGCTACCGCCCGGTGGGCTCGGTGCAGTGGCGCGGCAAGGTGTATCGCAGCGTCGTGCTGAGCAAGCCGCTGGTCGCCGGCATCACCCCTCCATGAACGCCCAGGACCTCCCCAGCTTCACCGTCCACGACGACGTGCCTGCGGATGAAGGCCGCATGGTCGACGACGGCCTGGGTCGATACAACGAATCGGCGGCGCCGCTGCACGAGGTGCGGCCGCTGTCCTGCTTTGCCAGGACAGCGTCGGGGCAGGTCATCGGCGGCGCGGTCGGGCGAACCTGGGGCGAATGCTGCGAGCTGCAGCAGCTGTGGGTCGAAGAACCCCTGCGCGGTCGCGGCATCGGCACGCGGCTGGTCCGCGAGTTCGAGCACCGCGCCGCCGAGCGCGGCTGCAGCACCTTCTATCTCGAGACCTTCAGCTTCCAGGCGCCCGGCCTGTACCGCTCGCTGGGCTACGAGCCGAAGCTCGAGCTTCACGGATACGCGCCGGGCATCGTCAAGTACATCATGGTCCGCGCAGTGGCGCGAGCTGAGCGATGAACATCCGTCCCGCGCTCGCGAACGAGGCCGAACGTCTGTCGACCATCGCCCTCGCGGCGAAAGGCCGCTGGCCTTACTCGCCGGCGCAGATCGACGCATGGCGAGCCGACCTGACGCTCGCGCCGGAATCGATTTCCGCCCTGCATGTCCATGTGGCCGAGGTCCGCGGCGAGGTGGTCGGTTTCTACGCGCTCGATCATCCCGGCGACGAGTTGCAGCTCGAGCACTTGTGGGTCCATCCCGACCACGTCGGACAAGGCATCGGGCGCGGGCTGCTGGCACATGCCCTGCAACTGGCCGCCGAGCACGGCGCGAGCGAGATCGCCATCGACGCCGACCCGCATGCCGAGCCCTTCTACCTCGCCTGCGGCGCCCGCCGCGTCGGCACGGTGGCTGCGCCCATTGAGGGATCGCCGCAGCGGGCAAGACCGCAGCTTCGCCTGGCGACACGCATCCCGGTCTTCGCGGTCGGCACGCTGCGTGCGCTCGAGTTCGGTGCGGCGGACGTGCCAGCGCTGCAGGCCTTCTTCGACGCCAATCCCGACTACTTCGTCGGCGCCACCGGCCAGCCCGCCGAGCAGGACGAAGCGCTGCGCGAGCTGAACGATTCGCCTCCCGCCGGCTGGTCGTACACGAAGAAGTGGCTGCTGGGCTTTGTCGACGACCGCGGCGCGCTGGCCGGCGTGGCCAACGTCTGGTCCGATTTCCTCGTCGAAGGCACCTGGCACATCGGGCTGTTCATCGTCGCGTCGTCGCTGCACGGCAGCGGCACTGCCCAGGCCCTGCACGGCGGGCTCGAGCACTGGATGCGTAACGCGGGCGGACGCTGGATCCGCCTTGGCGTGGTCAAGGGACGCGAGCGGGCCGAGCGCTTCTGGCAGCGCATGGGCTACACCGAGGTCCGCCAGCGCACCAGCATCGCCATGGGACAGCGGGTCAACGACCTGCGCGTGATGGCCAAGCCATTGGGCGACGCCGGCCTGGACGTCTACCTGGCCCGCATGGCTCGCGACAACCCCGGTGCGCCGTGAGCCACGACTGCACCGGGGCCCATTCGCCGCCGCGACCATTCGCGCGCCTTCCCTTCGAGCGGGTGCATGTGTCCCATGCGTCCGCGGCAGCCGGCCGCCAGGCTTTCGGCGGCGTACTCCCGAGGTGAACTGCATGTCCTTGTCTGCCATCGACGTGGTGCGCGAATACTGGCGACTCATGGCCACCAACAACTTCCACGCGGTCGGCGCGGTGCTGGCCGATGACTATGTGATGGACTGGCCGCTGTCGAACGAGCGCCTGCGCGGCCGCGAGCGCTTCGCAGCGATGAACAGCGAATTCCCTGCGCACGGCCCGTGGCGCTTCGAGGTGCACCGCGTCGTCGGCAATGACAGCGAGGCGGTGTCCGATGTCAGCGTCACCGACGGCGTGCAGCACGGCCGGGCCATCAGCTTCTTCACGGTGCGCGACGGCCGCATCCACCGGCAGGTCGAGTTCTGGCCCGAACCTTACGAGCCGCCTGCCAATCGCAAGCACCTGATGGAGCCGATCGAATGAGCGAGACGGAAGGCCTGCACACCCTGTACGGCAGTCAGGGATCCGGTTCCGCGGCCGTCGAGGTGGCGCTGGAGCGCACCGGCGCGCCGTTTCGCATCATCCGCGCCTCCTCGTGGGAGCCCGACTCGGCGCTCGGCGAGCTCGAGAAGCTCAATCCGCTGAGGCAGGTCCCGACGCTGCAATTGCCCGACGGCAGCGTGCTCACCGAAAGCGCCGCCATCCTCGTCCACCTGGGGCTCTCGTTCCCCGCGTCGGGGCTGCTGCCCGCCGACGCGACTGCCCGCGCCCAGTCCATCCGCGGCCTGGTGTTCATTACCGCCAACTGCTACTCGGCCATCAGCATCATCGACTTCCCCGAGCGCTGGATCGCCGACCCCGACGAGGCGGCGAACGAACGCATCCGCCGCGCGGCCCGCGGGCGCCTGCATCAGCATTGGCAGATGTTTGCCGACACCTTTGCCGCGCGCCCCTTCCTCAGCGGCGACGAGCCCGGCGCACTCGACTTCCTGGCCGCCGTCGTGTCCAGGTGGTCCGGCACGCGGCCGCATCTGCGAACGCACCGCCCCGAGTTCCTTTCGGTGCTCGAGCGCATCGAGGCGCATCCTTCGGTGGCATCGGTATTCGCGCGGCACTGGCCGTGATGTCTGGAGGCTGCGGCACGCCGCTTGCCGCACCGAGGTGATCATCCCGGCGCGGCCTCGCGCCCGTCGGGTTCGTTGCGCTTTCCAACCCGACACACGATCCATGGATCAGAAGGCACCGGCCGCGCAGGTCCTTCAGCATCCCGGCGCCTTCGCGCTCCAGACGCTGAAAGCCTTTCGAGCCAACCAGGGCTTGCTGCTGGCGGGCGCCGTGGCGTATTACGCGCTGCTGTCCATCGTGCCGCTGCTCATCTTGTTCGTGATCGCGCTGTCGCACGTCATCGACCAAGCCGAGCTGCTGGAGACGCTGGCCCACTACCTCGAGTGGCTGCTGCCGGGGCAGTCCCAGGCCATCGTCGGCGAGCTGAAGAACTTCCTCGACCATCGCGACGTGATCGGCTGGGTGCTGTTCGCGACCATGCTGTTCTTCAGCTCGCTGGCCTTCACCGTGCTCGAGAACGCGATGTCGGTGATCTTCATCCACCGCGTGGCCGTGCGGCGCCGGCACTTCGTGATCTCGGCGCTGCTGCCGTACTGCTACATCCTCAGCCTGGGCGTCGGCATGCTGATCGTCACGCTGGTGTCCGGCAGCCTGCAGGCGATGGGCCAGGAAAGCGTGCAATTCCAGGGCCACCGCTGGTCGCTGGGTGGTGTGTCGGGCGTGCTGCTGTATCTCGTCGGCGTCAGCGGCGAGGTGTTCGTGCTGACCTCGGTGTACCTGGTGATGCCGGTGGGTCGCCTGTCGCTGCGTCATGCGCTGATCGGGGCGGTGACGGCGACCCTGCTGTGGGAGGTGACGCGCCATTTGCTGGTGTGGTACTTCGCGACGCTGTCGCAGGTGAACCTGGTGTACGGGTCTCTCACCACCGCCATCGTCGTGCTGCTGAGCCTGGAGATCGGCGCCACGCTGCTGCTGTTCGGGGCGCAGGTGATTTCGGAGTACGAGCGCCTGGGTCGCGAGCCGCTGAAGGTGGAGCCGGAGCCGATGAAGACCGAGAAGGTGTGACGGCAAGCACCCTCACCCGAATCGCCCCTGCAGGAACCAGCCCTGCCCCGCCGACGGCAGCCGCGCCCGATAGATCCACACCAGCGCCCCGTCGCCCGCCTGTGCGATGAAGTAATCGCGCTCGGCCAGCGCCGCATCCCACCAGCCGGTCTCGATGCGCTCGGGGCCGCACAGCAGTTGCAGCGGCTGACCCTCGAGCAGCGGGCGCAGCTGGCGCTCGTGCAGGAGCTCGGGCTCGGCCAGCAGCCACACCGGTCGCCGCGGGCCGGCCGGCGGTGGCGGCCGCGCGACGCGTGATGCGCGCAGCGACGCTTCGGCCCTTTCCACCGCGGTGGCGCATTCGGGCCGGTGATCTTCCACCAGGCTCAGACGCTGCACCTGCTCGTGGCCCAGCCGCGCCTGCAGCCGCTCCACCAGACGAATCAGTCCTTCGCGTTCGCTCTTGGCCGTGGGAAAGAGCTCGCCGTTGGGCGGGGCGCCGCGGGCGATGTCGGCACAGCTCAGACGCAGTTCGAGCGTCGGCGCGGCCAGCTGCAGCCGCGCCAGCCGTTCGCGCAGCAGCACCAGCAGGTGGGCGATGTCGCGCGAAGGCTCGGCCAGTGCGATCTCCAGCGTGCTGTCGGCCGGCGTGGCGGTGTCGCGGCGGTGGCGCGGCTCGTGCTGCATGTGCAAGGTGAAGCGGCGCACCTGCGCATGCTGGGCCCCGGCCCAGGCCACCAGTCGTGCCAGCAGGATGGCGGCGCCGTGCAGCACCTGCTCGGTGGTGTCGGCCCGCGCGAAGAGTTCGAGCCGGCTCTCAAAGCGATCGGGCAGGCTGATCCAGGTGCGCGGATCGGGCTGCAGACCGCGCGCCCGGTCGATCTCGGCCAGCAGCGGCTCGCCGAAGCGCCGCGCCAGCCCGCTGCGGGGCAGGCCCTGCAGATCGGACAGGCAGTGCAGGCCCATGCCCTGCAGCGCCTCCCAGTGCTCGCGGCCCGGGCCGAGCAGCCACACCGGCGCGGCGTCGAGCAGGCGGTTCAGCGCGGCCAGGTCGACCGCGTGTCGGCCTTCGGGCGCTTCGGGCAGGCGCGCCAGCAGCGCCGCGCCCTGGGCGGTGGGCGCGGTGGCGCAGTGCACCCGGTGCCCCAGCGGCCTCAGCTGCGACTGCAGCCGGCGCAGCAGGGGCCGTTTTCCACCGAAGTAGCGCAGGCTGGAGTGCACTTCAAGCAGGACGGTGTGCGGCGCTGCCTGAGGATCACCCGCCGGCTCCAGTGTGACCGACGGCGTGAAGGCCAGCGCCGCATGAGCGACCGCGGTGATGGCCTGCAGGTCGCGCAGCGCATCGGCCTGCCCGAGCACGATGTGGGGCGCCAGCGCCAGCGCGGTGGCACGCTTCAGCCCGCTTTTGACGCCCAGCGATTGCGCGCTGTCATTGGCGCTGACGATGTGGTGCGCATCGACCAGCGCGATCGGTGCCGGGCCCGCCTCCTCCCCCAGCGGGGCGAGGGTGGTCGCGAAGGACTCCAGCGACAGCAGGGGCAGATGCAGGGCGACCCACAGCATGGGAAGGCTTGGCGTTCGGTCATGCCGCGAGGTTGATGAAGGTGGCCGTCTGCAGCGCAGACGGGGCCGGCTCGGCCCGGACAGCGGCTTCGGCGCGGCTGTGTGCCGAAGCCGACAGCACCGGCGGCAATGCGATCTGCAGCGGGGTGTCGAGCGGCGGGCCGCGCCGCTTCAGCAGACGCAGCTGCAGGGTGTCGGCGCCTCCTGCGCGCAGCGCCAGCCGCAGCGGTGCCGCGGTAGGACGCTGCTGCGCCGCCATCTCGCGGAACACGAAGGCGGGACCATCGTGGGCCTGGGCTGCCAGCTGCAGCCGCCGCAGCCGCTCGGCGCGCAGCCGCGGCGGCAGCCAGGCGACCACCGCGCCCACGTGGCCGCTTTTCAACGCCTGCTCGAGCGCCCACAGGCTGTCACTGCCGGCCACCACCTTGCAGCGCGTGTGCACGACCAGCAGCTGCGCCACCTCGAGCCCGAGCTGCGACAGCGCCCAGCCCGACAGGGCGTGCGGCGGATCGAACATCATCACCAGCCGCCCGGCCTGCTGGATGGCCGCGAGCGAGGCGCCGAGCAGGCGGATTTCGCCGATGCCGGGATGCGGAAGCAGCAGCTCGCTCAGCACCCGGCGCGGCCAGCCTCCGCCTGGCAATTGCGCATCGAGCGCTGCAAATCCGCTGCTCACGGCCTGGTCGGTGTGGCGGCCGAGCTGGTGGCCCAGCCACAGGGCGGGATGCAGGACTTCCGGCGCCTCGACACGCACCCGCGCGGGACGCAGTTCCGCTGCCAGCCCCGGATGGCGGGTGCCGGCGAACACCGCAGCAGGAGGAGAAGCAGCGACAGGGGGCATGGCGTCCATTTGATGACTGTATTTTTATACAGTATCTGCCACCACAGGGAAAGCCAGGGTGCAAAGACCGAGCACCGGGAATGGAAGCGTGCGAAATGCCCTCACGCCGCGGCCCAGATCGATGCCTGCACTGAGGCAATCAATTGCTTGCTTTGGGCAACCATATGGGCCATAGTCCCGGCATGTCCGCCGCCGCCAGCCTCCCCGAGCGCATCGAAGCCGTGCGCCGCTTCAACCGCTTCTACACCCGCCGCATCGGCGTGCTGCGCGAAGGCGTGCTGCACTCCAGCTTCACTCTCACCGAGACCCGCCTGCTGTGGGAGCTGGCCCACCTGCCGCCCGACAGCCGCGGCGTCACCGTCACCGGGCTGGCCGGCCGGCTCGACCTCGACATCGGCTACCTCAGCCGCCTGCTGCGCGGCTTCAAGGAGCGCGGCTTCATCAAGTCCACGCGCTCCACCACCGATGCGCGCCAGCAGCTGCTCACGCTGACTGCCGCCGGCCGCCGCGCCTTCGCGCCGCTCAACACGCGCTCGCAGGAAGAGACCGGCGCCCTGCTCGCCCGGCTGGACGACGGCCAGCAGCATCGGCTGTTGTCGGCGCTCGGCGAGGTCGAACGCCTGCTCGACGATTCGCCTCGGGGCGCCGGCAGCGCTTACCTGCTGCGCCCGCATCGGCCGGGCGACATGGGATGGCTGGTGTCGCGCCACGGCGCGCTGTATGCGCAGGAGTACCAGTGGGACATGCGCTTCGAGGCGCTGGTGGCACGCATCGCCGCCGACTTCATCGAGCGCTTCGACGCCCGGCGCGAAGCCTGCTGGGTCGCCGAGCGCGACGGCGCGAACGTCGGCTGCGTGTGCCTGGTCCAGGCCCGCGACGACACCACGCAGCAGGTGCTGCCCGGCGTGGCGCAGCTTCGGCTGCTGCTGGTGGAGCCCGCCGCTCGTGGTCTCGGTCTCGGCAAGCGGCTGGTCGCGGAATGCACGCGCTTCGCCCGCGAGGCCGGCTATCAGCGCATCCGCCTGTGGACCAACAGCGTGCTGTCGGCGGCACGAGCGATCTACATGCACGAGGGCTACCTGCTCACGGCCAGCGAGCCGCATCACAGCTTCGGGCAGGACCTCATCGGCGAGACCTGGGAGCTGACGCTCGCCAGCACGGCGCCATGAGCTCGTCGCCGTGCCCCTGCGGCAGCGGCCTCGCCTACACCGCGTGCTGCGGCCGCTTCCATGCCGGCGCGCAGCACCTGAGCGCGCCCACGCCCGAGGCGCTCATGCGCTCGCGCTACAGCGCCTTCGCGCTGGGCCTGCACGACTACCTCCTGGCCACATGGCACCGCGACACGCGGCCGGCATCGCTGGACCCCGATCCGCCGGGACTGCAATGGCTCGGACTCGAGGTGCGCCGGCATGAGATGCACGACGCCGATCACGGCACGGTGGAGTTCGTGGCTCGCAGCAAGCTGGGCGGACGCGCCCACCGGCTGCACGAAGTCAGCCGCTTCGTGCGCGAAGACGGGCGCTGGTGGTACCGCGACGGCGATGTCGCGAAGGCCTCCACGCAGGCGGCTCAGCCGAATCGCACCGCGTAGATCGGCGGCAGCAGGTTGGACACCGTCGTCCAGGACTCGCCGCCGTCGTCGCTGGCCCACAGGCCGCCCGTGGTGCTTCCCATCATGAGATGTCGGCCATCCGGCGCGACCGCCAGGCCGTGGCGGTACACGAGGTCGTAGCAGCCCGACTGCGGCAGGCCGGCGCGCAGCGTCTCGAAGCTCCTGCCGCCATCGGTGGTGCGGTTGACGACCAGTGCGCCGTCCACCGGCACGCGCTTCTCGTCGGCCACGCCGGGCACGAACCACGCGGTGTCGGCGTCGTCGGGATGCACCGCCACGGCGAATCCGAAGCTCGACAGCGGCGCCGTCGTCACCTCCTGCCACGACTCGGCGTTGTCGGCCGAGCGCCAGATGCCGTTGTGATGCTGCGTCCACAGCACCTCCGGCCGGGCCGTGCAGCGCACCACGCAATGCGGGTCCTGGATGTTGGGGTCCTCGGCCCGCTCGGGCGGCATGTAGGCGGCCCGCATGCCCCGCGCCTGCGTGCTCCAGCTTCGGCCGCCATCGCGCGTGGCCCAGACGCCGCCGCAGCTGATGCCGACCAACAGCTCGCCGGCGTTCGTCGGATGCGGACAGATCGAATGGATGCCGGGCACGTCGTACCCGCCGCCGAACCATTCGGCACGGCCCGGCTGGTGCCACAGCGATTCGTTCAGCTGCCAGCTCGCACCGCGGTCGTCGGAACGAAAGAGGCCTCCGGGCAGCGTGCCGGCATACACCGTGTCGCCTTGCGCCGCGAGCGACCAGATCTGCACCAGCTTCCAGGCGGGGCCCTTCGCGTCCGCCGGCTGCTCGGGGTACGTCGGTGTGGTCACCTCGTTCCAGCTTCCCCCGCCGTCGTCCGAGGCATGCAGCTTCACGCCGAAGTGGCCCAGGTTGAGGGCGGCCAGCATGCGTTGCGATGCGGTGGGCGGCAGCACCATCGACACCGGCTCGCCGAGAAAGCCGACGTTGGCGATGGACCAGCCGCCCGCCCCGCGGCGCATCTCGAACAGGCCCTTGCGGGTCGCCACCCAGGCGCGGTCGGTCATTGTCGGCTCCTCGGGATGAAGATCAGCCGCCGGAGAGCGCCTGCAGCACGTGCACGCGGCTGCCGGGCGCCAGCGACTGGTCGAGAGACAGGCGGTCCTCGCAGCGCCGCCCATCGATGAAGACGACCAGATTGGCGCGCAGGTGCGCCTGGTCGTCGAGCACATAGCCGCGCAGCCGCGGGTTCACGGCGAACGCCGCTTCCAGCCCATCACGCAGCGTCGCGGCCGCCGTCTCGACGACCGGCGTCTCGGTGAAGCGGCGAAGCTGCTGGGTGAATTCGATGCGGGCCATGGGGACGGCAATGATGCCGCCCGGCGCCGCTTATCTCAAGTCGCCGGCGAGGCTGGCGAGCGTCTCCGGCTCGATGACGACGTGCGCGGGGTAGTTGGTGTGGTCGCAGCCCAGCTTGACGGCGGCGCCGGCGCGGACCGCCTCGCGCGCCGTGGACGGGAATTCGAAGCGCAGGAAGTGCACCGACGAGGTCTTCTCGTCATTCTCGCGGTCCAGGTCCTCGTCGGCGATGGCGTAGATGCGCGGGTGGCCCTCGACCTCGACGAACATGCGGTCCTCGACGCCGATGAGCCGCGCCAGCTCGCGCTTGCGCTCGTGCACGTCGGGGTACTCGATCAGCATCGTCGCCTTCCAGTTCGTGCCGTCGGGGACTAGGGGCGCGTAGGCGTCGATCTCGCCCTGGATGCCGTCCTCGTCGAAGATCTTCTCGATGTGCAGCATCTCCTGGATCTGCCGGCGGATGGTCTCTTCGTCCTCGAACTGGACGCCGATGTGCTCGCCGAGCCGCACCGTGCGCAGCTTGCGGTGGGCGATGGCCTGCTGGCGCTGCGTCTTGCGGACTTTGGCGTAGGCCTCCAGCGTCATCAGGCTGTCGGGGGTGATGGTGGCCATGCGACGTTCCTCCTGGGCAATCAGAGCCCGTAGGCCTTGCGCACGAGGCTGAGCGGATGCTGCAGCGCGGCCGCCGGAAGCTCGTTCACCTGCATGCCCTGGGCGATGTGATGGCCGGCGAGCGCGCAGTCGGAGCTGATGTAGTCCGGCTGGTCCTTGGCCATCGCCTTGAACACCGGCTTGCCGATCTTCATGGCGATCTTGTGTGTCGGCGTCTTCACGCCGTAGGTTCCGGCGTGGCCGGAGCAGCGCTCCACCGTGTTGAGCTGCACGGTCACGGTCTGCCCGATCAGCTTGAGCATCTCCTCGGTCTTGCGGCCGATGTTCTGCACGCGGCCATGACAGGGGATGTGGTAGCTGACCTTGCCCAGGTCGTGCTTGAAATCGGTCTTGAGCAACCCGTCGCGATGACGGGCTACCAGGTACTCGAACGGATCGAACATCGCCTCCTTCACCGCCTGCGTGTCGGCGCATTCGGGGAACATCAGCGGAAGCTCCTGCTTGAACATCAGGGTGCAGCTCGGCACCGCCGTCAGGATCGCGTAGCCGTCCTTCGCATAGCGCGCGAGCACGGGGATGTTGGCTTCCTTGTGCCTGGCCACCTCGTCGAGATCGCCGAGCTCGAGCTTGGGCATGCCGCAGCACTGCTCCTTCTCGACGATGGTGTACGGAATCTCGTTGTGCTCGAGCAGCTTGATGAGGTCGTGCCCGATGCCCGGCTCGTTGTAGTTGACGTAGCAGGTGGAGAAGATCGCCACCTTGCCGGGCGTGCGATTGCCGTCCTTGACCAGCGTGGCGGCGCCCTGCTTCTTCGCGCTCCAGCGGAAGCGGCTGGTGGCCAGCTCGGGCAGCCAGGCGTCGGGATGGACGTGCAGCGCCTTGTCCAGCAGCTTGCGCGCGGGCTTGGTGCGATTGATCGCGTTGGCCGCCTGCACCACCACGGGAATGCCCGCGAACTTGCCGTGCACGTCGGTGGATGCGAGGAACTGCTCGCCGCTGCTGACGCCGCCCTGCTTGAACTTGATGGCCTTGGCGCGCAGCATCGTGTGGGGGAAGTCCAGGTTCCACGGGTGCGGCGGCACGTACGGGCACTTGGTCATGTAGCACAGGTCGCACAGATAGCACTGGTCGACGACCTTCCAGAAATCCTTCTTGTCCACCCCGTGCACTTCACCGTCGGCGGTGGCATCGACCAGGTCGAACAGCGTCGGGAAGGAGTGGCACAGGCTCACGCAGCGGCGGCAGCCGTGGCAGATGTCGAAGATGCGCTCGAGCTCCTTCTCGCAGGCGGCCTCGTCGTAGTAGTCGGCGCTCTTCCAGGCGATGGGGTGGCGGGTCGGCGCTTCGAGGCTGCCTTCGCGATTCATGAAGTCTCCTGATGTCGTGCTGACAAAGGAACAAGGGGCGCGAAGCCCCTCGTTCCGTTGTGCTGCCGTGGCTGCTCAGTCCGCCAGCGCGTCGAGCGCCTTCTGGTAGCGGTTGGCGTGCGAGCGCTCTGCCTTGGCGAGCGTCTCGAACCAGTCGGCGATCTCGTCGAAGCCCTCTTCGCGCGCCTGCTTGGCCATGCCCGGGTACATGTCGGTGTACTCATGGGTCTCGCCGGCGACGGCGGCCTTGAGGTTGTCGCGGGTGGCGCCGATCGGCAGGCCGGTGGCCGGGTCACCGACGGCTTCGAGGAACTCCAGGTGACCATGTGCGTGCCCGGTCTCCCCTTCGGCGGTGGAACGGAACAGCGCGGCGACGTCGTTCTGACCTTCGATGTCGGCCTTGTTCGCGAAGTACAGGTAGCGGCGATTGGCCTGCGATTCGCCGGCGAAAGCGTCCTTCAGGTTCTGCTCGGTCTTCGATCCTTTCAAGCCCATGTCGCTCTCCTAGTGTTCAGAGTGAGGGAAGACGAACGGCCACCCGCGGCGCGAGGGGCACTCCAGAACCCTATCGCAGCGCGATGTCGGACGCCAATACAAAGCTTCAATGCGATGTATTGATGCCGACAATGGGAATAGGGTTAACGATAGTGGTTCTCATCCTCAGCGCTTGGCGACGCCGAGCAGGTCGAGCGCCAGCGCATGCAGGCGGGCGCCCGGATCGGCCAGCTCGTGCAGCACGCTCAGGTGGTGGGTGCCGGGCACGGTTTCGCACACCGGGACCGCCTTCGATCCCCAGGCGTCGCGGATCATCTGGTTCTGGCGCAGGAACTCGTCGCTCTCCTCGGCCCCGACCGCGGCATACAAGGCGCCGGCCGGCGCCGGAAAGCCCGCCGGGCTCAGACGCTGCGCCGACTCCTCCGTCAGCCGCAGATCGGCCTGCAGGAACGGCGCATGGCGGATGGGCTCCAGGTCGAACAGTCCCGACACCGCCAGGGCCCGACGCACCAGCGTGGGCGGCAGTTCGGCGTCGACCGCCTGCCAGTCGCACGACAGCAGCATCGCCGCGAGATGGCCGCCGGCCGAATGGCCCGCGACGACGATGCGCGAGGCGTCGCCACCGTAGAGCGGCGCGTGGCGCCATGTCCAGGCGAGCGCCCGCACGAGTTGCAGCGTGATGTCCTCGATGCGCACGGCCGGACACAGCGCGTAGTTGGGCATCACCACCATCGCACCGGCCTGCACGAACGACGGCGCCAGGAACGACTGGTCGCGCTTGTCCAGCGAGCGCCAGTAGCCCCCGTGGATGTACACCAGCACCGGCGCCCGGTGGGTGTGGGTGGGATAGATGTCGAGCGTCTCGTTGGGGCCGTCGCCATAGCGAACGTCGAAGCGGTGCGACAGGCCTTCGCGCGCCAGCGCCGAAGCGCGCGCCCAGCGTTCGAAGATCTGCGGATGCTCCGGTATGCGGGCGCGGTTGTTGTATTGCAGGTCGAGCCAGGCGGTGTCGTAGCGGGCCATCGGGGCGTCTCCAGCGTCGCGTGAGAAAGCACTGCTTTCTAACCTTCGGAATCCAATGACGCCATAGGCGTCGGCACGACCCGTGGCTTCAGATGCGCTAAAATTGCGGACGCAGTGGGGGGGTAGCTCAGCTGGGAGAGCGTCGCGTTCGCAATGCGAAGGTCGGGAGTTCGATCCTCCTCCTCTCCACCACCTGCACCGAAACCCGTTGGCGCCCAACGGGTTTTTCTTTTTCCGAGCCCATGAGCCGATACAGGTCCGTTTCACTGTCGCGCCTCATTGCAGCATGCCGGACGGCCGCGGCGCGGCGCGCCGGGCGCATCGCGCTGCGCGGGGCCGGGTTCCTGCTCGGCACGCTGATATCCGTGACGGTCGTGGCCGTCATCACGTTGAACGTGCTGTACGAGCGCCTGCCCGACATCGCCGCCCTCACCGACTACCGGCCCAAGCTGCCGATGCGCATCTACTCCACCGACGGCGTCATGCTGGGCGAGTTCGGCGAGGAACGGCGCCGCTTCACGCCGATCAGCGAGATGCCGCGCCTCCTGAAGGACGCCGTGCTGGCAGTGGAGGACGCGCGCTTCCACGAGCATCGCGGCGTGGACTACAAGGGTGTGCTGCGCGCCGGCCTCGCCAGCCTGGTGAAGCCGCGCAGCCAGGGTGCGTCGACCATCACGATGCAGGTGGCGCGCAACTTCTATCTGCCCACGCGGAAGGAGTACACGCGCAAGCTGTACGAGATCCTGCTCGCGCTGAAGATCGAGCGCCAGCTCACGAAGGAGCAGATTCTCGAGCTATACATGAACCAGATCTTCCTCGGGCAGCGCGCCTATGGCTTCGCCGCCGCGAGCGAGATCTACTTCGGCAAGCCGCTGGCCGAGCTCGGCGTGGCCGAGACCGCGATGCTGGCCGGCCTGCCGCAGTCGCCGATCCACGGCAATCCGATCGCGAACATGCGCCGGGCGGTCGCACGCCAGCATCACGTGTTGAGCCGCATGCGCGCCGGCGGCGTGATCGACGAGACTCAATGGACTCAGGCACGTCACCAGCCGCTGAGCTTCCGTCCCGCGCGCCAGGTGCCGGTGCACGCCGAGTACGTCGCCGAGACCGCGCGCCAGCTCATCCATGCGCAATACGGCGATGAGGCCTATACCCGCGGCCTGGACGTCACGCTCACCGTCGACGCGGCCGAACAGGTCGCGGCCTACCGCGCCCTGCGCGACGGGATCATGGACTTCGAGCGCCGCCAGCCCTGGCGCGGTCCCGAAGCCTTCGTCGACCTCCCGGCCGATCCCGCCGAGGTGGAATCGCGCATTGCGGAGGCGCTGGCCGACCATCCCGACAACGACGAGCTCAAGGCGGCGGTGGTCGTCGGCGCTGCGCGCAACCGGGTCCAGGCGGTGCTGGAGAGCGGCGAAACGATCTCGATCTCTGGCGACGGCCTGAAGCAGGCCGCGGCCGGCCTGTCGCCGCGCGCGAGCTCCAGGGTGCGCATCCGTCCCGGCTCGGTGGTGCGCGTGGTGCGCGGAGCTGACGGCAGTTGGGGCATCACCCAGCTGCCGGAGGTCGAAGGCGCCTTCATCGCGATGGATCCGTCCAGCGGAAGCATCCGCGCCATGGTCGGCGGCTTCGACTACTCGAAGAACCAGTTCAACCATGTGACGCAGGCATGGCGGCAGCCCGGCTCCAGCCTCAAGCCGTTCCTCTACTCCGCGGCGCTGGAACGCGGCTTCATGCCTTCCACGCTGGTCAACGACGCGCCCGTGGTGCTCGACGCCGAGGCCGCCGGAGGCACCGCCTGGGAGCCGCGCAACTCGGACGGCCGGTTCGATGGGCCGATGACGATGCGCACCGCGCTCGCGATGTCGAAGAACATGGTTTCGATCCGCCTGCTGCAGTCCATCGGCGTGCCCGCGGCGCAGGAGTGGCTGACGCGCTTCGGCTTCGATGCCGAGCGGCACCCGCCTTACCTCACGATGGCACTCGGTGCGGGCTCGGTGTCGCCGCTGCAGCTGGCGTCGGCGTACTCCGTGCTGGCCAACGGTGGCTACCGCCTGCCGCCATTCCTGATCAAGCGGCTGAGCGACGGACGCGGCCGCCTGCTCAACGAATGGCAGCCGGCGGCGACAGACGACGCCATGCGCGTGCTCGACGCGCGCAACGCATTCGTCATGACCAGCCTGCTGCAGGAGGTGACGCGCACAGGCACCGCCAGGCAGGCGCAAGCGACGCTGAAGCGCACCGACATTGCGGGCAAGACCGGCACCACCAACGACGCGATGGATGCATGGTTCGCCGGTTACCAGCGTCAGCTCGTCGCCGTGGTCTGGATCGGTCACGACAGCCCGCGCAAGCTGGGCGATCGCGAAAGCGGCGGCGGCCTGTCGCTGCCGGTCTGGCTCGACTTCATGGCCACAGCGCTGAAGAAGGTTCCCGTCGACGAGCCCGAGGTGCCGCCCGGTGTTGCACGCATCGACGGCGAGTGGTACTTCGCGGAGCACACGCCCTCGAGCGGCATCACCAGCCTGGGCGTCGAGGAGACACTGCCCAACGCGCCCGGCGCCACCGAACGGCGCAGCATTCTCGACCTCTTCAAGCCATAGTCGCCTGCCCTATTGCCACAGGGACCTGACGCGCGCCGACACGTCGACGACCGGCGCGCCCGCGACACCGCCGAGGGGCAGCCTGTCTCCCGAGGCGCCGCCATGCTGCAGACGCTCGAAATGAGCGGCGACGTCGTCCGGAATGAAGCGTGTGAGCGACGCATACACATGCCGCGATCCCATGGAATTCTGCTGCGTGACGTAGAAGCGCTGCGGGACGATGAGCTGCAAGGTCTGCCTGGCCCGCGTCATCGCGACATAGAGCAGGCGCCGCTCCTCCTCCACCTCGGCCGCAGTGCCGGTGGACATCTCCGACGGGATGCAGCCGTCGACCGCGTTCAGCACGTACACCGCCTTCCACTCCTGCCCCTTGGCCGAATGGATGGTCGACAGGATGAGGTAGTCCTCGTCGCGGTGGGGCGCACCGGGCTCGTCGCTGGTGGCGTCGGGCGGATCGAGCGTCAGCTCGGTAAGAAACCGCTCGCGCGACGCGTAGCCATTGGCAATGCGCGCCAGCTGCGCCAGATCGGCCTGGCGCACCGGGGCATCGTCGTGCAGCCGCTGGAGTTGCGGCAGGTACCAGCGCTGTACGACGTCCATCTCCGCCGGCCATCCCACGCTGCCCTGACGCAGCTGCCGGTAGGCGGCAACGAAGACCTCCCAGTCGGCAGCCGCGGCGGCCGGCGGCTTGAACGACGTCAGTGCCGCGACGGGGTCGGCGGCGCTCTCCATCGCGTCGAGCAGGCGCCGCGCACTGGCCGGACCGATGCCGGCCACCAGCTGCGCCACGCGAAAACCCGCCATGCGGCTGCGCGGGTTCTCCGCCCAGCGCAGCACCGACAGCACGTCCTTGATGTGCGAGGCTTCGAGGAATTTCAGCCCGCCGAACTTGACGAACGGGATGTTGCGTCGCGTCAGTTCGAGCTCGAGCGCGGCACTGTGATGCGAGGTGCGAAAGAGCACCGCCTGGCTCTTCAGCCCCACGCCGGCTTCGCGCTGCGCGAGCACCTCGCCGGCCACCCACTGCGCCTGCCCGGCTTCGTCTTCCACCGCGATCAGCGCCGGCCGCTGCGAGGAGACCTGGTCGCTCCAAAGCTCCTTGGTGAAGCGCTCGCACGCGTTCGCGATGACGGCATTCGACGCCGCCAGAATCGTTTGGGTGGAGCGGTAGTTGCGCTCCAGCGTGACGACATGTGCCTCGGGCCGGAAGGCGCGCGGAAAGTCGAGGATGTTGCGCACCTCGGCAGCGCGGAAGGAATAGATCGACTGCGCATCGTCGCCGACCACCGTGAGCCCGCGCCCGTCGGGCTTGAGCGCCATCAGGATGGCGGCCTGCAGCCGGTTGGTGTCCTGGTACTCGTCGACCAGCACATGATCGAAGCGCTCGCCGACGTGCGCCGCGATCTGCGGCTCGGCCATCATCTGCGCCCAGTACAGCAGCAGGTCGTCGTAGTCGAGGGCGTGCTGCTGCTGCTTGTGCTGCACATAGGCGCCGAAGAGCCGCTTCAGTTCGCTCTCCCACTGGCTGCACCAGGGGAAGACGTCCTGCAGCACCGAGCGAAGGTCGCGGCGGCTGTTGACGGTGCGGGAGTAGATCGCGAGGCAGGTCCCTTTCAGGGGAAAGCGGCTCCTGGTCGCGGCCAGACCCAGTTCCTGGCGCACCAGGCCCATCAGGTCCTCGGCGTCGGCGCGGTCGTGGATGGTGAACGACTCGCTCAGGCCGATGCGGCCGGCATAGTCGCGCAGCAGTCGCGCACCGACGCTGTGGAAAGTGCCCGACCACGGGAAGGCAGGCGGCCGCTGCGTCGGCGCGAAGCCGAGCGCTTCATGGATCACGCGGCCGACGCGCCGCTCCATCTCCATCGCGGCCCGGCGCGAGAAGGTGAGCAGCAGCATGCGCTGGGGATCCGCCCCCGCTAGCACCAGGCGGGCCACGCGCGAGGCGAGGGTCATCGTCTTGCCTGAGCCGGCACCGGCGATCACCAGCAGCGGCGGCGGGCGGCCGGACGGGTCGGACAGGCCGTGCTCGACGGCCGCACGCTGCTGGGCGTTCAGCGCGGCGAAGGGATCGGGTCGCGCGACACGGTGGGTGGCGGGGGTGGACAACAGCATGCGGACAGCCCGTTCAGTTCGGCGCCGTTGGCGCCTCAGGCGTACTGTATAGGCATCCAGGCATCCTTCCATCTAGGGAGACACCGGCCTGCGGGAACATGGGTTGCCAGAAGACCGCCATCACCGAGACCGCTTGCCCGCTGATCCTGATGGAACGAGATGTCCTGCAAGTCCTCACGGAAGACCACGCCCTGCTCCGCTGGCTGGGGGAGCGGCTGAACGCGGCTCGCCCGGCTCGCGTTCGCATCAACCTGTTCAACGAGTTCGCCCGCACCCTGGGCGCCCATCAGACCGTGATCGACCAGACCATCCTGCCGGCATTGCGGGCCTGCGGCTGGCGCGGCCTCAGCTCCGACGTGCTCGCCGGGCACCTGGCCCTGAAGCGACTGCTGGCCGAGACCCTCACCCTGGACGGCGACGCGCCCACCTTCGACTACGCCCTCAGGCGCATCGTGGCGCGAGCGCAGGCGCATTGCGAGGTCGAACAGCGCAAGCTCATGCCCTTGCTGCACGCCATGCTGGACGACCACCAGCGGGAGCTCATGGCCTTCGACGCGGAGATGCATCTCACGCGGCTGCTGGGCGAGCAACGGCGGCTCGGCGACGATGCCGATCTCAGCCCGCGGGCCGACGAACTCGTCGCGGAGGCCTATGTCGTCCTCGGCAGCCTGGCGACCCGGGACGAGCGCGAACAGGCTCAGCCCTGAGCTGCCCCTAGCTTTCCAGCAGCGTGGCGATGAGTTTCAGCGCCACGTCGATGTTGTAAGGTTTTCTCAGGAAAGCGTCATATTTGCCAAAGTGCGGACGCACCGCGTCCTCGGGCAGGCTGCTGTTCAGCACGATCTTAATGCCCGCCGTCTCCGGCGCTTCACGCAGCGCACGGCCCATGTCGGCCCCGTTCATCACCGGCATCATGAAGTCCAGCATCACGAGATGCGGACGCACGTCGCGCACCTTCGCCAGGCCCTGCTCGCCATTCGCAGCACAGAACGTACGGTAACCCTCCTCTTCGAGGATGAGGCTCAGCACCTCGGCGCTGGCCAGCTCGTCGTCGACGACAAGGATGGTCTTCACACGCTGCCTATGACTTCTGTTCGTCGCCACCGACGGGCAGTGTCGGGCTCGGTCTTCGCGGCGGCTCCGCCGGCTCGGCCGAAGGAATGATGTCGCCATCCGAAGTCAAAAGGCCGGCAATCAGCATGCCGTGAGAGCCGATGCGCACCTCGCGCATGCCGACGTCGAAATCGGTGTCGCGCATCTTGGTGATCGTGAGAAGCCGCTTGACCCGACCGTTGTCCTCGACGAAGCGAAGGAACAGCAGGTTGTCAACGAAGCCCGAGATGCCGTAGGGCGCATACACGACGTGGCTGACGACATCGCGTGTCTCGAGCGTCATCAGCACCGTCACGCCGCGTTCCCGCAGCTCGTTGACCAGGCACGAGAAGAAGCGATTCGTGCGCTCAGGATGCACGGCCGATTCGAAGAAGCCCGACAGGCCGTCGATGACCAGGCGCTTCACGCCGCGCTGGGCCACCTCGGCCAGCAGCCGATGCCCGAGCTCGTCCATCATGTGCTCGCCCTGGGAGTGCCAGACCAGCTTCAGCGCGCCCGCGGATTCGAGCTCCTCGAAGTCGAAGCCGAATGCCCGAGCCTTCGCGCGGACGCGGGCTGGCGACTCGAAGAAGCCGAACAGCAGGCCCGGTTCGTCAGTCGTGCTCTGCGAAAGGAAATGCAGCCCCAGCGTCGTCTTGCCGGTGCCGCTGGAACCGACCACCACGGTGGCACTGGCGGCAGGATAGCCGCGGCTCGCGATCAATGCGTCGAGCGAGCTCACGCCGGTGGTCAATGCCCGGCGCTCCGCGGCGCTTTCCGGCGGCCTGCTGAAAAGGGCCTCGATCCGCGGGAAGATCTGCAGCCCGTCGTCGGTGATGCGAAAGGGATGGCGGCCCCGCAACGAGCCGGCGCCGCGGAACTTTCGGACCTGGATCGCGCGTTCGGCGCGCGCCTCGTACAGCCTGTCCTCCAGCTCGATGATGCCGTCGACCATCGTGTGTTCGGCGTTGACGCGTTGCGGGCTGCCACTGGTCAGCAGGAACACGGTGCAGCCGTGGAAAACCGCGCTGGTCTGCAACTCGTGGATGAACTTCTTCAGGTCGCGATCGGTCTCGGCCGCCTCGGCGGCGGCGACCAGCCCGTCGAGCACGAGCACCCCGACACGGCGCGCGCGCATCTCTCGCCTCAGCACGGCGACGAGGCCCTTCAGCCCTTCGGCCTCGAGGTCGTGGAACGCGCTCAGATAACACAGCCGATCGGGGATCGCGCGCTCTTCGAAGAAGCTGAGCGAGCGGATGTGCTGCAGCATGCGCGAATGCGACTCGGCGAGCAGAGTCATGTAGACCGCCGAGCCGCCGGCAGCCACGTGGCTGTAGCAGATCTGGTTCGCGAGGATCGTCTTGCCGCTGCCGGGCTGGCCCTGGACGATGTAGACACCGGCCCGGAAGAAGCCGCCGCCCAGCACCACGTCCAGGCCGGGAATGCCGGTGGGCAGGCGCTCCAGCACGGATAGCGTGGAGGGAGAGGGTGTCATGGGGTGTTCCTTCAAGCGCTGGCTGGCCCCGCAACCGCGCGAAGCAGCGACGCGGATGCGGTCGTGCGAGTGTACGTACCGCCACGACGCACGATCCACCGGAATGGCGACCCACAAATACAAACCCCTCCCGGACCATCGCGGCAGGGAGGGGTGGGTGGCTCACGCCACCGATTTGGAACTCCGGAGGGATTCAGCCCCAGGGTTCCTGGCGCGCAGAGACTGCGCCATCGCGGATGCCTGCATGCAGGCATCTCAAAGGTAGGCCAACCACCAGCCCAGGTCAAGACCGTTCGTCACCGCTCGGCGGCATCACTTGACGGTGCTCATGATCTCGTCGAACACCGCCACGACGCGACGCTCGATCTCTGGCTGCATGGCGATCGGCCGGCCCCATTCGCGCTGCGTTTCGCCGGGCCATTTGTTCGTCGCGTCGAGCCCCATCTTGCCGCCCAGACCGCTCACCGGCGACGCGAAGTCCAGGTAGTCGATCGGCGTGTGATCGACCAGCGTCGTGTCGCGCACCGGGTCCATGCGCGTCGTGATCGCCCAGATCACCTCGCGCCAGTCGCGGATGTCGACGTCGTGGTCGGTCACGACGATGAACTTCGTGTACATGAACTGCCGCAGAAAGCTCCACAGCCCGAACATCACGCGCTTGGCGTGGCCGGCGTAGCTCTTGCGGATGCTGATGATGGCCATGCGATAGCTGCAACCTTCGGGCGGAAGGTAGAAGTCGACGATTTCCGGAAACTGCTTCTGCAGGATGGGCACGAAGACCTCGTTCAGCGCCACCCCGAGGATCGCCGGCTCGTCGGGAGGCTTGCCGGTGTAAGTCGAGTGGTAGATGGGATCCCGTCGCGAAGTCATGCGCGCGATCTCGAACACTGGAAACCAGTCCTGCTCGTTGTAGTAGCCGGTGTGGTCGCCGAACGGACCTTCCAGCGCGTGCAGGTATCCGCCGATCTCCTTCATCGGCACGCCGTGTTCGCTGACGCCGACGAAGCCCGGTGGCGCGGTCGGGATGTGGCCCTCCAGGACGATCTCGGCGCTGGCCGGCACTTGCAGCATCAGGCCGCTTTCGCCCACACCGGCGTCCACCAGTTCGGTTCGACTGCCGCGGAGCAGGCCGGCGAACTGGTATTCGGACAGGGTATCGGGAACCGGCGTCACGGCGCCCAGGATGGTTGCGGGATCGGCGCCCAGCGCAACGGCGATCGGGAACGGTTGTCCGGGATTGGCCAGCGCGAAGTCACGGAAGTCGAGCGCCCCGCCCCGATGCGCCAGCCACCGCATGATCACGCGGTTCTTCGCGATGACCTGCTGGCGGTAGATGCCGAGGTTCTGCCGGCGTTTCGCGTTCGGCACCGATTGCGGCCCGCGCGTCACGACCAGTCCCCAGGTGATGAGCGGCCCGGCGTCGCCGGGCCAGCACGTCTGGATCGGCAGGCGGCCCAAGTCGACTTCCACGCCGTCCCTCACCTCTTCCTGGCAGGCGGCTCTGGAAGTGCTCGCGGGCTTCATGTCCCACAGGGCCTTGGCCATATGTAACAGGCGACCGGCGTCCTTCAGTCCCTTCGGCGGATCCGGCTCCTTGAGGCTGGCGAGCATGCGCCCGACGTCGCGCAAGTCGCCCAGATCGGCCGCACCCATCCCCATCGCCACCCGCCTAGGAGTGCCAAACAGGTTCGTCAAGGCGGAAATTTTGTAACCGACTGGTTGTTCGAACAAAAGCGCCGGACCGCCCGCACGCAGGACCAAGTCACTGACCGCTGTCATCTCCAGCCGCGCCGACACTGGCTTGGCGACGCGCCGCAACTCCCCGACCCGTTCCAGACCGGTGACGAAGCCCCTCAAATCGTCGTATTTCATATCAGGAAGTAATTAGAAATGGTTCCTATAACCTTGACCGGTTATGAAACTGCTTCCTAGAATCCCCGGATCCCGGACCAGATCAGGGATAACCCGCGCCCCCACCTCGGTGGAATGGAGAGGGCGCAACGCTGCCGAAGGCCCGCGATGGTGCACAGTGTTTCCTCCCTGTGCCCCGCTCTGGCCGATTATGGCCGTCGCTTCCGGACCCTTTGCCGCGCCGCAAGAGCGCACGAAGGATCTCCAAAGCGCGGAGTAGAAAGGAAAGACATGACAGCGCTTCGCCGTTTGATGGCGCAGGTCCGCGGAATGGCGGACGCTTCCGCGGCATCCGCGGGAATCTTTGTGCGTGACGTGGGCCAGGGTCTGCTCGAGGTCAGCCACAACACGCTCGCCCTGCTCGGGCTCGTGGCCGTCGGCGCCGTGGTGTTCGTCGGCGGGCGCAGCGATCTGCGCGAGAGCATCGAAGCCCAGACGCTGGACTGGTTGCAGGCGCGCCAGGAAGCCCGCGCCGATCCGGCGGAGTTGCTGGCAGCGCAGCTGGCCGAGCCGGACGCCGTGGCCCGCGCCACCGCCGTCAATCCCAAGGAGCTCAATCGCCAGCAGGCCGCCGTCGCGCAGTGGATCTCGCGCCGCTACCGCGTCGCACCGGAGCCGATCAGCCGCCTCGTCAAGGAAGCCTGGATCGTCGGCAATCGCGTCGGACTGGATCCGACGCTGATCCTCGCCATCATGGCAGTCGAATCGAGCTTCAACCCGTTCGCCCAGAGCCCCGTGGGCGCGCAGGGCCTGATGCAGGTCATGACGCACATCCACGACGACAAGTACACGGCCTTCGGCGGCAAGTTCGCCGCCTTCGACCCGGTGACCAACCTGCGGGTCGGCGCGCAGGTGCTGAAGGAGTGCATCACGCGCGCCGGCAGCCTCGAAGAAGGTCTGCGCTACTACGTCGGCGCCGCCAATCTCACGGACGACGGCGGCTATGCGACCAAGGTGCTGGCCGAGCAGAACCACCTCCGCATGGTGGCAGGCGGCAAGATCGTCGCGGTGAACGCGCCGCGTCCCGCCGCGGGCGCCAGCAGCGCCAAGCCCGAGTCGACGCAGCCCGCCCAGATCCCGGTCAAGGGCGAAGACAAGCCCCTGCCTGAGCGGGTCGCGCTGCTGCGCGGTCCCGGCAACTGAGCGATTTTTCGCGCGGCCACAAGGTAAACTGCCGGCTCTGCGCGACTGGCGATGGGGCCCAGGGTTCTTGAACCTTCGGGCCTGAGGTGGTGAACCACCGGGAAGCGCGGGCGGCCAAGCCCGATCGACGTCGGATCGGAAGCCGATTCAGCCGTTCGCCTGGGCAGCCTGTCGACCGCGTCTCCTTTGCATTTGCAGGCACGCTGCTCGTCGCAGGTCTTCCGCTGACGAAGGACTGCCATTCATGTTTGACCGCACCCAATCCACCATCGCCCACGTGGACCCCGAGCTCTGGTCCGTCATCCAGCAAGAAAACCAGCGCCAGGAAGAGCACATCGAGCTGATCGCTTCCGAGAACTACGCGTCGCCTGCGGTCATGGCCGCCCAAGGCACGCAGCTCACCAACAAGTACGCCGAAGGCTATCCCGGCAAGCGTTACTACGGCGGCTGCGAATACGTCGACATCGTCGAGCAGCTCGCGATCGACCGCATCAAGGAGCTGTTCGGTGCCGAGCATGCCAACGTGCAGCCGAACTCCGGCTCGCAGGCCAACCAGGGCGTGTTCTTCGGCCTGCTGCAGCCCGGCGACACGATCATGGGCATGAGCCTCGCCGAGGGCGGCCACCTCACGCACGGCATGCCGCTGAACATGAGCGGCAAGTGGTTCAAGGTCGTGAGCTACGGCCTGGACGCCAACGAAGCCATCGACTACGACCAAATGGAGCGCCTGGCGCACGAGCACAAGCCCAAGCTGATCATCGCCGGCGCATCGGCGTACAGCCTGCGCATCGACTTCGAGCGATTCGCCAAGGTCGCCAAGGACATCGGCGCGTACTTCATGGTCGACATGGCGCACTATGCCGGCCTGATCGCCGCCGGGGTCTATCCGAACCCCGTGCCGTTCGCAGACGTCGTGACCTCCACCACGCACAAGAGCCTGCGCGGCCCACGCGGCGGCTTCATCCTGATGAAGGATCACGTCGCCAAGCAGATCAACAGCGCCATCTTTCCCGGCATCCAGGGTGGCCCGCTGATGCACGTCATCGCCGCCAAGGCGGTCGCATTCAAGGAGGCGCTGTCACCGCAGTTCAAGCTCTACCAGCAGCAGGTGGTGAAGAACGCCGCGGCACTTGCCGAGACGCTTACGTCGCGCGGGCTGCGCATCGTCAGCGGCCGCACGGAGTCGCATGTGATGCTGGTCGACCTGCGCCCGAAGGGCTTGACCGGCAAGGAAGCCGAGTCGCTGCTGCAGCAGGCGCACATGACCTGCAACAAGAACGGCATCCCCAACGACCCGCAGAAGCCCATGATCACGAGCGGCGTCCGCCTCGGGTCGCCGGCAATGACCACGCGCGGCTTCAAGGAGGAGCAGGCCCGCGCCACGGCCCACCTGATCGCCGACGTGCTCGACAACCCGCGCGACGAGGCCCACATCGCCGCGGTGCGCGCCAAGGTATCCGCCCTCACGCGAGATTTCCCCGTCTACCGATGACCGATCCGGCCCGCCTCGCGCGGGCCTTTTTCCATGCGTTGTCCTTTCTGCAGCCACGTTGACACCCAGGTCGTCGAGACGCGCGAGTCCGACGAAGGCGATGTCGTGCGCCGCCGGCGACGCTGCCAGAGCTGCGACAAGCGTTTCACCACCTACGAGCGCGCCGAGATCGCGCTGCCTTCGGTGGTCAAGAAGGACGGCACGCGCGCCGAGTTCGACGTGGCGAAGATCCGCGCCTCGATGACGCTGGCGCTGCGCAAGCGGCCGGTCAGCGTCGAACAGATCGACGCAGCGCTGGAGCGCATCCAGGACAAGCTGCTCAACACCGGCGCCAGGGAAGTCGCGTCCTCGCGCCTGGGCGAGCTCGTGATGCGCGAGCTCAAGCGCATCGACAAGGTGGCCTACGTGCGATTCGCTTCGGTGTACCGAAGCTTCGAAGACGTCGACGAGTTCCGGCAGCTCATCCGCGACATCTAGTGTCGTGAGTTGAAGGGCCCCACCCGCCCGAGGGCCGGGCGTTCCTTCCTCATGGGGACGCGCACGGGCCTGCCCATTCGTACAGTGCTCCCACAAGCACACGGGGGAGCACATGCGAACACCAGTCACGCAGCGTGGCATCACGCTGGTCGAAGCGGCCATCGTCGTTGCCGTCGCGGCCGTTACCGTCACCAGCGCCGCACCGAGCTTTCATCGCTTCATCGAGAAACAGCGCCTCGACGGCGCCGCTGCGCAACTGGCCACCGACCTGCGCTTCGCGCGCGCCGAAGCCATCGCGCGCAACACCGCTCTGCGCTTCAGCGTGCAAGCCACGCCATGGGGCGGGTGCCATGTGATCCACAGCGGAGCGGCCCAGCAGTGCCGTTGTGCCGCTTCGGGCCCGGCGGTTTGCGACGCCGACGCACGCGAGATCAAGACCGTGCAATGGCCGGCCCGTGAGGGCATCGCGCTGCACAGCAACGTGACATCGATGCTGTTCGATCCGCTGCACGGGACCAGCACCCCGGCCGGCACCCTGAGGCTCGTCGCCGCCAGCGGCCGAACCGTGCACCACGTGGTCAACGTGATGGGCCGGGTACGTGCCTGCTCGCCGCAGGAGCCGGCCATCGCCGTGCCCGGCTACCGCGCCTGCTGAGGCCGGGCCATGAAACGCCTTGGCTTCAACACGGCAGCGGGCTTCACGCTGATCGAGATGATGTGCACCCTCGCCATGGGCGCCGTTCTGGGTGCCATCGCCTATCCGTCGTTCCAGGGCACGCTGCATCGGGTGCGCCGCGCCGACGCGCTGGTGGCACTGATGCAGCTCCAGTCCGCGCAAGAGCGCTATCGCGCCGATCACGCGGCCTATGGCGACCTGCCGTCCTTGCGCGCCGCCGGCACGTCGCCGGCCGGACACTACCGGCTCGCGGTCGCCGCTCACGACGCCACGGGATATGACCTGCGTGCCAGCGCCGCGGGCGGCCAGCACACCGACACCGATTGCCGCCACTTGCGCCTGCTCGTCGTGGGCGCCGACATCGCCTACGCGTCGGGGAGCGACGAGCGCTTCGCCAATGCGGAGGCGCTCAACCGCCGCTGCTGGAGCCTTTGATGCCGGCCCCCAGCGAACGCGGCTTGTCGCTCGTGGAGTTGCTCGTCGGCCTCGCCCTTGGCCTCATCATCGTCGCGGCCGCCACCACGCTGCTGATCGGGCGTCTCCAGGCCCACCGCGCCCTGCTGCTGCAAAGCCGTCTCATGCAGGATCTGCGGGTGGCGGCCGACATCGTCACGCGCGACCTGCGGCGAGCCGGCTATTGGGGCGAAGCGAGCGCCGCCCCGTTGTCCGCCAGCGCGCCCGACCCACGGGACAATCCCTTCGCTGCCATCTCACCGGCGACGCAAGCGTCCGACGCCATCGCCTTCCGCTTTTCGCGCGACGACACCCAAACCCAGGACGTCGGCATCCACGAGCAATTCGGCTTTCGGCTGCGGCGCGGCGTCATCGAGATGCTGTTGGGCGGTCACTGGCAGGCGCTGACCGACGACGCGACGCTGCTCGTGACGGCTTTCAACATCACGCCCGGCTTGCAGGAGATCGCGCTCGACGGCTTCTGCGCCCAGCCCTGCCCTGCCGGCTCTACACAATGCCCGCCGCGGCAGCTGGTGCGCAGCCTCGCGGTGTCGATCAGCGGCCGGGCGGCCACCGATCCTGCCGTGGTCCGCACGATGCGCAGCGAGGTGCGGCTGCGCAACGACACCGTCGTCGGTCGGTGTCCCAGCTGAGGCGCCGCGCATGCACGTCCCGCATCCACAGCAAGGCGCCGCGGCACTGGCGGTGACCCTGGTCCTGTTTTTCATCGCCACGCTCGTGGCCGCCAGTGCACAGCGCAACCACGTGTTCGAGCTGCGTGCCTCGGCCAATCAGTACCGCGCCACGCAGGCATTCGAAGCCGCCGAGGCCGGACTCGAGTGGGCCACCGCCATGCTCAACGACCCGCGTCCGCTGGATGCCCACTGCCAGCCCGGCAACGCAGACGACAGCAGCTTCGCCGACCGGCTGGCTGTCGCGCCCACGGTCACGGCTACCTGCGTGCGCAACGATGGGACCTGGCGCTGCAACTGCCCCGCGCCGGGTGAGCCGCAGGTGGCGGCCCCGCTCGCAGACGACCCGCCAGCGGCTTTCAGCGTGCGCGTCGCCGGAGGCCCCGCCCCCGGCTCGCTGCGGCTGGTGGCCACCGGTTGCACCCGCCTGGATGGGGGCACGTGCGCACCGGAAGGCAGCGCATCGGGCGATGCTGCGGCCCGCATTCAGCAGACGCTCGGCTTCATCCCGTCGCCGACCGTGGCACCGATCGCCGCCCTCACGGTCCGGGGCAGCGTCGCCGCGGTGGCCGCTGTCGGACTGCACAACTCCGACACCGATTCCGGCGGCGTGGCCGTTCACGCCGGCGGCGGCGTCGTTGCGCCGAATGCCCGGCTGACCACGGCGCCGGGCGGCCCGGTCGAAGCGGCCGTCGTCCAAGGCGACCAGCAGCTCGCGACTCTCGACGGCGCACGCTTCTTCGCATCGTTCTTCGGCATCGACAAAGCCCTGTGGCGCCAGCAGCCGGGCGTGGCACGCATCGCATGCAGCGGCGACTGCGGACAGGCGCTGAGCCAGGCGACGTTGGCTGCGCGGCACCGCCTGCTGTGGATCGATGGCGACCTGCAGCTTTCCGGCGATGTCGCGCTCGGCACGCGGGAGCGTCCGATCGTCATCGTCGCGAGCGGTGCCGTTCGCTTGAACGGCCCTGTCGTCGTCCACGGCGTGCTCTATGGCGCCAGCCTCACCTGGAACCACGCCGGAGGCGGCGCCATCCATGGGGCGGCCCTGTCGGAAGGCGACTACGGCGGCGACGCTTCGCCCGACTTCATCCGCGACGTCGACGTCCTCGCCACGCTCAAGCGCAGCGCCGGCAGCTTCGCCCGCCTGCCGGGCAGCTGGAAGGACTTCTGAATGGACCAGGCTTGCCGACGAGCCCAGCGCGGCGTCTCGCTCATCGAGTCGTTGGCTGCCTTCGTGGTGCTGTCGCTCGGCATGCTGGGCATGGCCCGCCTGCAGACCCATATGGAGCAAGACGCCGATCTGGCCCGCCAGCGCTCCGAGGCAGTCCGGCTGGCGCAGCAGGACATGGAACAGCTGCGCGCCTTCGCCGCGGTGAGCGCTGCATCCGGCGTGCGCAGCTATGCCGACATCTCGCCCGTGCAATCGGCCATGGCGCAAGCGCCTGGACAAGCGAGCAACACGAGCTACCGCCTCGAGCGGCGCGTCCTCGAAGAGGCCGGCAGCGCGCTGAAGACCGCCACAGTGCTCGTTCACTGGAACGATCGCACCGGCCAGTCGCAGAACGTGGTGCTGCAATCTGCGATCGCCGGCACACCACCCGCGCTGTCCGGCGCGCTGCCGCTGAACGCGGACCAGCCTCCGATGCACCCCGTGCACGGGCGTTCGCCGCGCATTCCCGCCTCGGCCCGCAAGCTGGGCGACGGACGCAGCCTGTTGGAACCGGTGACCGGTGGTGCGACGGCCTTCCTGCTCAGCGACGCCACCGGCCGCATCACCGAGCGCTGCTCCAGGCGCGCCGCCGAAGGCGGCGAAGTCGCCGATGTGACTCCGGTCCTCGATCCGCAGGCCTGCATGCACCTCGACGCCCTCCTGCTGAGCGGCTGGATCCGCTTCTCGCTTGCCGCCCCGCCCACGGCGAGCGGCATGGACAGGCCGCTGCCGCTGTCGATGTCGCTGGCGCTGAGCGACGTGGGATCGGGCGGCACGCCGGAATGCTTCACCGAGCCGCACGAGCGCATCGTCGCCTACCATTGCGTGATCGCCACCAGCCGTCCCTGGTCGGGCCGCAGTGCGGTCGTGCCACAAGGATGGACCGTGGGCACCGCAGCGGGCGCGTACAAGGTCTGCCGCTACGTCGCCGATCAGGACAGCAGCGGCGCCATAGACCGCAACGCCGAGCATCCCGAGCACTACAGCAACGTCGACGTGAGCCTGATGCAGCAGAACTTCCTCGTCATCCACGGCGATCAGGCCTGTCCAGACTCCACCGTGCAACATGAACCTTGACGTGCGATGAACAGCGAAGACCTGATGCGCGACGCCCTGGCCCTCGCCGAGCAGGCCATCGGCCTGTCCGAGCCCAACCCGCGCGTCGGCTGCGTCATCAGTGCAGCCGACGGCCGCGTCATCGGACGCGGCCACACCCAGCAGGCCGGTGGTCCGCATGCCGAAGTCATGGCGCTGCGCGAAGCGGCCGAGCACGGCGAAGACGTCCGCGGGGCCACCGTTCACGTCACGCTCGAACCCTGCGCTCACCACGGCCGCACGCCGCCATGCTGCGACGCGCTGGTCGCCGCCGGCGTGGCGCGGGTCGTGATGGCCGTCGAGGATCCGAATCCGCTGGTCGCCGGCCAGGGCGCGGCACGGCTGCGTGCCGCGGGCATCGAGGTGATCGATGGTCCGCTCGGTGACGCGTCGCGCGAGCTCAACATCGGCTTCTTCTCCCGCATGGAGCGCGGCCGGCCGTGGCTGCGCATGAAGGCAGCGGTGTCGCTCGATGGGCGCACAGCGCTGGCCAACGGCGTGAGCCAATGGATCACCGGCGAGGCGGCGCGCGCCGACGGACACGCGTGGCGCAAGCGCGCCGGCGCCGTCCTGACCGGCGTGGGCACCGTGCTCGACGACAACCCGAGGCTCGACGTGCGGCTGGTGGCCACCGCGCTCCAGCCGCTGCGCGTGGTCGTCGACTCGCGGCTCGACACGCCGCCGCAGGCGCGCATCCTCGAGCAGCCGGGACACGTGCTGCTGTATGCGGCGCAACCCGACGAGGCGCGCGCGGCCGCCTTGCGGCAGCGCGGCGCCGAGATCGCCATGGCGCCCGGCCCTCGCGGCAAGGTCGACCTGGCCGCGATGCTGTCCGACCTGGCAACCCGAGGCATCAACGAGCTGCACGTCGAGGCGGGCCACAAGCTCAACGGCTCCTTCGTGCGCGAAGCCCTGGTCGACGAGTTCCTGGTCTACGTGGCCCCCAAGCTGCTCGGCCAAGGGCGCGAGCTGGCGGCCTTCGGGCCGCTGGAATCACTCGACGAGGCGTTGGCGCTGCACTTCGTCAGCGTCGCACCGGTTGGATCCGACCTGCGGATCGTCGCCCGCCCGACCCCATGAGCTCGTGCACCCACGCCGCGGTGTCATCCCCCGCAGCCGCGACAATCGCCACCATGTTCACCGGCATCATCACCGGCCTCGGCCGCATCACCCGGGTCGAAGACCTGGGCCCCGACGCTTCGCACGGCAAGCGCCTCGTCATCGAAGTTCCCGAGGGCTACCTTGCCGACGTGCAGCTCGGCGACAGCATCGCGCTCAACGGCGCCTGCATGACCGTCACCTCGTTCGACCCAGACGCCCGCCGCTTCACGATCGACGTCTCGGCCGAGAGCCTGGCATGCACCGCAGGGCTGGACCAGCCCGGCGCCGTCAACCTCGAAAAGGCGCTGCGCGCGCACGACCGGCTGGGGGGCCACATCGTCAGCGGCCACGTCGACGGCATCGGCGAGGTCACGCACTTCGCGCAGGTCGGCGAATCGTGGGAGCTGCGCATCGTCGCGCCGGCGTCGCTGGCGCAGTACCTCGCCTACAAGGGGTCGATCACCGTCAACGGCGTGAGCCTCACCGTCAACCGCGTCGACGACCGCCGCGAGCCGGCGGGCTGCGAGTTCAGCATCAACCTGATTCCGCACACGATCGCCAACACCACCCTCGGCGCGCTGCAGGCGGGATCCAGGGTCAACCTGGAGATCGACCTGATCGCGCGCTACGTGGCGCGGATGCTCGGCAAGTCGGATTGACCCGGGCCCTGGGTCAACCCCCGCATCACCGCCGGCACTTCCCCGGGCAGCTCGCGCGCCAGGTACCCCAGCATTCCGATCCGGGTGGCCAGCGCGTCGCCGGCGCGCGCGTGCAAGGCCACGGCCCAGGCGGCCGCCTGCTCCAGCGGCGCACCGCGCGCCGCCAGCCCCACCACGAGGCCCGCCAGCACGTCGCCCGATCCTGAAGAGGCCAAGCCGACGTTGCCGCCGCGATGCCGCCAAAGGCTTCCATCGGGACGTGCAATGACGGTGAGCGGCCCTTTCAGCGCCACGATGCAGTTCCAGCGCCGGGCTGCACGCGCGGCTGCCGACATGGGATCGGCGTCGATGTCCTCGCGCTTCTCGCCGGCCAGCTCGGCCAGCTCGCCGGCGTGCGGGGTCAGCAGCAGCGGCTGCTCCAGCGGTGGCAGCGACTCGATGGCGGACATCGCCTTCGCGTCCAGGATCACCGGCTTGCCGGGAAACACCGTCAGCACCGCGTGCACGAATTCCCGGCCGGCGCGTCCGTCCAGCCAACCGGGGCCCAGCAGGAGCGCATCGATCTGCTCGACCAGGCCGTGCAGCGGCTCCACGCCGCCGGGCAACAGGCCGCCCTCGCCGTCTTCGGCCAGCGCCACCACGCGCGATTCCGGCATCTCGATGCCGATGCGCGGCGCGATGGATGCGCCGGTCGCGATCAGCAGCTTGCCGGCGCCCGCTCGCAATGCCGCCGTGCCGGCCAGCAGCGCCGCACCCGGCACCTGCGGGCTGCCGGCGACCACCAGCACGCGTCCGCGCTGGTTCTTGTCGTCGTCCGCTCGCGGCATCGGCAGCGGCCAGCGGTGCAGCCAGGCGTCGTCGATGTCATCGACCGCGCTCATGACTTGGGCGCGGCAGGAACGTCGGGCTCGACGGTGACCGGCTCGCCCGCCTCGACCAGCGGCGCAACGAAGTTCACCAGCCGCGGAACCAGCTTGCCGTGCCTGCCCCGCGCCGGATCGAACTCGTACGAGGTGACGCCGCAATTCGGCACGTCGGCGGTGCGGTCGATGTCGAGGATCTCCGACTCGCTGAGACGCTCGATCAGGTAGCGAAGGCAGTTCACGGTGACCTGGTGCGCCACCACCAGCACCCGTTCGCGCCGGTACTCGCGGGTGACCATCTCGATGATGCTGCGCAGGCGCAGGATCACGTCGCACCAGCTCTCGCCGCCCGGCGGACGAAAATAAAACTTGCCGACGTGCAGGCGCTGCTCGGCAAGCTCAGGGTACTTCTGGCGGATGCCGAATGCCGTCAGCCGGTCGAGAATGCCGAACTCCTTCTCGCGCAGCCGCTCATCGCAGACGAAGCTCACGTCGTCCTCGTCGATGCCGGCCGCCTCGAGCAGCCGGTGCGCCGTCGACAGCGCACGCTGGTACGGCGAGCACAGCACGATGCCGGGCCGCTCGGCCGGCGGCAGGCGGCCGAACCAGCAACCGATCGCCTGCGCCTGGCGCTCGCCCAGCGGCGACAGCGGCGTGTCCATGTCGCGGGTGGCAATGTCGATCAGCGGATGGCCCGCCGCCTCGGCCCGGTCCCGTGCGAGATTGCCGGCGCTCTGGCCGTGGCGCACGATCCACAGCGTCTGCGGCCACTTCTGGTCGCGCGGGTCCGGCAGGGCAGGCGTCGTCATGAATCCCGTCGAGGCAAGCCGCATTCCCGCCCTGTCCCGTCCGGCCCGGGCCGGCGGAACCCCGCGCCTACAATCCCGAGATGGCAATTTCTCCTGTTCCCGAGCTCATCGCCGAGCTCGCCGCGGGCCGCATGGTGATCCTCGTGGACGAGGAAGACCGCGAGAACGAAGGCGACCTGGTGCTCGCCGCCGACCACGTGTCGCCCGAGGCAATCAACTTCATGGCGAAGTACGGTCGCGGGCTCATCTGCCTCACGCTGACGCGGGAGCGGTGCGAGCGCCTGCAGCTGCCGCCCATGGCGACACGCAACGGCACGCGGCACGGCACCGCCTTCACGGTATCGATCGAAGCCGCCACCGGCGTGACCACCGGCATCTCGGCCGCCGACCGCGCCCGCACCGTGCAGGCCGCCGTCGCCAAGGAGGCGAAGGCCAGCGACCTCGTCCAGCCGGGCCACATCTTCCCACTGCTGGCGCAGGACGGCGGCGTGCTGATGCGCGCCGGCCATACCGAAGCCGGCTGCGACCTCTCCTCGATGGCCGGGCTCACGCCGGCAGCCGTCATCTGCGAGATCATGAAGGACGACGGCACCATGGCCCGCCTGCCCGATCTCGAGGTGTTTGCCCGGGAGCACGGCTTGAAGATCGGGACCATCGCCGACCTCATCGAGTACCGCAGCCGCAACGAGACGCTGATCGAGCGCGTGTCGCGCCGCAAGCTGCTCACCGCGCAGGGCGAGTTCGACTGCAGTGCCTTCCGCGACCGCACCGGCGGACTGCACCTGGCCCTCACGCGCGGCCACTGGACACAGAGCGACGAGGTGCTGGTGCGCGTGCACGAGCCGCTGTCGGTGATGGACCTGCTCGATGCCGGCAACTGTGGCCACTCGTGGCCGCTGCCCAAGGCGCTGGGGGCGCTGCAGGCGGCCGAGCGCGGCGCGGCGGTGCTGCTCAACTGCGGCGAGGACGTGCGCTCGATGCTGCACCAGGTGCTGCCGCATGACGAGCGGGCGGAGCGCCAGCGTGGCCAGATGGACCTTCGCACCTATGGCATCGGCGCGCAGATCCTGCGCGAGCTGGGCATCACGCGGATGCAGCTGCTGGGCAGCCCGCGGCGCATGCCCAGCATGGCCGGCTACGGACTCGAGGTCACCGGCTTCGTCGCGCCTCCCCAGGACTGAGAGAACACGAACATGCAAGACGCCGACCGTGGCCCCGAAACCGAGATCGATGGACGCGACCTGCGCATCGGCATCGTGCAGGCGCGCTTCAATGCCGCCATCACGAGCAAGCTCGCACAGGTCTGCATCGCCGAGCTCCGCGAGCTGGGCGTGTCCACCAAGTACATCCGCCATGTCACCGTGCCCGGCGCGCTCGAGGTGCCGGTCGCCCTGATGACCATGGCCGACAGCGAGGACTACGACGCGCTGATCGCGCTCGGCTGCATCATCCGCGGCGAGACGTATCACTTCGAGCTGGTCGCCAACGAAAGCGGCGCCGGCATCACGCGCGTCTCGCTCGACCACCAGATCCCGGTGGCCAATGCGATCCTCACGGTCGAGAACGAGGCGCAGGCCTGGGCCCGAGTCGACGAGAAAGGCCGCGACGCCGCGCGGGTGGCGGTCGAGATGGCCAATCTGATGGAAGACCTGACGTGACCGGATCCGAGAAGAAGCCCGCAGCCCGGCGCGTGGCGCCCAAGTCCACGCGCCGCCGTGCCCGCGAGCTGGCGCTGCAGGGCCTGTACGAATGGCTGATCTCCGGCTCCGACGCCGGCGTCATCGAAGCCCACATGCGCGAGCAGGAAGGCTTCGACAAGAGCGACAGCGCGCATTTCGATGCCCTGCTGCACGGCTGCATCGCCGAGGCCGCCGATCTCGATGCGGTGCTGGCGCGCCACGTCGACCGCAAGACCACCGAGCTGTCGCCCATCGAGCACGGCGTGCTGATGATCGGCGCATACGAACTCAAGCACTGCATCGACGTGCCATACAAGGTCGCGATCAACGAGGCGGTGGAGCTGGCCAAGAGCTTCGGCGGCACGGATGGGCACAAGTACGTCAACGGCGTGCTGGACAAGGCCGCCGCCGAGCTGCGCGCCGTCGAGGTCCAGGCGTCCCGGGCCGGCCGGCGATGAGGCTGGCTTCGCGGCTCGATCACATCGAGCCCTTCTACGTGATGGAGTGCGCCAAGGCGGCCACCGAGCTCGCGCTCAGTTCCGCCTGCGCCGACTCGCCGATGGTGTTCCTCAACATCGGCGAGCCCGACTTCACCGCGCCGCCGGCCGTGAAGCAGGCTGCCGAGCAGGCGCTGCGCGCCGGGCGCACGCAGTACACCGACGCGACCGGCCTGGTGGCGCTGCGCGAGCGCATCAGCGCCTGGTATGGCGAACGCTTCGGGCTCGACATCGCGCCGCAGCGCATCGTCGTCACCGCCGGTGCCTCGGCGGCACTGCAGCTCGCCTGCCTGGCGCTGGTCAACCGCGACGACGAGGTGCTGCTGCCCGATCCGAGCTACCCGTGCAATCGCCACTTCGTCGCGGCCGCCGAAGGCCGTGCGGTGCTGCTGCCGGCGTCGCCCGAGGAGCGATTCCAGCTCAGCGCCGCGGGCGTCGAGGCCGCATGGACCGAGCGCACGCGCGGCGTGCTGCTGGCATCGCCGTCCAACCCGACGGGAACCTCCATCGACCCCGACGAGATGCGCCGCATCGTTTCCGCGGTGCGCGCACGCGGCGGCTTCACCCTCGTCGACGAGATCTACCTCGGCCTGAGCTACGACGAGCGTTTCGGCCACAGCGCGCTGATGCACGGCGACGACGTGATCTCGATCAACAGCTTCTCCAAGTACTTCAGCATGACCGGCTGGCGGCTCGGCTGGCTGGTCGTGCCGCCGCAGCTGGTCTCGCCGATCGAGCGCCTGGCGCAGAACCTCTACATCTGCCCCTCCACGGTGGCGCAGCATGCGGCGATCGCGTGCTTCGAGCCCGAGGCCATCGCCGAATACGAGCGCCGCCGCAACGAATTCCATGCGCGTCGCGACTTCCTCGTGCCGGCTCTCGATGCCCTCGGCCTCACCGTGCCGGTGATGCCCGACGGCGCGTTCTACGCATGGGCCGACTGCTCGCGCCACTCGGACGACAGCTGGGCCTTCTGCTTCGACCTCATGCGGCGCGCTCACGTGGCCATCACGCCCGGCCGCGACTTCGGCCGGCACGGCGCGCACCGCTACGTGCGCCTGTCCTATGCGAGCTCGATGAGTCAACTGGAGCTGGCTGTGGAGCGCCTGCAACGCGCGCTGTCGTAAGGACGCCAAATCCTCACTGACCGTCCGGGCTGAATCGTGAAAACGTGTTACTAAGGCCACCAAGCGCTGGCTTTTTCACGCTTGCCCTCCGGAGGGCTCGTCTAAGCTGCCGGAGTGTCAATCCCGATGCCGCCCGCCCCGAGCCCGAGCTTGCCGCCCGACAGCGAGCCGGCACCGCAACCCAGTCTGCCCATGGTCGACCTGTGGGCCGATTCCGAAGTCGGCCCGCCGCCCGCTGCGAGCGCCCCCTCGGCCCCCTCCAAGCCCGAGAAGTCGCAGAAGCCGGCGGATCCGCTGGCCACCATCGGCCACATCGGCCGCTACGCGCTCAAGTACCGCATCGGTGAAGGCGGCCTGGGCACGGTGTACGCCGCGCACGACCCGCTGCTGTCGCGCCTGATCGCGATCAAGACGCTGAACCTCGAGATCTCGGCCGAGCAGCGTCCCGGCTTCAACGCGCTGTTCCTGAACGAGGCGCGCGCCGCCGCGGGTCTCTCGCATCCCAACATCGTCACGGTATTCGACGCCGGCGTCAGCGACGACAACGCGTACATCGCGATGGAGCTGCTGAAAGGCCGCGACCTGCGCCAGCTGCGCCAGGAAGGCTGGCGCCCCACGCCGGCGCAGGCCGCGCTCATCGTGCGTCGCGTGGCCGACGCGCTGGCCTATGCGCACAGCAAGGGCGTGGTCCACCGCGACATCAAGCCGGCCAACATCTTCATGGTCGGGCGCACGCAGCCGCGGGTGCTCGATTTCGGCATCGCGCGCGTCGCCCACCAGCACGATGCGCATTCGGGCGAGGACATCGCGGCCGGCTCGCCCTACTACATGTCGCCCGAGCAGGTGCGGCAGGAGCCAGGCGACCGACGCACCGATGTGTTTTCCCTCGGCGTGGTGCTGTACGAGCTGCTGACCGACCTGAAGCCGTTTCGCGGCAGCTCACTGAGCGAGATCACCACCGCCGTGCTCGAGCACGAGCCGCCGCTGGCGAGCGCCGTCAACAAGGACGTGCCGAAGGCCCTGGCCGAGATCGCCGCGCGGGCGATGGAGAAAGACCCCGATCACCGTTTCCGTTCGGCGCGTGCGCTGTCGCGCGAGCTGCGCCACTGGCTCGACGAGCACGGTCAGGAGACCGAGGCCGCAGAAGCCAGCGCGCTGTCGACTCGGCGCAAGCACGTCGTGTGGGCCGGTGCCGCCGCGGCCGGCGTGATGCTGGCGGTACTGGCCTGGTGGATGGCCGCGCCCGATGAACCCCGCGCTGCCGTGGTCGCGGCCGCAGCGCCGCCTGCCGTGGCCGAGCCCGCACCCGTGGCGCCACCCGTTGCGATGCCGGCGGTCGCGGCCGAAGCGGCTGCCTCTGCCGTGCAGACGTCGGCGGTGGCCGCCGCCGAACCTGCAGCACCGCTGGAGGCGCCCGCCCCCGTCGCCGTCGCCGTCGCCGTCGCCGTCGCGCCGGCCAAGACCAAGGAGGCCGCGAAGGAATCCCCCCGCGAGCGCAAGGCGCGCGAAGCACGCGAGCGCGAGGCCCGCATGGCGGCCGTCGCACCGCCGGCATCGGGCCAGGTTCGCCTGGCCATCAGCCCCTGGGGGCAGGTGGAGGTCGACGGCACCCCCGTCGGCACGACGCCACCGCTCACCGAGATCACGCTGTCCGAAGGCCGGCACCAGATCGTCATCCGCAACGCCGATTCGCCCCCTTACAGCGGCAGCCTCGAGGTCACCGCCGGCACGCCGGTGACGATCAAGCACAAGTTCGGATCATGAAAGCACTCTTCGTTGCCGCCGCGCTCGGCGCCGCCGTCCTGTTGGCCGGATGCGCCCAGCCGCCGCGCTCGGCACCCGGCCTGATGGACGTCGCCGAGCGGCCGGCCGAGAAAGCGCTGCTCGCGGGCATGCGGGCGTACGACGACGCGCAGTACGTCGAGGCCGAGAAGCAGCTCAAGTCGGCGCTGCAGGCCGGCCTCAGCTCGGCCAAGGACCGGGCAGCGGCTCAGAAGTACCTCGCGTTCATCTACTGCACCAGCAACCGCACGTCCAACTGCGAGGCCGCCTTCCGCGCCGCTCGCCAGGCGGATCCGGCATTCGCACTGAACAAGTCGGAAAGCGGCCATCCGCTGTGGGGGCCGGTGTACCGCCGCGTCGTGCCTTGAACGGCCGCCCCGGCCGCGTCCGGGATAATGTCGGGCGATGTCCGAGCCCGACTTCCTCCACGCCCTGCGGGTCTACTGGGAAGACACCGACGCCGGAGGCGTCGTGTTCTACGCCAACTACCTGAAGTACTTCGAACGCGCCCGCACCGAGTGGCTGCGAGCCAAGGGCTTCGGCCAGCAGCGCCTGCGAAACGACACCGGCGCGATCTTCGTCGTGACGGATACTTCGGTGAGTTACCTCGAACCGGCGCGCCTGGATGACCAGCTGCAGATCAGCGTGCGCATCGCCGAGACCGGTGGCGCGTCGCTGACATTCCGGCAGGAGGCGCGGCGCGCGGACGAACTTCTCGCGGTCGGCACGATTCGCATCGGCTGCGTCGATGCCGGAACCTTCAAGCCACGCCGCATTCCCAACGAACTGCTTGCCTTGCTCCGATGAACCAGGACTTCTCCATCGTCACCCTCGTGCTGCACGCGAGCTTCGTCGTGCAGGTCGTCATGGCCGGGCTGCTGGTGACCTCGCTCGCAAGCTGGACGGTGATCTTCGGCAAGCTGTTCGGACTGCGCCGGGTGCGCAACGAGAACGAGGACTTCGAGCGCGAGTTCTGGGCCGGCAAGAACCTCACCGACCTCTACAACGACGCCGCCAAGCGCGCCGACACCGCGGCGCCGATGGAGCGCATCTTCGCCTCCGGCATGCGCGAGTTCCTGAAGCTGCGCGAACGCCGGCTCGCCGACGCAGGCGCTCTGCTCGACGGCGCGCGGCGCGCCATGCGAGCCAGCTTCCAGCGCGAGATGGACGCGATCGAGTCGCACCTTTCCTTCCTCGCATCGGTCGGCTCGGTGTCGCCCTACGTCGGCCTGTTCGGCACGGTGTGGGGGATCATGCATGCGTTCATCGGCCTGTCGAACCTGCAGCAGGTGACGCTGGCCACGGTGGCGCCCGGCATCGCCGAGGCCCTGGTGGCGACCGCGATCGGCCTGTTCGCCGCGATTCCGGCCGTCATCGCCTACAACCGCTTCGCCCGCGACATCGACCGCATCGCGATCCAGTCGGAGACCTTCATCGAGGAGTTCTCCAACATCCTGCACCGCAACGCCAGCCAGAGCCCGCTGCCGGCCGCCACCGGCACCACGGGCGCGCGCTGACGCGAAAGGCCTGCCATGCCCGCCGTCAGCCACCGCGGAAGCGGCCGCCGCCGCACCATGAACGAGATCAACATGGTGCCCTTCATCGACGTGATGCTGGTGCTGCTCATCATCTTCATGGTCACCGCACCGATGATCACCACCGGCCTCGTCGACCTGCCCAGCGTCGGCAAGAGCAAGCAGCGCCCCGACCACGTCATCGAGGTCGTCGTCGGCAGCGATGAATCCGTGCGCATGCGCCTCGACGGCAAGGAGCCGCAGAGCGTGCCGCTGCGCAACATCGCCACCCGCGTGCGCGAGGCGCAGGGCGGCGATGCGAACACGCCGGTCGTCATCTCCGCCGACAAGGCGGTGAAGTACGAAGCCGTCGTCAAAGTGATGGACACGCTTCAGCGTGCCGGCGTGCAGCGCGTGGGCCTGTCGGTGAAGTCCGGCGCCTGAGATGGACCATCCCCGAAGCGCCTTAGGCGCTCCCCCTCGAGGCGGCGCCCCCGACCGCCCGGCACCGCCGGTTGCGCGGCGGGTGCCTCGTGGCCATCGAGGCGAGGAATGAACACCGCCGCAGTGCCGCGCGACGACCTCATGCCCCGCGAGCCCCGCGGCATGGGCCCGGGGCTGGTGCTCGCGCTATTGGTCCACGCCGTGCTGATCATCGCCATCGCCTTCAGCGTGGCCTGGCGCGCCAGCGAGCCCGAAGGGGTCGAGGCCGAGCTGTGGGCCTCGGTGCCGCAGATCGCCGCGCCGCCGGCGGTGACGCCGGAACCGCAGCCGGTGGTCAAGCCCGAACCGCCGCCGCCCCGGCCGGTTCCGAAGGAAGAGCCGCAGCCCGACGCGCAGATCGCCATCGAGAAGGCCAAGCGCGAGGACGAGCGCAAGAAGAAGGAAGAGGCTGACAAGCTGGCCGAGAAGCGCAAGCAGGAAGAGGCTGACAAGCTCGCCGAGAAGCGCAAGCAGGAGCAGGAAGACAAGCGCAAGAAGCAGCTCGAGGAGCAGAAGCTCGCCGCGCTGCGCGAGCAGAACCTGAAGCGCATGATGGGCCAGGCCGGGGCCACCGGCGATCCCACGTCGACCGGCAAGGCGGAACGCAGCGCCGGTCCGTCGGCCGGCTACGCGGGACGCATCAAGGCGCGCATCAAGCCGAACATCGTGTTCCCCGACGAGCCGGCCGGCAATCCGCTCGCGGAGGTCGAGCTGCGGCTGGCGCCCGACGGCACCATCGTCAGCCAGAAGCTGGTCACCTCCAGCGGCCTGAAGGAATGGGACGACGCGGTGCAGCGCGCGATCGAACGCACCCAGGTGCTGCCGCGCGACGTGGACGGCACGGTGCCGTCGCGCATGGTCATCGCCTTCCGGCCGCGCGATCTCTGAAGCCGCGCACGAAAGCGCGGTCGATGCGGTCCTTCCACCACCAGACCCAGCGGCCCTCGGCCGACCAGCGGCCCCACGACGCGATGGCATAGCGCTCGCCGCACGACAGCAGATTCAGCGAGCGCTTCTGCGGCACATGCGGCTGCAGCTCACCGCCGCCGACGAAGCGTCGCAGGTTCAGCGCGAGCGGCGGGCCGGCGCGCACCGCGAACACGCCGCTCTTCGGATGCGGCGCATCAGGGCGCGATGCGACATCGCCGGCGGCGAAGACCTCGGCATGCGACATGCTCTGCAGCGTGGGCGATGTCGCCACGAAGCCGTGCTCGTCGAGCGCCAGCCCGCCGTCTCGCAGCCACTGCGGTGCCGAGGTGCCGGTGGCGACGATGGCCGCATCGCAGGCCAGGCGGCCCCCGTGGCGCGCCAGCACGACGTGGCCCTCGGCGATGCGCTCCACGCTGTCCTCGAACAGCGTGATGCCTCGCCGGCGCAGCGCGCGCCGCACGCGCGCCTGCGCGCCGGCCGCATGCGACGCCAGCGGCGGCGGACCCCCGGTCACCAGGCTCACCCGCGCCTGTGCCGCGAGGCGATGCTGCAAGGCCATCGCCAGCTCCACGCCGCCCGCGCCGCCGCCGACGATCACGATCGCCAGCGGCCCGGCCGGCGCCCGCTCGATGAGCTCGGCTGCCTGCTGCACGAAGCGACGCATCGGCCTCACCGGCAGCGCATGCTCGTGCGCGCCGGGGATCGCGTCCGCATCGACGACGCCACCGCTGTCGAGGCTCAGCGCGTCGTAGCGCAGCGTGTCGCCCGTGGACAGCGTGAGCACGCGCGCGGCCGCATCGAGGGCCGTGGCCGACGCCTGCACGAAGTCCGCCTTCGCGCCCGCCGCCAGCGGCCCGAGGGCGATCGCGATGTCGTCGAACGCGTAGTGCCCCGCGAGATGTCCCGGCACCATGCCCGAATAGACGAGCTGCGGGTCGGGCGAGACCAGCGTGATGCGGGCGGCGGCCAACGGCGCCGCGGCGAAGTCGCGCAGCACCTGCACATGGGCATGGCCCCCGCCGACCAGCACGAGGTGCTTCAAGCGAGGTCCTGCGAGAAATCAGCGTCCCGCGGCATTGAGGGACCAGTCGTAGTCGAGGTAGGCGACCGGCATGGTCTTCGCACGCAGCCGTGCCTGCTCGCCGGGATCGTCGGTGAGCTGCGCCGCGTAGCGTGCAAACAAGTCCTCGGGCCGGTGGATGCCGCGGTGTCCCTGCTCGAAGTCCTCGCGGAACCACTGGAAGATCGCACTGACCTCGGCACTGCCCTCGCGCGCCCGGTTGCGGGTGCGATCGCTCATGAAGCGCAGCATGCCGTCGTCGAGCTGGACCTCGAGCCGCGCGGCCACGAAGGCCTCCGGGCGCAGCGCCGGACAGCCGATGGAGGCGCAGTTCAACGCCGCATGCACGCGCCAGTCGGCGTAGCGCGGACGCAGTTGCTCATGCTCGATCCAGTCGAGGTGGCGCGGCTCGCCCAGCAGCGCGAAGAACTTCTTCTTCCACGGCGACTGGACGAACGAGCCGAGGTCCTTGATCGACTTCAGGTCGGGGTACCGCGTGAGGACCAGATCGACGGTGTAGGCGTTGTAGGCATTGATCAGGAAGGCCATCTGCTGGGGCGGCGTCCAGCCGTCGAACTCGGTCTTCTGCACCACCGACAGGCCGGCCAGCACCTTCTTCAACTCGGCATGGTCCGCCTTGAAGCCGGTGTAGTCGACCCGGCTCTGCTTGTTGTCGGGCAGCCAGCGAACGTGCTTTCGCAGCAGCGCGTCCCAGGCGGCGTGGCCGTGGTCGAACTGTGCCCACGCGCCCGCCGAGGCCAGCAGCCCGAGCAACAGCATCAGCGTTCGCATCGTGCGCTCCTCAGCCGCGCTGCCACGCATGAAACCTCGCCACCCACTTCAGCAGCCGCTCGGGCTGGTGCTGGCGCTTCCATTCGCCCGCGGCGTACTTGTTCGCCTCGGACAGCGTGGGGTAGGCATGGATGGTGCCGAGGATCTTGTTCAGGCCGAGGCCGTGCTTCATCGCGAGCACGAACTCGGCGAGCAGGTCGCCGGCATGCGCGCCGACGATGGTGACGCCGAGGATCTTGTCGCGCCCCGGCACCGTCAGCACCTTCACGAAGCCCTGTGCGCTGCCGTCGGCGATGGCGCGATCGAGCTCGTCGATGCCGTAGCGCGTGACCTCGCAGGCGATCTTCTTCTCCTTCGCCTCCTGCTCGTTGAGGCCCACGTGCGCCACTTCCGGGTCGATGAAGGTGGTCCACGGGATCACCGAGTAGTCGGCCTTGAACTTCTTCACGCTGCCGAAGAGACCGTTGACCGCGGCGTACCACGCCTGGTGCGACGCGGTGTGCGTGAACTGGAACGGCCCGGCGACGTCGCCGCAGGCGAGGATGTTGGGATAGCGCGTGCGCAGGTATTCATCGGTCTCTATCGTCTTGCCGGCAGGGATGCCGAGTTCCTCGAGCCCGTAGCCTTCGAGACGCGCGCTTCGGCCCACGGCGCACAGCAGGCGGTCGAACTCGATGCGCTTCTCGCGGCCGTCGGCCTCCACCACGAGGAAGAGGCGCTCGCCTTCCCGGAGGCAGCGAAGGGCCTTGTGGCCGGTGAGCACCTGCACGCCGTCGCGTTCCAGCGCCTGCCGCGCGAAGGCCGACACCTCCTCGTCTTCCCGGGCCATCAGACGAGGTCCCATCTCCACCTGCGTCACCTGCGAACCCAGCCGCGCGAAGGCCTGCGCGAGCTCGCAGCCGACCGGACCGCCGCCCAGCACCAGCAGCCGCGGCGGAAGCTCGCGCAATGCCCACAGCGTGTCGCTGGTGAGAAACCCCACGTCGTCGAGTCCCGGCAGCGATGGCACCGAAGGGGCGGCGCCGGTGGCGATCACGATGGTCTTCGTCGTCAAGGTCTGCCCGCGCCCCTCGCCGAGATCGACCTCCACCGTCCACGGGTTCACGATCTTCGCGCTGCCCAGCAGCACCTCCACGCCCAGAGCGGTGTAGCGCTCCACCGAGTCGTGCGGCTCGACCTGCTTGACGATGCGCGCGACGCGTTCCATCACGTCGGCGAAGTCGACACGCGCCTCGACGCGCGCGATGCCGTAGTCGGCCGAATGCTTCATCTGGTGCATCAACGTGGCGGTCTTGATCAGCGCCTTGCTCGGCACGCAGCCATAGTTGAGGCAATCCCCGCCCATCTTGTGCGACTCGACCAGCGTCACCCTGGCCTTCACCGCGGCCGCGATGTAGCTGCTGACCAGGCCTGCGGCGCCCGCGCCTATCACCACCATGTTGCGATCGAACCGCCTGGGCTTGACGCTGGCCCAGCGCGCGTAGACCTCGCGCCGCTGGACGGCATCGACGATCTTCTTCGCGATCAGCGGGAACACGCCCAGCAGCACGAAGGAGCCCAGCAGCGCCGGCGACAGGATGCCGCGCAGCGACTCGATCCTCGCGAGCTGCGTGCCGGCGTTCACGTAGACCACGGTGCCGGCGAACATGCCGAGCTGGCTCACCCAATAGAAGGTGCGCGCCCTCATGCGCGTCAGCCCCATCAGCAGGTTGATCACGAAGAAGGGGAACAGCGGCACCAGGCGCAGCGTGAACAGATAGAACGGGCCCTCCTTCTCGATCCCCTTGTCGATCTCGGCGAGGCGCGCGCCGAAGCGTGCCTGCACCGCGTCGCGCAGCACGTATCGCGCCGCCAGGAATGCCAGCGTCGCGCCGATGCTGGAGGCGAACGAGACGACGATGGTGCCGGTGACGAGGCCGAGGATGGCGCCCGCGGCCAGCGTCATGATGGCCGCACCGGGCAGCGACAACGCCGTGACGGCGACATAGGCAATGAAGAAGACGGCGATGACGGCGAGCGGCCGCTGGGCATGCAGCGCCGCGAAGTCGGCCTGGCGCTGCTTGATGTAGTCCAGGCTGAGGAAGCGGCCGAGGTCGAAGACGAAGAACGCCGCGACCAGCGCGAGCAGCGCAGCGATCAGCAGGAGCTTCTTGCGCGACATCGCCCCCTCCTACGCCGAGAACGTTCGCCAGCCGGCCCACAGCCGCGTCGCGATGGTCATCGCGCACAGTGCGGCGAACACCCAGGCGAACACGGCGAACTGCGCCGGCCACAGGCACATCAGCACGAAGCAGCCGAGCGTCTCGGTCGCCTCGGTGAGGCCGCCCAGATAGTAGATGCCCTTGCTCGGATAGACGAGGCTTTTCAGCCCGCGCTGCGCAGCCAGCGCGGCAAAGGCCAGGAAGGTGGTCGCGGTGCCGATGAAGGCCGCGAGCAGCACGGCGGCCGCGAGCGCGTTCTCAGCCGGATCGGCGAAGGCGAACGCGAGCGGGATGCTGGCGTAGAACAGGAAGTCGAAGCTGATGTCCAGGAAGCCGCCGCGGTCGGTGGGCGCGCCCAGGCGGGCGAGCGCACCGTCGATGCCGTCGCACACGCGGCTGGCCAGCAGCAGCACCAGGCCGGCCAGCGGCGCACCGCGTGCAATCGCCACGGCCGCCGCGATGCCGACGAGGAAGCCGGCCACCGTCACCTGGTCGGCCTTGACACCGAAGCGGGCCAGGCTGCGAGCAGCGCCGTCGAGGCCGGGCTTGAGCAGCCGGATCGCGAAGCGGTCAAGCATCGCCGTGCTCCGGTTGCAGCTCGATCAAGGTCGCGCCGGGCGGCACGTCCTGCCGGTCGTGCGTGACCAGCACCGCCGGAATCGCCTGCTCGACGACGCGCTCGAAGACGAAGCGGCGGAAGCGCTCGCGCAGCGCGGCGTCCAGGCGCGAGAACGGCTCGTCGAGCAGCAGCGCACGCGGTTTCGCGAGCAGCGCGCGCAGCACCGACACCCGCGCACGCTGGCCACCGGACAGGCTGTGCGGCCAGCGCGGACCGTGGCCTTCGAGACCGGCGCTGCGCAGCGCTGCCTCGGCTTCGGCAATGCGCCCGGAACGCGCACCGGCTGGCAAGGCGAACAGCAGGTTGTCGAGCACGCTCAGGTGCGGAAACAGCAGGTCGTCCTGGAACAGCAGGCCGACGCGCCGTTGGGAAGTCGGCAGTGCGCCGATGTCGCGGCCGTCCAGGCGCACGCTCCCGCGGGCCTCGAAGTCCGGCGGCAAGGTGCCGGCCAGCATCGCGAGCAGCGAGGACTTGCCCGAGCCGCTCTCGCCCATCACCGCAAGCACCTGACCCGCCTCGATGCGAGCCGAGAGGTCGCGCACCAGCACCCGCCGGTGAGGCGTGGCGAGGGTGACGGCGGTCAGCTCCAGCATCAGGCAAGGCGCGCCGCTTGTCTTCGGCCGACCCACCAGGCCAGCGCGAACATCGCCGCAGGCAGCATCGCCTGCAGCAGCGAGAAGGCCGCGGCAGCGCTGCGCGCGCCGCTTGCGGCCAGCGTCAGCGCCTCGGTGGTCACTGTGGCGTGGCGGCCGGCGCCGACGAACTGCGTCGGCAGGTATTGCGTGACGCTGACCGCGAAGCCGACCGCGAACGAAGCCGCCAGCGGAACCGAAAGCATCGGCCACTTGATGTGCCACAGCGTGCCGGCATGGCTGCGACCCAGTGCATGCGCGGTCTGCTCGTAGCGCCGATCCAGGCCGCGGTAGGCGGGTGCGAGCGACACCAGCACGTAGGGGGCGACGTAGAGCGAGTGCGCAAGCCAGAGGCCGGCGAAGCTGCCGTCGATGCCGGCGTGCAGCGCGAGCTGGTACAGGCCGGACACGAGCAGCACGCCGGGGATCAGCATGGGCGCGAACACCAACGCGGCGGCGCGCGTGTCCCAGTGCGCCGGCGTGGTCTCCATCCATGCGACGGCGAGCACCATGCCGGTGGCCGCGGACACCAGGGCCAGGGCGAACGTCAGTCCGATCGCCGGCGCACTCGAGATCACCGCGATCCACGCATCCGCCGTGAGCTGCTGCGGCCACAGCGCGGGAAAGGTCCACACGCCGCTCACCGAGGCGAGCAGCAGCATCGCCCCCACCGCCGCATAGAGCGCCCCGATCACGCGCGGCCACACGACGCCGAGCCGGGACGCAGGCGTCGGACGATCGCCGCGCGTCCAGCGCCGCGACATCGCCGGGCGCAGCAGGCGCCAGGCCAGCGCGGCGCCGATCGCGCCGGCCGCCGTCGAAGCCGCCAGCAGCAAGGCCGCCGCCGCCCCCTGCCGGTTCACCGCCGTGTCGGCATCGAGCAGCCAGTGCCAGGCGAGCACGGACAGCGTCGGCGGCTGCGTGGGACCCAGCACCAGCGCCATGTCGACCACCGTCAGGCTGTAGGCCCACACCGCGAGCAGCGGTAACGCCAGGCGCGGCAGCAGTTGCGGCCACAGCACGCGCTGCCACGCCGTGCGTCGCGCATAGCCCATGGTGCCGGCGATCTGCAGCTGCTTCGTCAGCTCGGCGCCCTGCCCGGCGCGCTGGAGCTGGGCCGCGACGTTCCACAGCAGGAACGGAAGTTCCTTCAGCACCAGGCCGGCGATCAATGCCAGCCCGAGGGGATCCTGCACCGTCGCGACATCGGGCGGCTCGGTCCAGCCCGCCCACAGCGCGACGACGCGCGCGGGCCAGCCGCTGGGCATCAGCAGCAGCGCAAGCCCGATCGCGAAGGCCGCGTGCGGCAGCGCCAGCAGCGCCCCCAGCGAGGCCTGCACGCGCTGCCAGCGGCCCGAGCCGTGCAGCGCGGTCACGATGCCGAGCGCGAGCGCCGTCGCGAGCACCGTGCTCGCGACGCCCACCCATCCGCTCAGCGCCCATGCCGGCAGGAACTGCGAATCGCGCAGCAGCACGGTCCACGACACGGCGTCCAGTCCCTGCGCCACGCCCCACCACAAGGCCGCGACCAGCGGCAACAGGAAGGCGCCGGCGGGCAGCCACCAGCCGATGCGGGCCCACGCCGGCCGCACCGGCCGCGTCACTGCCCGTAGCGCCGAGTCCATTCGCGCTCGATGGCCTCGACCCACGACGCATGCGGCTCCGGCAGGGCCGGCGCCACATGCGCCACCACGCCGGGTGCATCGGCCTGGCTGAACAAGGCCTTGTCGGCCGCGGGCAGTCGCTCCACCGCGAGCACCGTGGGATCGCCCCAGTGCGCGACGTCCGCCTTGCGCGCCTGGGCTGCCGGCGACAGCAGGAAATCGATCACCACCTGCGCGCCTTCCTTGGCCTTGGCGTTGAACGGGATCGCGAGGAAGTGCGTGTTGCCGATGGTGCCGCCTGCGTGCTGCCAGCTCACCACCGACGCGGGCAGCCGCCTGGCGGCGATCTCGGTGGCGGCCTCGTTGGGGTTGAAGGTGAGCGTGATCAGCAGCTCGCCGTCGGCCAGCATCTGCCGCATTGCCGTGTTGCTGGCCGGGAACTGCCGGCCGTGGCGCCACAGCAGCGGGTGCAGCACCTCCAGCGTCGACCACAAGGGCGCGCTGTGCGCCGCGAAGCGATGGGCATCGACCGGCGCGTAGAACGGCTGGCGATCCCTGCTGGCCTCGAGCAGCACCTGCTTGAGGAAGGTCGTGCCGTGGAAGTCGGGCGGCTTCGGGTAGGTGAAGCGGCCCGGGTGGCGCCGCGCGAAATCGATCAGCTCGGACAGGCTGCGCGGCGGCTGCGGCACGCGCTTGCCGTCGCCGAAGAAGGTGAGCTGCGCCATGCCCCAGGGCGCTTCCATGCCGTCCACCGGCTCGGAGAAGTCGACGCGCGTCGTGGGCTTGCCGCTGACGTCGACATGAACATAGTGGGGCAGCCGCTCGGAGAACGGGCCGAACAGCAGCCCGTCGCGCTTCATCGCGACGAAGTTCTCGCCGTTGATCCACACCATGTCGGCCGAGCCCTGCGACGTGCGCCCGGCCTGCTTCTCGGAGCGCACGCGCTTCACCACCTCGGCGGTGTCGGCGATCTTCACGTGCTCCAGCTTCACGCCGTGGCGCTTGTCGACCTCGGCGCCGGCCCATTGCAGGTAGGCATTGATGCGTTCGCTGCCGGCCCAGGCGTTGAAGTAGACGGTCTGCCCGCGGGCGGCGCGCATGACATCGGGCCAGTCGGCAGCGAAGGCGCGCGAGGTGAAGGGAAGGCTCGCGACGGCGGCGAGAAGGTGTCGGCGAGTGGGCATGCCTGTGTTCTGGATCGACGCTACGCCGCGGCAGTGTATCGACTCGAAGCCTCTCCTTCACCCATCAGGCGCTGGCGCAGCCATGGCGCGACGACGCGATCCACCGACCAGCGACCCGGCCCCCACAGCACAAGGCCGGCCAGCAGGCTGCCCCAGAACACGTGCTGCTGCAGCGCCGCGGGGGCGATGTCGTTCAGGCTGGCCACCGCGACGGCGTTGACGATGAACAGTCCTGCTGCGGCGAACCGGCCGCCGAAGCCCAGCAGCAACAGCACCGGCAGCACCAGCTCGCCGGTGGTGCCGAGCACCGCTGCGACCTCGGGAGGGAGCAGCGGCACGTGGTATTCGTCGGCGAAGAGCGCGAGCGTCGTGCCCCAATCGTTCAGCTTGGTCAGGCCCGAACGGAAGAAGGCTTCGGCGACGGTCCAGCGCGCGAGCACTTGCGCTGCAGGCTGCACCCGGTTCAGCGCCTCGATCGCGCATTCGCCCCACGCCCAGAGTCTCGCAAGCATCGTCATGAAGGACTCCTCCCCGAAAGATGCCCTTCAGTCGGGCAGCACGCGCAATCCTTTCACCCACCCCGATTGCAGCGCGGTGGCCAGCCAGGCGCCGAAGTCGAAGCCCTGGGGCGCCTGCTCGAGCGCGCGCCCCAGGTCGCAACCGGCGATCAGCGATCGCATCCAGGGCGCGTGCGCGGGCGCGAGCGCAGTCGCGATCGCCTTCCATCCCTCGCGGGCGACCAGCACGCATTCGCCTTCCTCCCGGGCGATCGCCTCGCGGACGGCGGCAAAGCCCCGGTCGTGCGGGTCGCGGTGCGCCGCATGGATCCGGGCGATCGGCCAGCGCGAATCGATCAGCGCGAGACCGGGGGCCAGCACGGCGACGAGGCGCGACGGATCGGTGTCGCCGAGGCGCTCGATCGTCGCGGGGTCGAGCTCGGCGTCGGCGGCACGCTCGCACACGTGCAGCGCCCAGTCGAGCCGCGCGCAATCACCCACGTAGGGCCAGTCGGCCAGCCTTTCCTCGGCCGCCAGCCAATCGGCGAACAAGTCGCCCCATTCCCCGAGGTCGCCGCGCTGCGGAGGCCGCTCCCGCCAGAAGCGTCGCGCGAGCAGCGCGAAATCCTCGTGGCCGATCAGCAGCTCCACGGTGGGAAAGGCGCTGGCGAGGGCGCGTGCGGCCGACGCATCGGCGTTCGCGCGATAGGCCTGCAGCCCGCGCAGCGCCCGCGCCTCGGGCCCGCGCACGGCCAGCGATCCGGGACCGGCGACATCGACCAGCAGGCTGGCGACGAGCCGGCGTTGGCGATCGGCTTCAAGGCTCATCGCGACCCGCTCATCAGCGACGAGGCGCGCTGCGCTTCGTCGAGCAGCACCTGCAGCGCCGGCACGTCGGTGTCCCACTCGATCAGCGTCGGCAGCGCGCCGAAGCGGCGCAGCGCATGGGCATACACGGTCCACACATCGGGCCGCACGCGGCTGCCGTGGTCGTCGATGACGATGTCGCCGGCCTCGCAATAGCCGGCGAGGTGGACTTCCCCGGCAATGCCGTGCGGCAGCGCATCGATGAAGGCCGTGCAGCTCGCGACGGGATCGTCCGCGCCTGCATTGAGCGCATTCACCATCAGGTTGTTGACGTCGAGCAGCATGCCGCAGCCGGTGCGCGCACACAGCCCGGCGAAGAAGTCCGGCTCGGGGATGCGATCGTCGTCGAAGGACAGGTAGGCCGAGAGGTTCTCGACCAGCAGCGGGCGCTTCAGCCGCTCCTGCACGCGCGAGACATTGGCGCACAGGATGTCCAGCGAAGCGTCGGTGAAGGCGATGGGCAGCAGGTCGTTCGCATGCAGCACCGGCTGTCCCGGCGCGCGCGGCGCGCGGGCGAACGACGCGTGGTCGGACACCCGCACGGGATCGATGCGCTCGACCAGCCGTGCAAGCCGGTCCAGGTGCCATGCATCGACGCCCGCCGCCGATCCGAGCGCGAGCCCCACGCCGTGCAGGCTGACCTCGTAGTGCGCTCGCGCGTCTTGCAGCACCGCGAGCGCGGCGCCGCCGTCGGCGAAGAAGTTCTCGGAATGGACTTCGATGAAGCCGAGCCGCGGCAGGCTCTCCATCACCTCGGCGTAGTGCGGCTGGCGCAGGCCGATGCCGGATGACGCAGGTGCCGGCGCGGGCCGCGGCTCGTTCATCCGGGCTCTACTTCTTGGCCAGCTTCTTGGCTTCGTCGGCGCTCTTGCCGCCGAGCTTGGCGCAAGTGCCCTTCTCGACGTACTTCCACTCCTCGACGGCGTTGTCGGCCTTGGACTGGCCGGCGCACGAATGCGTGCCCGAGAGGTTGGCGCAATCGTTCTGGCCGGCCTTGGCGATGCCGTAGCACTTTTCCTTGTTCTTCTCGTCGGCGGCCTGGGCGCCCGACAGCAGGCCGAGGGCCAGGACGGAGGCGAGAGCGGAAGAAGCGATGAGACGCTGGTTCATGAGTGGGGCTCCTGTGGTGGGTGGGCGACATGCCCGGCGAAAGACGACCTGCGTCTGTCGATTCATGCGGCGCATCCTTACGGGCGAGGATGAGCGATTTTGCCCGCCGGGTCGGGCATTTGCGGCGCCAAGTGATGCAAACGTGTGTCGACGGGTTGCCGCCGACATGGAAGAGCCCTCTCCCTGGCCCTCTTGCGCAAACCGAGGCGGAACGGGCCTCGCCAGTCCAGCCGCCAGCGGTTTCACCCCGTTGTCCCGCCTGCGCCGTTCAACCCGCTACCACCACCGGGAGAACCCATGCTCAGACGATTCGGCGTCCTGTGCCTGCTGGCCGCCTTCACCCTGCCCGCCAGCGCCGCCACCCTCACCGCCTTCCGCAGCGAAGACGAGTTCGTGCAAGCGCTGACCCGCTGGCGCGACGAAGCCCAGAAGCTGCAGCGCGAACGGCGCCGCGAAGCCATGGGCGGTGCCGTGATGGAGCCGCCGCCGGCGCCCGCGGCGCAGGCGCCCTCCACGCTGGCGGCCAAGGCGGCCGATGCCGCCGGGGCCGCCGAATCGATCACCAACGTGCAGACCGCGGGCGTCGACGAAGGCGGCATCGTCAAGCGTGCCGGCGACCATCTCGTCATCCTGCGTCGTGGGCGCCTGTTCACGGTGCGCATCGGCGGCGACACGCTGCAGCCGGCGGCGACGACCGATGCCTACGCCCCCGGCAGCAATCCGCACGGCGCGTGGTACGACGAGCTGCTGATCGCCGGCTCGACGGTCGTCGTCATCGGCTACAGCTATGCACGCGGCGGCACGGAGGTCGGGCTGTTCGAGCTCGGTGCCGACGGCGCCCTCGCCTACCGTGCCACCTACCACCTGCGCAGCTTCGACTACTACTCCTCGCGCAACTACGCCAGCCGCCTGATCGGCCGCAAGCTGGTCTTCTACACGCCGACCTTCCTGCAGCCGTGGCAGGCGCGTCCCTGGGACAGCATGCCCGGCCTGCGACGCTGGCGCGGCGAGGCCACGCCGGCCGAGTTCGAGCGCATCCTGCCGGCCACGCGCATCTACCGCAGCGACGACGACCTCGACCCGCACGAAGTGCTGGCGCTGCACACGGTCACCACCTGCGAGCTGGGCACGGCGTCCATGCAATGCGAGTCGAGTGCGGTGCTGGGCCCGGCCGGTCGCGTCTTCTACGTCTCGCAGGGGTCGGTCTATGTGTGGACCAGCGCCTGGCGCCGAGCGCGCGCCTGGCCGCATCGTCCTGCGCCGGTCGAAGCGCGTCCGCTGTCGGCGGTGTTCCGCCTGCCGCTCGACGGCGCTGCACCGAGCGCGCTGAAGACCGCCGGCGTGCCGATCGACCAGCTGTCGTTCCTCGAGGACGCGGCCGGCCATCTCAACGTCCTGCTGCGCGAATCGGGTGCCGGCGAAGGCATGTGGGGCAGCGAGCGCACGAGGGGCTCGATGGCGCTGCTGCGCGTGCCGCTGTCCGCCTTCGGCGACGGACGCGCATCGGCGCAGCGCGAGCACTACCGCGTGCTGCCGGCGATGGCCGGCCATGCGGTGCAGAACCGCTATGTCGGCGACTGGCTGCTGTGGGGCGGCGCACAGGAAGGCGTGTGGGCGCTGCGCTATGCCGCAGCGGCCGATGCCGAGCGTCTGGAGCCCGGCCATGCGATCGAGCGCATCGAGGCGATGGGCGACAGCGCGGTGCTGGTCGGCGGCGCCAACGGTGACCTGCACTTCAGCAGCGTGCGCCTGCGCGGCCGCAGCGCCGAGCTCGCCGGTCGCCATGTCCAGCCGGGCGCCAGCCAGGGCGAGACCCGCACGCACGGCTTCTTCTTCCGTCCCACCGGTCGCGACGAAGGCGTGCTGGGGCTGCCGGTGCTCGATGCGCGCGGCGGGCCGCGCAAGTCCATCTACCAAGGGGTGCACGGCTCGGCGTCGGTGCTGTATTTGCGCCAGCGCGACCTTGCGTTCAGCCCGCTGGGCCAGCTGCACGCCCGGCCCGAGTCCGCACGCGACGACGGCTGCAAGGCCTCGTGCGTCGACTGGTACGGCAACGCGCGGCCCCTCTTCATCGGCGACCGGGTGTTCGCGCTGCTGGGCTACGAGCTGGTCGAGGGACAAGTCGTCGGCGGCCGATGGAGCGAGCGCATCGAGGAGCGTCGGCGGGCGAGCTTCGCGCCGCGCGAGGGCTGGCGCGAAGGGAGGTATTCGCCGTTCAATTGAGACCGACCCCTCTTCCGCTCGCGCAAGAGGGAGCACCGACCGCCGGCCTGCGAACTCAGGCCACCGCCCGCACCGACGCCCCCGCCGGCCGCTTGGCCGTCTTGTGCTGGTACATCCGTCCGTCGGCGCGGATGAGCAGCTGGCTGCCCGAGCGCGTCTCGGAGCCGAAGGCCATGCCGTGGCTGACGCCGGCGCCGGCGAAGCCCGCCGATTGCAGGCAGGTCTCGAACTCCGCCATCGCGGCGCGCAGCCGGCCCTCGTCCTGCGCGTCGCCGAGCACCGCGAACTCGTCGCCGCCCAGGCGGAACACCGCCGTGCGCTCGCTCTTCAAGGTGGCCAGCTGGCGCGCGAACTCGCACAGCAGCGCATCGCCCTGCGTGTGACCGTGCTCGTCATTGATGCGCTTCAGGCCGTCGAGGTCGATCATGACGAGCATCACGCGATGCACCTCGTCGTCGCTGCGCTGCGGCGCCATGGCGGCCTGGAGCATCCGGTCGAAGGCGTGGCGGTTGAGGATGCCGGTGAGGTAGTCGGTGCTGGCCTGGTCGAGCGCGCGGTCCAGCTGCACCAGGTACTGGTCCTTCTGCCGGGCGAGCAGGCGGATCTTGTCGGCGAGCGCGAAGGCCAGCAGGATGGCGTCGGCGGTGCCGCCCAGCAGTGTCAGCAGCTCGGTGTTGCGCACCGGGCTCTCGATGAGCCCGAGGTTGGCCGGCAGGATGAAGGTGGCCGGCACGATGAGCGCGAGAAAGGCGGCCAGGAAGTAGCGCGCCGGCAGGAAGCCCGAGGCGAGGCTCACCACGCCGGCCGTCACGGCAAGCGTCAGCGAGATCGAGATGACCAGCGTGGCCAGCGCGTGGGCGTACGGCAGCGCGACGAAGCAGCTCGGCAGCAGCGCCAGTGAGAGCACGATGTTCGCCCGGCTCACGCGCGACAGCACCGGCGCGATCCTCGGCAGCTGCAGGAACTCGAGGAAGAACAGCGCGTTGAACACGGGCAGCAGGAAGAAGCCCACGTAGTGCCAGCGCAGGTCCAGAAAGCCCAGCCAGTGCGCGCCGATATGGAACGTGAGGCCCCACGCCACCGTTGCGCACAGCAGGTACAGCGAGTAGTACAGCAGCGCCTTGTCGCGCGTGCCGTAGAACATGAAGAGGTTGTAGAGCGCCAGGGTGAGCATGGCGCCGAGGGCCGCGATCGCCAGCACGTTCTCCGAGACGACGATGTGCCGATAGCTCGCCTTGTCGATCAGCTCGACGCTCGGATAGCGCGCGAAGTAGCGGCTTTCGAGGTGCACCAGCACCTGCGCCGTCTGCCCGGGCGGGAGCAGCACGTCGCCGCCGTAGTGCAGCATGTACTGCGGCTCGGCCTCGTAGCCCGCGTTGAACGCCTGCAGCGACGCGCCCGGCAGCATCACCCGCACCTGCACGCGCTCCATCAGGCTGCCGTGCGGATCGATCACCCACTGCGAGACCTTGGAGTCGTTGCGCACCTGGGCATGCAGCCAGTAGCTGCCGCCGAACAGACCGACGCGGCCGACGCGCTGCAGCCCGGCCAGCCAGGCGTCGAGCTCGGCGGGATGAGCGGGCGGCTCGCTGCCCGCGGTGGCCAGATACAGGTCCCCCTGGCGCAACAGGTCGAGCGGACGCGCCGGGTCGGCCGGCACCGGCGACGAGGCCCAGCCCGCGGTGCAGCCCAGCAGCAGCACGCAGGCCGTGAGCCAGCGCAACAGGAATCGAACGGCGACAAGCGCTGACCGGGGCGACATCGGGGCAACGGGCATGCAGGAAATGGGCCGCGCACTGTAACGCGGGGCGGCGTCGACGCCGGCACACGACGCGCCGCGAATCCGTGCGCTTCTGCCGCACACCCCTAGTTCATGGCGTGGCGGCCCCGCGCCCCGTGAACCGGGGATACGCCTGGGGGCGCCTTGCTCGGATCATCGGTAACTGACTGTGACCGGTGCGCCCGCGGCTGTGCGGGCGAAAGGGGATCGGGGGATCCGGATGGACAAGACCAGCTGGGCGCTGACGCGCCGCGCGCTCTCCTGCGCCGTATCGGCGGCCTTGCTCGTGTCATGCGGAGGAGGCGGCGACGACGGCAGCACCCCGGCAGCCAAGCCCGAGGAAGCACCGCGACGCAAGGCCCAGGCCGTCTTCACCCCGAGCACGCCGATCCCGGCCGACGCCTACCAGAAGGGCATGTGGTCGCCGGTGAACCCGTGGCCGCTGATCGCGGTGCATGCCGTGCTCATGCCCGACGGCCGCGTGCTGACCTACGGCAGCGATGCCGACGGCAAGCAGACGGGCAACTTCATCTACGACGTCTGGGATCCGGAAGGCGGGCTGAATGCCGGCCACCTGACCTTGCCCAACGGCACCGGCACCGACATCTTCTGCAGCTCGCAGCTCGTGCTGCCGCAAGGCGGCGCGGTGTTCGTCGCCGGCGGCGACAACTGGACCGGCACCGCGACGACGAACACCGGCAACAACAACTCGAACCTCTTCGCCTACGAAGGCAACTCGCTCGCGCGCGGCAACAACATGAACCGCCCGCGCTGGTATTCGAGCTCGACCACCCTGATCAACGGCGAGACCTACATCCAGGGCGGCTCCGGCGGCACCGACCGTCCCGAGATCCGCGCCGCCGACGGCAGCTTCCGCCTGCTGACGGGAGCCAACACCGGCGGGCTGGACTTCATGTACCCGCGCAACTTCGTCGCACCCGACGGGCGCGTGTTCGGCTACGACGTCGCCGGACGCATGTACTACGTGAACACCAGCGGCGCCGGCAGCTTCACGTCCATGGGCCAGTTCGCCTCGGCGTACGCCGCCAACGATTCGAGCGCCGCGATGTTCCGCCCGGGACGCATCCTCCAGTTCGGAGGCAACTCCAACGGCGCCATCGTCATCGACATCCGCGGACCGGCGCCGACGGTCACGCCGACGATGTCGATGTCGTCGCAGCGGCGCCTCGCCACCGGCACGCTGCTGCCCGACGGCAAGGTGCTGGCCACCGGCGGCAGCAGCCAGTGGAACGCCCTCGTCAACGTCAACACCAGCGCGGAGATCTGGAATCCCGACACCGGCGAATGGACCGTCGGCGCCAACGGCGCGCTGGCGCGCCTGTATCACTCGACCGCGCTGCTGTTGCCCGACGCCACCGTGCTGGTGGCGGGCGGCGGGGCGCCGGGTCCGCTGAACAACCGCAACATCGAGCTCTACTTCCCGCCGTACCTGTTCACCAGCGCCGGCGCGATGGCCCCGCGGCCGCAGATCAGCGCGGCGCCGACGGTGCTGAACATCGGCCAGATCTTCACCGTCGACGTGGGCGGCACCGCACCGGTCAGCCGCGTCGTGCTCGTGAAGACGGGCTCGGTGACGCACGGCTGGAACATGGAGCAGCGCTTCGTCGAGCTGACCTACACCGCCAGCGGCAATCGCCTGTCGGTGCAGGCGCCGACGCATGCGGGCGATGCGCCGCCGGGGTTCTACATGCTCTTCGTGCTCGATTCCTCCGGCGTTCCGTCGGTCGCGAAGATCCTGCGCGTCAACGTCGCCGACACCCCGGATCCGGCCACCACGCCGACGCTGCCCAATCCCGGCGACCAGATGGGTGCGCTGTCGCAGCCGGCCACGTTGCAGCTCAACGGCAGCGACCCCAACGGCGACGTCCTGCGCTACTCGGCCACCGGCCTGCCGCCCGGCCTGGCCATCGACAGCGCGAGCGGCCTGATCAGCGGCGCGCCGAGCACCAACGGCGTGTTCAACGTCGTGGTCTCGGTGAGCGATGGCGTCAACGCAGCGAGCGTCGGCTTCACCTGGAGCGTCTCCGACGGCTCCGGCGAGTTCAAGCTGGCCATCCCGGTGCTGCCGCCGCCGACGCAGTCGGGCTCGGGCGCCACCTTCACCGCCAGCTCGAACGGCATCAACACGCTCTACAAGTGGGACTTCGGCGACGGCACGCCCGAGACCGGCTGGTCCAGCTCGCCCAGCGCGACGCACAACTACACGCAGCCGGGCCTGTACTACGTCACCGTCACCGCGGTCGACGACCGCCACGTCGAGCAGCGTCAGACCGTGCTGCAGGCCATCTACCTGCCGCCGACGGCACGCAAGCCGGCGGTGTCCACCTCCATCCTGGTCGAGCCGCGGGTGGGAGCCAACGCGCGTGTGTGGGTCGTGAACGCCGACAACGACTCGGTGTCGGTGTTCGACGCGGTCACGCGCGCGCGCCTGGCGGAAATCGCCGTGGGCAGCGGGCCGCGCGCGCTGGCGCGCGCATCGAACGGCATGGTGTGGGTCACCAACAAGCGCGCCGCGAGCATCAGCGTGATCGATCCGGCCACCCTGGCGGTGAACCGCACGCTGACCCTGACGCGCGGCTCGCAGCCCTACGGCATCGCGATGGCACCGACCGGCGGCTATGCGCTGGTGGCGCTCGAGGCCAGCGGGCGCCTGCTGAAGTTCGACACCGCGAGCTACGCCCAGACCGCGTCGACCAGCGTCGGCCTCCACGCGCGCCACGTGTCGATCAGCGCCGACGGCGCCACGGCGTACGTCTCGCGCTTCATCACGCCGCCGCTGCCCGGCGAGTCCACGGCGTCCGTGTCCACCGGCACCGGCGGCGGCGAGGTGCTCGCCCTCGCGACCGGCACGATGAGCGTCACGCGGACGCTGCTGCTGGCGCACAGCGACAAGCCCGACGCGGAGAACCAGGGGCGCGGCCTGCCCAACTACCTCGGCGCGCCGGTGCTCTCGCCCGACGGCACGCAAGCCTGGGTGCCGTCCAAGCAGGACAACGTGCGGCGCGGCACGCTGCGCGACGGCCTGTCGCTGAACTTCCAGAACACGGTGCGCGCGATCAGCTCGCGGCTGGATCTGGTGAACCAGGCAGAGGACCTGAACGCGCGCATCGATCACGACAACGCCGGCCTGGCCAGCGCCGGCGTGTTCGATGCGAGGGGGAACTATCTCTTCGTCGCGCTGGAAACCAGCCGCGAGGTGGCGGTGGTCGATGCCCACGGACGGCGCGAGCTGTTCCGCTTCGACGTCGGACGCGCACCCCAGGGTCTCGCGCTCTCGGACGACGGACACACGCTGTACGTGAGCAACTTCATGGACCGCAGCGTGGACGTCTTCGACCTGCGCCCGCTGACGCAGCAGGGCCGCTTCAGCGTGGCGGGGGTGGCCACGCTCGCCGCAGTCGGGGTGGAGAAGCTCGCCCCGTCGGTGCTCACGGGCAAGCAGTTCTTCTACGACGCCCGCGACACGCGGCTGGCGCGCGACCGCTACATCAGCTGCGCGTCCTGCCACAACGACGGCGGCCACGACGGGCGGGTCTGGGACCTCACCGGCCTCGGCGAAGGACTTCGCAACACGATCTCGCTGCGCGGCCGCGCGGGCGGACAGGGTTTCCTGCACTGGAGCAACAACTTCGACGAGGTGCAGGACTTCGAAGGCCAGATCCGCTCGCTGGCCGGCGGCACCGGCTTGATGGCCGACGCCGTCTTCGCCGCCGGCACCCGCAGCCAGCCGCTGGGCGACCGCAAGGCCGGGCTCTCGACCGAGCTCGATGCGCTGGCGGCCTACGTGGCCTCGCTGAACACCTTCGACCCGAGCCCGCATCGGCCGAGCGCCGCCGCGCTGTCGGCCAACGGCAGCGCCGGCAAGACGGTGTTCACCACCTTCAACTGCGCGTCCTGCCACAGCGGCGCCGCGTACACCGGAAGCGGAGAGAACACGCTGTCGAACGTCGGCACGGTCAAGCCGGCCAGCGGCAAGCGCCTGTGGCAGACGCTCGCCGGCATCGACGTGCCGACGCTGCGCGATGTGTGGGCGACGGCGCCGTACCTGCACGACGGCTCCGCCGCGACGCTCGATGCCGCGGTGCGCGCCCACGGCCTGAGCATCAGCGACGCCGATCTCGCCAAGCTCGTCCTCTTCCTGCGCGAGATCGGCGGCGACGAGCCGGCCGTGGCGGCCACCGCAAGCGCCGGCACCGGCCTGCTCGGCAGCTACTTCAACAACGTCGGCCTCACCGGCACCGCGGTGCTGCAGCGCACGGAAGCGGTCGACTTCGGCTGGGGCAGTGCCTCGCCGGGCACCGGCGTGACCGCCGACAACTTCTCGGTGCGCTGGACCGGGCAGGTGCACGTGCCGAGCACCGGCACCTACCGCTTCCAGACCGAATCCGACGACGGCGTCCGGTTGTGGGTCAACGGCGTGCAGCTGGTCAACAACTGGACCGACCATTCGCCGACGGTCAATACCAGCGCCGGCATCAACCTCGTGGCGGGCCAGCGCGTGGACGTGCGCATGGAGTACTACGAGAAAGGCGGCGGCGCCACCGCACGCCTGCGCTGGCTCATCCCGGGCGACACGGCGTTCGTCGCCGTGCCTGCCAGCCGCCTCTTCCCGCCCACCGTGGGCACCGGGCTCACCGGCCAGTACTTCAACAACACCACGCTGAGCGGCACGCCGGTGCTGACGCGCATCGAGGCGGTCGATTTCGACTGGGCCTACGGCTCGCCCGGGTCCGGGGTGGGCACGAACAACTTCTCGGCGCGCTGGACCGGCACGCTGGAGATATCGGCCACCGGGGCGTACCAGTTCCAGACGGTGTCGGACGACGCGGCGCGCGTCTACGTGAACGGCGCGCTCGTCATCAACGCCTGGACCCCTCATGGGACCCGCACCGACACCAGCGCCAACGTCAACCTCACGGCGGGCCAGCGCTACACGATCACGGTCGAGTACCTCGAGAAGACATCGGTGGCGACGATGCGCCTGCGCTGGAAGGTGCCGGGCAGCGCCAGCCACGTGGCGATCCCGGCCGCGAGCCTGTACACGAACTGAGTGAAGCTCCCTCTCCCGCTCGCGGGAGAGGGAGAGGGAGAGGGAGTCTGCGGGGCCGCTACGCCGCCCCGAACCCGCCACCCCCCGGCGTCTCGACGACGAACACATCGCCCGGGGCCATTTCGGTGGAGCCGATGTGATCCAGCCGTTCGACGCGCCCGTCGGCACGCTCGACCCGGTTGATGCCCGGCTGCCCGGCCGAGCCGCCGGCCACGCCGAAGGCCCCGCTGTGCCGGCCGTTGGAGAGGATGGATGCCGTCATGCGCTCGAGGAAGCGGACGCGGCGCACGCCGCCGTCGCCGCCGCGGTGCCGTCCCGCCCCGCCTGACCCGGCCCGGATCTCATAGCTCTCCAGCCGAACCGGGAAGCGGAACTCCAGGACCTCCGGATCGGTGAGCCGCGAGTTCGTCATGTGCGTCTGCACGACGCTCGTGCCGTCGAAGTCGGGCCCGGCGCCCGATCCGCCGGAGATCGTCTCGTAGTACTGGTGGCGCTCGTTGCCGAAGGTGAAGTTGTTCATCGTGCACTGGCCGGCGGCCATCACGCCCAGCGCACCGTACAGCGCGTTGGTGATGCAGGTGGAGGTCTCGACGTTGCCCGCCACCACCGACGCCGGCGGATTGGGGTTCAGCATCGATCCCTCCGGCACGATGACCTGCAGCGGCTTCAGGCAGCCGGCATTGAGCGGGATGTCGTCGTCGACCAGCGTGCGGAAGACGTAGAGCACCGCCGCCATGCACACCGCCTTCGGTGCGTTGAAGTTGTTCGCCAGCTGCGCCGAGGTGCCGGTGAAGTCGATCACCGCGCTGCGGTCCTTCGCGTTCACGCGGATCTTCACCTGGATGCGCGCGCCGTTGTCCAGCGGCAGCGTGAACTCGCCGTCCTTCAGCTTCGTGATGACGCGGCGCACCGACTCCTCGGCGTTGTCCTGCACGTGGCGCATGTAGGCCTGCACGACGTCGAGCCCGAACTGGGCCACCATCTTGCGCAGCTCCTGCACGCCCTTCTCGTTGGCGGCGATCTGGGCCTTCAGGTCGGCGAGGTTCTGCTCGGGGTTGCGCGAGGGATGCGGCCCCGAGCGCAGCAGGTCCAGCATCTCGCGCTCGCGCAGCCGGCCGCGATCGACCAGCTTCACGTTGTCGATCTGCACGCCCTCCTCCTCGATGCGCGTGGAGAACGGCGGCATCGAGCCCGGCGTGATGCCGCCGATGTCGGCGTGATGTCCACGCGAGCCGACATGGAACAGGATCGCCTCGCCCTTCTCGTCGAACACCGGCGTCACCACCGTCACGTCGGGCAGGTGGGTGCCGCCGTGGTACGGGTCGTTGAGCACGAACACGTCGCCGGGCTGGATGCGGCCGGCATTCTCCTGGATCACCGTCTTGATCGACTCGCTCATCGAGCCCAGGTGCACCGGCATGTGCGGCGCGTTGGCGATGAGGTTGCCGTCGGCATCGAACAGCGCGCAGGAGAAGTCGAGCCGCTCCTTGATGTTGACCGAGTAGGCGGTGTTCTGCAGCTGCAGCCCCATCTGCTCGGCGATGTTCATGAAGAGGTTGTTGAAGACCTCCAGCATCACCGGGTCGACCGTCGTGCCGATGGCCTTGCGCGTCTCGCGCGGCTGAACGCGGTCGAGCACGAGGTGGTCGAATTCGGTGACCCCGGCGCGCCAGCCTGGCTCGACCACGGTGGTGGCATTCTTCTCGGCGATGATGGCCGGGCCGTCGATGAGCTGGCCCGGCTTCGTCTGCTCACGCACGATCAGCGCCGCGTCCCACCAGCGCCCGCCGCTGAACAGCTGCACGGTGTCGGCCACCGGCGCGGGCGCCGGCGGCACCGTGGGCAGCCGCGGTTCGGCCGGTGCATCGCCTGCGCCAACGGCTTCCACGGACACCGCCTCGACGATCAGCGCGCGCTCGTGCATCAGGAAGGCGAAGCGCCGGCGGTATGCCGCTTCGAACGCGGCCTGGATCTCGGCGGCGCTGCCGTAAGGAACCACGAGCGCCGAGTCCGTGCCCTCGTAGCGCACATGCACGCGCCGGTGCACCTTCACCTCGCCGCCGCTCACGCCTTGCCTTTCGAGCTCGCCCTCGGCCTCGGCGGCGAGGGCGTCCAGGCGCGAGCCGACGGCCTCGGCCGAGCCGGCCAGCGGGCGCTCGATCGCCGCCTCGCGCATCACGCTCTGGTCGGCCAGGCCCATGCCGTAGGCCGACAGCACGCCGGCCAGCGGGTGGGCGAACACGCGGTTCATGCCCAGCGCGTCGGCCACCCGGCAGGCGTGCTGGCCGCCCGCGCCGCCGAAGCACTGCAAGGTATAGCGCGTGACGTCGTAGCCGCGTGCCACCGAGATCTTCTTGATCGCGTTGGCCATCGCCCCGACGGCGATGTCGATGAAGCCTTCGGCGACCTCCTCGGGCGTGCGCCGCGTGCCGGTGGCGCGCTCGATCTCCTGCGCCATCGCGCTGAACTTCTGCACGACGATGTCGCGGTCCAGCGACTCGTTCGCGTGCGGGCCGAACACCTTGGGGAAGTACGCCGGCTGGATCTTGCCGACCATCACGTTCGCATCGGTGACCGCCAGAGGACCGCCGCGGCGGTAGCACGCCGGGCCGGGATTCGCGCCGGCGCTCTGCGGCCCGGCGCGAAAGCGCGCTCCGTCGAAGCCGAGGATGGAGCCGCCGCCCGCGGCCACCGTGTGGATGCTCATCATCGGCGCGCGCATGCGCACGCCGGCCACCTGCGTCTCGAAGGCGCGCTCGAATTCGCCGGCGAAGTGGCTCACGTCGGTCGACGTGCCTCCCATGTCGAAGCCGATGACGCGATCGAAGTCGGCGAGCTGCGCCGTGCGCACCATGCCGACGATGCCGCCCGCGGGACCCGACAGGATGGCGTCCTTGCCCTGAAAGGCGTGCGCATCGGTGAGGCCGCCCGACGACTGCATGAAGAACAGTCGCACCCCGGGCATCTCGCCGGCCACCTGCTCCACGTAGCGACGCAGGATCGGCGACAGGTAGGCGTCGACCACCGTCGTGTCGCCGCGGCTCACGAGCTTCATCAGCGGGCTCACCTCGTGCGACACGCTGATCTGCGGGAAGCCGACCTCCCCGGCGATGCGCGTGGCCGCCTTCTCGTGCGCGGTGAAGCGATAGCCGTGCATGAACACGACCGCCACGCTGCGCACGCCGGCGTCGTACGCCGACTGCAGCTCGGCGCGCAGGTGCACTTCATCGAGCGGCTCGATGACCGTGCCGTCGGCGCCGACGCGCTCGCGCGCCTCGATGACCCGCGAATACAGCAGCTCGGGCAGCACGATGTGCCGGTCGAAGATGCGCGGGCGCTCCTGGTAGCCGATGCGCAGCGCATCGCGGAAGCCGCGCGTGGTCACCAGCAGCGTGGGCTCGCCCTTGCGCTCGAGCAGCGCGTTGGTCGCCACGGTGGTGCCCATCTTCACGCACTCCACGCGGTCGGGCGTGATGGGCTCGCCCGGCGCCAGCCCGAGCAGGTGCCGGATGCCGGCGACCGCCGCATCGCGATACTGCTCGGGGTTTTCCGACAGCAGCTTGTGGGTGACCAAGGTGCCGTCGGGGCGCTTGCCGACCACGTCGGTGAAGGTGCCGCCGCGGTCGATCCAGAACTGCCAGCGGTCGGTGGTGCGTGGGGTCTGTTGCATCTCGCTTCTCTCGATGGGTCGCTTCCGGCGGCGCGCAAGGTCGGGCGCCACCGGGGACTGTGATGTCTCAGGGCTTTTGGCCGTGCGGGGCATCGTAATGCCCATCGCACGGCCGGATGGGTCGCATCGGGTTGGTCCCTATCCTGGCTGCGGCAGCGGCTACAGCCCGAGATAGGCGCGCTTGATGTCGTCGCTGGCCAGCAGCTCCGAGCCGCTGCCTTGCATGACGATGCGCCCGGTCTGGATCACGTAGCCGTGGTGCGCGATCGCCAGCGCCTTGTGAAGGTTCTGCTCCACCAGCAGGATCGCGACGCCCTGCGCGTTGATGTGCTGGAGGGTGTCGAGCACCTTGGTGACGAACTTGGGCGCGATGCCCCACGACGGCTCGTCGAGCATCAGCAGCCGCGGGCGCGCCATCAGCCCGCGGCCGATCGCGAGCATCTGCTGCTCGCCACCGCTCATCGTCCCGGCGAGCTGGTGGCGGCGCTGCTCGAGGATGGGAAACCAGGCGAAGACCTGGTCCATCGTCTGCGCGATCTCTTCCCGGTCGCGGCGGGTGTAGGCCCCGAGCTCCAGGTTGCGCTGCACCGACAGGCGCGGAAACAGCCGCCGGCCCTCCGGCACCAGCGACAGGCCGAGCCCGACGCGCTCATGCGCCGGCAGGTCCTGCACCACGGCGTCCTCGAAGCGGATCTCGCCCGCATCGGCGCGATTGAGGCCGGCGACCGCACGCAAGGTGGTCGACTTGCCGTTGCCGTTGCCGCCGACCAGCGCGACGATCCTGCCCGGCGGCACCTCGAGGTCGACCTTCGAGACGGCGAGCACGCCGCCGTAGCTCACCTTCAAGCCGCGCACGCTGAGCATGCTGTTTGTGACGACCATGCTCACTCTCCCAGATAGGCCGCGACGACGCGCTCGTCGCGCGACACCTCGGCCGGCGTGCCGTCGGCGATCTTCCTGCCGTAGTCGAGCACGACGATGCGGTCGGCGATCGGCATGATTCCCTCGAGCACGTGCTCGACGATGAGGCAGGCGATGCCCTGGGCGCGAATGCGCAGCACCACGTCGACGGCATCGCGCACTTCGGACGGATTGAGGCCGGCCATCACCTCGTCCATCAGCAGCAGCCTGGGCTCCAGCGCCAGCGCGCGCGCCACGGCAAGCCGCCGCTGCTCGCTGACGGTCAGGCTGCCGGCTGCACGTTCGGCGTGCCGCGCGAGGCCCACGAAGTCGAGCAGCTCCAGCGCCTTGGAGCGCGCCAGTGCCGTGTTCCGGCGCAGCAGCAGCGCCCCCACCATCACGTTCTCCGCCGCGCTCATGCTGGTGAAGGTGCGCGCCACCTGAAAGGTGCGCGCGATGCCGATGCGCGCGCACTGCTCGGGTGACAGGCCCTGCACCGGGCGGCCCTCGAGGCGGATCTCGCCTTCGCTCGGCGCAAAGTAGCCGGCGATGCAGTTGAAGATCGTGGTCTTGCCGGCGCCGTTGGGCCCGATGAGGCCGACGATCTGCCCGCGCTCGATGCGAAACGACACGTCGTCGTTGGCCACCAGGCCGCCGAAGCGCTTGGTGACGCGGTCGACCGACAGCAGGCTCATGGCCTTTCCCCCCGGCGCGCCGCACGGCGCGCCCCCCAGCCGAGGACCAGCGCCCTCGCCCACCCGATCAGCCCCCCGGGCTTGTAGACGGCGATGGCGATGATGATGGTCGCGTAGATGATGAGATCGGTGCCGCGGCCGGTGCCGCCGAACAGGCTGCGCGAGCCCTCCTCGATCAGCGTCAGCGCCGCCGCGCCGACGACCGGCCCGAACAGCGAGCCGACGCCGCCGAGGATGGCGACCAGCGCCATCTTGATCGACAGGCCGGTGTGCAGCACCGAGCCGGGGTCGATGTAAAGCTCCTTTTGCGCATAGAGGCTGCCGCCCAGCGCGGCCAGGAAGCTGGAGAACGCCAGCGCGATCAGCTTGTAGCGGGTGAGGCTCACGCCCAGGCTGCGGGCCGCGTCCGGCTCGTCCTTGATGGCGCGGAAGTAGTAGCCCAGGTGGCTGCGCTGGATCCAGAGGTTCACGCCCAGGCTGATGGCCAGCAGGCCCAGCGCGAGGTAGTAGTACGGCGTCTTCGACGCGAACACCAGCGTGCTCCAGCCCTGCTTGTCCATCGGGATCGTCAGGCCCACGGCCGCGCCTGCGGGCTCCCAGTTGGTGACCAGCGTCTGGATGATCTCGGCCACTGCGATCGTCGCCATCGTGAAGTAGTGGCCCTTCAGGCGAAAGCACGGCCAGCCGATCACCAGGCTCGCCGCCACCGCGATGCAGCCGCCGGCCAGCGCGCCGAGCCACGGATTGAGGCCGAGGGACAGCAGCATCGTCGAGGTGTAGGCCCCGATGCCGAAGAACGCGACGTGCCCCAGCGACACCTGCCCGGCGTAGCCGCCGAGGATGTTCCACGCGACGCCGAGCTGCGCGGCCATCAGGATGAGGATCAGCAGGTTGAGATGCGCCGGGCTGTCGATGCCCAGCGGCAGCGCGACCAGCGCAGCGGCGGCAGCGGCCAGCAAAGGTGCCTTCCAGTTCGCCGCCGCAGCACCGCGGGCGGCGGGATTCAGGGCGAGGGTGTCCATCACGTTGTCGTGCTCCATGGCGTTCGATTCAGGCCTTGCCCAGCAGGCCCTGCGGGCGCCACACCAGCATCGCGAGGAAGAGCGCGAGCACGATGGCGGTCTTGAACTGCGGCCCGAGCAGCAGGCCGCCCATCACCTCGACGATGCCGACGAGGATGCCGGCCCAGAACGCGCCGGCGACGCTGCCGAAGCCGCCGAGGTTGACGACGACGAAGGCGATCAGCACGAAGTTCGCGCCGACCTCCGGAAAGATCGGGAAGAAGGTGGCGAGCAGCGCGCCCGCCACGCCCGCGCAGGCCGCGCCCATGCCCCAGGCCAGTGTGAACATGCGCTGCGAATCGATGCCCATCAGCTGCGCCGCCTCGCGGTCGGCGGCGGTGGCTTCCAGCGCCGCCCCGGCCCTGGTGCGCACGAGGAACAGGTACACCGCCACGGTCGTCAGGACCGCGCCGGCGCCGGCCACCACCTGCGGCAGGCCGAGCTGCAGGCCCAGCAGCGATACCTGGCCCGACACGCTGGTCCGGTCGATCATGCGGAAGTCGGGCTTCCACAGGAACTGCGCAATGCCGCGCAGCAGGATCATCAGGCCGAAGGTGGTGAACACCTGCGCCAGCGAGGGCGCGCCGATGATGCGCTTGATGACGAGCCGGTAGACGGCCGCTCCCACCACGAAGAGCCCGACGGCCGTGATCGGCAGGCTCCACATCGGGTCGAAGGACCACAGCGCGTACATCCAGAAGGCGCCGTACATGCCGAGCATCAGGAACTCGCCGTGCGAGAAGTTCACGATGTCCATCACGCCGAAGATCAGCGTGAGGCCGACGGCGACCAGCGCATAGATCAGGCCGATCAGGACGCCGGAGGCGAGCGTTTGCAGCACGATGGTGGAGGTCATGGTGAAGGCGATCCGTTCAGCCCGAGGTCGATTCACTGCGCCTTGCGCTGATCCCACTTCGGCATCGGCCACACCACTTCCCGCGAGGCCATGTTGAAGGGCCACACGGTGTTGTATTTCCCGTCGACGATCTGCACCAGGATGCCGCGCCCCAGCACGTTCTGTCCGGTCTCGTCGAACTTCACGCCCTTCCACGGCATGATGAGGTGCTCGGCGGGGATGTTCGTCTCGGTGAGCGCCCTGCGGATCGCCTCGGGCTCGGTCGACCTGGCGCGGTTGATCGCGTCGGCGATCACCATCAGGCCGGTGAAGGTCCGCGACGAATTGCCGGTGAAGTTGGCCTTGTAGCGGCTCGCGTACAGCTCGTTGACGTCCTTGATCAACGGATTGCGGTTGGCCAGGTCCAGTGCCCACACTTCGCGCGTGATGACGTACTCGGCATCCCTGCCCAAGGTGCGGATGAACTCGGTGTCGGTGAAGCCCGCGTTGTTGGCGAGGATCATGTCGGGCGAGAAGCCCAGCTCCTTGTAGCTCTTCATCGCAAGGATCGCGTCGCCGAGGTACGACGACTGCAGGACCAGGGTGGGGTTGGCCGCCTTCAGCGTCTGCACTTCCGACGTGAGCTGCGTGCTCTTGGCCGGATACGTCACCTGCTTGACCAGCTTGTAGCCTTTCTCCGGCGCGAGCCTGGCCTGCAGCTTGGTCGTCTCGTTGCCCCACAGCGTGTTCTCGTTGAAGCTGGCGATCGAGGCGATCTGGATGCCACGCCTTTCCTGCAGCTCCTTCAGGAAGTCGAACTGGTTCTGCACGAACAGGTCGTCGTGCGGCGTCGTGCGGAAGAACCACTTGAAGCCCCGCTGCGTCAGCGTGGCCGAAGACGACTCCGGGTTGAGGAAGGGAATCTTGTAGCGCTCGGCGACCTGGCTGGCGGTGGCCGTGACATTGCTGTTGTAGCTGCCGACCAGCGCGACCACCTTCTCCTGCGAGATCAGCCGCTCGGCCTCGGTGGCGCCGGTCTGCGGATTGCCCTGGTGGTCGGCGAACACCAGACGGATCTTCGCGCCCTTCAGGTTGGGCAGGCCGCCGCCGGCGGCGAACGGCAGGTCGCGGATCCTGGCGCCGTTGTTGACGATGTCGGCGGCCAGCTCGAGCGCATTCTTCAGCTCCGCGCCGGTGGACGCCGCCGGTCCGGTCAGCGGATAGATCACGCCGATGCGCACTTCCTGCTGCGCCTGGACCGTGCTCGCGAAAGCCGCGGCGAGTGCGGCGCCGCCCAGCACGCGAAGAAGATTCCTGTGCATGTCGTTCTCCTCTTTGGAATGGGTGAAGCTCAGAAGCTGGCGAGCTGGTGGTTGAGCAGGTCGGTGATCAGCATCGAGCCCGGCGCATGGGTGATGCAGAACGCCGGCTTCGCCTGCGCGATCGCCGCCTGCGGTGTGACGCCGCAGGCCCAGAACACCGGCAGCTCGTCGGGCAGCACGTCCACCGGGTCGCCGTAGTCGGGCTGCGCGAGGTCGCGGATGCCGATCAGCGAGGGATCGCCGATGTGCACCGGCGCGCCGTGCACATCGGGAAAGCGCGACGTGACCTGGATCGCGCGGATGGCGGCGGCCGCGCGCAGCGGGCGCATCGAGACCACCATCGGCCCGTGGAAGGGACCCGCGGCGTGGGTGGCGATGTTCGTGCGGTACATCGCCACGTTGCGGCTCTGGTCGACGTGGCGCAGGTCCAGGCCGGCGTCGAGCAGCGCCTGCTCGAACGAGAACGAGCAGCCGATGACGAAGCTGACCAGGTCGTCGCGCCAGAGCGCAAGGATGTCGGTCGGCTCGTCGACCAGCTCGCCGTCGCGCCACACGCGGTAGCGCGGCACGTCGGTGCGGATGTCGATGTCGGCGCCCAGCCTGGCGCAGTGCGGATCGCCCGGCTCCGACACCGCAAGCACCGGGCATGGCTTGGGATTGCGCTGGCAGTAGCGCAGGAAGTCGCCCGCCATCGCCTTCGGCAGGATGACGACGTTGCCCTGCACGTGGTCGCGGGCGATGCCGCTGGTGTGCCCGGTGAACTGGCCCGCGCGGATCGCGGCGCGGGCGGCGATCACGGCTTCCCGGGTGACGGCGTCACTGCCGGCGCGGCGCTGCGTTGCTGCGGTTTTCAAGTCGATGTCCACCGAAGAGAGAAAGTGCGGCGGATTGTGTTGGCCGTCGCGCTGCAGCGGCAAACGAGATTTTTTTCGATTAGCTCATCGGTTTTTTCGATGAGCCGCGCTGCTTGTCACCAGGATTGACAACCGGCCTTCCGGCTACCGTCGCCGAGTCACGCCGGCGCCGCGCACGTAGTCGACCACGGCGTCGACCACGCCCTGCGCCACCACCGAGGTCGGATCGTCGCGGTAGCTCGCATGCACCGGCAGCGGCGGCAGCTGCGCGTCGCATTTCAGCGGCTTCAGCGGCAGCCGCTCGGACAGCCGCTTCACGGCGGCCAGCGGCAGCGTCGCCACGCCGAAGCCGCCCTCGACGAGCTGCACCATTGCGGAGATCGACGAGATGTTGTGCACGCGCCTGAGCTGCAGCCCCGCGTCTCGAAAGAGATCCGTCAGTCCGACGTGCGGTTGCGAGCCGCGCTGGAAGGTGAGCAGGTCCACCTCCGCCAGGTCGGCCAGCGCATAGCGGCGCTTGCGATGGATGCGGCCGTGGCCGACGAACGCCATGTCCATCGGGGGCAGCGCCCGGCTGCGCAGCCGCTCGCCCACCGAGGGCAGCGCGGCGAAGGCGATGTCGAGCGCGCCGCGGTGGATCTGGTCCACCAGCACCGGCGTCGTCTCCACCGTGAGCTCGAGCTCGAAGTCCGGATGGCTGCGACGCATCTGGTGCACCCAGTCGATCAGCCACGAGTGCAGCACCGACTCGATCGCGCCGATGCGCAGCGTGACCGCGCGCTGCGCTCCACCGGCGCCCATCTCGCCCTTGATCTCGCGCTGCAATGCCAAGAGCCGCTGCGCGTGATTGAAGAAGCGCATGCCGGCCACGGTGAGCCGGAACTGCTTGTCGCGACGATCGAGCAGCAGAACGCCCAGCTCTTCCTCGAGTGCGGCGATGCGGCTGGACATCGCCGACTGGGTGATGAACAGCTTTTCCGCCGCGCGCGAGACGCTCTTGAGCGACACCACCCAGTAAAAGGCCTCGACAAATCGCAGGTTCATCTCGGGACACGACACTCCGGGAGAAGCCCCTATCTTGCGGCACGCGCGGTCCGGCTTATTCTTCGGGCTTCCCCTCCACGGAGACTCAAGCATGCTTTCGAAGCCGATCCTGATGATGGCTGCGCTGGCCGTTGCCACCGCCAGCGCCAGCGCTCAGGCCCAGACGAAGTGGGATCTGCCCTGCGCGTACCCCGCCTCCAACTTCCACACCGAGAACCTGAGCCAGTTCGCCGCCGACGTCGACAAGGCCACGGGCGGCAAGCTGAAGATCACCGTGCACGCCAATGCCTCGCTGTTCAAGGCACCCGAGATCAAGCGCGCCGTGCAGGGCGGGCAGGCGCAGATGGGCGAGATCCTCCTGTCCAACTATTCCAACGAGTGGGCGATCTTCGGCGCCGACGGCATTCCGTTTCTCGCCGACAGCTACGACGCCTCGATGAAGCTCTACCAGGCGCAGCGCCCGCTGATGGAGAAGAAGCTGGGCGAGCAGGGCATGCTGCTGCTGTATGCAGTGCCCTGGCCGCCGCAGGGCATCTACGTCAAGAAGCCGATCAACTCCGCCGCCGACCTCAAGGGCGTGAAGTGGCGTGCCTACAACCCGGCCACGGCGCGCATCGCCGAACTGGTCGGCGCGCAGCCGGTCACCGTGCAGGCGGCCGAACTGTCGCAGGCCATGGCCACCGGCGTCATCGAGAGCTACATGTCGTCCGGCTCAACCGGTTACGACACCAAGACCTTCGAGCACATCAAGTACTGGTACGACACCCAGGCCTGGCTGCCGAAAAACGCCGTGCTGGTCAACAAGGCCGCCTTCGACGCTCTCGACAAGCCCACGCAGACCGCCCTGCTGAAGGCCGGCGCCGACGCGGAGGCGCGCGGCTGGAAGCTGTCGCAGCAGAAGAACACCGAGTACATCGACCTGCTCAAGAAGAACGGCATGAACATCCTTGCGCCGCCGGCACAGCTCAAGACCGACATGAAGAAGGTGGGCGACACCATGCTGCAGGAATGGCTGCAGAAGGCCGGGACGGACGGGAAGACGCTGGTCGACGCCTACAACAAGAAGCCGTGATGGCACAAGACCGACCCGCTGCGGACCGGCCGCCTTCCGGCCCGCGCCGCGCCCTGAATCTCGTCTACGACGCCGCCGGCGCCCTCGCCGGCCTGTTCGTGCTGGCCATCCTGGTCATGATGATCGGCCAGAGCGTGCTGCGGGAGTTCGGCGTTCCCACCGGACCGGTGAACGACGTCGTGGCCTGGAGCTGTGCGGCCGCAGCCTTTCTCGCGATGGCGCACACCTTTCGACACGGCGACTTCGTGCGGGTGACGCTGCTGCTCGAGAAGCTCGGCCCGGCCGCGCGCCGCCGCGTCGAGCTCGTGTGCCTGGCGGTGGCCGCCGCCTCGGTCGGCTATCTGGCGGTGTCGGTGATCCGCTTCGTTTACGAAAGCTGGGCCTTCAACGACATCGCCAGCGGCCAGTTCGCGGCCCCCCTGTGGATCCCGCAATCCAGCTTCGTGATCGGCGCCGTGCTGCTGCTGGTGGCCATCGTCGACGAGCTGGTGCGCGTGTGGCGCGGCTGCGTACCGGTCTACGTCGAGGCGGTGGAGAAGCGCCACGCCGAAGGCGATTTCTCGGCCGACCTCTGATGGACACGCTCGCGATCGGCGCCCTGCTGCTGGCCGTCATGCTGGTCCTGCTGGCGTGCGGCGTGTGGATCGGGCTCACGTTGGCCATCGTCGGGTGGGTGGGACAGGCCTTCTTCACGACCACGCCGCCCGGCAAGAACCTGTTCTCGGCGTTCTGGGAATCGAATGCGTCGTGGGAGCTGGCCGCGCTGCCGCTGTTCATCTGGATGGGCGAGATCCTGTTTCGCACGCGGCTGTCGGAGCAGATGTTCGAGGGGCTCGCGCCATGGCTGAATCGCGTGCCCGGACGGCTCATGCACACCACCATCCTGGGCTGCGGGATCTTCGGCTCGGTGTCCGGCTCGTCGGCGGCCACCTGCGCCACCATCGCCAAGGTCGCCCTGCCCGAGCTGCGGCGGCGCGGCTACGACGAACGCATCGCGCTGGGCTCGCTGGCCACCGCCGGCACGCTGGGGATCCTGATTCCGCCGTCGATCACGATGGTGGTCTACGCGGTCGCGGCCGACGCGTCGATCATCCGTGTCTTCCTGGCCGGCTTCCTGCCGGGCTTCCTGCTGATGGCGCTGTTCTCGGGCTACATCGCCTGGTGGTCGCTGCGCAATCCGGAAAAGACGCCGCCTGCCGACCCGCCGCTCGGGCTGCTGCAGAAGATCCGAGCGTCCGGCAACCTCATCCCGTGCGGCCTGCTCATCGTCTTCATCGTCTGGGTGCTGATCGCGGGCTGGGCCACCGCCACCGAGTGCGCCGCCTACGGCGTGATCGGATCGCTGGTCACCGCGGCGTGGAGCCGGCAGCTCACTTGGCGCAATTTCTGGGAAGGGCTGATGGGCGCGACCCGCACCTCCTGCATGATCATGTTCATCCTGGCAGGCGCCGCCTTCCTCACCAAGACGATGGCCTTCACCGGCATTCCGCGCGAGCTCGCGGAGTGGGTCAACGGCCTGCACCTGAGCCCCTATGCGCTGATCAGCGCGCTGGTGCTGGTGTACCTGGTGCTCGGCACGGCGCTCGACGGCATCTCGATGATCGTGCTGACCTCGGCGATCGTGCTGCCGATGATCCAGAAAGCAGGCTTCGACCTCGTCTGGTTCGGCATCTTCATCGTGCTGCTGGTCGAGATCGCGGAGGTCACGCCGCCGGTGGGATTCAACCTCTTCGTGCTGCAGAACATGACCGGCAAGGACAGCAACACGATCGCCCGCGCGGCCATCCCGTTCTTCGGATGCCTGGTGGTGTGCATCGCCATCATCACGGCCTTCCCGGCGATCGTGACGTGGCTGCCCAACGCGGTGATGGGTGTTCCCAAATAGCCTGGGGTGATGGGACCCAGGATTGCGCGCGCCGTGGCACATTCGCGGCTTGAACCCTCCGGAGACGGCGCGACTTGCAGCAAGACCTGGTGATCTGCGAGCAATGCGATGCGGTGCATCGCTGGCGGCCCCTGCAGCCGCGCGAGGTCGCGCAATGCAGCCGCTGCGGCGCGGTGCTGGCGCGCGGACATCGCCTGGGTGCGCATGCGCTGCTCGCGCTGACGGTCGCGGCGCTGCTGGTGCTGCTGATCGCCAATCTCACGCCGGTGGTCGACATGCGCCTGCGCGGCGTGCACAACAGCGCCACGCTGCCGGGTGCCATCCACGACACCTGGCTGCAGGGTGAGCGCCTGGTCGCGAGCGCCGCCGCCTTCACCGCCATCGTCGCGCCGGGGCTGCTGATCACCCTGCGCCTGCTCGTGCTGGTGCCGCTGGCGCGCGGCCGCGCGCCGGGTCACCTGGCGTGGTGCATGCGCGTGCTGCACGAGATGTCGCGCTGGAGCATGGTGGAGGTGATGATGGTCGCCGCCGCCGTGTGCATCGTGCGCATTGCCTCCATGGCGCAGGCCGTCCCGGGGCCGGGCATGTTCGCCTTCGGCGCGCTCGCGCTGCTGCTGGCGGCGCTGGAGTCCGGCGGCCTCAAGCACTTGTGGATGCAGGCGCCATGACGGCCTTGTATGGATGCGAATGCTGCGGTCTCGTGTCGGCCGCACCGGCCGGCGACGCGCAAGTGCAGCTGCGCTGCCCGCGCTGCGCGCATCCCCTGCACGACGAGAAGCCCCACAGCCTGCAGAAGACCTGGGCCTACCTCGCGGCCTCGGTGCTGCTGTACATCCCGGCCAACGCGCTGCCGGTGATGACCACCTCCAACCTCTTTCGCGACACCAGCCACACCATCGCCAGCGGCATCGCCGAGCTGTGGGCGAGCGACTCGTGGGGACTGGCGATCATCGTCTTCGTGGCCAGCATCGCGGTGCCGCTGCTGAAGATCGGCACCCTTGCACTGCTCGCCTGGAGCGTGCAATACGCGCCCGGCTGGCGGCGGTTCGAGCGGGCCCGGCTGTACCGCATCGTCGAAGGCGTCGGCCACTGGTCGATGCTCGACGTCTACGTGGTCGTGCTGCTCGCCGGCATCGTGCAGTTCGGCCGCCTCGCGAACGTGCATCCCGAGCCCGGCCTGCTCGCCTTCGCCGCGGTGGTCGTCCTGACGATGCTGGCCGCCCGCAGCTTCGATCCACGCCTGATCTGGCGCGAGCCCGACGAGCCGACGCCATGAGCGACCCCACCGAGCCCGATCCCGCCGGCGAGGGCATTCCGCCGGCCGCTGCGGAGCCCGTGGTGCGGCGGCGCAACGCCACCCGGCTGTCGCTGGTGTGGATCGTGCCCATCGTGGCAGTGGTGGTCGGCGCCTCGCTGCTGATCAACACGCTGATGCAGGCCGGACCGCACGTGATGATCGAGTTCCGCACCGCCGAGGGCCTGGAGCCCGGCAAGACCGAGGTTCGCTACAAGGAGGTCGTCGTCGGGCGCGTCGAGGCGGTGTCGCTGAGCGATGACCGCAAGCGGGTGCAGGTGGGCGTGCGGCTCGACCGCGCCGTGTCCAACATGGCCGTGGAGGACACCAACTTCTGGGTCGTGCGGCCGCGCATCGGCATGGCGGGCATCAGCGGTCTCAACACGCTGCTGTCGGGCGCCTACATCGGCGTCGACGCGGGCAACTCCACGCGCTCGCGCAAGCACTTCGTCGGCCTGGAGGCGCCGCCTTTCGTGCTGCGCAACGAGCCGGGCCGCAGCTTCGTGCTGCGGGCCCCCGACCTCGGTTCGCTGGACGTCGGCTCGCCGGTGTACTACCGGCGCACGCGCGTCGGCCGCGTCGTCGGCTACACGCTCGACCCCGTCAACGACGAGCTCACCGTCCAGGTGTTCATCGAATCGCCGTACGAGCCGCTGGTCACCCAGCAGGCGCGGTTCTGGAATGCGAGCGGCCTCGACCTGCAGCTCAATGCAAGCGGCCTGACGCTGAACGCGCAGACGGTCAGCTCCGTGATCGCCGGCGGCATCGCCTTCGAGCGCCTGCCCGGCAGCGAGGGCCTGGCGGCGGCACCGGCGGGCACGCGCTTCTACCTGTTCGACGACCGCAAGGCAGCCCTGGCACCGCCCGACGGGCCGGCGCTCACGATCCGCATGGTGTTCGACCAATCGGTGCGCGGCCTGTCCACCGGCGCGCCGGTGGACTTCCTCGGCATCGAGCTCGGAACCGTTCAATCCATGCAGCTGCTGTACGACGCCCGCACCCAGCGCTATCCGATGGAGGTGACGGCCGACATCTACCCGCTGCGCCTGGGCAAGGTGCGCAACGCCATGCTGCAGGGCGCGCCGGCCGGGGGCGCCGCCGACATCCGGTTCCTGAAGCAACTCGTGGACAGCGGCCTGCGCGCGCAGCTGCGCACGGGCAACCTGCTCACCAGCCAGCAATACGTGGCGCTCGATTTCACGCCCAGGACGCCGCAGGCCACGCTGGACATGAGCAACGGCGTACCGCGCGTGCCGACCGTGCCCGGCACGCTGAGCGAGCTGCAGCCGCAGATCGCCGAGATCGTCGCGCGGCTCAACAAGGTGCCGTTCGACGAGATCGGGCGCGATCTGCAGAGCACGCTGAGCCAGGCGCGCGCGGCCATCCGCGAGTTGTCGCCCGAGGCACAGAAGGCGCTGGCGGAGGTGCAGCGCACCCTCGGCTCGGTGCAGGCCTCGCTGCAGCGGCTGGACCGCAACCTGCTGGACGAATCGGCGCCCGTGCAGCGCAACGTGGAGCAGACCATGACCGAACTGCAGCGCGCGGCGCAGGCCCTGCGCGCCCTGAGCGACTACCTGCAGCGGCATCCGGAGACGCTGCTGCGCGGCAAGCGCGCCGACCCGCCGCTGGCCGACCGGGAGAAGCCGCGATGAGGTGGGCCATGCTCGCCGTTTCCCTGCTCATCGGCGCCTGCTCGACGCCGAAGCTCGAGGAGCGCTTCCACACGCTGCTGCCCGCGCAACGCGCCGCCCCCGCGCCGGCCGCGACGGCGATCCCCGTCGATGTGACGCCCGTCGCCGTGCCGGCCCAGGTCGACCATGCGCAATGGGTGGTGCGCCAGCCGGACGAGTCGCTGCTGATGCTGGAGCAGGACCGCTGGGCCGCCCCGCTGGGCGACGAGCTGCGTGGCGCGATCGTCGAGCGCCTCACGTCGCAGTGGGGCGCGATCGACGTGCGCGGCGTGGCGCAGCCGGCGCCCGCGGTGTGGCGCCTGCGCGTGGACGTGCAGCGCTTCGAATCCATCCCGGGGCGCGAAGCGCGGCTCGAGGCCACCTGGTCGCTGTCGGCGTCGCAGCGCGGCGTCGCCCCGCTGGTGTGCCGCACCGCGCTGGTCGAGGGCATCGGCGAGACCGCCCTCACCGCTCTGGCCGCCGCCCACCGGCGCGCCGTGGCGCGCCTCGCCGACGAGATCGGCGCGCGCCTCAAGGCGCTGCACGCCGGCGAATCCGCCCGATGCTGAGCGAACGACCATGACCGACCCCACCCCTGCCTGGAACGATGCCTGGACCGCTGTCGGCGCGCGCGCGGACGAGGCTCTGCTGGCCGAGCTGCTGCAGCGCTACCGCGAGCCGCATCGCAAGTACCACACGCTTCAGCATCTGAACGAATGCTTCGCCCGCTTCGAGCTGCTGCGCGAAGCCGCGGTTCATCCCGCGGAGATCGCGATCGCGCTGTGGTTCCACGACGCCTTCTACGACGTGACGCGCGACGACAACGAGCGGCTCAGCGCGCAATGGGCGAAGCGGACGGCACTCGACGCGGGCGCGGGACACGCGATCGCGCATCGGCTGCACGAGCTGGTCATGGTGACCCGGCATGACGCGCTCGCCACCACGCACGACGAGCAGATCCTCGTCGACGTGGACCTGTCCATCCTCGGCGCTGCGCCGGAGCGATTCGACGAATACGAGCAGCAGGTGCGCGAGGAATATGCGCACGTGCCGCAGCCCCTTTTCAGCGCCAGGCGGCGCGCCATCCTCGAGGCATTCCTCGGGCGCGATCGCATCTTCGGCACCGAGCAGTTCGCCGCGCTGCTCGAAGAGCGCGCGCGGGACAACCTGAGCCGCTCCGTCGAGCGGCTCGCCGGATGAGCCGACGATGAAGCGACTCGCTGCCTTCGCCGCCGCGCTGCTCCTGTGCGCCTGCGCGGGGCCGCCCTCGCCGACGCGCAGCGTCGAGGAGCAGCTCACCGCGATCGAATCGCAGCGTCGCGAAGCGATCCGGCGCGGCGACTTCGCGGCGCTCGAGCAGATCTACGCACCCGGCTTCATTGCCATCGCCGGCAACGGCCAGGTCATCGACCGCAGCCGCCTGTTCGATGTGTTGCGCCAGACCGACTCGTCGCTGGCGTTCTCCACCGACGAGGTGCGCGTCCAGGCGAATGGCGACACCGCCGTCTTCATCGGCCGCCTCGTCGCCCGCAACGCCGCCGGCGCGGTGGTGTTCCAGTCGAGGTTCAGCCATGTGTTCGTCCGCGAAGGCGGACGCTGGGTCTGCATCGCGGGGCAGTCCACGCCGATCGCTCCCGCTTGACCGCGGCATGGGCAAGAGAGCAGCGCATCGACCCTCTCCCGCGAGCGGAGAGGGAGTAGCCCGGGTCACGCCTGCCGGCTTCCTCCAAGCGGGGAGAGCGAGTCAGCCACCACCGGCATCGACGAGCCCTCCTTCTTTTGCAGCAAGGCCACGCCGCTGCGCACCGCGATGATCTCGGCGAGGATGGACACCGCGATCTCCGCGGGCGTCTTCGCACCGAGGTCGAGCCCCACCGGCCCATGCAGCCGCCCGATCTCGCCCGGCGTGAGGTCGAACATCGCCAGGCGCTCCTTGCGCTTGGCGGTGTTGACGCGCGAGCCGAGTGCGCCCACGTAGAAGGCCGGCGACTTCAGGGCCTCCAGCAGCACCATGTCGTCGAGCTTGGGGTCGTGGGTGACCGCCACCACCGCGCTGTGCGGATCGAGCTGCATCGCGACGGCGACGTCGTCGGGCATGCCCTTCGAGAAGTGCGTGCCGGGCACATCCCACGTGAGGTGGTACTCCTCGCGCGGGTCGCAGCACGTGACCTCGAAATCCAGCGGCAGCGCCATCTGCGCCAGCACGCGCGAGAGCTGCCCCGCGCCGATGATCAGCAGCCGCCAGCGCGGACCGAAGACGGCGCGCAGCGTGCGGCCGTCGAACTCGAAGCCCTCGCCGCGCCGCGCGGCTTCCACCGTGACCGTGTGCGTCTGCAGATCGAGCCGGCGGGCGACCATCTCGTGCCTCTCGGTGCGCTGCAGCACCTGCGAGATCCAGTCGATGTCGTGCAGCGGCTCCTGCACCAGGCGCAGGTTGCCGCCGCAGGGCAGGCCGAAGCGCGCCGCCTCCTCCTTGGTCACGCCGTAGGTGATCAGCGACGGCGCGTCCACACGCTCGCCGTGGCGCACGCGGTCGATGAGATCGTCCTCGACGCATCCGCCGGACACCGATCCCACCACCAGGCCGTCGCCGCGCAGGCACAGCAGCGCGCCGGGCGGGCGCGGGGCGGAGCCCCAGGTCTCGATGACGGTCACCAGCCAGACCTTGTGGCCGGCGGCGAACCAGTCGCGCGCCTGGCTGAGCACCTGCAGATCCAGACTGTCCATCGTGTCGACTCCCCGACAACAGGTTCAGCGCACCACGAAGTAGATCACCGCCGCGACGATCAGTGCCGCGATCAGCCACCACAGCTTGCGAAGGTCGTTGTCGCGCGTCGGCTGCGGCACCGGCGCGGCCACCACCGGTGGTTCGACCGCTTCGGCAGCCGGCGGTTGCAGCCGCTGCTCGAAGGCGGCGAAGAAGTCGTCCGTCAGCTTGCGCGCCGCCGCATCGACCAGCCGCGAGCCGATCTGCGCCATCCGGCCGCCGACCTGCGCCGTCGCGTTGTAGCGCAGTCGCGTGCTCGCGCCTTCGGGCTCCAGCGCCACGTCGGCCGATCCCTTGCCGAAGCCGGCAGCTCCGCCCTGCCCCTCGAAGCTGATCGTGTACGAGCGCGGCGGCTGCACGTTGCCGAGCACCACCTTGCCGTTGAAGCGCGCGCTGACCGGGCCGACCTTCACGGCCACCACCGCGCGAAAGCCGTCGCCGTCGCGCTCGAGCGACTCGCAGCCGGCGATGCACGCCTTCAGCGTGTCGGGGTCGTTGAGCGCTTCCCAGGTGCGCTGCAAGTCGGTGGGGATGAGTTTTTCGCCTTGGAGTTCCATCGCGTCGTGGTCATCGAACGTGGCTCAGCGCGCGCCCCAGATCCGCGAGGCTCGCGAGGTTGTGCACCGGCAGGAAGCGGTCCACGTGCGGCAGCATGGCACGCACGCCCGCCGCCCGCGGCTCGAAGCCATCGTAGCGCAGCAGGGGGTTCAGCCACACGAGCTGGTGCGCCATGCGATGCAGGTGTGCGGCGGCCTCCGCGAGGTGGCCGCCCTCATCGCGGTCCAGCCCGTCGGTGAGCAGCAGCACGGCGGCATTGCCGCCCAGCAGCCGGCGGGCCCAGCGACGGTTGAACTCGGCCAGGCACGAGGCGATGCGCGTGCCGCCTTTCCAGTCGGGCACCTGCGCATCCGCCAGCCGCAGCGCCACGTCGGGATCGCGATGGCGCAGGCAGCGCGTGATGTTGGTCAGCCGCGTGCCGAAGGTCAGCACGTGCACCCGTGCATGCTGCTGGCCCACGGCGTGGACATAGTGAAGGAAGACGCGGGCGTATCGATCCATCGAGCCGGAGATGTCGAGCAGCACGACCAGCGGCGGCAGCTCGATGCGCGGCCGGGTGAAGGCCGGAGTCAGCGTCTGCGGCGCGCGCGCCATGCGCAGCAGCGTGGCGCGCAGGTCCAGGCGGCCGCGCGGGGCCGCTTCGTGGCGGCGCCGGCGCACCGGCGCGATCGGCAGCGGGATCTGCGCCGCGAGCTTCTTCGCCGCCTCGAACTCCGCCGTCGTCATCGATTCGAAGTCCGCTCGCTGCAGCCGCTCGCGCTCGCTGAAGGTGAAGCTGGCGTCGAACCGGAGCTCGTCGCTGGGCGACTGTTCGGATGGCGCCCGGCGCGGCGGCGCGAGCGCCTCCTGCAAGCGGCCCGCCGTCGGCGGCCGAGGCAGATCTCCGCGCCCGATCACCTTGGGCAGCGCCAGCAGCATCAGCTGCTCGAGCAGCTTGGGGTCGCGCCAGAAGCTGGCGAATGCGGCATCGAAGATCGGCTGCTGCTCGTGCCGGTCGATCATCACGGCGGACAGCGCGGCATGCACGTCCTCCCGGCGCGACAGGCCGACGGCCTCGATGGCGGCCATCGCCTGCAGCACGCGATCGGGGCCGACGGTGAGGCCGGCCGCGCGCAGCACGCGGGAGAAGTGGACGATGTTCTCGGCAAACACGTTTCCAGGCCCGTCAATCCAGCACCGCCCTCGCGCGCAGCTCCTCCAGCAGCTTCACCGTGTCCCCATGCTGCATCCGCACGATGTCGTCCTGGTGCTTGAGCAGCACGCCCAGCGTGTCGTGCACCGTCTGCGGATCGAGCCGAACGGCATTCAGCGCCACCAGCGCCTGCGTCCAGTCGATCGTCTCGGCGACGCCCGGCGCCTTGAACAGGTCGAGCGAGCGCATGCGCTGCACGAACTCCACCACCTGCACGCGCAGGCGCTCCGCAGCACCGGGCGCCTTCAGCCGCACGATCTCCAGCTCGCGCTCGAGCGTCGGAAAGTCGACCCAGTGGTAGAGGCAGCGCCGCTTCAGCGCGTCGTGGATCTCGCGCGTGCGGTTGGAGGTGATGAGGGTGATCGGCGGCGCGGTGGCGCGGATGGTGCCGAGCTCGGGCACGGTGATCTGGTTCTCGGCCAGCACCTCGAGCAGGAAGGCGTCGAAGGGCTCGTCGGCGCGATCCAGCTCGTCGATCAGCAGCACCGGCGAGCGCGGCTGGGTAAGTGCGGCCAGCAGCGGCCGCTCGATCAGCATGTCGCGCGAATACAGGCTGCGGACCAGCTTGCCGCGGTCGGTCTCGTGCACCGCCTCGGCGAGGCGGATCTCGATCATCTGGCGCGCGATGTTCCATTCGTACGCGGTCTGCGCGACATCGAGCCCTTCGTAGCACTGCACGCGCAGCAGCGCCGTGCCCAGCGCCTGCGCCAGCACCTTGCCCAGCTCGGTCTTGCCCACGCCCGGCTCGCCCTCGACGAACAGCGGCCGCTCCAGCTTGAGGCTGAGGAACAGCGCCGTCGCGAGGCGCCGATCGCAGACATAGTTCTCGGTGGCCAGCAGCTCGATGACCGCATCCACCGAGTCGGGCATGGCCGGCTTCGCGGCCACGCCTTGGTTCGCGTCAGTCAACGCGCGAGCGCCGCCGCAACGGCCCGCGACGCCATCACGCTGATCATCGCGGCCCGATACGCCGCCGACGCGTGCAGGTCGGCGTTGATATCGGTGGCCGGCATGACGACCGCCTTGGCGGCTTCGGGCGTGAAGCTCTTCGCCAGCGCGTCTTCCAGGGTCTTCGCGCGGAACACGCTGCTCTTCGCACCGGTGACCGCGACGCGCACGCCGCCCGCGCCCTGGCTCACGAACACACCCACCAGCGCGAAGCGAGACGCGGGCTGCCTGAACTTCACGTAGGCCGCGCGCTGGGCCAGCGGAAAGCTCACCGAGGTGATCAGCTCGCCCGGCTGCAGCGCGGTTTCATACAGGCCGGTGAAGAACGCATCGCCCGCGATGTCGCGCCGGTCGGTGTGCACGGTCGCCCCCAGCCCGAGCACCGCCGCCGGATAGTCGGCCGCCGGATCGGCGTTGGCGACGGAGCCGCCCAGCGTGCCGCGGTTGCGCACCATGGGGTCGCCGATGAGACCGGCCAGCTCGGCCAGCGCCGGCAGGGCCCGCTTCACGTCGGCCGAGGCTGCGACGCTGGCATGCGTGGTCATCGCGCCGATGTGCACGCCCGCCGCATCGGCCTTGATGCCTTGCAGCTCGGCGACGCCGCCCAGGTCGACCAGCCGCTCGGCAGACGCGAGCCGCAGCTTCATCGCCTGCACCAGGCTCTGGCCGCCGGCGAGGAAGCGTGCATCGCCCTGGAAGGCCTTGACGGCGTCCGCGCGCGTGGAAGGGCGTTGGTATTCGAAGGTGTACATGCAGGTGCTCCTCGAAGGACGTCAGGTCAGGTGGCGGGCGGCGGCCTGCCACACGCGCTCGGGCGTCGCGGGCATCGCGAGGTCGCGCACGCCGAGCGCGTCGGTCAGCGCGTTGATGTAGGCCGGCGGCGAGCCGATGGCCCCCGCCTCGCCGCAACCCTTCACGCCCAGCGGGTTGTGCGTGCACGGCGTGACGACGTTGCTGACCTTGAAGCTCGGCAGGTCGCTGGCGCGCGGCATCGCATAGTCCATGTACGAGCCGGTGAGCAGCTGCCCCGACTGCTGGTCGTAGATGCAGCCCTCGAGCATCGCCTGCCCCAGGCCCTGCGCCAGGCCGCCATGCACCTGCCCTTCGACGATCATCGGATTGACGAGATTGCCGAAGTCGTCCACCGCGACGAAGCTTTCGACCGTCGTGCGGCCGGTCTCGGGATCGACCTCGACCTCGCAGACGTAGCTGCCGGCCGGATAGGTGAAGTTGGTCGGGTCGTAGAACGCGTTCTCGTTGAGTCCGGGCTCCAGCTTGTCGAGCGGGTAGTTGTGCGGCACATAGGCGGTGAGGGCCACCTGGCCGAAGGGCACCTTCCTGTCGGTGCCGGCGACCTTGAACTCGCCGTTGTCGAACTCGATGTCGGTGTCGGCGGCCTCGAGCAGGTGCGCCGCGATCTTCTTGCCCTTGGCGATGACCTTGTCGACTGCCTTGACGATGGCCGTGCCGCCCACCGCGAGCGAGCGGCTGCCGTAGGTGCCCATGCCGAACGGGATGCGTCCGGTGTCGCCGTGCACGATCTCGACGTTGTCGGCCGGAATGCCCAGCCTGGCCGCGACCACCTGAGCGAAGGTCGTCTCGTGCCCCTGGCCGTGGCTGTGCGAGCCGGTGAAGACGGTCACCGTGCCGGTCGGATGCACCCGCACCTCGCCCGCCTCGAACAGGCCGGCGCGGGCGCCGAGAGCGCCGGCGATGTTCGACGGCGCGAGTCCGCAGGCCTCGATGTAGCAGGAGTAGCCGAGCCCGCGCAGCTTGCCCCGCGCCTTGGCGGCCTCGCGGCGGGCCGGGAAGCCCGCCACGTCGGCCATCTCGATCGCCTTGTTGAGGTGCGCGGCGTAGTTGCCGGTGTCGTAGGTCAGGCCCACCGGCGTGGCGTACGGGAACTCGGTGATGAAGTTCTGCCGGCGCAGCGCGGCCGGATCCATCTTCAGGTCACGCGCTGCCTGCTCGACGAGCCGCTCCACGACGTAGGTCGCCTCGGGCCGTCCGGCGCCGCGGTAGGCATCGACCGGCGCGGTGTTGGTGAACACCGCCTTCACCTCGCAGTAGATGGCCGGCGTCTTGTACTGTCCCGCCAGCAGCGTGGCGTACAGGATGGTCGGCACGCTGGACGCGAAGGTCGAGAGGTAGGCGCCCATGTTCGCGATGGTGCCCACGCGCATCGCGAGGAAATTGCCGGCCGCATCGGTGGCGAGCTCGGCGGTGGTCACGTGGTCGCGGCCGTGCGCATCGGTGAGGAACGATTCGCTGCGCTCGGCCGTCCACTTGATCGGCCGCCCCACCCGCTTGCTGGCCCACACCAGCGCGGTCTCCTCCGCATAGAGAAAGATCTTCGAGCCGAAGCCGCCGCCGACGTCGGGCGCGATGACGCGCACCTTCGACTCGGGCAGCCCGAGCACGAAGGCGCTCATCAGCAGGCGCTCGACGTGCGGGTTCTGGTTGGCCACGTACAGCGTGTAGCTGTCGTCGTGGCGCGCGTAGCTGGCGTTGGCCGCGCGCGGCTCCATCGCATTGGGGATGAGCCGGTTGTTGACGAACTCCAGCCGGGTGACGTTGGCGGCCTTGGCGAAAGCGGCGTCGACAGCGTCCTTGTTGCCGTGGCCCCAGTCGTAGCAGGTGTTGCCCGGCACGTCGTCGTGCACCAGCGCGCTCGCGCTCGCCGCCACCGCAGTGTCGACCACCGCCGGCAGCTCTTCGTACTGCACGTCGACGCGCTCGGCGGCGTCCTTCGCCTGCCAGTACGTTTCAGCCACCACCAGGGCGACCTGGTCGCCGACGTAGCGCACCTTGCCCTGCGCCAGCACCGGATGCGGCGGCTCCTTCATCGGCGTGCCGTCCTTGCTGTGGATGAGCCACCCGCAAGGCAGTCCGCCGACCTTGGCGTCGGCCAGGTCGCTGCCGGTGAAGATCGCGATCACGCCGGGCGCCCTCTTCGCCTCGCCGGGATCGATGGACTTGATGCGCGCATGCGCGTAGGGCGAGCGCACGAACACGCCGTAGGTCTGTCCCGGCAGCACCACGTCGTCGGTGTACTGGCCGGCGCCCGTCAGGAAGCGCTTGTCCTCGCGGCGCAGCACAGGCTTGCCAATGGGGGAATTCGCCATGTCGGTCATGACTGTCTCCTGGAATGGGGAAGCCTCAGGCCGCCGTGGCCTGCTTGCCGGACTGGCAGAACTGGATCGCCTTGACGATGTTCTGGTAGCCGGTGCAGCGGCAGATGTTGCCCTCGAGGCCTTCGCGGATGTGCGCCTCGCTCGCCTGGGGCTCGTCCTTCAGGATCTGCACCGCCGCCATCACCATTCCCGGCGTGCAGAAGCCGCACTGCAGGCCGTGACATTCGCGGAAGGCAGCCTGCATCGGGTGGAGCTCGCCGTCCTTGGCCAGCCCTTCGATCGTCGTCACTTCGCCGCCTTGCGCCTGCGCCGCGAGGATGGAGCAGGCCTTCACCGCGCGGCCGTTGAGGTGCACCGTGCAGGCACCGCACTGGGCGGTGTCGCACCCGACGTGGGTTCCGGTGAGCTGCAGGGTCTCGCGGATGAACTGGACCAGCAGCGTTCGCGGGTCGACGCTCGCCTCGACCGCTTTGCCGTTCACCGTCAATCGAATCGCCACGTCCATGTGTCTGTCTCCTCGCAGGGGTGAGCGAGCATTTGACGACCGGCCCCTGCGGATGCAAAGCGTGGGTTTCTACCTAGGGGCGTTGGCTCCTTCTCCTTCGCCCTCTCCGCTCGCGGGAGAGGGTCGGGGTGAGGGTGTCGTTCTGCGCTGTCGCGAAACGGAACAGCCGCGTCCTACCCCCAGGGCAGCTCCGCCTTCAGGAACAGCATGGCCTCCTCGGGCAGCGGTCCACCGAAGAATGCTTCCGTCGGCACATCGGCGAGCTTGCGCCCGTGCTCCAGGTACACGACCCGCCCCGCAAGGCGCTTCACCTGCCCGAGGTTGTGCGAGCTCATCAGCACCGTCATGCCTTGCGCCGCGAACTCCGCGATCAGCGCCTCGACTTCGCGCTTGGCCGTGGGATCGAGGCTCGCGGTCGGCTCGTCGAGCAGCAGCAGATCGGGCTGCATGGCCCAGGCCCGTGCCAGCGCGAGCCGCTGCTGCTGGCCGGCCGACAGCACGCGCCCGACGCGCGCGGCTTCGGCCGCCAGGCCGACACGCTCCAGTGCGTGCATCGCACGCTCGCGCCGCTGCGCCCGCGGGACGCCCTGCAGCATGAGCCCCAGCTCCACATTGCCGCGAACCGACAGGCGCAGCATGAAGGGCCGCTGGAACACCATCGCGATGCGCGGCGCGGCGTGGACGATGCGCCCGCCTTCGGCCAGCGGCACCAGGCCGTGCAGCGCGCGCAGCAATGTGCTCTTGCCCGAGCCGTTGGCGCCGACGAGCGCGATGCGTTCGCCGCGCGACACCGTCAGGTCGATGCGGCTCAGGGCCTGCTTGGCACCGAAGCGCACCGTGGCTGCCTGCAGCTCGACCAGTGCCGGGCTCACGCCGCCGCTCCGGCTTCACGCTCGCCTGCCGTGCGCCAGCCGCGCAGCAGCCCGATGGCGATGTTGAGCACCAGCACGACGCCGAGCAGCACCAGCCCGAGCGCGAGCGCCAGCGGCAGGTCGCCCTTGCTCGTCTCGAGCGCGATCGCCGTCGTCATCACACGCGTCACACCGGCAATGTTGCCGCCCACCATCATCACCGCGCCGACCTCGGACACCGCGCGGCCGAAGGCGACCAGTGCCAGCGTCAGCAGCGCCAGCCGCTCGTCCCACGCGAGGATCAGCGCGCACTGCAGACGGCCGGCGCCCAGGGAGCGCAGCTGATCGCCATGGTCGCGCATCGCGTCCTCGATGATCTGCCGCGCGAGCGCGGCGACGATCGGTGCCACGAGGATGGACTGCGCGATCACCATCGCCGTCGGCGTAAAGAGGATGCCCCACGATCCGAGCGGGCCGGCGCGCGACAGCAGCAGGTAGACGATCAGTCCCACCACCACCGACGGCAGCGCGAGCAGCGTGTTGAGCACCACCAGCACCGCAGCCCGGCCCGGGAATCGCCACACCGCCACGGCCGCCCCGGCCAGCAGCCCGAGCGCGGTCGCGATCACGCAGGCCAGACCGCTGACGCTCAGCGACAGGCCGACGATATGGACGAGTTGCGGGTCGCCCCCGGCGACGAGCTGCACGGCGCGCGCGGCGCTGTCGAGGAAGGGATTCATGCGGGGCGAATGCTAAGGGGTGTCGGTTCCGCTTCGCTGCGCCCGTACGGTCACAGGGCGCAGCTGCGAAATCCGCAGAACATGACGTCACGCTCGGCCAGGGCGAACCGCCTGAACTTCGGATGCCTCACCCGTCCCGAGGTGGCGAACGACCCGCCGCGCAGCACCTTGTGCGTGCCGAAGCACGGCTGCGAATACTCGACCCACGGATCGGCGCGAAAGCCCGGATAGGGGCGGAACGTGGTCCCCGTCCACTCCCATACCGCGCCCCACGCGAAGCCACGCGAGTAGGACTGCGCTGCGGCCTCCCACTCCACCTCGGTCGGCAGCCTGCGGCCGGCCCAGCGGCAGTACGCGTCGGCCTCGTACCAGCTCAGGTGCATGGCGGGCTGCGCCAGCGGCACGCGCGTGAGCCGGCCGAACCGCTGCTGCAGCACGCCCTGGCGCATCTGGTCGACATAGCGCGGCACGCGCCGCTCCTCGCGCAGCAACCAGTCGCGTCCGGCGGGCGACCACCACGCCGCATCGTCGTAGCCGCCGTCCTCGACGAACTCGCCGTACTGCGCCCAGGTGACGGGCTGCGCATCGATGTCGAACTCGGGCACGTCGAGCTCGTGCGCCCACTTCTCGTTGTCGAACACGAAGCCGCCGGGCGGCGAGCCCAGCCTCCAGCGCGTGGCGGGAAACAACAGCGGCTCGCGCGGCGGCGGACTCGCGATCTCGCCCAGCAGCTCGCGCGCATCGCCGAGCTTCAGGTCGAGCGCCTGTGCGATCTCCGCCAGGGTCTCGCCCTGCAGGTCTTCGTGGAACAGGGCCAGCCGGAAGAAATACAGCGCATCGTCGTCCTCGCCAGCGGTTTCGAGCAGCTCCAGCGTGAGCTCCATCGTGTCGGACAGGTATTGCCGCGTGGCCGGCACCCCGGGCAGGTCGAGCTGCCAGCGCGCCTCGGCCGCGACCTGGCGGGCGTCGTACCAGCGGTCGGCGTCGGGCTCGATGGAGGCGAGGCGCGCCGCGGTCGGGTCGCCCTCGCTGCCGCGCTGGCGCTGTACGTTGCGCGCGATCCAGTGCTCCTGGAACCAGGCGATGCGCCCCAGCAGCCACAGCGGCGGATCGATCCCGGGCCGCGCCGCGGGCGCGCCGGCCGCCATCGCCTCTTCGAACAGCGCCAGCCAGCGCAGCGTGCGGTTGCGCGCATCCATCAGGCCGAGTGACAGCAGATCGCGGCCGGCGCGGCGCATGCGGGGCGAGTGAACGTCGACGCTTTCCATCTCGAGGGACGATCGATTTTGCACCGCCCCCGATAATCGCCGTCCATGCAGTTGCTGATTCCCTTCGCCTCCACGCTGTCCGAAGCCGGAACCCATGCGCTGCGCGACCTCCCATTGCCGCAGCTCGGCCAGCTGCTGGCGGTGCTGGCGCCGGGTGAGCGCCTCGGAGACGACGAATACAGCCTGTCGCCGCCGCACGAGCGGGCGCTGGCCACCGCCTGGGGCTGGCGCGCCGATGACGGCGCGTTGCCGTGGGCCGCCCTGCATGCGCAAGGCGATGGCATCGCCACCGGCGAGCACGCCTGGGGCGAGCTGACGCCGGTGCACTGGCACGTGGGCCGCGACCACATCTCGCTGGCCGATCCGCAGGCGCTGAAGCTCGACGACGTGCAGTCGCGCGAGTTTCTCGAGGCGATCCGCCCGCTGTTCGCGAGCGAAAGCTGGCAGCTCGCGTTCGGCGCCGCGACGCGCTGGTACGCGGCGCACGACACGCTCGCCGGACTGCCGTGCGCCTCGCTCGATCGGGTGATCGGCCGCAACGTCGACCTGTGGCTGCCGCCGCATCCGCAGGCCCGCCTGATCCGCCGATTGCAGAATGAAGTCCAGATGCTTCTCTACGACCACCCTCTCAACGATGCCCGCGAAGCGCGCGGCGAGCTTCCCGTGAACTCGTTCTGGCTCAGCGGCTGCGGCCGCCCGCAGCCCGCGTCCTGGTCCGATGCGCCGCAGGTGGATGACAGCCTGCGCGCGCCCGCGCTCGCGGAAGACTGGGCCGGCTGGGCCGATGCCTGGCGCGCGCTGGACGCGGGTCCCGTGTCCGGGATGCTCGCGAAGGCGCGGCGCGGCGAAGCCGTGCACCTCGTGCTGTGCGGAGAGCGGCATGCGCAGCGCTTCCAGTCGGCCCGTCAATCGACGTGGCAACGGCTCACGCGCCACTGGCGCTCGGCGCCGGTGCACGACGTGCTGGAGGCGCTGTGAGCACGCCCACGATCACCCTGCGCGATGCGCCGCCGCGCGTCGCCTGGGCGCTGGAGCAGGCCGGTGTTCACCCGCTGCTCGCGCGCCTGTACGCAGCGCGCGGCGTGCGGGCGGCGGACGAGCTCGACGACGGACTGGCGCGCCTGCTCGCGCCGACGGAGCTGCGCGGCGCCGACACGGCGGCCGCGCTGCTCGCCGACACCATCGCCGCGGGCAGGCGCATCTGCGTCGTGGCCGACTACGACTGCGATGGCGCCACCGCCTGCGCCGTCGCGCTGCGGGGCCTGGCGCTGCTCGGCGCCGCGCGCGAGACACTGGGCTACGTCGTGCCCGACCGCGCGGTGCACGGGTACGGCCTGACGCCGGCCATCGTCGACCTGGCGCTGGCCCAGCGGCCGCACCTGCTGCTGACGGTCGACAACGGCATCGCCAGCCTCGCCGGCGTCGCGCATGCACGGGCTCGCGGTCTCGCGGTGCTCATCACCGACCATCACCTGCCGGCCCTGATCGACGACCAGGTCGTGCTGCCCGACGCCGATGTCATCGTCAACCCGAACCAGCCGGACTGCCGTTTCGCGAGCAAGAACCTGGCGGGTGTCGGCGTGGTGTTCTACGTGCTGCTCGCGCTGCGCAGCGAGCTGCGTCGGCGCGGTGCGTTCACGGCCGAGAACCAGCCGCGGCTCGACGCCCTGCTCGACCTGGTTGCGCTCGGCACGGTGGCCGACGTCGTCAAGCTCGACGCCAACAACCGGCGCCTGGTGGCGCAGGGCCTCAAGCGCATCCGGGCCGGCCGCATGCAGGCCGGCGTCGCCGCCCTCTTCGCCGCTGCAGCGCGCGACGTGCGCCGAGCCAGCGGCTTCGACTTCGGCTTCGCGCTGGGCCCGCGCATCAATGCCGCGGGACGGCTGTCGGACATGACGCTGGGCATCGAGTGCCTGCTGACCGACGATGCCGGACGCGCCGCCGAGCTCGCGAAGACGCTGGACGCCATCAACCGCGAGCGACGCGACGTCGAAGCCGGCATGCGCGAACAGGCCGAAGCAATGCTCGAGATGCTGATGCCCGAAGGCGAGCCGCCGCCGGCGCTGGCCATCTTCGACCCCGAGTTCCACGAAGGCGTGGTCGGCATCGTCGCCTCGCGACTGAAAGACCGCGTGCACCGGCCGACCTTCGTGTTCGCGCTCGGGCAGGACGGGCTGCTGAAGGGCTCGGGCCGATCCATCCCCGGCTTTCATCTGCGCGATGCCCTCGACCTGGTGAGCAAGCGCCACCCGGGCGTGCTGCAGAAGTTCGGCGGCCACGCGATGGCCGCCGGCTGCACGCTCGCCGAGGAGGACTTCGACACCTTCGACGAAGCCTTTCAGCGTGTCGCGCGCGAATGGCTGGACCTCGCGACGCTGTCGCGCCAGCTGCTCAGCGACGGACCGCTGCCGGTGGAGTACTTCAATCCCGAGACCGTGCAGTCGCTCGATGCCCAGGTGTGGGGCCAGGCGTTCGACCCGCCGCTGTTCAGCGACCGGGTGGAGATCGTGTCGCAGCGCCTGGTGGGCGAGAAGCACCTCAAGCTCACCGTGAAGCACGGCGGCACGGTGCGCGAAGCGATCTGGTTCCATCGTGTCGAGCCGCTGCCGGACCGCGTGATGCTGGCCTACCGCCTGAGCCTCGACGAATTCAACGGGCGGATGCGGGTGCAGATGGTCGTCGAAGGAGTGTCCGCGTAGGCGATACGGCGACCTCTCTCCCGCTTGCGCGAGAGAGGAATTGCGCTGCTACGCCAGCCGCAACGGCACCCGCCCGCTGCCCGCCGCCCCGGGCCACACCGGCCCCGGCCGCGTGTGCCGCTGCAGGAGCTCCTCGATCACCTGCGCGTCCACCGGCGGGCTGTAGAGGAAGCCCTGGGCGCATTCGCAGCCCTGTGCGATCAGGAAATCGCGCTGCGCCTCCGTCTCCACGCCTTCGGCCACCACGGTGAGTCCCAGGCTGCGGGCCATCGAGACGATGGCCCGGGCGATCGCCGCATCGTCGGCATCCTGCGGCAGGTCCTTCACGAAGGTGCGGTCGATCTTCAGCTTGTTGATCGGCAGGCGCTTCAGGTAGGCGAGCGAGGACAGGCCGGTGCCGAAGTCGTCCACCGCCACCTGGATGCCGAGCTCGCCCAGCGCCGCGAGCTCGGCCACGTTCGAATCGATGTCCTCGACCATCGAGTGCTCGGTGATCTCGATCGCAAGCGCATGCGGATCGGCGCCGGTCGCCGCGAGCGCATCGTCCACCTGGGCGCGCAGGCCGCGGCGGATCTGGCGCGCGGACACGTTGACCGCGACATGCACGCCGGCGTGCCCCGCATCGCTCCACGCTCTGGCCTGTCGGCATGCGGTGAGCAGGACCCACTGGCCGATGTCGACGATGATGCCGCTGGACTCGGCGATCGCGATGAACTCGGTGGGCGGCACCAGGCCCAGTTCGGGATGGCGCCAGCGCAGCAGCGCCTCGACGCCCACCATGCGGTGCTGCTTGAGGTCGATGATCGGCTGGTACAGCAGGCGCAGCTCGCCGCGGGCGATGGCGTGCCGCAGGTCGCTCTCGAGCCGCATGCGGGCACGTGCGCCGCGCTCCATGTCGGTCCGGAAGATCGAGCAGATGTTCTTGCCTTGCGCCTTGGCGTCGTACATCGCGGTGTCGGCCGCGCGCACCAGGCTGGCTGCGTCGTGTGCGTCGGCCGGAAACTGCGCCACGCCGATGCTCGCCCGCGTGCGGACCTCGTGGCCGGCCACCATGATGGGGTCGCGCAGCGCCCGCATCGCCTGATGGCCCAGCACCTCGAGTTGCGTGCGTCCGGTGATCCCGGGTGCCAGGATGACGAATTCGTCCCCGCCGAAGCGGAACGCCACGTCCACCGGCCGCATGCAGCCGGAGAGCCGGCCGGCGAGCGCCCGCAGCAGCTGGTCGCCCACCGCGTGGCCCAGCGTGTCGTTGACGGACTTGAAGTCGTCCAGGTCCAGCAGCATCAATGCAAAGCCGTCGCTGCCGCGACCGACGGTCGAGATCAGCCGCTCGATCTGCTCGTTGGCCGCATGGCGGTTCGGCAGGCCGGTCACCGGGTCGTAGTGGGCGAGGTAGTCCAGCCGGCTCTCGGTGGCATCGATGTCGCGGCGGATGCGCAGCACCAGCACGAAGGCGAAAGCGAAGGCGACGATCGCGGCGAGCACCGTGATGGCGACGTGCATCGCGACACGGCGGTACAGCGGGTCCAGCGTCGCCACGAGGTGCACCGAGCCGACACTGCGCGTGCCTTCGTGCACGGGCTGGCTGACCCACACGCGGTTGCCGGCGAAGCCATGGCCGGCAGCGCCGGGCGGTGCGCCGCGCAACGACTGCGCCGCGCCGTAGCTGCCGACGACACGGCCCTGCTCGTTGCTCAGCTCGGCGTACAGGATGGCCGGCGCAGCCTGCAGGCCGGCCAGCGTCTGCGACGCGGCACCCCGGTCGTCGAACAGGATCGCCGCCGAGCTGTTCTCGGCCACGATGCGGGCCTGCACGGTGAGGTCGTCGACCATGGCATCGCGCAGCGACACGTAGACGAACGCGTCGAAGATGAGCCCGGCGACGAGCAGCGCCGCGCCTGCCGTCGTCACCAGCGCCTTTGTCAGGCGGTCGCCCAGGCGGCGGCCCGGCCGGGCGCGGAAAGCGTGGGCGTCGTGCATCACTCGCGCACCGTTTTCGCCAGCCGCAGCAGCTTGGAGCTGAGCTGGATTCCCGCCTGCCGCAGCGGCTGCAGATTGACCTCGAAGGTGATGCGGGTGCCGACGCGCCGCAGCACGATCGCGGTGCTCTCCGCGGGTGCATCCGGGTCGTCGCTCAGCACCAGCGCGCCGGCGGCGCGCTGCGCCTTCACCCCGGCGGCCAGCCGTTGCCGGTCGGCCGCATCGACGAACACCGCATGGCACGGCGGCACCGATGCGGTCGCGCCGAGCTCGCGCAGCGAGAGATGGAAGCCGCGCAGCTCGCGCCGGTCCAGCGCCTGCATCGCCGCATCCGCGCTGTGCGGTCCGACGCACAGCGACAGCGCACCGCCGGGCGGCGGCATCATGGCCGGTGGCCACTCGACGAACAGCAGGATGTTGTAGACGATGGCGGCCTTCAGCTCGCCTTCGTCGACGCCCTGCGCGGCACAGGGCGCCACGACCAGGAGCGCCGCGAGCAGCGGCGCGGCCGCCGCCAGGTGTCGGAATCGAAGTCGGTGGCGGGCCATCGTCTTGCCCGCCTCAGAACATCAGCTCTAGCTTCAGCAGCACGCTGCGTCCGTCGTGCGGCGACACCGGCTGCAGCACCGAATCGCCGCCGGGGTCGCCGGCATGCCGGTCGAACACGTCGCGCAGACCCAGCGACAGCAGCGCGCGCTCGCGCCACAGCGGGCCGGCCAGCGTCAGATGGGTCACGCCGTAACCGGCGATGGCGCTGCGCCGGCCGATCAGCACCGTCTCGCTGCCGAGGGTCCACCCCGCGTGGAGCGGGACGATCACCACCACCTTGGCGAGATGGCGCGCCACGTCGCGGTCGAGGTCCTGGCCGGACAGGTCGTTCACCCGCTGCAAGGCGTAGTTGGCGCGCAGCTGCACGCCGCTGGTCCAGGCTTCTTCGGCCTCCAGCTCCAGGCCGCGGGCGCGGATCGCGCCGGCATTGCGGTACACGAGCTGCCCGTCCGACGGGTCCAGCTGCTGCACGATGAGGCCGCTGGCACGGTTGCCGTAGAGCGACATCGACCAGCGGCTGGAGGGGTTGCGGCGGTACTCGGCGACCAGCTCGTCGCCGCGCACACGCTCCTCGCGCAGCGCCGGATTGGCCTTGTAGCCGCCGGCGTCCGAGTTCATGTACCAGGTCTCGTAGGCGTTGGGCAGGCGATACGCCGTGCCGTGGATCACCTTCAGCACCCATGGCGGCTCGGGACGCCAGGACAGTGCGAGACGGGGATTGAACTGGGCGTGACTGTCGTGTGCGCGGTCGATGCGCGCACCGGCGGTCAGCGACAGCGCGGGCATTGGCGTCCACTGGTCCTCGGCCAACAGCGAGATGCGCTCGCCCCGGCGATGGTCGTCGAGGTAGCGCACCGGCACCGGCCACACGTCCTCGTTGGTCTGGTCGCGCCTCGGCGACACCTGCAGGTCGGCGCCGGCCACCAGCCGGTGTCCGTCCAGGCGCTCGGTGAAGACATGGCTCTCGACGCCCCACCAGGTCGAACGCGCGCCGTCGCGGTTCAGCGGCATCGGCGCCACGTCGGTGATGTAGTCGCCGCGGTAGTCGTAGTGCCCGCCGTACAGGCGCAGCTTCCACAGGCTGAGCCCGTCCAGGCGGTGCTGCAGCGTGAGGTCGCCCAGCGTGTGGGTGTCGCGGTACAGGGTGCGCGGGTCGTTGAAGACGGTGCCGGGACTGGCCGACAGGCCCTTGATCCGGTCGGCGTGGATCAAGGTGGCCGACACCTCTCCCAGAACGAGCTTGGCGAAGAGCTGATCGCTGCGTTCGTGATCGGTGCGGGAGCTGATGCCGTGGTTCGTCTCCGGCGCGTCGTAGCCCGCGTAGTAGACATTGCGGCCCGCTTCGCGCAGCGCCGTCGCCGAGACCAGCAGCTGCGCCTCGCCGACGGCGCGCTGCCCGGTCAGCCGAAGCTGGCGCGAGCGTCCGCTGCCCAGCGTCAGCGCCGCCTCGTTCGGCGCGTCGGCGCGCGGACGTCGCGTCACCACGTTGACGACGCCGAACAGCGCATTGCCGCCGTGCACCGCAGAGCCCTGGCCGGGGATGAACTCCACCCGTTCGACCAGGGCGAGGTCGAGCGGCAGCTCGCTGCCGAGGAAGGCCTGGTCGTACACCGTGTCGTTGACGCGGTTGCCGTCGATCAGCAGCAGGATGCGGGTGTTGTAGTCGCCTGCGGACGCGAAGCCGCGCACCGCGAGGTAGCTGTAGGTGCGGTCCGAGGACACCACGACGCCGCGCACCGAACGCAGCACATCGGCCAGCGTGCGGTGCCCGAGCGCACGCATCTGGTCGGCGGTGATCACCGTGACCGACGACGCGGTCTCGCTCATCGGCAGGGTGAACTTGGACGCGCCGGAGATGTCGAGGTCCAGCAGCACATCGAGCCCGGCCGATGTCAGGTCGGCCGGCGGCGATTGCGCGGCTGCGCCCCCGGCGGCGAGGGCCAGGAGGGCCGAGACCGTGCGGCGGCGCCAGGAACGGAGTGGTTGCACGACAGGTTGCGACGAACAGACATGCCGCAAGGCACGGGAAGTGGAACAGGGCGCTAGCCGTTGCCCCTCCGCCATATCGGCCGCGCCCGGTGCCGGCTGAAGAGCGATCCCGCGCGGCCAGCGGCTCATTCGTGAACCAGCGCACGCACGCCGACGATGTCCTGCGGCGGCGGGGCTGGCCGCAGCTTCCTACAATCGAGGCGTGCCCCAGTCCCCTCTCCAGCTCAACGCCGACCTGCATTGCCACTCCACCGTGTCCGACGGCACGCTGCATCCGCAGGCGCTGGCCGCGCGCGCCAAGGCCAACGGCGTCGAGCTGTGGGCGCTGACCGATCACGATGAAGTGGGCGGCCAGCGGCGCGCGCTGGAGGCGGCACTCGATCTGTCGCTGCCCTACCTCACCGGCGTCGAGATCTCGGTGAGCTTTGCCGGCATCACGGTGCACATCGTCGGCCTGGGCTTCGATCTGGACAATGCGGCGCTGCAGGCAGGCCTGGCGGCCACGCGCGGCGGGCGCCGACAGCGCGCGATGGAGATGTCCGACGCGCTGGCCGCGGCCGGCATCCGCGGCGCCTTCGAAGGCGCGCTGAAGTACGCCGGCAATCCCGAGCTCATCTCGCGCACGCACTTCGCCCGTCACCTGGTGGAGACCCGCGCGTGCAGCGACACGCAGGAGGTGTTCCGCCGCTTCCTGGTCCAGGGCAAGCCCGGCTACGTGCCCCACCGCTGGGCCACGCTGCGTGACGCGGTGCACTGGATCGTCGCGGCCGGCGGCATGGCGGTGATCGCACACCCGGGGCGCTACAAGCTCACGGCCAACGAGGAATACGCGCTGTTCAGCGAATTCAAGGCACATGGCGGCCAGGGCGTGGAGGTCGTGACCGGCAGCCACCATGCGTCCGATTTCGTCAAGTACACCGACATGGCGCTGGAGTTCGGCCTTTACGCCTCGCGCGGCGCCGACTTCCACAGCCCGGAAGAAAGCCACGTCGACCTCGGCACGCTGCCGGACCTGCCGGCGAAGCTGACACCGGTGTGGGAAGCGCTGCAGCACCGCGTGCATCAGCCGGCGTGACCCGCAACAGTCTCGCCCGGCTTGCGGGCAGAGCAAGCGAAGCGCACGGCACAATCCGGCGCCCATGTCGCAATACTTCGAGGTCCATCCCGACAATCCGCAGCCGCGCCTGCTGAAGCAGGCGGCGCAGATCCTGCACGCGGGCGGCATCGCGGCGGTCCCCACCGACTCCAGCTATGCGCTGGTGTGCCACCTCGACGACAAGGACGCCGCCGCCCGACTGCGCCGCATCCGGGGCCTCGACGACAAGCACCACCTGACGCTGCTGTGCCGCGATCTGTCGGAGCTGTCCAACCATGCACGGGTCGACAACCGGCAGTACCGCATGCTCAAGCTCGCGACGCCGGGTCCTTTCACCTTCATCCTCGAGGCGACGAAGGAAGTGCCGCGGCGCGTGTCGCATCCTTCGCCCGCACCATCGGGCTGCGCGTGCCCGACCACCGCGTGACGCAGGAGCTCCTGGGCATCCTCGGCCAGCCGCTGCTCGCGACGACGCTGATCGCGCCGGGCGAGACCCGCCCGATGAACGACCCGCATGCGATCCGCGACCGCTTCCTGAAGCAGATCCACGCCGTCGTCGATGCGGGTGCTTGCCCGGCGGAGCCGACCACGGTGATCGACCTCACCGGCGAGCACGCGCGCCTGGTCAGACCCGGCCGCGGCGACCCGGGCGCGATCGGCCTCAGCCTCATCTAGTGCCACCGGGCCGGGTCGCGCGGGAAGCGCTTGACAGCCGCGTGCAACCGATACTAGAGTGATATCACTTTGCGATCATCACGACGGAGCACGACATGGACAAGCAGGCGGCGCAGGAACGCAGCGCGCGATCGGGCAATGGCTTCGCCTGGTTCGCCATGGGCCTGGCGAGCCTGTTCGTCGGCGCCTTCCTGCTGTGGGCGCGGCCGGCCCCTTCGACGCTGCTGCTGGCGGCGCTGGCCGCGCTGTTCACGCTGTGGTGCTGGGTCGGCCTGTACATGCTGCAGCCCAATCAGGGCGCAGTGCTCACGCTGTTCGGCAGCTATCGCGGCACCGACCGCAGCGACGGCCTGCGCTGGGCCAATCCGTTCTATGCCAAGGACAAGGTCTCGGTGCGCGCACGCAACTTCAACAGCGAGAAGCTGAAGGTCAACGACCTGCGCGGCAACCCCATCGAGATCGCGGCGGCCATCGTCTGGCGCGTCGAGGACACTGCGCGCGCCACCTTCGACGTCGAGGACTTCGAGGCCTACGTGCTGACGCAGGCCGAGGCCGCCGTGCGCCATCTGGCGTCCAGCTACGCCTACGACAACATCGACGACCACGATGCGCCCGCCTCTGCCCGCGAGATCACGCTGCGCTCGGGCACCGAGGAGGTGGGGGCCGCATTGCGCACCGAGCTGCAGGCGCGCTTCGCGCAGGCGGGCATCGTCGTCGTCGACGCCAAGCTCACCCACCTCGCCTATGCGCCCGAGATCGCCGGCACCATGCTGCGCCGACAGCAGGCCGAAGCGGTGGTGGCGGCCCGCACGAAGATCGTGCAAGGCGCGGTCGGCATGGTCGAGCTCGCGCTCAAGGGCCTCACCGAGCGCGGCCTGGTCGATCTCGACGACGAGCGCAAGGCCGCCATGGTCAGCAACCTGCTGGTCGTGCTGTGCGCCGATCGCGATGCGACGCCGGTGGTGAATACCGGCACGCTGTACAACTGATTGCCGGCGAGGCTGCCATGACCTTTTCGCGCCACCTGCTGTGGAAGCTTCCGCTGGCCGCGGCCTTGCTGGCCGTGCTGGCCGCTGTCGCGGCGGCGGAGCTTGCACCGGCCGTGCCGCTGGCCACCGTGCTGCTCAGCGCCCTCGGGGGCGCGATGGTGCTGCTGGCGCTGCTGTGCATCGCCGTCATCGTGATGGGCTCGCGGCTGCAGGCCATCCTGAGGCGCGGCGGCAGCGATACCCAGTGGCTGTGGTTCGGCGCCGAGCCGCCGGGCCTCGCTCGGCTTCGCGATCGCAGCAAGGCGCGCCGGCGCGATGGCCAGTCCCGGTAAGAAGCCCTTTTTGCTGCGCGTCGATCCCGAGTTGTGGGTGGAGATCGAGCGACTGGCGGCCGCCGAGCTGCGCAGCGTCAACGCGCAGGTCGAGTACCTGCTGCGCGAGGCGCTGCGCGCGCGCACCGGCCGCTCGGTGTCGCCGGTGAAGAAGAAGCTCAGCCGCGCTTGAGCGCCTGGGCCACGCGGTCGATGTCGAAGCCGACGATGCGCTGACCGCGCACGATCAGCGTCGGCGTGCCCGGCGACAGCGCCGCGCGGTAAGCGGCGGCGCAGCCCGCGTCGCGCTCGATGACGCATTCGCGGAACGGCACGCCACGCTCGCTGAGCCAGGTGCGTGCCTGGTCGCAATAGGCGCAGGTCTGCGACGACAGCATCACGATGTCACCCGGCGCCGCGGCCTGCGCCACCTCGCGCCAGCGGCGCTCGTCCTGCACGCCGCCCAGCAGTTGCACGCCGCCCCACAGCGCGGCGACCAGCAGCAGCAGCGGAACGAAGCGGCGCAGTGCGGTCATCGGCGGTGCTGCGGATGCCGCCCGCCGTGCTTGGCATGTCCATGCGGCGCCGGCGGATGCGCCGCGGGGGCCGCCTTCTGCCCGAGCTTGCTCTCGGTGCCGGCCATCAGCTTCTGGATGTTGGGCGTGTGCCGCCACAGCAGCAGCAGGCCCATCAGCGCGACCACGCCGGCAATCGGGCCGCCGCCCCAGATGAGCAGCTGGTAGAACGGCGCGAACACCGCCGAGACGATGGAAGCGAGGGACGAATAGCGGAAGAAGAAGGCGATGATGAGCCAGGTGGCGAGCGTCGCGAGGCCGAGCAGCGGCTGGAAGCCGAACAGCACGCCGGCCGCGGTGGCCACGCCCTTGCCGCCCTGGAAGCGAAAGAACACCGGCCACAGGTGCCCGAGGAAGGCCGCGAGGCCGACCAGCGCGACCGTGCCGACGCCCATGCCGAAGGCCTCGCCGAAACGGTCGACCAGCAGCACCGGCACATAGCCCTTCAGCGCATCGAGCACCAGCGTGAAGATGGCGGCCTTCTTGCTGCCCGAGCGCAGCACGTTGGTGGCGCCCGGGTTGCCGGAACCGTAGGTGCGCGGATCGCTCAGGCCCATCACGCGGCTCACGATGACCGCGAAGGACAAGGAGCCGATCAGGTAGGCAGCCAGGACGGCGACGGCGGAATAGAGAGTCTCCATGGCGGGATTGTGCCTCTGCGCGTGTCGGCCACCGCGTCACAACGCGCAATTGACCGCCTTCGCCCCCAGCAGGTCCACCAGCATCCGGGGGTCGACCCCGACCAGGAATCCGCGCCGGCCGCCGTTGATGCAGATCGAGGGCAGCGCGAGCACCGTCTCCTCCACGTACACCGGCATGGCCTTCTTCGTGCCGAAAGGCGACGTGCCGCCCACCAGGTAGCCGCTGTGGCGCTGGGCGACCTCGGGCTTGCACGGCTCGACCGACTTGGCGCCGATCTGCCGCGCGAGATTCTTGGTACTCACCTGCGCATCGCCGTGCATCAGCACGATCAGCGGCTGCGCGCGCTCGTCCTGCATGACCAGGGTCTTCACCACCTGGTGCTCCGGCACGCCGAGCTGGCGCGCCGACTCCGCCGTGCCGCCGTGCTCGACGTAGTCGTACACGTGCTCGCTGAACGGCACCCCATGGCGCCGCAGCCACTGGGTCGCCGGCGTCTCGCTGACATGAGGCGACTTCTTCGCCATCTCACTGCGCGGGATCGCGAAGCTTCCAGCGAATGGCGTCGATCTGCGCGAGCAGCTCCGGCGCAAGCTGCGTGCCCCAGGCGTCGAGGTTCTCGTCGAGCTGCGCGCGCGTGGTGACGCCGATGATGGTGCTGGCCACGCGCCAGCTCGTGTAGCAGAAGGCCAGCGCCATCCGCGTCGGCGTGAGGCCGTGGGCGCGCGCCAGCGCGTTGTATTGCCGCGCCGCCTCGAGCGCCTCCGGCCGGCCCCAGCGCTGCTGCTTCATCGACTCGAAGATCGCAAGCCGCCCTGGCTGCTGTCCGGGCGTGTCCAGGCCGACGTCGTCGTACTTGCCCGTCAGCGCGCCGAAGGCGAGCGGCGAATAGGCCAGCAGCGACACGCCGTGGCGGTACAGCGACTCGTCGAGCCCGTTGTCGAGGCTGCGGCTCACCAGCGCATACGGGTTCTGCACGCTCGCGATGCGCGGCAGTCCGTGCTGCTCGGCGACGCGGACGAATTCGCAGACGCCGTACGGCGTCTCGTTGGACAGCCCGATGCAGCGCACCTTGCCGGCCCGGACCAGCCGCGCCATGGCCTCGAGCTGCTCATGGATGGAGCTGTATGCGCGGTCCTTGGTCGGGTCGAAGTACAGGGCGCCGAACATCGGCACGTTGCGGTTGGGCCAATGGATCTGGTACAGGTCGATGTGGTCCGTGCGAAGCCGCTGCAGGCTGTCGTCGCAGGCCTGCACGATCTCGGCCGCGGTGAGGTCGGCACTGCCGTTGCGCACCCAGTCCATGTTGCGCGAGGGCCCGGCCACCTTGGTCGCCAGCACGACACGTTCCCGCATGCCGGGGCGCGCCTGGAACCACTCGCCGATGATGCGTTCGGTGGCGCCGTAGGTTTCGCGCCGCGCCGGCACGGCGTACATCTCGGCCGTGTCGATGAAGTTCACGCCACGCTCGACGGCGCGGTCCAGCAGCGCGTGAGCGCCCGCCTGGTCCACCTGCTCGCCGAAGGTCATCGTGCCGAGGCACACCGGTGTCACGCGCAGCTCGCTGCCGCCGAGGGAGATGAGGTTCATCCGTGGTCGCTCCGTGGGGGAGGCGTGAGTTTGCCCGATGAGGCTTGCGCCCTCTCCTCCTCGCGCAACCGCAGCACCCTCCTCTGCACCTTCCCCGTCGTCGTCATCGGCAGGGCATCGATGAACTCGATCTCCTTCGGGTACTCGTACGGCGCCAGCTTGCCGCGCACGTGTTGCTGCAGCGCCTCGACCAGGCGGGCATCGCCCTGGACACCGGGCGCCAGCACCACGTAGGCCTTGACCACTGCGCCGCGCTCGGCGTCCGGCTTGGGCACCACCGCCGCGTTGACCACCGCTTCGTGCTTGACCAGGCAGTTCTCGATCTCGCTCGGCCCGATGCGGTAGCCCGCAGCCTTGAAGACATCGTCGCTGCGTCCCTGGTACCAGAGGTAGCCGTCCGAGTCCATCACGGCGGTGTCGCCGGTGCGGCACCAGGAATCGCCGAGGTCGCCGGTGTACTTGCGGCGCGTGGCGTCTTCGTTCTTCCAGTAGCCGAGGAAAAACACCGGATCGGGATGGCCGTGGATGTCGCGCCGATGCACCGCGACGTCGCCGGGCGTGCCGCGCGGGCATTCGCGGCCCCCGTCGTCGATCACCGCCACCCGGTGCCCGGGGTAGGGCCGCCCCATGCTGCCCGGCCGCGCGGGCCAGTGCAGCGAGCAGTTGCCGACGACGTAGTTCATCTCGGTCTGGCCGAACATCTCGTTGACGGTGACGCCGAGTTGCCGGGCGCAGTAGTCGAACACCGCGTCGCCGACGGCCTCGCCGGCGCTCATGATGGCGCGCAGCCTCAGCGCGAAGCGCTGCCGCGGCTCGGGGAAGGCCTTCATCATCGCCTTCAGCGCGGTCGGGAACAGGAAGGTGTGGGTGACGCGGTGACGCTGCATCAGATCGAAGGCGACCTGCGGCGAGAAGCGCCCCTGGTAGGCGACGATGGGGCGGCCGAAATACAGGCTGGGCAGCAGCGCGTCCATCAGGCCGCCCGTCCAGGCCCAGTCCGCGGGCGACCAGAACACCGCATCGTCCTGGGGAAACCAGTTCTGGCTGCAGACGAAGCCGCTCAGATTGCCGATGAGCGCGCGCTGCGGAATCAGCGCACCTTTCGGCGGGCCGGTGGTGCCGCTGGTGTAGATGAGCACCGCGGCATCGTCGGCGCGCGTCTTCACCGCGGCGAAGCTGTCCGCCTCGCGGGCCACCGCGTCGGTCCAGTCGACGTCCCCCTGCCCGGCGGCGGCGCCCACGGCGACCACGCGGCGCAGACCGGGACAGGCACCGCGCGCGGCCAGCACGTTGTCGATGGCGCTCTCGTCGACGATCGCGACCTGGGCGCCGCTGTCGTTCAGCCGGTACTCCAGCGCGTCGGGGCCGAACAGCATCGACAGCGGCATCGCAACGGCGCCCAGCTGGTAGACGGCGATGTGTGCGATGGCCGTCTCGAAGCGCTGCGGCATGACGATCGCCACACGGTCTCCGGCGCGCACGCCCAGGCGTTGCAGCGCGTTCGCGAGCCGGTTCGCTTCGCGCTGGAGCTGGTCGAAGCGCAGCGTCGCGGTGCTGCCGTTCTCGTGCTCCCGGTGGATGGCCACCGCGTCCGGCGTGTCGCGTGCCCAGCGCGCGCAGCAGACCTCGGCGATGTTGAAGCGTGCCGGCACCCGCCAGCGAAAGGATGTGTACAGCTCGGCGTAGCGGTCGGCGGCGGACATGCGCCCAGCTTACGTTGCAGCGCGCGGCGCGCGCATCGGGTCAAGCGCGGAACTGCTGCAGCGCTTCGCCGGCGATGCGGCAGATGCGCCACTCGGGCATCACGGTGGCGCCGAGCTTCTCGTAGAAGCGGATGGCGTTCTCGTTCCAGTCGAGCACGCTCCATTCGAAACGGCCGTAGTGGCGCTCGGCGGCCAGCTTGCCCAGGCGCGTGAACAGCGCCCGGCCTATGCCCAGATTGCGGTGCGCCGGCTTCACGTACAGGTCTTCGAGGTACAGCCCCGGCTGCGCGAGGAACGTGGAGAAGTTGGTGAAGAACAGCGCGAAGGCGACCACCGTGCTCTCGCCTTCGGCCACCGCATCGGCCGGCAGCTCGGCCACCCAGGCCTCGACGACGGGCTTCTCGCCGAACAGATGCGGCCGCAGCCGCTCGGGCGTGACCTGCAGCAGGTGGGTGAGCTTCTCGAACTCGGCGAGCTCGCGGATCAGCTGGACGATGGGCGCGACGTCGCGCAGCTCGGCGGGGCGAAGGGTGAAGGGGACGGGTGCGCTCATCGGGCGGATTCTCGGCCCATTCGTGCGCCGTGGGACCCCAACGTCTGGGGGGAAATTGTCGCGGGCACCGCCGGCCCGACCCTGTCACCCGTGCGGCAGCACCGCGGGGCGCGCGCTCCTATAGTCGGCCGCATGAATGCCAGCCCCTACGCCGAGCGGCGTGCGAGCCGCAGCCGCTTTCTCGATGTGCGCGGCCTGCGCCTGCACGTGCTGCAATGGGGCGACGACGCCCTCGCCACGGCGCAACGACCGCCGCTTTTCATGCTGCACGGCTGGATGGACGTGGGCGCGTCGTTCCAGTTCGTCGTCGACGACCTTCCCACCGATCGCCTGGTGTATGCGCTCGATTGGCGCGGTTTCGGCCTGAGCGAGTCGCCCGCCGCCGACTGCTACTGGTTTCCCGACTACCTGGGCGACCTCGAGGCCGTGCTCGATGCGCTGGTGCCCGATCGCCCCATCGACCTGCTCGGGCACAGCATGGGCGGCAACGTCGTGATGATCTACGCCGGCGTGCGCCCCGAGCGCATCCGTCGTTTGATCAACCTCGAAGGCTTCGGCCTGCCGGAATCGCGGCCGCAGCAGGCGCCGAAGCGGTATGCGCAGTGGCTCGACGAGCTCAAGCAGCCGGCGCAGCTGCGCCCGTATGACAGCCTGGAGGGGGTCGCCGAGCGCCTGCGCAAGACCAATCCGCGGCTGCCCGAGGCGCGCGCGGCCTGGCTGGCCGCGCACTGGTCGCGGCAACGCGCCGACGGCCGCTGGGAGATTCTGGGCGACCCGGCGCACAGGCGCAGCAATCCGGTGCTGTACCAGAAGGCCGAGGTGCTCGAATGCTGGAAGCGGATCGCCTGCCCGGTGATGTGGGTGGAAGGCGCTCAGTCCGATCCCGGCGCCGGGTGGGGCGACCGCTACCCACGCGCCGACTTCGAAGCCCGCCTCGCCGTCGTACCGCAGCTGGAACGCCACGTGCTCGAAGGCGCCGGGCACATGCTGCACCACGACCAGCCGCGCGAGCTGGCGCTGCGCATGGAGCGGTTTCTAGGCTGAGCCACCGCCCTTCGCCACAGCTCGAACCATCTGAGCGAGGCACGAAGCGCCCCTCCAGCGGCCTCTGCGGATCCGGCTTCGCCGGTGCGCCGGAGGCGCCGCCTCGAGGGGGAGCGCCGAAGGCGCTACGGGGGTGGTTCAATACTCCAGCTTCGCGTACAGCGTCTTCTGCGATGCTTCCCGCGCCTGCCGCAGCGTGCAGATACCGCGCTCGGCCAGCAGCGGAATCAGTTTGAGGAAGATCTCGCCGCAGACGACGGCGTCGCCCAGCGCGGTGTGCCGGCCGACGACTTCGATGCCGAGCCGCGCGGCGACGAGCTCCAGGCGGTGCTCGGCGTCGGGATGCCCCGGATGGGCCAGCGCCGAGAGCACCAGCGTGTCGAGCACCGGCTGCACGAAGTGCACGCCGGTGCGCTCCTGGGCCAGCTGCAGGAAGCGCATGTCGAAGGCGGCGTTGTGCGCCACCAGCACGGTGTCCTCGGCGAAGCGCTGGAACTGGGGCAACACCTCGGTGATGGGAGGCTGGTCGGCCAGCATCTCGTTCGAGATGCCGTGCACCTCGAACGACTCGCGGCGCACGATGCGCCGCGGCTTGATCAACCGGTCGAAGCAATCCTGGCGCAGCAGGCGGCCGTTGACGATGCGCACCGCGCCGATCGAGATGATCTCGTCGCCTTCGGACGGCGCAAGCCCGGTCGTCTCGGTGTCGAACACCGTATAGGTCAGCTCGGCCAGCCGCCGCTCGTCGAGTTCAGGCGTGTCGCCGCCCTGGCTGAAGAGATCGAAGTCGTAATAGACCGGCCGGATTGCGACCGGCGCCGCGTGCGCGGCCGAAGCCGGCAGCAGGCGCGCGGTCGGCAGCTGGATGCAGACGCGGCTCGATCCGCCCTGCCGGTCGGACTGCGCCCAGGTTTCCGCACCATGGCGGCGCAGCACCTGCTCGAGGGTGGGGCCCCGCGCGCCGATGTCCGGCGCATAAGGCTCGTCCTGCCACTCGCGCAGCACCTCCGGCGCCAGGGCCGGCCCCAGCCAGCACAGCGACAGCCGCGCGAAGCGGCCGGCCGGCAGCGTCTCGATGACCACCGAGCGGATGGCGAATCGAGCGACGAGCCGGCTCGTGAGGCTCGTCAGCGCCTGCACCATCGCATGGCTGTCCACGCTGAGCCAGATCGCCTCGCCCGGATCGCGCTGCGCCGCGGTGATGCCGAGCTGCCGCTCGATGTTGCGCTGCAGGGCGTAGACGAGGTCGGCCGAGATCATGTCCTCCAGCGGCCAGGAGCCCGGCGCATCGGCCTGCGCTGCCACCGCCGCCTCGAGCCGCACCGACAACTGCTCGGCCTCGTCGCGGATCACCGCGGTGAAGCGACGGCGCCGCTCGGCGTCCATGTCGGGATAGTGCTGCACCGTTTCGGCCGCCGCCCGGATGTTGGCCAGCGACGCGCGCGTGCCTTCGGTGAGGTGGCGCAGCAGCTGCTCGCGCCGGGTGTCCGACTCCACCGAGCGCGTGATGTCCTCCAGCAGCAACACGAAGCCGTCCACTTCGCCCTGCGAATCGAGCACCGGCGCCATCTGCACCCGCAGCAGCATGTCGTTGCGCGCGGTGACGAAGCGCGCCACCGGACGCGCCACGTCCTGGTCGGCCTGACGCCCGATGCGGTCCAGCGCGTGCAGGATCTGCCCGCGATCCAGGATGCCGAACACCGAGCGCCCGAGGCCGACGGGCAGCGCGCCCGCCTGGGCCGACCCGGCCTCGAGCAGCCGCGCCGCGCGTTCGTTGTAGAGCAGGATGCGGCCTTCGCGATTGCACACCAGCACGCTGTGCGTCAGCTCCGACATCAGCGCGGCAAGGCGGTTCTTCTCCTCCTCCAGGCGAGCGTTCGCATCGTCGATGCGCGCCTGCACCTGCCGGCCGGCCTGCTCGCGCACGCCGGCCAGCGCGTTCACCGCGTCGCCGAGCAGGCGCATCTCCCGCCCGCCGGTGAGCGAGACGCGGTGCTGCGGATTCACCATCTGGATCACCGTGACTTCCTCGGCCATCCGGGCGGCGGCCATCGGATAGGCCCACATCCACCAGCGAAGCAAGGCGCCGAGCAGGAACGGCAGCATCAGCGCGAGGATGACCAGCAGCGGCAGTCGTTCCTTCAGCAGCGCCCGCAGCGCGCCGCGCTGCGCGGGATCGATGTCGATGACCAGCGCCAGGCCGACGATGCCGATCAGGCCCAGCACGAACAGCGTCAGCAGGGCCAGCCGGGCGGCAAAGCGCAGGTTCACGCCCATCTAGCCGGCCTCCAGTTGCGCCCGGATCTGCTGGAGCAGGTCCTGGGTGGAGAACGGCTTGGTGATGTAGGCGTCGGCGCCGAGCGCCAAGCCCTTGCTCATCTCGACGTCGCGTCCCTTGGCGGTGAGCATGACGATGCGCATGCGGGCCAGCGCCGGATTCGCGCGCAGCGTCTGGCACACATCGAAACCCGACACCCTGGGCAGCATGACGTCGAGCAGCACGAGGTCGGGGCGCTCTCGCTCCACCGTGTCGAGCGCCTCCTGGCCGTCGCGCGCCACGAGCACGCGGTAGCCCTCGCGCTGCAGCAGGTACTCCAGCGAGATGACGATGTTCGGCTCGTCGTCGGCGATCAGCACGGTCTTGCTCACGATCGGTCCTCCGTTTCCACGAGCACGGCGTCGGGCTCGCGCGCCGGGACGCCCGGCGCGGCGAGCGGCAGCGTGAACGAGAAGGTCGCGCCCTGCCCGAGCGCGCTGCGCACCCACAGCCGGCCGCCGAAGTGCTGCACGATGCGCCGGCTGATGGGCAGTCCGAGGCCGGTGCCCTGCGGCTTCTCGGTCAGCGTGTCGCCGACCTGGCGGAACTTCTCGAAGATCAGCTCGTGGTCCTGCGGCGCGATGCCGATGCCGTTGTCGCTCACGTCGACCCGCAGCGCATCGGGCAGCACGCGCAGCGCGATGGCGATCTCGCCCTGCTCGCGCGGGCAGAACTTCACCGCATTGGAGATGAGGTTGAGCATGACCTGCATGAGCCGGTCGCGGTCGGCGGGCACGCGCGGCACGTCGTCGGGCAGGTCCAGGCGCAGCCTGGCGCCGTGATCGAGCACGAGCTGGCTGGTGGCGGACACCGCGTCGTGGATCACTTCCTTCAGGTCGACCTCGCTCGAGTGCCACTCGGCGTTTCCCGAGTCGAGCTTGGACAGGTCGAGCACCTGGTTGATCATGCGCGTCAGGCGCTCGCTTTCCTTGACGATGATGGCGATGAACTCGCTGCGCCGATCGGCCGGCATCTGCGGGTCCTCGTGCAGGATCTCGGAGAACGCGCGGATGGACGTGAGCGGCGTGCGCAATTCGTGGGTCACGGTGGAGATGAAGTCGTCCTTCAGGCGGTCGAGCTCCTTCAGGCGCTCGTTGGCGGCCCGCAGTTCCGCGGTGGCGGCTTCCAGCGCACGCGACTTCTGCTCCAGCTGGTGGCTGTAGGCGATGACCTGCGAGGCTTCGTCGAGGATGTCGAGCACCTCGTCCATGCCGAGCGGCTCTTCCTTCACCACCGAGGCCAGCATCACCCGCGCCGATGACGCGCCGATCGCGCCGGCCAGCAGCGTTTCCGCGAAGTGCATCAGCGCCGCATCGGGCGCGAGATCGTCGATCCCGCCGGCGCCGGCGCGCTCGGCGTATCCCGCAAAAGCCTCCTGCGCTCGCTGCGGCCCCAGGAAGCGCCCGACCAGCATCACCATCTCCTGCACGGACGCGCTGCCGCGCCACAGGCTCGAACCGCGGCCGGCCACCTTGAAGACGTCGACGAACAGCAGCGCCTGGGCACGGTCGCGGATGCCCTGCCGGCCGAGCAGGGACACCGCCGCGTAGCCGCCGACGTTGAACAGCATGCTCCAGAACATCGAATGGCTGATCTCGTCGAGCCCTTTCAGTCCGAACAGCGCGAGCGGCTTCAGCAGCGCGATGCCGAAGGGTCCCTGTTCGATGAAGGACAGGGGCAGCCAGCCCGACTTGGCGAACGACGGCAGCAGCAGCGTGTAGGCCCACAGCGCGAAGCCGAGCGACAGGCCTGTCAGGGCGCCGGCGCGGGTGCCGCCGCGCCAGTACATGCCGCCCAGCATCGCGGGCGCGAACTGCGCCACCGCAGCGAAGGACACGAGGCCGATGGCCACCAGCGCATAGGCCTCGCCGGCGACCCGGTAGTAGGCATAGCCCAGCATCATCAGCGCGACGATGGCGCCGCGGCGGATGCCGAGCAGCAGGCCCGACAGGTCGCGCCTTTCGGCCAGCGCAAGCGCCTTCCAGCGCAGCAGCAGCGGCATCACGAGGTCGTTGCAGATCATCGTCGACAGCGCGATCGTCTCGACGATCACCATGCCGGTGGCCGCCGACAGCCCGCCGATGAAGACGAACAGCGCGAGCGACTCCTGGCGGTGCGCCATCGGCAGCGTCAGCACGAAGGTGTCGGCATCGACGCTGCCGGGCGGGAAGTGCATCAGCCCCGCGAACGTGATGGGCAACACGAACACGTTGATGGCCAGCAGATAGGCCGGAAACAGCCACATCGCCTTCGAGACGTGGTGCTCGTTGACGTTCTCGACCACGCTGATCTGGAACTGCCGCGGCAGGAACAGGATGGACAGCATCGACAGGAAGATCAGCCAGGCCCACGAGCCGTAGGTGCCGGGCTTGTCGCCCAGCACCAGCAGCCGTGCGATGTCGGGACGCTGGACGGCGTGCCCGAACAGGTCGGCAAGGCCGCCGTACAGGCCGAAGGTGACGAAGACACCGACGGCGACGAAGGCGAGCAGCTTGACCAGAGACTCGAACGCCACCGCGGCGACCATGCCCTCGTGGCGCTCGGTGGCGTCGAGGTGGCGCGTGCCGAACACGATGGTGAACGCGGCCAGCAGCAGCGCCACGTACAGGGCCGTGTCCTGCAACACCATCACCTCGCGGCCCTTGACCGGCATCACGACTTCCGGGTATTGCAGCAGCAGGATGAAGCTGTTGGACACCGCCTTGAGCTGCAGCGAGATGTACGGAATGATGCCGATCACCGCGATCACCGTGACGAGACCACCGAGCAGCGCGCTCTTGCCGTAGCGGGCGGCGATGAAGTCGGCGATGGAGGTGATGCGGTTGACCTTGCTGATGCGGATCATCTTGCGCAGCACCAGCCACCACAATGCCGCCACCAGCGTCGGACCCAGGTAGATCGGCAGGAATCCGACGCCGCTGGCGGCCGCGCGCCCCACGCTGCCGTAGAACGTCCACGAGGTCGCGTACACCGCCATCGACAGCGCGTAGATGTACGGATTGGCGATGATGGAGCGGCCCGCGTCGGCGCGCTTGTCGCCGTAGTAGGCGATGGCGAACAGGATGCCGAGGTAGGCGAAGGAGATCAGCAGGATCACGCCACCGTGCAGCATGTGCCGGCTCCGGATCAGTGTCGCGGCCGCTCGACGACGAGGATCACGAGGACGATCAGCCCCAGCCACACGCCGAAGAGATAGGCATACAGGGCCGGAATGCCGAACACCGTGCCGGCGGTGTCGAACAGCGAGAGCAGCGGAAAGCTGAACAGCAGGCATCCGAGCACGAAAACCGCGACCAGCCGCTGCGCTTGCACCGCGCGATGAGCCATGCGTCCTCCGGTTACTCGGACCTGGGGGTGACGATTGTAGTAACCGCACGCAGGCGCAGGTCGCCACGCGAAACTCGGGGCCGGGGCGGCGTCTACGGAAGTACGACGACTGACCGCCGCGGCGGCGGCCGAGAGGCTCAGTCCCTCTCGGCCACGTCGTGCTCCTCGTCCAGGCGGCCCATCCGCCGGGCGTAGTACGCCGTGATGAGCACATACACGATCAACGCCCCCTGCGAGCCGACCCAGAAGCTGAACGGCCAGCCGAAGAAATTGAAGTCGAGATCGCGCGCGAACCAGCCGATCCCGAAGGTCACCACGAACCAGATCGCCAGCAGGCCCGCCGTCAGCCGCAGGTTGGCACGCCAATGGGGGCGAAGGCGTTCGTCGTGCGCCGGGGCGAATGGCTCTTCGGCTGGCGGGGCCGCCTGGGGCCGAAGGTTCACCGACACGCCTGCACCCCGATGCGCAGGCAGACCTCGATCTTCGCCAGCGTTGCCGCAAGCCAGACCAGTGACAGCACCACGAATGCCGCCAGCGGCATGTGACGGTCCAGCACGACGCTCGGCGTGACGGCACGCATGCCCCGCACGAACGGCCGGGTGAGCACGTCCAGCAGCTGGTAGAAGATGTTCGCCTGGCGATGCGGACCTGCCAGCAGGCCGAGGAGCCACCGGCCCGCCAGCGCCATGAGGGCGATCTCGGCCACGAGCTTGACGGACAGGATGGCCAGCAGCATGCGGGTGGGGAGCGACGAAGACTTCGTGCGCAGTCTAGCGAGCGATCGCGCAGGGCCGGCGCGCCCGGATGGTCGCAGCGATTCGGATAAACCCTCGGGGCATCCCGCCTGTGCACCGGCGGGCCCGGGGGGCGCCGCCGCCCGCATGCGAAAATCCGCCCCCTTCACCGGATCTCAATCCCATGGACATCGAACGCATCAACGCGATCGGCGCGAAGCTTGCCGATCTGACTCAGCGCACCGAAGCGCTAAGGGGGTATCTTTGACTACGACCGCAAAGCGCTGCGGCTGAACGAAGTCAACGCGGCCCTCGAGAACCCCAACGTCTGGAACGAGCCCAAGCGCGCCCAGGAGCTGGGCCGCGAGAAGCGCGTGCTCGACACCGTGGTCGAGACCATCGACCACCTCAGCAGCAATCTCGCCGACAACACCGAGCTGTACGAGATGTCGAAGGCCGAGGACGATGTCGACAGCATGGCCTCCATCGAGGCCGAAGCGGCCAAGCTCGAGGCCATCGTCGACGGGCTCGAGTTCCGCCGCATGTTCAACAACCCGGCCGACCCGAGCAACTGCTTCCTCGACATCCAGGCGGGCGCGGGCGGCACCGAGGCCTGCGACTGGGCACAGATGCTGCTGCGCCAGTACCTCAAGTACTGCGAGCGCAAGGGCTTCAAGGCCGAGGTGATGGAAGAGAGCGAAGGCGACGTCGCCGGCATCCGCAGCGCCACCATCAAGATCGAGGGCGACTATGCCTTCGGCCTGCTGCGCACCGAGACCGGCGTGCACCGGCTGGTGCGCAAGAGCCCGTTCGACTCCTCGGGCGGCCGCCACACGTCGTTTGCATCGGTCTTCGTGTACCCCGAGGTCGACGACTCCATCGAGATCGAGATCAATCCTGCCGACGTGCGCACCGACACCTTCCGCGCCTCCGGCGCCGGCGGCCAGCACATCAACAAGACCGACTCGGCGGTACGCCTCACGCACATCCCCACCGGCATCGTCGTGCAATGCCAGAACGACCGCTCGCAGCACCGCAATCGCGACGAGGCCTGGCAGATGCTGCGCTCGCGGCTGTACGAGCATGAGATGCGCAAGCAGATGGCCGAGCAGCAGAAGCTCGAGGACAGCAAGACCGACGTCGGCTGGGGCCACCAGATCCGCTCGTACGTGCTCGACCAGAGCCGCATCAAGGATCTGCGCACCAATGTCGAGATCAGCAACACGCAGAAGGTGCTCGACGGCGACCTGGATCCGTTCATCGAGGCGAGCTTGAAGCAGGGTGTCTGACGCGATGCGGGTTCGTGCACTGCTGTTCGACCTCGACGGCACGCTGATCGACAGCATGCCGCACCACCAGACGGCCTGGGAGGAATGGCATCGCCGACGCGACCTGCCCTTCGAACCCGACAGCTTCTTCACCGCCACCGCGGGCCGCGCCAACGCGGAGATCATGCGCACGCTGGTGCCGGGTCGCACCGCCGACGACTACCTCGCGATGGCCGACGAGAAGGAGCTGCTGTATCGCGAGATCGCGGCGCATTCGCTCGACATGATCGAGGGCTTCGACGCGCTGCGCGCCGCGGCGCGCGAGCGCGCCCTCAAGCTCGCCATCTGCACCGCCTCGACGCCGGAGAACATGGCGCTCGCCTTCGGGCGCTTCGGCCTCGACGCGCACATGGACACCGTGGTCAGCCCGGCGGACGGCGTGCGCGGCAAGCCGCATCCCGACATCTTTGTCGAGGCCGCGCGCCGGCTCGGGGTGCCCGCGGCCGAGTGCATCGTCTTCGAGGATGCACCGCTGGGCATCGAAGCCGCGCGGCGCGCCGGCATGAAGGCGGTGGCGCTGACGACCTCGCTGGCTGCTGACGACTTCACCGGGTACGACAACGTGCTCGCCATCGTTCCCGATCTCACGAGGATCGACCTGGCCGCGCTGCTGCGCGGCATCCCGGACAACAAGGAGACTCCCCATGCGTGAAGGCACCGCCACCCTGGTTCGCCGCGAGGACTACACCGCCCCGGCGTTCTGGATCAAGACCGTCGACCTCACCTTCGATCTGGAACCGTCGAAGACGCTGGTCATCAGCCGCATGCAGATCGAGCGCAACGTCGACGTGCCGGCGCAGGCGCTGAAGCTGCACGGCGAGGATCTCAACCTCACGCGCGTGCTGGTCAACGGCGAGTCGGTGTCGTTCCGCCATGAGGACGGCCAACTGGTCATCGACTCTCTGCAGGGCGTGCCGCCCGGGCCCTTCACGCTGGAGATCCGCAACACCTGCGCGCCGGACAAGAACACGCAGCTGTCGGGCCTGTACACCTCGTGCGGCGGCTTCTTCACGCAATGCGAGGCCGAGGGCTTTCGCCGCATCACGTATTTCCTGGACCGGCCGGACGTGATGTCGGTCTACACCGTCACGCTGCGCGCCAGCAAGCAGCAATACCCGGTGCTGCTGTCCAATGGCAACCTGGTCGAGCAAGGCGAGCTGGACAACGGCCGCCACTTCGCCAAGTGGCACGACCCCTTCCCGAAGCCGAGCTACCTGTTCGCGCTGGTCGCCGCCGACCTGGTCGCGCGCGAGCAGTGGATCACCACGCGCTCGGGCAAGAGCCACCTGCTGCAGGTGTACGTCCGGCGCGGCGACCTCGACAAGACCGAGCACGCGATGAACTCGCTGATCGCCTCGGTGGTGTGGGACGAGGCGCGCTTCAGGCTTCCGCTGGACCTGGAGCGCTTCATGATCGTCGCGGTGGGCGACTTCAACATGGGGGCGATGGAGAACAAGGGCCTGAACCTGTTCAACACCAAGTACGTGCTGGCCAATCCCGCCACCGCCACCGACGCCGACTACATGGCCATCGAAAGCGTCGTCGGGCACGAGTACTTCCACAACTGGACCGGCAACCGCATCACTTGCCGCGACTGGTTCCAGCTCAGCCTGAAGGAGGGCCTGACGGTCTTCCGCGATCAGGAATTCAGCATGGACATGGCCGGCTCGCCTTCGGCGCGCGCCGTCAAGCGCATCGACGACGTGCGCACGCTGCGCCAGTCGCAGTTCCCGGAAGATGCGGGCCCGATGGCGCATCCGGTGCGGCCCGACAGCTACGTCGAGATCAACAACTTCTACACCGCCACCGTCTACGACAAGGGTGCCGAAGTGGTGCGCATGATGCAGTCGCTGGTCGGCCGCGAAGGCTTCGCCCGCGGCATCACGCTGTACTTCGAGCGCCACGACGGCTGCGCGGTCACTTGCGACGACTTCGCGCAGGCCATCGCCGACGCCAATCCGCAGAGCGACCTGGCGCGCCTGCTTCCGCAGTTCAAGCGCTGGTACAGCCAGGCCGGCACGCCGCGCGTGGCCGCGCGCGGCCGCTACGACGGACCCTCGCGCACCTACACGCTGCTGCTCGAGCAGAGCTGCGCGCCCTCGCCTGGCCAGCCCGACAAGCAGCCGTACGTGATCCCGGTGGCCATGGGCCTGATCGGCCGCGACGGCCGAGCGCTGGCGCTGCAGCTCGAGGACGAGGCGGCGCCTTCCGGCGGCTTCCCGACCGAGCGCGTGCTCGTGCTGTCCGAAGCGCGCGAATTCTTCACCTTCGTCAACGTCGACGAGGAGCCGGTGCCTTCGCTGCTGCGCGGCTTTTCGGCGCCGGTGACGGTGGTCGACGGCCTGAGCGACAGCGACCTGCTGCTGTTGCTGCAGAACGATCCCGATCCGTTCAACCGCTGGGAAGCCGGCCAGCGGCTGGCCCTCGCCCGCCTGCTGGAGGCCGTGCGCACCGGCAGCGGGCTGACGCTCGACGCCCCGTTCATCGAGGCGATGCGCGCCGTGCTCAGGCATCCCGCGCTGGACGCGGCATTCAAGGAGCTGGTGCTGACGCCGCCCAGCGAGATCTACGTTGCCGAGCAGCTGGAGTCGGTCGACCCGCAGCGCATCCACGCGGCGCGCGAGGCCATGCGCCTGCAGCTGGCGCATGTGCTGCGCGACGACTGGCAGGAGGCGTTCGAATCCCATCAGGTCAAGGGCGGCTACTCGCCCGATCCGCTGTCGGCCGGCCGCCGCTCGCTGGCCAACCTGTCGCTTGCCATGCTCTGCCTCGACGCCGTGGCGCGCGGCGACAGCGTGTGGCCGGGTCGGGCCTACCAGCGCTTCAAGGACGCGAGCCACATGACCGACCGCCTGGGCGCGCTGAGCGCGCTGATTGGCGCACACTCGCCGCTGGCCGAACTGGCGCTGGCCACCTTCCACGAGCTGTTCAAGAACGAGCCGCTGGTCATCGACAAGTGGTTCACGCTGCAGGCGACCGCGCCCGAGTCGAACGGCCGCGTGTTCGCGCGGGCCAAGACGTTGATGTCGCATGCCGACTTCAACATCCGCAACCCGAACCGCGCGCGCAGCCTCATCGCCGCGCTGTGCATGGCCAATCCCGCGGCCTTCCACCGCAGCGATGCGGCCGGCTACGTGTTCTGGGCCGACCGCGTGCTGGAGCTGGACTCGTTCAATCCGCAGCTCGCCGCGCGCATCGCCCGCGTGATGGACCGCTGGAGCCGGCTCGCCGAGCCCTATCGCAGCGCAGCGCGTGAAGCGGTGGCGCGCGTGGCGGCCAAGGCCGACCTCTCCAACGACGTGCGCGAGATCGTCTCGCGCGCGCTTGCCGATACCTGAAGACCCGAAGGAACCCATGTCCCGCAAAGTCAGCCTCACCCAATACCTGATCGAACGACAGCGGCAGCACGGCAAGATCCCGGCCGAGCTGCGCCTGCTGATCGAAGTGGTCGCCCGCGCCTGCAAGAGCATTGCCATCAGCGTCAACAAGGGCGCGCTCGGTGACGTCATGGGCAGTGCCGACAGCGAGAACGTGCAGGGCGAGATCCAGAAGAAGCTCGACATCATCGCCAACGAGGTGCTGATCGAGGCCAACGAGTGGGGCGGACACCTGGCGGCGATGGCATCGGAGGAGATGGAGGGCATCTACGTGGTGCCCAACCGATTCCCTCAGGGCGAGTACCTGCTGCTGTTCGATCCGCTCGACGGCTCGAGCAACATCGACGTCAACGTGAGCATCGGCACCATCTTCTCGGTGCTGAAGAAGGGCGGCAGCCAGGAAGGCGTCAGCGAGCAGGACTTCCTGCAGCCGGGCACGCAGCAGGCTGCCGCCGGCTACTGCATCTACGGTCCGCAGACCACGCTGGCGCTGACGGTGGGCGACGGCGTCGCGATGTTCACGCTCGACCGCGAGCAAGGCGCGTGGATGCTGACACAGGAGAACCTGCGCATCCCCGAGGACACGAAGGAATTCGCGATCAACATGAGCAACATGCGCCACTGGGCCCCGCCGGTGGCGCGCTACATCGACGAATGCCTGGCCGGCAAGACCGGCTCCCGCGGCAAGGACTTCAACATGCGCTGGGTGGCGAGCATGGTGGCCGACGTTCACCGGATCCTGACGCGCGGCGGCGTCTTCCTGTACCCATGGGATCGCCGCGAGCCCGACAAGGCCGGCAAGCTGCGCCTGATGTACGAAGCCAACCCGATGAGCTTCATCGTCGAGCAGGCGGGCGGTGCGGCCACCAACGGGCGCGAACGCATCCTCGACCTGCAGCCCTCGAAACTGCACGAGCGGGTCGCGGTGTTCCTCGGCTCCAGGCACGAGGTCGAGCGCGTCACCCGCTATCATCAGGAACCTGCTTGATCGCCCGCTATAATCGCGGGCTTACGCCGGTGTAGCTCAGTTGGTAGAGCAGCGCATTCGTAATGCGAAGGTCGGGAGTTCGACTCTCTTCACCGGCACCATATCCACGAGGGCCCGCCAGCGAGCGGGCCCTCGCATTTGAGCCGCATGGGCCGCAAATGCGGCCTATGCGGCCCAATGACCTTCGCACCTCGGGGTTGCACCGCGTCTTGGGCCGCGCCAACGGGAGTTGGGATCGGCATGGGCTCGCCCGCGACCAGAGCTCCCGCGGGGCTGGTTTGCGTGTATGCCGCAGGCAGCAACGCCCCGATCCCGGACAGCACCGGCGCGATTCGCCGACCCGCCGCGCCGGACGCTGCGACCGAGACGCCCGGGTCGAGGCGCACAAAGCCAAGCCGGCCGCGCGGGCCGGAATACACCCAGCACGCGGCGCTGCCTGCAGGCACGAGATACCACTCGTCGCGTTCCGCTATCACGACTTTCTTTCGTATGCCGTTCGCCCGAGTTCGGGCAGTGCGACGGCCTTTTCATTCCGAGCTGTTTGTGCGTCAATGTTCAGCCGCGCAACGCCGGCGTGCCCGGCGAAAGCCGGGCAAGAAGAGCAGCGTGACCGAGGGGCTGCGCCATCTCGAGGCCGGCATCGCCGCCCGTGTCAGCCATGGCAGCTATCGCGCCGATCCAGAACTGGCCCGCGCTCGCGCAGTGGCTGGAGCATGCGCGCTCGCATCCGGTGATCGCAAGAGTGCAGAGAGGCTCGCGCAAGCCGCGCGTGAGGCCTTCGTCGAGCAGCCGGATGTCAGCCCCTATTTCAAGCGGCCCTCCGAAACGCTGGATAGGCGCCCAGGCCGGTTCGGGAACGTCAAGCCGAAAGGCGCGGTGGTGGACTCACCGAGATCACACTGAACTCGCAGCCGATAGCGAACGTGCCGAGCGGCGAGGCGGGGATTCTCCATGTGCACCTCCTCATGCCAACGGCGGCGCTGCGAACGTGATGTCCGGTTTCCATCCCCCGGTACGTCCGGAGAAGGAAGATTTCGCCTTCCAGGAAGCCAATCGTGACGCCGCTGGACATTGCCGCGCTCAGCCGCCTGTTGGATCAGGCGATGGACCTTGCTCCGTGCGAGTGGGAAGGGTGGCTGGAAGCGCTAGATGAGCCCACGCGGCGTGAATCGCAATGACATCGCTGGCAACCAGCACGGATGCAGCGAGTTCGCGGCATGCCCTGTCGGACATCGCCGCGCCTTCACGCATTGCTCGCTCAAGCGCGGGCGGGTCCATGGCAGCACGGCACAGTTCGTCTGCCGCCTTGGGTGGGGTCGCGCCAAGGGCCTGGACGAAGCCGCTCAAGCGAGCGGCGACCGGAGTAAGGCCACGTCGCGCTGCGAGGTGCGCCATCGGCTCGAGGAATTCGTGCACGCGATTGAACTCCCACGCAAGGGGCAGCGCCTCGGCGAGCGCCACACGGGTTGCTTCGAGGTCGCCGGCGACCAGCCCGGCACGCGCGACCTGATGGCAGGTGATAGCGAGGTATTCCCGCTGGCCGAGAGTTCGCATGCTTCTCATCACGTCCGGTGCCATCGACAGAGCCAGCGCGACGTCGCCGGCCTCGACGGCAGCCTTGATCACGTGCATCCGGACGTACCCGGCGAAGCGCAGACGACCGCCGGCCAGAACCAATGGCAACGCCTCGCGCAGCCTCTCAAGGCAGGCACGTCGGTCACCGAGGAATCCCTCGATGTGAGCAATGAAGACCAGCCGCGTCGCTCGCCAATGGGGATCAACAATCAAATCGGCCAATGCGAGTGCTTCCTGCAATGCGGATCGCGCCTCGTCATGATGGCCCTCCTGCGCCGCGTTGAACCCGAGGTGGCACAGTGCCATGACAAGGGATCGAGACTCGCCGGGCAACAATCGCCATTGCGCAACCGCCTGGCGTGAGACCTCGGTCCGCGAGATTGACGGCGATCGTATCCAGCCGCACGAGGCGTCCGCGCTGAGGATCTTGGCGCGGACCAGCGGCTCAGCACCGGCAAGCAGCCGCCTTGCCGACACAAGGCGTGCCTCCATGCCGACGACGATCCCGCACAGGCCATCGAATGCGCGCAGCGCCCGCAGCGTCCAGGCAACCGTTCCTGCATCGCTCGCCATACATGCGCGATCGAACGCGGACTCGACTTCGCGATAGTAACGACTGAATCGGTCCACCAGCTCGTTGTCGTCTGTCGTGGTCGCGTATTCGTCGACAAACTCCGCGGCGACGGAGACCATCACCGCACCGTGCCGCTGCCGGATGGCCGCCGACTCACCAGCCTCTTTCGCGCGCTCAACCGAATACACCCGCGTCGTTTGCAGCAGCCGGTAGAGCGGACCGTCGGCGTGTCCGATGCTCACGAGCGACTTGTCGGCCAGGGAAGACAAAAGTTCGCGCGCGCTCCAGCGGTCGGTGTTTTCGTCAGCGAGCATCCGCTCAGCCAATGTGACATCGAAAGCACCCACGAAAGCGGAAAGCCGCCGCAAGGCGAGCTGCTCCGGAGCCGTCAGCAAGCCGTAGCTCCAGTCGAGCAGATCGCGCAGACTGCGCTGACGCAAGGGAACTCCACGCACCCCGCCCCGCAACAAGCGCAGCCGTTCGTGCAGCATCTCGCGCACGCCCTTGATACCGACCTTAGGCACCCATGCGGCAATCATCTCGAGCGGCAGCGGAACACCATCCAGCGCCTCGCAGATCTCCGCTCCGACCGACGCAAGCCGGTCATCGAACTCGAATCCCAGATCTGCGCGAACTATGCCCTGCTCCAACAGCTGGAATGCAGCGTACTCCCGGGCTTGCGCCAGATTCGCATTCGCGGGCGGGGATGGCAGTGGACTGAGCCGGTACACCTGTTCACCGCTGGCCCTCAGGGGTTCTCGCGACGTGGCCAGGACGCGCAGTGCTGGCGCGTACGCCAGCAACTGCTCGACAAGACTTGCGACAGGCGCAAGAAGATGCTCGCAGTTGTCGATCAGGACCAGCAGGTGGCGAGGCGCCAGTGCGGCGAGCAGAAGGTCCTGCCCGCAGCCGGATGGGAGCTCGATGCCGACCGCAGCGGCCAGGGCCGGCACGAGCTGCTCTTCAGAAGTCAAAGGCGCGAGGTCGACCCAGGCAACCCCCTCGGCAAACTCGTCAGTGAGGACGACGGCTACCGCCCGGGCGAGCTCCGTCTTGCCCACGCCGCCATGACCCACCACGGAAACCAGGCGTCGGCTGCGAAGCAGATCGGCGACGGCAGCGCGATCTGCTTGGCGACCGACCAGAACGATATCGCGGGCTGGTGGCCCGCGCGACCGTCGGGCAGCTTGGCCGCTCGCCATCGCTTCCAAGCTGTCAATGCGGGGTGGATCGTCGAGTGCGCAAACTGGCCGGCGATCCAGGAATCGCTGCACGTCATCGGCGAGTGCCGCGACGCTGGGATAGCGGTCATGCATGGACTTGCGAAGAGCCTTCATCATCACGGCATCGAGGGCACCGGACAGCGCCTGCCTCATCGACGGCTCCACCGCCACTTCGCTCGGCAGCCTCGGAACCTCACCGAGCAGAGCCGCTTCGAACGATGCCGGTGATCGGCCTTCTCGCCGGTGCGGGCGCATCCCGCAGAGCAGCTCATACAAAATGACCCCCAACGAGTAGACATCCGAGGTGATGCCTGCAGGGTCGCCCCGTAATTGCTCGGGTGACGCGTACTCCAGCGTGAGGGGCCTTCCCCACTTCCTCGTCAAATCGGTCTCGACGCTCGCCCCGTTGTCGAGCAGCTTTGCGATTCCAAAGTCGAGCAGGCGGACGGCGCCATCCGAGGTAACGAGCACGTTTGCGGGCTTCAGATCGCGATGAAGGACCTGCTGACGGTGGGCGTAGGAGACGGCGCTTGCGACTTGGAGGAACAGCATGAGACGAGCCCGCAGGTCGAGACCGTATCGGCGGCAATGGACGTCGATCGGTTCGCCTTGGACGTATTCGAGAACGAGGTAGGGCTGAACGTGCCGGTACACACCGGCGTCAAGGAGCTTCGTGATTCCGGGGTGGGCCAGTGTCGAGAGGACGGAGCGCTCACGCGCGAATCGTTCGGCGATGTCGGCGCGATCCCACCGCATATGAGGCAACTTCAACGCCACTTGAGATTTCAGAGCTCCATCCGCCTGCTCCGACAACCAAACCGTTCCCATGCCGCCGTGCCCGATCACACGGACTAGCCGGCACGGTCCAATCAGATCGCCAGCCTTGGGACTCCATAAGTCTTCTTCATCCGCTGCCCCTGAGTCGCTGAGCTTCGGCCCGTGCTCCATGAAGCCTGCATGCATACTGGACCAATGCACCGCCAGCATGTATCGAAGCCTCGGCACCAGATGCCGGTGTTCCCGAGGCAAGGAGTCAAGCCAGCCCTCTGCCTGGGCCGGCTTCATTTCGAGAGCCTGTTCGAGCAGCCGGCTCAGTATCGCGATGTCAGAGACGGCGGCGCGCATGGGTGCGACAACCTTCGCTGCTGTGGACGCAACGCAACCAGCTCGCCGGCACTCAAGGGTTGAGCAGATTCAGCAGCAGCAGCCGCGCCTTCTCCCAGTCGCGCCGAACCGTCCGGTCGGTTATTTCCAGCGTCTCTGCGATCTCGGCTTCGGAGTAGCCGCCGAAATAGCGCATCTCGACCACCTGGGCCAGACGAGGTTCCGCCTGCTCCAGTTCGAGAAGCGCATCGTGCACATGGAGAATCTCCGCCTCGCCGCTCGGCACGTTCGCTATCAGCTGCGAGTTCAGGGTGATCTCGGTGAGTCCACCACCGCGCCTTTCGGCCTGACGTTCCCGAACCGAGTCGATGATGACCGACCGCATGATCTTCGACGCATACGCGAAGAAGGCGCGCCGGTCCGCCAAGCGCAGTTGGCCGCAGTTCAGGTAGCGCAGGTAGGACTCGTGAACCAGCGCCGTGGTGTCCAGGACGGTATTGCGGCCGCCGTCGCGAAGTCGGGAGCGCGCCAGCTTGCGCAACTCACCATAGGTTGCGGCGAACAACTTGTCACGCGCGCTGTCATCACCGGATTGGATTCTCGCAATGAGTTCACCCACATCTTCCATGGTGCCCTCCGGCCTGAGGCGTCAAACGCGCATTGCACCGCATTCGCAGTCCGGTGGCAATCAGTGGTCCGGCGCCCCTTCACGGGCGTCGGTGGAGCCGCTTCTCCAGGCGGCGCAACGGCACCTTGTAATACGGACTGACCCCGGGCTGCTCGATGAAAGCCTGTCGCGCCAGTTCGGCAAGCTCGCCCGCCCTGCCGCGTTCCCCGGCATCGATTGCACACAGCCCGGTGATGGCACGCAGCTGCGCCACTTCGGCGCTGTAGGGATAGCGGACTTGCGCGACCCGGTCCGTCATGGCTTGCAGAGCGGGAAGTGCCTCGCGGGACCGACCCAGTGCGCACTGTGCAGCGGCGCGAATCAGGCTCGCGTTCTCCAGGCCCTGAAGCGGCTGGAACTCGGCACTCTCGGCGTACGGTGTCAGCAGAGCCATCGCGGCAGCGGGATCGCCGCGTTCGAGCTTGATGAGCGCCCGGTCGATGGCCAGCCGCTTCACCGCATGCGCATCGCCGGAGAAGGGGTCCGTATCGCGATTGACATCCGCCGGCGACGTGTTGACGCTTGAGTGCGCTTGGCCGGCTTCGAAATGCGCCGGCGAGAGCAAGACCGCTTCTGCGTCGTCGTAGCGCCCCTGCATCCGCAGGTTCACCGCAACCAGCCTTTCCTCACCTGCACGCAGCACTTTGTCGACGGCGCCACCCTTGTACAGGCGCAAACCTATTGATCGCCGAAACTCCGCGTCGGCCTGGATATGGATTCCGCTGGCCCGTGCGGCGTGGCCCAGCGCCACTGCCATGATCAGCTCATCGGGATGGCACCGGCAGCCTCTCAACACGGGAATGGCACGGTCCAACAATGCGTACGCTCGTTCGACATGGCCCCAGTCCAGCAGCAGTTTGCCAAGTATGAAGTCCGCACGCGCCCGAACGCCCTCCGGCGCCTGCCGCGCGCTCACGACGCCATGCGCGCGCTCGACCAGCTTCAGCGCCTCGTCTGCCGGCATGAGGCCGACCTCGAACATCGTTGCGGCGACGTGGGCCTCTGCAATCGAGGCCCCGATATCCTCGACCCCGCCGACTGTACGCAGCGCATCCAGCGCCGCCTGCAGCTGGGTCCGAGCTTCCTTGGCATGCCGCTCGGCAACCAGCGTGTCGACGAACCGCAGGCGCATTCCGGTCACACGTCGCGACAACGGCCCCTCGACCTGCAGGGCCCGCTCGATGGCCTGCTCGTAGAGCGGCGCGGCCGCTGCAAACCCATCACGGCGTCGCGTCAGTTCCGCGCGAAGATAGGTCGACCGTGCCGCCTCGATGGACGGTGCGGATGCGTACGATGCGATGAGCCGGTCCGCCGCATCCAGTTCAATCGCCGCCTCTTCGTGCTTCTTCTGTTCGAACAGGATGTGGGCCAGGCCGAGGCGCACACGGGCCGAGAGCGGCCGGTCTTCGGCGGCGAGCTCCAGCGCCTGCCGGGCATGGGCTTCAGCGACGGCATCGCGCCAACCGATGAGCGTCTGCGACACCAGCAGCAGCGCGTTCGCCAGTTCCTTGGGACTCGCACGGAGGGCGACCAGTGCCTGCAGGTGCCGGTCGGCGTACTGGTGGGCAAGCCTGTCGCTGCCCATGTCGGCGAAGGTCGAAGTGACCACGCCGAACAAGTCCGCCTGCAATCGAGGTTGCCCGGCGAAGCGGGTCTCGATCTGGCTTGCTGCGCGTTCCAGCAGGAGCTCTGCCGGCAGCTCGCGCAATTGCTCGCTGGCCGGGTTGCCAGGAGCATCGATGCGAAACGCATCGACGACGAAATCCTTGACGGCCTGAGACCTCGCCGCAGCATCGTTCGCTCGCATCGCCTGCGCTACCGCGACGCCCGCGCCCAGCACGACAGCAAGCACGGCGATACCGCTGGTCGCCGCGGCGAACCGGTGCCGCAAGATGGTCTTGCGCACCCGATACCAGGCGGTGTCCGGCTGCGCCAGGACACGCTCTCCGTCCAAGTGCCGCTCGATGTCATCGGCCAGCGCGTCGGCCGAGCGATAGCGCTCGCCAGGCGCACGGCGCAATGCCTTGGCCAGGACTGCGTCGAGCTCACCACGCAGCGCGCGGGCGGTGGTCCTATCGGGTGCGCGCGTACTCGCCAGTTCGGGCTCGCCCTCGACGATCGCCTCCTCCAGCGCACCGAGGCTTTGCCGCTTCAGCCTGTACGGCAGGCTGCCCGTGAGCAGCTCGTACAGCAGCACGCCGAGCGAATAGACGTCGGACTGCACCGTGATCGTCTCGTCCCTCACCTGCTCAGGCGACGCGTAGTGCAGCGTCAGCATGCGCCCCTGTTCCTGTGTCAAGCGCGCACCGACGGCGCCGGCCTCGTGAAGCAGCTTGGCGATGCCAAAATCGAGTAGATGCGTCTGGCCGTCTTTGGTCACGAGCACGTTGGACGGCTTGAGATCGCGATGCACGACCAGACGCCCATGGGCATACGCGACTGAACGCGCCACTTGCATGAACAGCCGCAGTCGCTGTGGCAGCGTCAGCCCATGCTCTTGGCAATACGTGTCGATGGAGTTTCCATCGATGTATTCGATCGCGAGGTAGGGGCGTCCGCGCTGGTCGACGCCTGCATCATAGAGTCGAGCAATGTTGGGGTGCTCCAGCATGGCCCCAATGTCCCGTTCGCGCGCTATCCGTTCGGACAGGCCGGCAGCCCATGCAAGGCGCGGCAACTTCAGCGCCACCCTGCGCTGGAAGCGGCCATCGGCCCACTCGGCCAGCCAGACCGTGCCCATACCGCCGCGGCCGATCTCCCGGATCAGCCGGTAGGGGCCGACTTCGTCGCCCGCCTTGGCGAACGTGTCATCGGCAGCTGGGGACTCATCGGCGAGGCGTGCCCCCGCCGCCATGAAATCCGCATGGCGGCCATGGGCGTGCTCCGCGAGCATCGCGCGCAGCGCTGGAACGAGGTGCCGGTCTGCCTGGTCAAGGGTCTCCAGCCACTCCTCCCACTGCGACGGCTCCGTCTCGAGTGCCACATCCAGCAGGCTGCTCAGTGCTGCCAAGTCTCGCGGCGTCATGACGTTCTCCGGCAAGACGATGATCCTCTCTCCGGACGAATACGACAACCCAGAGCGGACACGGCTGCACAGCCGCGCTGAAGAGCCTGTCAGGCGCACCAAGCATGTCCGTCGTCGGTCCCGGTCCGTCGAATGCAGCGATGTCCGGTCAGGCGCCGGGCTCACGTCCGAGCAGGCAAGGGAGAGAACAGCGGTCCAGGCGATCCCTTCACCGCCACCTCCCGTTCGACGGAGATCGACATGAGCACCAGCAACCTGCCCTTCGTGCCCCTCACGGCACCGGCGTGTCCCATCCAGACGTCGCGATTCGAGCGGCCCTTTCCAGCCATGCGGACCGGCGATTCCTGCGACGGGGCCACGAGCAGAAGTGGTCGAGGCCGCGGTCGGGGGGGCCGCGCGTGGCTGGAAGCCGAGGCCTACGAGCTGCGCTTTCGAGAACTTGTCGACACGACGCGCGGCTACTCGTTTCCCTGCGACGCGATGGGCCACGTCGACCTGGACGCGCTCGGCGAGAGAGACCGCAATGACTACTTCTATGCCCGCGCACTCATCGGACGCGACCTTTCGACGCCGGTCGTGCAGCGCGTGAGTCCACACGACGGACACGACCCGTCAGGAAATCATCTGGACTGCTCCGACGAGCGGGCAGTCGGCTTCGGTTTTGCGCAAAACCGGCGCCACGCCTCGACAGGTGCGTGACCGCGCACATGTGGGGTCGATCGGAATGTCTGCGCTGTCCTTTGTGCCTCGGCGTTTGCAGCACGCAAGCCATGCATCGAGCCCGCAAGTTGCCATTGAAGCGATCGGAACAATCATGAAGTCACCCCAGCGCCTTTTCTATCTGCTCTGCACCCTGGCATCCGCCGCCGCTGCGCAAGTGGTGACGAAGGTGCCACCATACGTGAGCCTGTCGTTCACCGAAAACACCGCCAGCTTCATCAAGAACCCGGAGCGAGGCCTCTACCGGCATCTGGATCTTTTCGAAGACCGCGCTGGTCGAACCTTGCTTGACAAGTGCGTGTATGCACGGGACCGTGGCTATTCCGTCATCTATACCCAAGCCATTCTTCCTCAGAGCCCCGTATTGGACGACGTGGTTCTCGGGAAAGTGACCCAGGGTTTTTCGGACATACGACAATGCGGCGCCAAAGCAATCGTCCGCTTCTACTACTTCGACAAGGACTGCGACGGAACGCCGGGTTGTGTTCCTTGCCCGAAGGACTCGAACGACAACTGCATCGACCCTCCCCGGCAAACCATCCTCCAGCACATCTCGCAGCTCAAGCCCTACTTGGCTGCCAACCAGGATGTGATCATGGCGGTCAAGGCAGGCTTCGTGGGCCCTTGGGGCGAATGGCACTCGTCAACGCTCTCCACCGATGCCGATCGCGGAATCATCTTGCGTGCTCTGTTGGATGCGGTTCCATCCAACCGCATGGTCCAGGTTCGCACGCCGTCGAAGCGGCATGGCATATTCTCCAACTCTCCAACGGTGGTCGCCTCGAACGCGATCGGACAGCCGAACGGACCGCAGCCGTACGATGGGTCGGCCGAATCGAGAACGGGCCATCACAACGATTGTTTCCTGAGCAGCCTGGACGATCGCGGCACCTACAGTGAGTTCGGAACTCCTGCATACCACGCCGAACGCGCGTACGTCGGATTCAATTCACTGTTCACACCGATGGGAGGCGAGACGTGCAATCTGCTCGATACCTACCACCCGACGGACGAGGAACTGCAATGTCGCGCCATCGCCGACATCACCCAGATGCACTGGACGTATCTCAACGGCGGCTACAGTGGATCCGTTCGATACAAGCTCGGCGCGCGTGACCTGAACTACGACGATCCGACCAGCGGCTACCACATCGATTCGCCCGCTCACACCGGAGTCTGGCGCGAGATATTGCGGACGCTGGGATACCGGATCATCTTGCCGAAGGCCTCCTTCACGCGCAGCGTTCGACGAGGCGGGACACTTCAATTCACAGCGGACGTCAAGAACGTTGGCGTCGCACCGTTGATCAACCCTCGACCGGTGTATCTGGTGCTGCACAACCAGTTGAACACCTACAAGATCCAGCTCAAGGTTGATCCCCGCCGATGGATACCGGGGGTGACGCACTTGTCCATGTCGGTCCCCGTCCCATCCTTCGCAGTGCCGGGCCGCTATACCGTTTCCCTGTGGTTGCCTGATGCCTCGGCCGAGTTGCGAGACCGTCCCGAATACGCGGTCCGGCTCGCCCACGAGGACATGCTATGGGACGCCGTTCGCGGCTTCAACACTCTCAGCCTGCTTGGGCTGGAGGTTGCTCCGTAGGGCTGACTCCGGCGAGACCGGGCATGGCCACCGGTGAAAAAGAAGAAATGCACACCGACGCATGAAGTGTGTCCGTTTCCGGATACGGACCGCGTCCGATCAACAGAGAGACAGGTTGCGCCAATAGGACTGCCAGCGCAGGGGCACTGAAGCCCGGAGCCGCAGCCGCTATGCGGGGGCCGTCTGCAGAGCAGAGACCGACAGTTGACTGCTCAATGAGCTCAACGGCTCACGCAGATGGTGGCGCCCTGTTTTCGAAGGCCGCTGGCGCGGCCGTTTACCTTGGCGGCGGGACTCTGTCCGCCTATCACCGATATCGAGAAATTGGAGTACCCATGCGACGCTCACACGCTTGCCCCGATCTTCACACGCTCCTTGTCTTGTCGGTAGCCGCCGCTGCGACGGCATTCATTGCCGGTTGCGGTGGAGGTGGCGACTTGCCGGAATCCTCCCCACCGCCTGGCATTGAAAGCACATCGGCCGTTTCGACAATTTCATCTCCGTCGACTCAAGAAGCCCCGCTATTCGCGGGGCAACACCAGTCAACCGACGAGAGAGAGACCTTGGCGCCTCCGCGATGCACCAACGATTGCGGCGCTGTCAACGCACCGGGGCAGACCGATGCAGAGCAACCGACGCAGGAATCCGAATCGCCTGGTCCCGACGGCTTCTCGTCAGAAGACAAGCCTGGCTCCCAGGCATGAATCAACCCAGCGGATCCACTGCTCAAGCCATTTTGAAAGGAACATGATCGTGATCAAATCCAAATCGGCATCCATCGTTGGCATCGCATGTCTGCTGTTTGTGAGCGGTTCCTATGCCGGCACTTTCAGCACGATCGCTCGCCGTGATCCCACTCACCTCGTAGCATCGACGGGCAATCTGTATTGGACCTCTTATGTCATCAACGAATTCGGCCCGAGCACGGCTTCCATTTGGCGCACCAGCAAGAATGCCAAGCCGGGAGAGGAGCGGCTCCTGTATTCGGAGGTGACGACGGGCTACAAGCCTTTCGGCAACATCGCATACGCAAATGTCGGCGACTGGTATGGCTATTTCATTGCCAACGACCAGTCTGCAAGCCACCCCGTCAACTACAGCTCGTCGATCAAAAGAGTGCCCTTGGCAGGCGGGAATGCCGTCACGATTGCAACGCTCACTCGCTTCGTCGGCAATCGGTCCCTGCGTACGGATGGCGCGCATCTTTATTGGGTCGACACGGACGGCATCCGACGGATGCCGATCAGCGGTGGAGCCGTTGCCACGCTGGCTACGACCACGCTGGGCCGACACCTGGAGCTCGGCACCAATTTCGTGTACTACAGCGACGGCAGCAATATTCGTCGGGTCCTGAAAACGGGTGGCAGCTCGAGCGTGATGGTGTCGTCTGCCGAGCCGATCAGTGCTCTCTACATCCATCCGATCGGCAACGGCACGCGCATCTTTTGGGGAGAAGAGAGCGGCGGTGTGTATGCAAGGAACGTGGGCTCCACGTCGACGACCACCTACAAAGGCGCGACGTCTGGATACAGGACGAGTTCAGTGGGTTTTGATGGAACGCGCGTCCTCTGGACTACCTGCACCGATTCCGGAAACGGCTGTAGCGTCGGCATCCACGACGTGGTTTCACGGTCGACGATATACAACGTTGGAGTCGGCCTGGGCCGAGTCGGCTTTGACAATCTTCAGTGGGACGCCACGCAGGTAATCTGGGGAGATGTCGGTGGTGTTTACAAGTATGCGTACTGACTGAGGCCAGAAGCGCGAGCGCTGCTGGGCCGACGGCGGGGGCGGCGAGCGCGCACCACGTGTGTCGAAGTGATCGGACAGTGCACGGGCGGCGGCCTTTGCCAACGAATCGCACGGGCCCTTGCGGCACAATGCCCGGCAGCAGGCACCGGCGCACCACGGCACGGCGTCGTCAGGTCCTGACGGGGGATCGCGCTGCCTTCGACAGCGCTGTACGGGAGGTTGGCAGATGATCGACCAGGCAACCCAGGCGCTGCTGCTGAACCGCTACCCGGTCATGCGCGAGCTCTCGAGCGGCACGCTCGACGCGCTGATGGCCAGCGCCACCTTCATCACCGTGCCCGCGGGCGCCATGATGTTCGACGAGAACCAGCCCTGCATGGGCTTTGCGCTGCTGCTGTCGGGCAGCGCGCGGGTCGTCAAGGCCGCGCCGACCGGCCGCGAACTGCATCTGTACGATGTGCTGCCGGGCGAAACCTGCATCCTCACCAGCAGCTGCCTGCTCGGCAAGTCGACCTATCACGCGCGGTGCATGGTGCTGCAGCGGGCGGAGATCGTCGTGCTGCCGCCGGACACGTTCCGGCTGCTGTTTTCGGCTAGCCAATCGGAGCCAAGCATGTCCCTTCGCATCAACGACACCGCCCCGAACTTCACCGCGCTCACGACCCATGGGGTCATCGACTTCCACACCTGGATCGGCGACAGGTGGGCGATCCTGTTCTCGCACCCCAAGGACTTCACGCCGGTGTGCACGACCGAGCTGGGCTACATGGCCCGGATCGAGCCCGAGTTCACCCGCCGCAATGCCAAGCTGATCGGCCTGTCGGTCGACCCGGTGGACAGCCACAGCAAGTGGGTTGCCGACATCGAGGAGACGCAAGGCGCCCGCGTCGAGTACCCGATGATCGGCGACGTCGACCTCGCGGTGGCCAAGCTCTACAACATGCTGCCCGCCGATGAGCCGGGCACTTCCGACGGCCGTACCGCGGCGACCAACGCCACCGTGCGCTCGGTGTTCGTGATCGGCCCGGACAAGAAGATCAAGCTGATGCTGACCTATCCGATGACCACGGGCCGCAACTTCGACGAAATCCTGCGCGTGCTCGATTCGATGCAGCTGACCGCGACGCACAAGGTCGCGACGCCGGTGAACTGGCAGCAGGGGCAGGACGTGATCATCGCGGGCTCGGTCTCGGACACCGATGCGAAGACGATGTTCCCCGAGGGCTGGAAGGCACCCAAGCCCTACCTGCGCATCGTCAAGCAGCCCGGCTGAGCGCCCCATGATCGCCGTTGAAGAGCTTGCCGCGGCCCCTGTCCTCGCGTCGGTGCCGCACGAAGATCTGGCGCGCGTGGCGCGCGCCGCCGGCGACGTTCGCCTCGCGCCGGGCGAGTACGCCGTGCATGAAGGCGACGAGCGCGCGCTGTTCGTCGTGGTGTCGGGCCGCATCGAGGTCACCAAGGCCATCGACGGCATCGAGCGCGTCATCGGCGTGCGTGCGCCGGGCCAGATCTTCGGCGAGGTGCCGATCACTTTCGGCACCCCATTCCAGGGCAGCTACCGTGCCACGGAGCCGACGCGCGTGGGGCACATCGCGGCGCGCGACTTCCACGCCTTGGCCGCGGCGAACCCGGACGTGCTGACGCGCGTGGCCGCCCTGGCCAGCGAACGCATCGGCGGCCTGCGCGGCATTGCGACTGCGCCGCCGAAGGCGCGCGCGGTCATGCTGGGACATCGCTGGGACGAGACCGTGCGCGAGCTGCGCAGCTTTCTCGGACGAAACCAGATCTCGTACGACTGGGTGCTGCCCGATGCCCCGGACCGGGCCACCCGCTGGACCGGTCCGCCGGTCACCGACGACGACCTGCCCGCGCTCGTCTGCGACGACGGCGAGCTGCTTCGGCGCGCCACCTGCCGGGACGTTGCCGAGCACCTCGGGCTGCAGACCCGCCCGCGCGTCAGCGCCTACGACATCGTGATCATCGGCGGCGGCCCGGCCGGCCTGGCGGCGGCGGTGTACGGCGCCTCGGAAGGATTGCGCACGCTGGTCATCGAGCGCGAGGCGCCGGGCGGCCAGGCCGAGACCTCGTCGCGCATCGAGAACTACCTGGGCTTCCCCACCGGCGTCTCGGGCGGCGAGCTGGCGCGCCGCGCGCTGCAGCAGGCCACGCGCCTGGGCGCGGAGATCGCGGTCACGCGCAGCGCCGTCTCCATCGACCCCGCGACCATGGCCGTCACGCTCGATGGCGGTGAGCGCGTGCGCTCGCGCACCATCATCCTGGCCACCGGCGTGGCGTGGCGCCGCCTCGGCACCCAAGGCTTCGAGCGGCTGCTCGGCAAGGGCGTGTACTACGGCGCGTCGCGCAGCGAGGCTGCCTCGACCCAGGGGCAGGACATCCACCTCATCGGGGCGGGCAACTCCGCGGGTCAGGCCGCGCTGTTCTTCGCCAACCATGCGCAAAGCGTGACGCTCGTCGTGCGCGGCGATGGGCTCGAAAAGAGCATGTCGCACTACCTGATCGAGCAGATCCGCAGCAAGCCCAACATCCATGTGGCGTTGAACAGCGAAGTCACCGCAGCACACGGCGACAAGGAGCTGTCGGCCATCGACCTGCTCGATCGATCCATCGGCAGCACGCAGCGCGTGGCCTGTGGCGGCGTGTTCGTCTTCATCGGCGCCGATGCGGAGACCGGCTGGCTGCCCGAGGCCATCGCGCGCGACGACCGCGGCTATGTCTGCACCGGCGATGCCGTGGCCAGGTCGGGGCGCTGGCAGCTGCCGCGCGACCCTTACCTGCTGGAAACCAGCGTGCCCGGCATCTTTGCCTGCGGCGACGTGCGCTGCGGCCCGGTCAAGCGGGCGGCAGCGGCCGTGGGCGAAGGCAGCATGGCGATCGCGTTCGTCCATCAGTTCCTTGCCAACGCTCGGCATGCAACCATCGAAGGAAACAGGCAATGAACACGCGCGTCACGGTCCTGGGGGCCGGTTCGGCGGCATGGAGCTGAGCACGATCCTGTCGGAATCGCTGGGCCACCAGGTCGAGGTGACCCTGATCGACCGCAGCGACGCCTTCGTCTTCGGCTTCGCGAAGCTCGACGTGATGTTCGGCGGTGCCACGCCGGAAGCGGTGCGCTTCTTCTCGGGGCCCAAGCCGACCGGCACCACGATGAGCCCAGCGTCGCGATGCGGGAGGACCAGTTGAGCAGGCGACGGAGTCCTTGATGATTGAGTGGATCGACACCCTTGGGCCGCCGCTGTGCGGTACCCCAGACATTGCACGCACTTGGCAGGGCACTGAAGGCAGTTCCATCGGGACGGACCCATCGGACTATGACCGGGCATGCGCAGTGGTCGACCATGTCACCAGGATCGCCTGTGGGCCCGGCGAGGTTCTCTTGCTTGGCGATGAGCCAATGCGATCGGCCTTCCTCTTGGTAGACGAGACCTTGCTTGTCGCTCGATGGTGGTCATGTGAGTCCGTCGAGCGAGCCGAGACCGCGCTCCGTCAAATACCTTGGCAATTGCCAATTGTTGAAGAGAGCGTAGCGTTCCTGGTCCGCACGCCACGGCTGGTCATGTTTGATTCGGCTCATGTCGGTATCGAGCCGAGCGACCTGAGAGAGACGACAGTCACGACGGGTGCCTACGCAGTAACCTCGGAAAGGTATGAAGCCCCCGGTGTGTTCAAGTTCATCATTCATAGATTTCTTTCACGCTGAGCTCACAAGGTCGGTCTCAGGGCGAATCATGAGTGGGCCGAAGCCCCGGGCTTCCAGCTGCGATTCGCCGTTTCGCTGGTCAACCCAACTGGCCTGACCTGTCTCCCGCCGCAAGCCAAACCTTGCTTGACGCGAGGTACGCCGATTGCCCGCTTTCGCATGGCATCCCTCCAACGCCCTGCGCTCGACCCCATCGTCGGTCGTGTGCAACGGACTTGAAACGGACGAGGAGAAATTGGCATGAATGCGAATCGCGCGACGACCATCGTGTTTCGAACGGCTTGTCTTGCCGGAATCCTGTCGCTTGCTTTCCTTGCAAAGGGCCAGGCCCGGGCAGAGGCACAGCGAGCCGACAAGGGAAAGGCAAGGCACGTGGTGACCTCACGAGACGGAACACGGATCGCCTATGACAAGCAGGGGAACGGCCCCGCAGTCATCGTGGTGAATGGCGCCTTGTCATCGCGTTCGGACAGTGCGCAGCTGGCCCGGCTCCTGGCGCCCCACTTCACTGTGTACAGCTACGACCGTCGGGGTCGGGGTGACAGCACAGATACCGCACCCTATTCGGCAAGGCGCGAAATCGAGGACATGGAAGCGCTCATCGACAAGGCCGGCGGTTCGGCCTGCGTGTACGGCAAGTCGTCGGGGGCAAGCCTCGCACTGGAAGCAGCCTCAGCGCTCGGCGACAAGGTCAGGAAGCTCGCGATCTACGAAGCACCTTACAGCGAGGCGGAAGGCGCTGCCGCGCAATGGCGAGACTTCAGGGCAAAGCTCGACGGACTGCTGGCGGCCAACCGTCGGGCCGATGCGATCACGCTGTTCATGACGTTCGTCGGCGCGCCGGATGAAGTGGTCGCGAAGATGAAAGCGTCGCCTGCGTGGGCGGGTATGGAGGCAATGGCACCAACGCTGGCATACGACAATGCCGTCGTGGGCGACGATCGGTCGGTGCCCGTGGCGACGGCGACCCAGGTCAAGGCCGTCACCCTGGTCATGGATGGGAGCGCGAGCGCAGGACCCATGCCGTTCATGCGTCCGACCGCAGACAAGCTGGCCAAGGTCATCCCGGGTGCGCAACGCCGTGTCGTCGAAGGCCAGGCCCATGATGTCAGTCCGGAAGTCCTGGCGCCCATCCTGCTGAAGTTCTTCAACTAGCGGACCTTCATGCAGACAATCTGCGAGCGTGCCTGCTTCAACGGGCCCGCGCCGACCGCAACTGCTTCACTGCCGCGGTGAGAAGCTGCCTCTCGCGCCAGTAGTCCCTCCATGGGTCGACCTTGCGGAAGCTCAAATGCTCGCGCGCGGTCGCGATGGTCCACTGAGCCCCGCTCTTCAGCGACTGGATCTCGTCCCACGCCACGGGCATCGACACCCCCATCCCCGGCCGTGCGCGCGCAGAGAACGCACAGGCAGTGGTCGCCCCCTCGGCGTTGCGGATGTAGTCGATGAAGATCCTGCCCACCCGGTTGCGAGCGCCGGTCTTGGCGACGAAGCGGGAAGGAATCGCTCGGGCCATGTGCTCCACCACCGCCTTGGCGAAGGCGAGGACTTCCTGCGTGCCTGCCTTCGGCGTGAGCGGCACCACCACGTGCAGGCCGTTGCCGCCGCTCGTCTTCAGCCAGCTCTTGAGCCCGAGGTCCTCCAGAAAGGCCTTCGTCACCAGCGCGGCCTCGATGACGCGGCTGAAGGGCACGCCCTCGCCGGGGTCCATGTCGAAGATCACGCGGTCCGGCTTGTCGACCTGCGTCGCGGTGTAGTTCCAGTCGTGCAGTTCCACCGCGTTCATCTGCACCGCCGACAGCAGCGCCTGCGACGTCTCAATGGAGAACATCGGCTCGTGGCCGGGCCACACCGAGGCGTCGAGCACACGCAGCAAGGGGATGGGCGTCTCGGGATGGCGCTGGAAGAACAGCTTGCCCTGAAGGCCCTCGGGTGCGCGCACCAGCATCACCGGACGATTCTCGAGGTGCGGCAGGATCCACTCGGCCACCGACTCGTAGTAGCGGAACAGGTCCACCTTCTTCAGGCCGGTGCTCGGATCGATGATGCGCTCGGGGTTGCTCAGCTTGACGCTGGAGCGCTTCGCTGACGGCGTCGACGCCGCCGCCGCCGGCGCGGCGACCACCGGCTCGCGCGTGATCTGCTTCGGCGGCTTGTCGCTGCGAACACCCTTGAAGCTCGGGTGCCGCACATGACCGTCAGGTGTCCACTCGCTGAACGACACCTCGACGACCACTTCCGGCCTGACCCAGCGTTCGCTGCCCTTGGCGCGCCGCGACCAGCGTCCGGGCTTGACCGGTTCATCGAACGGCGGTGTGCTGACCTCGAGCGGGACCAGCAGCCGATGCAGTTCCTTCCCGGTCCGCGAGCCCCAACCGGTGCCCACGCTGCCGGCGTAGCGCAGACGACCGCGTTCGGGGTAGCCCAGGAGCAGCCCGCCGACTTCCGACTTCGCGCCCGAGCGGTCGGTGAAGCCCCCGACGACGAACTCCTGGCGGATGCCGCACTTGAGCTTGAGCCAGGTCTTGCTGCGCTCGCCGACATACGGCGCGTTCTCCTGCTTCAGGATGACGCCTTCCAGACCGAGCTGGCAGGCCGCGTGCAGCAGCTGACCGCCCGGTGCGTTGAAGCTGTCACTGAAGCGCACCCGCTCCGGCACGTCGCCTTCGAGCAGGCGCTCGAGCACCCGCTTGCGCGACCACAACGGCACGCGCCGCAGGTCGTACTCGCCCACGAAGGGCGCGTCGAAGAGGTAGTAGACGACCGACTCGCTCCTGCGCGAGTCCATGGCGTTCTGCAGCGCGTTGAAGTCGGGCACGCCGTCTCGATTGAGCACGACGATCTCGCCATCCAGCCATGCGCGGTCGATGCCCAGCTGCTGCAGGGCCTCGGCCAGCGACGGCATCTTGTCGGTCCAGTCCAGGCCGTTGCGGGTGATCAGGCGCGCCTTTCCCCTCTCGATCCGGCACAGGAGCCGGTAGCCGTCGAACTTGCTCTCGGCGATCCAGCCGGCTTCGCTCGGCGCGGCATCGACCAAGGTGGCCAGCTGCGGCGACAGTGTCCTGGGCAGCGATGCCTTCACCGCGTTGGCGAGGTCGGGCTCGTCGCTCGCACGGTGCGCTGCAGGCGCCGCGGACGTGCGCGGCTCGCGCTCCTCGATGAGCCCGAGAGGCTGCTCGACCACCGAATCGGGCAGCGCCGCGATCACGTCGTACTCCGCGAGAGGGCGGGCCCAGGCATCGCGCTTCTTGAAGAGCATCCACTGCTCCTGCTTGCGTTCGCCCGGCTTGGAGGTGCGCACCAGTTCCCACTCGCCGGCGAGCTTCTGGCCGTGCAGCCGGAACACGAGCTTGCCGTCGCGCAGACCGACGTGCGGATCGCCCACGGGCTCCCAGGTGCCGCGGTCCCACACGATCACCGTGCCGGCGCCGTACTGCCGGGGCGGGATGGTGCCCTCGAACCCGCCGTACGAGACCGGGTGGTCTTCGACATGGATCGCCATTCGCCTTTCCTTCGGGTCGACGCTGGGCCCCTTGGGCACCGCCCAGCTGACGAGCACGCCGTCGAGCTCCAGGCGGAAGTCGTAGTGCAGCCTCGACGCCCAGTGCTTCTGGACCACGAAGGACAAGGCCTTGGGGCGCGAGCGCGCCTTGCGCGCCGGCGGTTCGGCCGTGATCGAGAAGTTGCGCTTCTCGCTGTAGCGCTTCAGCGGGTCGCCGCGGGCCGAAGGCCTGTCCGACACCGCCGGCCCCGCCGATCAGGCGCGCTTGCGCCGCGTGCCCTTGGCGGCGGCCCCCTCTTCCTCGCGCTCGGCGTGTCGCGCGGGCGCCTTCCCGGCAGGCTTCCCGGATCGCGACTTCGCCGATGCCGCATCGTTCGCCTTGCCCTTGCGGCCCAGGCTGCCTCGCAGCAGCTCGGTGAGGTCGACCACGTTGTCGCCGGAATAGTCAGGCGCCTCTTCCAGCGGCTCGACCGTCTGGGTCTCACCGGCCTTGGCCTTGCGCGCGACCAGCTCGCGGATCGCATCGCTGAACTCGTCGCGATAGTCCTGCGGCTTGAAGTCGGTGGTCATTTCCTTGATCAGCTGCTGGGCCATCCTGAGCTCGGTGTCCTTCAGCTTGTTGGCATCCTTTCCGGCAGGCGGCAGGTTCAGCTCCTCCGCGGCTCGGATCTCGTTGGCCCAGCGCAGGGTGCCGAGCATCAACGCAGGGCCGGCCGGCAGCAGCGCGACGAGGTGCTCCTTGTTGTGGATCACCATGCGGGCGACGCCGATCAGGGACGAGTCCGACATCGCCTCCCGCAGCAGCGCGTAGACCTTCTCCGCCCTGCCCTGCGGCTCGAGGTAGTAGGGCTTCTCGAGGTAGACGAACGACACGTCCTGGGCGGGCACGAAGGACTGGATCTCGATGGTCTGCGTGCGCTTGGGATAGGCGGCGGAGATCTCCTCGTCGCTCAGCACGACGTAGTCGCCGCCGTCCTGCTTGACGCCCTTGACGATGTCGTCCTTCTCGATCTCCTTGCCGGTGCGCTTGTTGATGCGCTTGTAGCCCACCGGATCCATGGTGCGCTTGTCAAGCCAGTCGAAGTCGATCTCTTCTTCGTGCGAGGCGGGATACAAGGCGACCGGCACGTGAACGAGGCCGAACGTGATGGCGCCTTTCCAGATGGCTCTTGGCATGGAACCTCTTTGATCAGGCAATGGTGATCCGGCGAAGCTAGCGCAAGCCGCGCGCCCCACGGAGTCGGCCGTGTCCGCCTGCTTGCGTGGGAAAGCGCCTACGCGCTCATCCCGACCCTCTCCCGCACGCGCGAGAGGGAGTTGAGGGTCAAGGGCGCGTGACCCGCTCCCACGCGTGCTGCACGGCAGTCTTGTACCGCTCCCAGGCACGCTGCGGATAACGGCGCTCCCAATCGGCACGCGCGCCGGCCTCGATGTCGCCCCAGACACTGGCTTCGTAGCGCGGATCCGCGGCCAGGGCATGACCGTAGCGATAGGCAGGCTCGAAGTCGTCGTAGGTCCCGCCGAGCTGCGCGTATCGGGCGTCGCAGTCCGACCTGAATTCGTCGGCGAACTCGTCGAATGCCCTTGCGGCGGCATGTCCGTAGACACGCACGCCGCCTATGCTGACCTCTTGGCGATGCACGACGCCTCGCTCGCCGTCCGCCGACGCGCTCGGACCCTCGGAGCCGGTCCAGCCGGCCTGCTGCCATTCTTCGACGCGATCGTCGATGTTGACCGCGCCCAGGGCGAGCAGCGCATCGCGCGCCGCCGTGGCTTGCGCTTCATCGGCGGCGTCGACCTGGACGACCGTGCCGCCGCGGCGAACCGCTTCCACGTAGTGGGCCACGTGCGGCTCCTCCGCGACGCCGAACAACAGCGCCAGGCGATGCAGCAGGCCGCTGGCCGGTCCGCCTTCGATCTCGGCAGCAGCGGGGATGGGCTCGGTGTCAGGCGGCTGAGCGCCTTGCGCGACGTGCACCGCGGACGGAGACAGGCCCCTGTCCTTCAATGCCTCGGCGGCTGCATGGGCGTCTGCGGCCTGGTCGAAGAGGGCGATGACGGTGTGCTTCACCCACCATTCCTTTCAAACCGGTGCGATCGGAATGAGCGCGGCCTGCTGATCAGCATAGTCGCGGTTCGCGGCGAGAGCCGTGCAAGCGCCGAATCAGACTACTGTCAAGAAAGGTTCTCGCACGCACCGGCCACCAGTTCGTCGAACGACGCGAGCTTTCCAGCGATCGCGCTGGCCGCCACGGTCGCGGGACTGGCCAGCCAGACCTGGCCCGGCCCCGAGCGTCCCGGGAAGTTGCGGTTGATCGCGCTGACCGTGACCTGCTCGGTCGACGTGGACGCGCCCGGTCCGCAATTGGCGCATGCCCCGCAGGCGGGCTGCAGGATCCTCGCCCCCACTGCTTCGAATGCCTCGAGCCAGCCTTCCCGGATGCAATGCTCGCGCACGTCCTGCGTGCCGAACTGCAGGTAGAGCGTCACGTGGGGCGCGGCCCGCAAGCCGCGGCGTGCCGCCCACGACAGGACGGCGTGGTACTGCGCGAAATCCTCGCGCTTGCCGGCGGTGCACGAACCTCCATAGGCGATGTCGATCCGCGGGCGCTCGGCCAGCATCGCGAGGGGCACGCCGTGGCCCGGGTCGCCGGGACGAGCCACCATGGGCGACAGCGAAGTGGCGGCTATGGCAATCACGCTGCCATATCGCGCACCGGCGTCGCTGCGCATCCAGGGCTCGATGCGGAACTCGATGCCGCGCCGCTCGCGCAGGAAGCGGACCGTCTCGTCGTCGGGCTCGACGATGCCCGTGAAGCCGCCCAGCTCGGCCGTCATGTTGGTGAGCGTGGCGCGCTCGTCCGTGTCCATGGCCCGGATCGCCGGGCCGCCGAACTCGAACACACGGCCCACGCCGCCGCCGGCGCGGATGGCCGGCAAGGCGAGCAGGTGCAGCACCAGGTCCTTGGCGGACACGCCCACCGGCAATCGCCCTCCGACCTCGATGCGCAGCACGGGCGGATGCCCGATCCGCACCGCCCCCGTGACGAAGGCATTGGCCATCTCCGTCGTCCCGACGCCGAACGCGACGCAGCCCAGAGCGCCGCTGTGCGGCGTGTGCGAGTCGGTTCCGACGACGAGCTGGCCCGGCAGCGCATAGCGCTCGGCCACCATGGCGTGCGAGATGCCTTGCGAGCCCTCGCTGCCGATCGCATGGCCATGGTCGCGCAGCCCGTGCTTCGCCACGAACGCCCGGTGCGACTGCGACAGCCGCCGCACGCCGGGAACGAGGCCCTGCGCCACGTGCACCGGACTCTGCTCGACATACGAGAGGTGGTCCTCGAAACAGACGATGCCGTCGGGCTCGTGCAGACGGTAGTGCGCGCCGAGATGCTCCTCCAGCAAGTGGGCACACATGCCGGTGTAGTACTCGTGGATGAAGCGCAGATCCGCGCGCACGAAGCCTGGACGAACGCGGTGGCGCTCGACGATCTTCTCGAACAGGGTCTTCGGCCCCGGCGCTTCGAGGTCCGCCGCGGCCGCCTGCGGCCCGAGCCCGTAGCGCAGCAGCCCGCCCGCGCGCACGATGGCCGCGGCCAGGGGCTCGCGGTCGGCGAGCAGTTCGTCCGTCGACGGCCACTCGCCGCGTTCGAGCCGCTCCACGAGGCCGAGGTCCGTGCTGGTGAGCAGCCCGAGGTTGTCGGCGTTCTGGCGATAGATTCGCTCGAAGCTCTCGGCGATCACCAGCCTGATGCCGGCCGACAGCTCGGCCAGCGGCGCGTGCTCGCGCGAGCTGCCTTTGCCGTAGCGCCGACCCCCGATCAGCACGCCGACGCCCGCTCGGCGCAGCGCGTCGACGGCGATCGGGCGCTCGCCCCCGGCGGTGAAGCCGGTGTGCGCATGGCGCCCGAGCGCCGCATCGAAGTGCACCATCGCCGGCAGCGGAGAGATCTCGTCGGTGGAGATGTCGTCGCGCAAGGCGCCGGCCTCGGCGCGTGCGAGGTCGCGTCCGGCCAGCTGCGCGCGCACCAGCACCGGATCGGCGCAAAGAAACAGCCGCCGGCCGGACCCGGCCACTTCGCTCACTGGGCTTCCACGCCCGCCTTCTTCACCAGCGCCGCGTACTTGGCGAGCTCGCTGCGGAAGAACGGCATCGCCTTGTCGGCCGGCGCGACGTTGATGACGTTGCCCTGCTTGGCCATGGCTTCCTTCACTTCGGCGTCGTTGAACGCCGTGACGACGGCGTCGTGCACGCGCTTCACGTCCGCCGCGGGCAGACCCTTGGGGCCGATGACGGCGAACCACGCCTCGACGACGTAGCCGGGCAGGCCTTGCTCGGCGAAGGTCGGAATGTCGGGCGCCGCGGCCGCGCGCTGGGCGGTGGCCATTCCGATGGCTCGCAGCGCGCCGGACTTGAGGTGCGCATGCACGCTGGGAAGCGCCGCCGTGGCGAAATCCACCTGGCCGCCGATGAGGTCGGTGACCATCGGGCCGACGCCCTTGTACGGAATGTGGCGCGCCTGGGTCCGGGTCTCGTCGAGGAACATCGCGCTCGCCAGGTGCAGGATCGTTCCGTTGCCGCCCGAGGCGTACGTCATGTCGCCGTTGCGACTCTTCAGCAGGGCGATGAACTCCTTGGCGTTGGCAGCGGGAACCTTGGCGTTCACGACCAGCACGACCGGCGTGTAGCCGACGACCGCGATCGGCGTGAAGTCGCCGGGCATGTCGAACGGCATGCTCTTCAGCACGCTGGGGAAGATGACGACGTTGTTCGACACCACGCCGAGCGTCATGCCGTCGGCGGGCGAGCGTGCAAGCGCCTGCAGCCCGACGATGCCGCCAGCGCCCGGCTGGTTGTCGACGATGACGGAGTGGCCCAGCGCCTTGCCGAGCGCCGATTGCGCAGCGCGCGTGATGGCGTCGACGCCGGAGCCCGTGGCGTTCGGCAGGATGAAGCGGATCGGCTTGTCGGACTGGCCGAAGGCCGGCGCAGCCAATGCCGCCAGCGCGGCGAGCACGGTGCGGCGCGTGAGGTCGTAGCGGTCCATGGTGTCTCCTGTTCGATGTGTGTGAAGGCAGCGCCCTCAGGCCACGACGGCCTGCGCGTGCAAGGACTCGATGGCGTCGTCACCGTACCCCAGACCGCGCAGCAACTCGTCGGTGTGGGCACCGAAGCGCGGGGGCTGCAGGCGCACCGGCAGCCGCTGCCCCTGCATGGTGATCGGAAAGAGCGTCGTCTTGACCGTCTGCCCGGCCTTGTCGCCGTCGGGCAGCTCGATGTCGGCCAGGCCGCCGGTGGCCAGCAGGTGCGGGTCCTCGTACAGGTCCTCGGGGCGGCGAATCGGCGCGTAGGGCAGGCCGGCGCGCTCGAACACGTCGGCGAGCTCCGTCGCACTGCGGTGCGCCAGCCGCTCGCGCAGCGTGGCCAGCAGTTGCGGGCGCTGGCGCACGCGGTCGTTGTTGGTCCCGAGCAGCGGGTCGGCCTTCAGGTCCGCGAAGCCGAGCGCATCGCAGAAGGCGGCCCATTGCGCATCGCTCACCGCCGCGAGGAAGATCTGCTCGCCGTCCTTCACCGTGAACACGTCGTAGATGGCCCACGGGTTGTCGCGCGCCGGCATCGGCGCCGGGTGCTTGCCGGTGACCGCGTACTGCAGCATGTGCTGCCCCATCAGGAACACGTTGTTCTCGAACAGCGCCGACTGCACTTCCATGCCCTTGCCGGTGATGCCGCGCTGGATCAGCGCGCCCAGCGTGCCGATCGCGCCGAACAGGCCGCCCATGATGTCGTTGACGCTGGTGCCCGCGCGCAGCGGGTCGCCCGGCCGCCCGGTCATGTAGGCCAGGCCGCCCATCATCTGCACCACCTCGTCGAGCGCGGTGCGGTGCTCGTACGGCCCGGGGAGGAATCCCTTGTGGCTGACATAGATGAGGCGCTCGTTGAGCGCCGACAGGCTCGCGTAGTCGAGTCCGAACTTCTTCAGCACGCCGAGCTTGAAGTTCTCGACCACCACGTCGGCCGACGACGCCAGCCTGCGCGCCACCTCGGCACCGGCCGGCTGCTTGAGGTCGATGCCGATGCTCTTCTTGTTGCGGTTGAACATGGGGAAGAAGCCCGCGCCCGCGCCGAGCAGGCGCCGCGTCCCTTCGCCGTCGACGGGCTCGACCTTGATCACCTCGGCGCCCATGTCGGCCAGCACCATGGCGCAGGTGGGTCCCATGACCATGTGGGTGAACTCGACGACCCGCACGCCGCGCAGCGGCTGCGGTGTCGCGCTTCTGGTGTCGCTCGTGATCATGCAGGCTCCCCCATGGTTTTCGGCAGACCCGCGCGCCAGATGGACCCGTGCAGCGGCTCGCCCTCGAGCCACTGCCCCATGCACCCGCGCAGCGCCATGAGCGCGTCGAAGGCCAGGCCCGTCGGCACGCCCATGCTCGCGAACAGGTACGCCACGTCCTCGGTGGCGACGTTGCCGCTGGCCCCGGGCGCATGCGGGCAGCCGCCGATGCCGCCGATGCAGGCGTCGAAGCGGCGCACGCCCGCCTGCCATGCGGCATAGACGTTCGCCAGGCCCAATCCCCGCGTGTCATGGAAATGGCCGCAGGCGAGCGCGTCGCCGGCGACCGCGAAGCAGCGCTCGAAGAGACGCGCCACGTGCAACGGATCGGCGTAGCCGACGGTGTCGGCCAGGCCGACGCGATCGGCGCCGGCATCGAGCACCGCCTGCACGAGGCGCAGCACTTCGTTCTCGTCGACGCGGCCCTGCAGGGTGCAGCCGAACGCCGTGCTGAAGCCCACTTCGAGCAGGCAAGGCGATCCGCTCGCGTCGCGCAGCGCACGGATGCGCCCGATCTCCGCGACCACCTCGTCCGGCGTCTTGCGCAGATTGGCCAGGCTGTGCGCATGGCTCGCGGAGATGGGCAGCAGCATGAGGTCGGCGCGCGCATCCAGCGCGGCCTGCGCGCCCTTGAGATTGGGCACCAGCACGGAGGTCACGAGGTCCGGCAAGGCGCGCGCGGCCTCGACCACGGCGGCCGTGTCGGCCAATTGAGGCAGCAGCCGCGCCGGCACGAACGAGCCCACCTCGATCTCCCGCAGGCCTGCCGCGTAGGCGGCTTGCAGCCATTGGATCTTGTGTGGCGTCGGCACGGTGCGAGCGATGCTCTGAAGGCCGTCGCGCAAGCCGACTTCGCGCACGATGACCGCGTCGAGGGTAGTCATGAAAGAACTTTAGGCAACCTGAGCGGTTTCACGAATGATCATTTTTCAGGGGCTGCGTTCCAATCCGGAACGTCATGCCGCGGCCCCTCGATCCTGTTTCGCTCCAGCTCTTCATCGCGGTGTGCGAGGAGCGAAGCATCGCGCGGGCCGCCGAACGCGAAGCGCTGGTCGCGTCCGCCCTCAGCAAGCGGATTGCCTCGCTGGAAGCCGAGGTCGGCGTCGCGCTGCTCACGCGGCGACGTCAAGGGATCGAGCCGACGCCCGCCGGCGAGGCGCTGCTCGCCCGCGCACGCGAGGTCCTGGCGGGCCTGGATCAGCTTCGCGTCGAGCTGGGGGCGTTCGGCGCCGGGGTGCAGGGAAGCGTCCGCGTGCTCGCGAGCCCTTCGGTGCTGGCCGAGCGCCTGCCGGAGGACATCGCGGCCTTCATGGCCGAGCACCCGGGCATCCAGGTCACGCTGGATGAACGCACCAGCCCCGACATCGTTCGCGGCGTGCGCGAAGGCACCGCTGACCTCGGCGTGCTGTGGGACTTGATCGACCTCGCGGGCGTGCAGGTGCTTCCCTACCGGACGGATCGGCTGTGCGTCGCGCTGTCGCCGGATCATCCGCTCGCACGGCGGCCTTCGCTGACCTTCTCCGACACGCTGGACCATCCGTCCATCGGCGTCAGCCCCGGCGGCCAGCTGGACCAGCTGCTGCGACGTCATGCGGCGCTGCTCGGCCGCCTGCCGTCGCATCGCATGCAGGTGTCTTCCCTCGATGCCGCCAGCCGCATGATCGCCGCGGGACTCGGGCTGGCGATCCTGCCGCTCGAGGCGGCCACGCCGCACGCCGGAGCCGGGCTCTTGGCGCTCGTGCCGCTCGCGGAGCCCTGGGCCGTGCGGCGCCTGGTCGTCGTGACCCGGCCAGCACCCCTGCTGTCGGCCGCGGCGCGGCTGCTCGCGGAGGCTCTTCGAGAGCGGGCGGACTGACCGGCAGGAGGCCGCCGACGGCCGTGCGGGGCAAGGGTTCTCCGCATCCGGCAATACCCGCAGGCGGTCGCGGCACACCGGTTGCCGCGACCTCGCCTATGGACCCGGGACACCGCAGGCCGGCGCCGGCGCTGGACGAGCTCCGACCGATGTCGATGGAAAAGGCGGCGGAGGCATTCGACGACCCGCAATGGGCATTCGAGATCCTGTACGACGGCTGTCGCTGCCTCGCCGAATGGAGTGCCGACGGCGCGCGGCTGCAGGATGGCCGCGGCACGGACATGAGCTCGTGGTTCGCCGAGGTGGCCGGCGTGCTCGCCTTCCTCGGCGGCCGGCGATGCATCGTGGACGGCGCGATCTGCGTGCTCAACGACCAGCACGTCGCCGGCCGGGCCGAGTCTCGAAGGCTGCTGCAGCGCAAGGAACGTCACGGCTTCAAGCCCGGGGACGATCCGGTCGTCTACTGTGTCTTCGACGCGCTGGTGATCGGCGGCAAGAACGTCATGCACCTTCCGCTGCTGGAGCGGAAAAAACTGCTGCGCCCGTTACTGCAGGGTGCACCGCATGTGCTGGTCGTGCGCGACGTCGTCGGTGAAGGGCTGTCGATGTACGGCCTCGCGCTCAGCCTCGAGCTCGAAGGGATCGTCGCGAAACGGCTGGAGTCGGCGTACCAGCCCGGCGTTCGTTCACCCGACTGGCGCAGGATCGCGCGGCCCCCGATACACCGCTGACACTTCGGAACCCCGCTGCGCCGTTTCTCGCGCATGCTTGGCATTGCCTTCGACTGACGGAGCACGCCATGCAGCAACCCATCGAACACGAGCCGCTGGTGGCCGATGGGCCGCGATCTCTGGCCCGGGGACGGGCGGCGCGATCGCGCAGCGCCAACCAGGCGCTGATCCTCGGCGCGGTGGCCGTGCTTTTCGCGCTCGGATACCTGTCATGGTGGTACTGGCACGGCACCCAGCCGCCGCCGCGCACCGAAATCGAGCGGCCCGTCGCCGGCGCCGTCATGCCCGCCGTCCCGCCGCCCGCCGCTTCCGCCCCGGTCGCCATCCAGCATCCCATCGAGCCTGCGACGGAGGAGACCGCGCCGGTCACGCTGCCGCTGCTGACCGAATCGGATCCCTTCATGGCCCAGGCGCTGGCGCAGCTGGTGCGCGCGCCGAAAGCGCGCGCGATGCTGCAGACCGACAGCATCGTGCGCCGCTTCGTCGCCACCGTCGACAACCTCGGCCGCGCGCATGCCTCGGCTCAGCTGTGGCCGGTGCAGCCCACGCCGGGGCGCTTCACCGTGCGCACGCAGGGCGAGGTCGCGGTCATCGATGCGGACAACGGCCTGCGCTATGCGCCCTTCGTGCTGCTCGTCGAATCGGTCGACGTCGCACGCGCGTCCGCGATGTACCGGTCGGCCTATCCGCTGTTCCAGCGCGCCTACGAGGACCTCGGGTATCCCAACGGCTATTTCAACGACCGTCTCGTCGCGGTGATCGATCACCTGCTCGCCGCACCCGAGCCCGCGACGCCGCCGGCGGTCCGGCTGCTCGAGGTGCAGGGGCCGGTGCAGCTCACGCGGCCTTGGGTGCACTACGAGTTCGTCGACCCGAAGCTCGAGGCGATGTCGGCCGGGCAGAAGCTGTTGGTGCGGATGGGCCCGGTGAACGAGCGACGGCTCAAGGCGCGCCTTGCGGCCCTCCGGGCGGCGATCGCGAAGAGCTGACGAAGGGTTACGCCACGAGCGAGGCGAAGCGGGCCAGGTCCGCGTTGCCACCCGAGAGCACGATGCCGACACGCTTGCCGCGCACATCGACCCGGCCGGACAGCACGGCCGCCGCCGCCAGGCAGCCGGTGGGCTCGACGACGAGCTTCATGCGCGCGGCGAAGAACTTCATCGCCGCAACCAGATCGTCGTCGCTCACCGTGACGATGCGCACGCCGAGCTGCTGCAGCACCGGGAAGGTGTGCCGCCCGAGCGAGCGGCTCTGCGCCGCATCGGCGATCGTCGTCGGCGTGGCGATGCGCACGATCTCGCCGCGCGCCAGGCTTTGCTGCGCATCGTTGCCGGCCGCCGGCTCCACGCCGACGATGTCGGCCCCCGCGCTGAGTGCACGCACCGCGGTGGCGCAGCCTGACATCAGCCCGCCGCCGCCCACCGGCGTGAGCAGCATGTCGAGCTCGCCCACTTCCTCGATCAGCTCCTTGGCCAGCGTGCCCTGTCCCGCCATCACATGCGGATGGTCGAACGGCGGAATGAAGGTCATGCCGCGCTCGACGGCCATGCGGCCCACGAGCTCGTTGCCGTCCTCGCGGTAGCGGTCGTAGCGGACGATGTCGGCGCCATAGCCGCGCGCCGCGGCGAGCTTGATCTCGGGTGCGTCCTGCGGCATCACCACCACCGCCTTGACGCCCAGCAGGCGAGCCGCGAGGGCGATGGCCTGGCCGTGGTTGCCCGACGAGAAGGTGATCACGCCGGCCTCGCGCTGGGCCGGCGTGAACTGCGCGATCGCGTTGCAGGCGCCGCGGATCTTGAACGCGCCTGTGCGCTGCAGGTTCTCGCACTTGAAGAACAACGCGGCGCCGGTCATGTCGTCGGCGGTGCCCGATCGCATCACGGGCGTGCGGTGCACCACCGGCGCCAGCCGCTCGTGCGCCGCGACGACGTCGTCGTAGGAGATGGGCAGAGGACTCATGGCGCGTGACCGTAGCACGCAAGGCGGCGGGGCGGACTGTGTGGGTGGCAGGGCTGACACACCCGGCCCGCGCCTCAGACGTTCATCACCGCCACCGACCTCACGCTGAGATACGCCTCCAGCGCTTCGGGCCCGCCTTCGGAGCCGTAGCCCGAGTCCTTGATGCCGCCGAAGGGCATCTCGGCCGACGGCATCGCCGGCATGTTGATCCACAGCATGCCCACCTCGACGCGGCGCGCCAGCAGGTCGGCGTTCTTCAGCGAGCGCGTGAAGGCATAGCCGGCCAGGCCGTACGGCAGGCGATTCGCTTCGGCGATCGCTTCGTCCAGCGTTTCGAAGCTGCGGATCGCGGCCAGCGGACCGAAGGGCTCGTCGTTGAAGACCTTGGCGTCGAGCGGCACGTCGGCCAGCACGGTGGGCTGCCAGAAGTTGCCGGCCTCGCCGATGCGCTCGCCGCCGGCCAGCACCGTGGCGCCGCGCTTGACCGCATCCTGCGTGAACTCGGCCATCGCGGTGAGACGTCGCGGATTGGCCAGCGGGCCCATCTGCGTGCCCTCGGCAAGTCCGTCGCCGACCTTGAGGCTGCGCGCCTGCTGCGCCAGCGCCGCGGCGAAGTCGTTGCGGATGCTCTCGTGCACCAGGAAGCGCGTCGGCGAGATGCAGACCTGGCCGGCGTTGCGGAACTTGGAGCCGCCCGCAGTCTTGACCGCAAGCGCGATGTCCGCATCCTCCGCCACGATCACCGGCGCATGCCCGCCCAGCTCCATCGTGACCCGCTTCATGTACTGGCCGGCCAGTGCGGCCAGCTGCTTGCCGACCGGCGTGGAACCGGTGAAGGTGATCTTGCGGATCACCGGATGCGGGATGAGGTAGCTCGAGATCTCGGCCGGGTTGCCGTACACCAGGCCGAGCACGCCCGGCGGGATGCCGGCATCGGCGAAGGCGCGAATGAGCGCCGCCGGTCCGGCCGGCGTCTCCTCCGGCGCCTTGACGAGCATGGAGCAGCCCGCCGCCAGCGCGGCACTCACCTTGCGCACCACCTGGTTGATGGGGAAGTTCCACGGCGTGAAGGCGGCCACCGGACCGACCGGGTCCTTGACCACCATCTGCCGCAGCGCCAGGTTGCCGCGCGACGGCACGATGCGGCCGTAGACGCGGAAGCCTTCCTCGGCGAACCACTCGATGATGTCGGCGGCTGCCATCGCTTCACCCTTGGCCTCCGCCAGCGGCTTGCCCTGCTCCTGCGTCAGCAGCCGCGCGATGTCGGCGGAGCGCTCGCGCATGAAGCCGGCGGCCTTGCGCATGATCCTGCTGCGTTCGGCCGGCGTCATGTCGCGCCAGGTCTCGAAGCCCTTCTGCGCCGCCTCGAGCGCACGGTCGAGGTCGGCGTGGCCGGCATGCGCCACGCGGCCGATCTCGCCGCCAGTGGCCGGATTGAACACGGGCAGCGTGCGGCCATCGGCCGCGTCCTGCCATTGCCCGTGGATGTAGAGCTGGGTGTCGGGATACGTCATGGAGCGTCTCGTCAGTGCGATGAGGGAAAACAGCCATTGTGCGGCGAGCCGCCGACATGGCGCTGGCGAGGTGAATAATCGGCCGATGCCCAGGCCCATCGGAATCGTCGCGTGCTCGTCCGAAGGCGCGGCACTCTGCTATCGCACTCTCTGCACGGAAGGTGCTCGGATGCTGGGCCCGCACGCCCATCCCGAGGTCTGTCTGCACGGCCATTCGCTCGCCGACTACGTGCAGTGCCTGGAGCGCGGCGACTGGCCGGGCGTCGCCGAGCTGATGCTGGCCTCGGCGCACAAGCTCGCGCGCGCCGGCGCCGACTTCCTGATCTGCCCCGACAACACCATCCATCAGGCGATGCCTCTGGTCGTGCCGACATCGCCGCTGCCGTGGCTGCACATCGCCGAGGTCGTCGCCGGGCAGGCCGCGCAGCGGGGCTGGCGCCGCATCGGCATCACCGGCACGCGCTGGCTGGTGGACAGCAACGTGTACCCGCAGGCGCTGGAGGCGGCCGGGCTTTCGTGGGTGAGGCCCACGTCGGACGAACGCGACGAGACCCACCGCATCATCATGGAAGAGCTGGTGTGCGGCGTCTTCAAGCCCGAGGCGGTCACTGCCTTCCAGCGTGTCGTCGCCCGCATGAAGGACGAGGGCTGCGATGCCGTGGTGCTCGGCTGCACCGAGATCCCGCTCATCCTCGACGATGGGAATTCGCCGCTGCCGACACTCGATTCGACGCGGCTGCTCGCGAGAGCCGCGCTGCAACGCGCCGCCAGCGGCACTGCCATCCCTGCAGCGGTGACTTGATGAAGATCACGTGTCAGCCGTGAGGTGATTACCCGAACAGCGTTTGCGCCAATTCCCGCACGAAAGGTCAGCGCTTATCGTGCGCGGCACTGCACAAGGTCATCGAGGAAGGCGAGGATCTTGCTTCGCAAACCATGGCACAGGGAAGGAAGTAACGCCATGCACGACACGCTCACCACCACCCCCGCCATGCTGCAAGAACACGTGGCCGACATCGACGGCTGGCCACTGCACGAGCTGGCCTCCATCATTGAACTCGCCTGGGCCGCCGGCCCGGGCACCGCGCACGGCTCGCTGGTGCACGACGCGGTCGACATCGTCATCGAAGCGCTCGACAGCGGCCGCCTGCGCGTGGCGCAGCGGCACGGCGTCGGCGACTGGAGCGTCAACCAGTGGGTCAAGAAGGCGGTGCTGCTGTCCTTCCGCCTGCACGACAACAAGCTGCTGCGCGCCGGCGACATGACCTTCTACGACAAGGTCGAGTCCAAGTTCGCCGGCCTGGACGAGAGCGACATGCGCGCCAGCGGCGTGCGCGTCGTGCCGCCCGCGGTGGCGCGGCGCGGCGCCTACCTGGCGCGCAACGTCATCGTGATGCCCAGTTTCGTCAACATCGGGGCCTACGTCGACGAGGGCACCATGGTCGACGGCTGGGCCAACGTGGGCTCCTGCGCGCAGATCGGCAAGAACGTTCACCTCAGCGTCGGCGTGTGCATCGGCGGCGTGCTCGAGCCGATGCAGGCCCATCCCACCATCATCGAGGACAACTGCTTCATCGGCGCCAACTCGTCGGTGGTCGAGGGCGTCATCGTCGAGGAGAACTCCGTCATCGCGATGGGCGTGCACCTCGGGCAGAGCACCAAGATCCTCGACCGCCAGACGCGGCAGATCAGCTATGGGCGCATTCCTGCCGGCTCGGTCGTCATCGCCGGCACGCTGCCTTCGCCCGACGGCGGCTACGCAACTGCATGCGCGGTCGTTGTCAAGCGCGTCGACGCCCAGACCCGGGCGAAGACCAGCGTCAACGATTTGCTGCGCTCCTGATCCGACTCCCTCGGGGCCCTCGCCCCCACCCTCTCCCGCGAGCGGGAGAGGGCAGCCGGGACTGTCCTAGGCCACTTGGCCTAACTTTCGAACGCTTCTAGCTTTTTTCGACCACGGTGGGCGGTTGATCATTCGCCGGTCAGTTCAACCAGCTCAGGAGTCAGTTCACATGTCCACCCCCACCTTCACCGCGGTCGCCCGCAACGTCGTCGACCAGTACAGCCTGGCCGGCAAGCAGCTGGTTCGCGCATACCGAGCCGGCGCCGAGCGTGCCGTCGGCGCCGTCAACGAGCGCTTCGCCTCGGCCGTCAAGGCCCGCTCGCTGCCGCTGGTCAGCGAGACGGTGAAGAGCAGCCTGATCGACGCCCAGCAGCAGGTCGCCGGCTTCGTGTCCTTCGGCCTGGGCCTGGGCGCCAACGGCGCGGACATCACCATCGACCAGGTGGCACGCCGCGTCGGCACGGGCATCGAGCGCGTGTCCAGCGCCGGCGCGCGGGTGGAGACGGTGTTCGGCACCTCGGCCCTGGACAAGATCGGAGCGTTCGCGTTGCCGGTGGCGCATGTCTCGCTGGAGATCGCCAACGTCCTCGCCCAGGGCAGCAAGCGCCTGTCCGACCGCATCGCCGGAGTCGAGGGAGTCGCCGCTGCTGCGCCGGCCCGCAAGGCCGCTGCGAAGAAGCGCGTGCGCCGCACGACCCGCCGCGCATAATTCCGCGACTGCGTTGTCCCCAACGGCCGGATCGCACCGGCCGTTTTTCATGCTGCTGCGAAAGGTGTCCCGCCATGGCGAGCAAGACGGCCCGCACGAAACCTCAACCCGCCAAGGCAAGGCCGGCCCGCAAGGCCGCCGCAGCGGCGCCTGCGGCGGCGCCGGCGCCGGCGCCCGGAGGCGCCAAGGGCCTGCTGCGCGCCGGACTGAAGGCGCTCAACGACGTTCGCGACGACGTCATCACGCGGCAAAGCCGCGTCTTCGAAGCGCTGCTGGGATTGCCGCCGTCGCTGTCGGCCAGCGACCGCTCGGCCAAGGAATGGAAGCTGCTGAATGCCGGCGAAGACGGCACGCCCGGCATGCAGAAGTTCGAGGAGATCTTCGACCAGCGCGTCGCCCGCTCGCTCGAGCGGCTGGGCATGCCGTCGCCGCAGGCGCTGGCCGCGCTGTGCCGGCAGCTCGAATCCATCAACGAGCACCTCAAGCGCATCGAGTCGACGACGACGCCGAGGCGCGCGCCGCGGCGTCGTCCGACTCGCAGCAGCACCTGAACGCCGCGTGGCTGCGCCCAAGACGCGAGACCGGATCGTCGAGACCAGCCTCGCCCTGTTCAACGCGGAGGGGCTGGCCGGCGTGTCGACGCACCGCATTGCCGCGGAGCTGGGCATCAGCCCGGGCAACCTGCACTACCACTTCCGGACCAAGGAACTGATCGTCACCTGGCTGTTCCGCCGCTTCGAGGACCGCCTGTCGCCGTGCATCGCGGCCAACGCCACGGTCACCGCCCTCGACGACCTGTGGCTGTCGCTGCATCTCACCTTCGAGGCGATCGACGAGTACCGCTTCGTCTACCGCGACATCGAGTACCTGCTGAAGGAGTTCCCGGCTCTGGAAGCCCGCGCGCACACCCTCACCGCGCGCAACCTGCTGGCCGCCAAGGCGATGTGCGCGGGCCTCGCGAACGCCGGCGTGATGCAGGCCAGCGCCGAGGACGTGGAGATGCTGGCGCTGCAGATCGTCTTCTCGACCACCTGCTGGTTCTCCTTCAAGCGCCTCACGCCCTCGCAAAAGTCGCCGGCATACGGGCCCGCGGCGCTGGCGGCGTACTACACGCTGACCCTGCTGTCGCCGTATGTGGTGGGGGAGTCGAAGGACTACCTGAACTACCTGCGGGCGAAGTACCTGAAGTGACCGGCCGGGCGCTCACTCACCCACCCGCGCCCTTCCCTCCGCCTGCAGCTTCAGCAGATGCGCCAGCAGCGACCGCCGTGCCGCCGCATGCAGGGCGGGATGCACGTCGTCGTACACCCGGGCGAGCAGCTGGTCGATGCCTTCGCAGCCCTCCTCGATCGCGCGCAGCACCTTGGCCTCGCGCGCCAGCCGGTGGTCGATGAGCCGCGTGACCGCCGAGCGCGGATCGGCGATGAGAAAGCCGTGCCCCGGCGCAAGCCACTCCAGGTCTTCGTCGAGCAGGCGCCGCAGCGACTCCATGTAGTCACCCATGTCGCCGTCGGGTGGATTGATGACGACGGTGGAGCCCTGCATCACGTGATCGCCGGTGAACAGCGTCTTCTCCTCCTGCAGGAGATAGCACAGGTGGTTGGCCGCATGACCGGGTGTGTGCACCACGCGCAGCGTGGTCTGCGGACCGAGCACCACCGGATCGCCGTGGCGCAGGGCCTGGTCCGGCACGAAAGCGGTGTCCTGGCCTTCTTCGTGCAGGGCCGCCATGCCGAGCAGCATGGCGCCGGTGCGCGCCTTCAGCAGCGCCGCACCGGGCGAGTGGTCGCGGTGCGTGTGCGTCGCCAGGATCCAGCGGATGGGCCCCGGCGCGGCGGCGACGATGGCCTCCACATGGCCTTCGTCGGCCGGCCCCGGGTCGATCACCGCCCACGCGTCGGCCGACGCATCGCCGACCAGGTAGGTGTTGGTGCCCGGCCCGGTCATCAACCCGGGGTTGGGCGCCGTGACGCGCCGCACGCGCGGCGACAGGACCACGCAGCGCCCGGCATCGATGGCGTAGCGCGCCGCGCCGGTGCCGTGCGGATCGATGCGAAGCACCTCGGCATAGGCCGGCTCGTCGGGCGGCACCGGCTGCAGGCCGCGCGGTCCGTCGGCGATCACCGGCAGGATTCGCCGGATGTCGCGCAGCGAGCGCGCATGGGCGACGCACTCGGCCGCCGTCGCGAAGCCAGCCATGGCCGCCAGCGTGCGCCGCGTCGGCGTCGGCAGGCGCAGGTCGCTTGTCGGGTCCAGCGCATCGCTCGGACGGATCCAGCGGTGCTCGGCCGTCTCCTCGCTGTCGGACGACGCGGTCTGGCCGGCCGGCATCTCGGCAACGAAGAAGCGCGTGTCGAAGCGCTTGGGCAGGCCGGCCGGCGTCAGCCAGTGGCTGTGGTAGGCGAGGCGCTCGGCGGCCAGGCGCACGCCCAGCGTCCGGCACAGCTGCGCCATGCCGATGTCGCCGCGACGCAACCGCGCCCGCAATTCGGGCCAGGCCGATGCGTCGACCTCGGCGTCGGTGGCCAGCAGCACGCCGGCTTCCTCGAAGCACTCGCGGATGGCGGCGACGTAGTAGTCGAGCCCGCCGTGGTCCAGCGACAGGCGCGCGCTGGCGGCGACGTCGTCCATCCCTGCGCAGCAGGCATGGCACTGCGCATCGCCCGCGTCCAGCGTGCCGCCCGGAAAGACGAATGCCTCGCTGCTGCGATCGTCGCTGCGGGCGACACGGCGCAGCAGCAGCACCTCCATGCCGCGGTCGCCGTCGCGCACGAGAACGACCGTGGCGGCGCGGCGCAGCGAGGATGCGGGAGTGGCGGTGGCGCGGCTCATCGCCGCATTTCAACTGAAATCCGGCCCGCGTGCCGTCGCAATCGGGACAAGGGCGGCGACGGCCACACTGGGGCCTTTCGATCTCCTGCCCTTGCCCTGATGCCACCGACCGATCAGCTCACATACCGCGGCACCGTCTACCCCTGGCAGTGCGACCACATGGGCCACATGAACGTCATGTGGTACACGGGCAAGTTCGACGAGGCGACCTGGCAGCTCTTCGGCTCGCTGGGCCTCACGCCCGACTGGCTGCGCACCGCCGGCCGCGGCATGGCCGCGGTCGAGCAGGTCACCCACTACCGGCGCGAGCTGCTGCCCGGCGATCTGGTCTCGGTCCATTCGCGGCTGCTCGAGGTGAAGGAGAAGGCGATCCGCTTCAGCCACGAGATGCGTGTCGACGGCGACGGCGGCAGCGTGGCCGCCACCACCATCCTCACCGGCGTCTTCCTCGACACCGCGCTGCGCAAGGCCACGCCCTTCCCGCCCGGGATGGCAAGCCGCTGGGCCGAGCTCATCGAGCGATAGCCGCATCGGCCGGCGTGGCCGACGCCACCATGGCCGGCTCGTCGAGCGTGGCGCCGCCGAACATCAGGAACAGCCCGGAGGCGATGGCCACCGCGGCGGACACCATCGTGGAGGTCCGCGCCCGCCCGGATCGGTCTTGCCCGTCGTCCACCGGGCACACGGCCAGGCGGGCGTTGGACAGCGCCTGCATGACGACCCGGCCGCTGCCGTCGAAGGAGAAGCTCTCGCCGGGACGCAGGAACACGTCGCGCGAGTCGCCCGATTGCGTGATCCACAGCAGGCCGTCGAAGACGGCGATCGCATGACCGGCGCCTTCCTCGACGCGCATCAGCGCGCCGCTGCGCAGCTCGGTGATGGGGGTATGGGAATGGACATTCATGGCGGCTCCTTGTCGAGGAGCCCATGGTCGGCGGCGCGCATTGCATCGAGGTTTCGCGGTGCCGACGAGCCGTTTCAGCTGCAATGGCGTCGCGCGGTTCACTCCGGCGGACGGGAGAGCGACCGCACCATCGCCAGGAGCGCGTCGCGGCGAACCGGCTTGGGCAGCACGCCGGCGACGCCCAGCGAGCGCGCCACGGCGCCGCACGGCTCCACGCCCGCGTGGAAGGTGGCCGACAACGCGAGCACCGGCGTGCCGGCATGTTCGGCCGCGATGCATTGAAGCGGCGTGGAGCAGCCGCGGCGCGGAAAGGGAACGTCGATCAGCACGAGGTGAAAGCGCTTCGGCGGCGCATCTTCAGGGCGAGTGCCGTCCTCCACCACCTCCCACCCGGCCTCGGTGAGCCACTCGCGCAGCAGCTCGAGCGTGGCGCGGTCGGTGTCCCTCACCAGCAGCGCCGGAAGCGGGCTGGCAGCACTCATGGGGATGTGCGCGCCGCTGGCGCGTGAGCACGGGCGCGGATGCGCTGTCCGGGTTGGACGGTGGGTGGCATGACGCTGTCCATTGGGACCGGCCGGCATTGCACGGCGGTTTCCGGCGGGCGCCGGAAAATTGCAATCGCAACCGACCCGGGCCCCGCAAACGGCGCAGCCGCGACTACGATAGCCGCTGATCTCGCAGCGACACCGCGAGGAAGGGGGACCCCGGCGATGGAAGTCGTATCGAACCTGCCGCCACACGTACTGGCGCTCGACGATGATCCGGCGATCCGCGAGCTCATCGCCGACTACCTTGCCGAGAACGAGCTGCGCGTCACGACGGTGGCAACCGGCCGTGAGCTGGCGGAGGTGATGGCGCGCGACACCATCGACGTGGTCATCCTCGACCTGCGCCTGCCGGGGGAAGACGGCATGACCATCGCGCGCCGGCTGCGCGAGGAGTCGGCCATCCCCATCCTCATGCTGACCGGGCGCATCGACGAGGCCGATCGCGTGATGGGCCTGGAGCTCGGTGCCGACGACTACCTCACCAAGCCGTTCAGCCCGCGCGAGCTGCTCGCCCGCATCCGCGCCTTGCTGCGCCGGGCCAAGGCCCAGGCCACGGTGGCCGACGCCATCGCCAAGGTGCGCGCCTACCGCTTCGGCTCGTGGGAGCTCAACGTGGGGTTGCGCCGGCTCAAGTCGTCGGACGGCCAGTCGGTGGAGCTCACCAACGGCGAATTCAGCCTGCTGACCGCCTTCCTCTCGGCGCCCCAGCGGGTGCTGACGCGCGACCAGCTGCTGGAGCTCTCGAGGCTGCACAACGCCGAGGTCTACGACCGCTCGATCGACGTGCAGATCCTGCGCCTGCGGCGAAAGATCGAGAGCGATCCGGCGCATCCGCAGTACATCCGCACGGAACGTGGGGCCGGCTACCTGTTCGATGCGCCGGTCGATGCACTGCGCTAGTGTCGTGAGTGGGAAATACGTGGCGTTTCGATTCGACCAGATGGTGATGATCGGGCGGCTGCCGCGGTATGGACCCGACTCCGCGCCTTGCGCTCATCCCCGTTTGGGCCCGTCGAAACGCCACGTATTTCCAACTCACGACACTAGGGATCCATGTGCGCTGATGCACCCCCCCGGATCCCCCGGCCTTCCCGGCGGGAGAGGGCCCCAAACCGGATGACCCTCAGGATGCGACGCGAACGCTCGGCATCGCGAATTCGCGGCCGATGACGGTGCGGGCGAAGTAGTAGTTGTTGCGCGCCCGCTCGCTCATCGCGTCGAGGTCGACGCGGCCGTGGGCATCGCAGGGAAAGGCCAGCGCACGGCCTTCGTTGAACAGGGACTGGAAGCGCAGCTCGTAGCGGTGAGAGTAGGTGCCCATGGTGTGCTCCTGTGCGTGAAATCCTGTGCATCAAGATTCGTCCACCGCGGTTGCCGGTGCATGTCGGCCGCACGCGCCTGCATCACAACTGCAATGGGTGCCGAGTCGACAGGCGCCGCACGCACACCTAGATTTGCCGCCATCGACCACCACCGCACGCAAGGCCTCACCATGCCAGCCGATCACTTCTCCGCCGTCGCTGCGCAGTACGCGCAGTCGCGCCCCACCTATCCCGAAGAGCTGTTCGACTGGCTGGCGCAGCAGTGCGCCCAGCGCTCGCTTGCCTGGGATGTCGGCGCGGGCAACGGCCAGGCCTCGGTCGCGCTGGCCGGACGCTTCGACCGCGTGCTCGCCACGGACCTCAGCGAGGATCAGATCGCGCGCGCCACGCCGCATCCGCGGGTGCAGTACCGCGCGGCACCGGCGCACCGCAGCGGCCTCGAAGCCGCCAGCGCCGACCTCGTGACGGTGGCGCAGGCGCTGCACTGGTTCGACCTCGATGCCTTCTACGCCGAAGTGCGCCGTGTGCTGAAGCGCGGCGGACTGGTCGCGGCGTGGAGCTACGGCGTGCTGAGCGTCGAAGGCGATGCCGTCGGCCCCCGCGTCGACGACTTCTACACCCGCGTCGCAGGACCGTGGTGGCCGGCGGAGCGGCGACACGTGGAGAACGGCTACGCCGAGCTGGCGTTCCCCTTCGAGCCGATCGCCGCCCCGCGCTTCGCGATCCGCCGTCGATGGACGCTCGACGAGCTGCTGGGCTACGTGCGCAGCTGGTCGGCGGTGTCGCGCATGCAGCAGGCCACCGGCACCGATCCGGTGGCGCTGCTCGACGAGCGGCTGGCGCCCGACTGGGGAACGCGTGACACGTGCCGCCTCGTCACCTGGCCGATCGCGATGCATGCGGGGCGGGCCAAGGCGGCGGGTGCCCGCCCATAGAATTCCGCAGCGGTGCCTTCGGCGCCATTGCGTACTCCTTGTTCCCACCCCCTCATGGCATTGCGATCGCTCATCGGACGCCTCACCAGCAGCTCTCTTGCGCAGCGCGGCTGGCGCGCCGTCTTGTGCGCCTTGCTGGTCGCGGTGCTCTGGCTCGCCTTGACACCCGACTCGCAGCCGGTGACCGGCACCGGCTGGGACAAGGCCAACCACCTGCTGGCCTTCGTGGCGCTCGCCATCGCCGGCCGCTTCGGCTTTCCCGGCCGCGCATCGCGGTCGCTGATGCTCGCCGGCGCGCTGCTCGCCTTCGGCGGGCTGATCGAGGTCCTGCAAGCGAGCGTTCCGGGCCGCTCCGCCGAATGGGCCGATGTGCTGGCCGACCTGGCCGGGATCGCCACGGGCACGCTGATCGCCGCGATGGCGCTGCGCTCCGCACGCTCGTGACCGCAGCGCAAGCTACGAACGACATGGACGACGGCGTGCGCTGAAGCGCTCCCGATACGCGGCGCCGCCACAGTGCGCGGCATGAACATCGCCTTTCTGCGCACGCTCACCGGCAAGACGCTGCTGCGCCTGGCCGCCGGCGGCGCCGCCGTGCTGCTGGCCGCCAGCGCGGCCGGGACCTACCTGCTGTACCGCCAACTCGAGCAGCAGGCCAGCCTGCGCCTGGCCTCTGTTGCCACCGAAAGGGCCCGCGTGGCCGAGCGGGTGCTGAGCCACAAGGTGGAGGCCCATGACGCCTTGCGCCTCCTGTTCGTGCAGCAGTGGCCCGACTACCAGGACGCGAAGACGCTCAGGCGCTTCGAGGCGCTGATGACTCGCTATCCCGACGGTGCATGGCGCAACCGCCCCGAGCTGTCCGATGGCCGGCGCTACGCCACGGGATGGATCCGCAGCGACACCGTCCTCGGCGACGACCTGCGACGCCGCACGGTGCTGTTCCACGATCTGTCGATGCGCTACGGGCCGGGCACCGCGATGCGCCACGACAACCTGTTCTTCACCAGCGTGCCGGAGCAGTCGAACATGGGCTACGACCCGTACCTGTTTCCCGACTGGATCCACGACATCCCGGGCGACTTCGACATGCTGGCCTACGAGTGGGGACGCCAGGGCGCCGCGCCGGCCCGTCCCGAGGACAAGCCGACGTGGTCGGCGCCCGAGGTCGATCCCGTCGGGCCGCAGCACGGGCCGATGTTCACGCTGATGACGCCGCTGCACATCGGCGCGCGCCATGTCGGCGCGATCGGCAGCAGCATCCTGCTCAAGGATTTCCTGGCCCGCGTGCTGCCGGCCTCGTCCTCCGACATGCGCTACCTGCTGTACCGCGCCGACGGGCGGCTGCTGGTCGACACCGCGCTCGCGGACCGGCTGGGACCGGCCGTGGCGAAGGCACGGCTCGACGAGCTCTCCGGCGACCTGCCAGCCACGCTGGGGTCGCTGGCCGCGCACGCGCGTGACACCGCGGCCGCGCGCTACAGCCGCGACAGCGACCTGTACGTCGCGGTGGCGCGCATCGATGGCCCCGGCTGGCTGGTCGCCGCCACCCTGCCCGGCGCCGCCGTGCGCGGCGAGGCGCTCGGCATGGCCGCCTGGGCGCTGGCCTGCGGTCTGGGCTTGCTGCTCACGCTGCTGCTCATCTCGGCGCGCGTGCTGCAGCGGCAGGTGGCGGCACCGCTGAATGGCCTGACGCATGCGGCGCAACGCGTCGCCGCCGGCGATGCCGACGTGCGGCTGCCGGCGACACGCGACGACGAGCTGGGCCAGCTGGCCCGCAGCTTCAATGACATGGCGCGCGAGGTGGCCGAGCGCGACGCTGCGTTGCGCCATGACAAGGTCGAGATCGAGACGGTCCTCACCTCGCTGCTGCGCGCCGAGCAGGAGCTGGCGCGCCAGCGCGAATCGCTGCACCAGAACGAAAAGCTGTCCGCGCTGGGCGGACTGCTGGCCGGCGTGGCACACGAGCTGAACAACCCGCTGGCGGTGGTGGTCGGGCGCGCCATGCAGCTGGAGGAGCGCGCGGCGTCGATCGGCGACCGGGCGATCGCCACGCGCATCGTCCAGGCGGCGGAGCGCTGTGCGCGCATCGTGCGCACCTTCCTGGCGATGGCGCGCCGCCAGGAGTCGCTGCGCGAGCCCACCGACGTCAACGACGTGATCGTCGATGCGCTCGACGTGCTGGCCTACACGCTGCAAAGCGGTGGCGTGCAGGTGCAGACCCAGTTGCAGGCCGGGCTGCCGCATGCCATGGCCGATGCAGGGCAGCTCGGGCAGGTCTTCCTGAACCTGTTCACCAACGCGCACCAGGCGATGGCCGCCACCGACGGGCCGCGCCTGCTGTGTGTGCGCAGCGGACTTGCGTCCGACGGCGACACGCTGCTCATCGAAGTCGCCGACACCGGGCCGGGCATTGCGCCGGACATCGCCGCGCGCGTCTTCGAGCCCTTCTTCACCACCAAGGCGGTCGGCGAAGGCACCGGCGTCGGACTGTCCGTGAGCCTGGGCATCGTGCAGTCGCATGGCGGCAGCTTGCGGCTCGAGACGCATGGTTCGCCGGGAGCCCGTTTCGTGGTCACCCTGCCCGCCTGCCGCAGCAGGCAGCCCGTGCATGCGCTGCCCTGTCGGACCGCGGCGGCCACCCGCGGCGCACGGGTGCTGGTGGTCGACGACGAGCGGGAGATCGCGGAGGTTCTTCGCGACATCCTCGTGCACGCCGGCCATCGGGTGGCGATGGCCCACAGCGGCGCGCAGGCGCTGGCCCACCTGGACACCCACGGCGCCGACCTGGTGCTGACCGACCTGAAGATGCCCGGCATGGACGGGCCGGCGCTGTACCGCGAGATCCGCAGTCGCCACCCTCACCTGCTGCAGCGCGTGATCGCCATCACCGGCGACACCCTCGGGACGGTGGCGCGCGAGTTCGTCGAGGCGACCCGCGTTCCCGTCATCGACAAGCCGTTCGCGCCGCAGGAGGTGCTGGCCCGGGTCGCCGAAGTGCTCAAGCGCGCCGGGGCGATGGCCTGAACCGGTGCCTCGAGGGCGAGCGACAACCCTTGCCGCTGGCCCTCCCCCGGCGCCGCGGGCGAGTCAGAGCATCCGGTTGCGGGTGCTTGCGCATCCATCGGGCACGGCGCGGCGTATCACTGTCTCGCCCATCCCTTTACCCGATGGCTGCTGCGCAGCGTGCGGGTCACCTCGAGCGCATCTCATGACCATGAGCCGTCTTCTCGTCCTCTGTCTCGCGCTGGCCGCCGCACCGGCGCAGGCGCACGACACCTGGTTCGCGCTCGAGCGCCGCACGCCGTCCGCGGCCGTGGTGGCCCTGGGCACCGGCAACCAGTTTCCGGTGCAGGAGTCGGCGGTCGGCGCCGAGCAGCTCACGCGGCACGGCTGCCGCACCGGTTCGGCCGCGGTGCCGCTGGCCCCCGGCCAGGTCACGCCCACCGCGCTGCGCCTGCAGGCGAAGGCGGGCCGCGGGCAGGCGCTGTCGTGCTGGGCGCAGGTGATGCCGTTCGACATCGAGCTCACGCCCGACAAGATCGCGGTGTACCTGAAGGAGATCCATCCGCCGCCCGCGGTGCACCAGGCCTGGGCCGCGATGCGTGCACGCGGGCTGCCGTGGAAGGAGCGCTACACCAAGCACGCACGCATCGAGATCGCCGGCGACGCGCCGTCCGAGGCCGCGCCTTCGGGCATGGCGATGGACGTGCTGATCGAAGGCGGCTCGCGCATCCTGCATGCCGGCGATGCAGTCGCCTTCCAGGTGCTGCGCGACGGCGCGCCCCTGGCTGATTTCGCGGTCGAGCTGCGCAGCGACCAGCATCGCATCGGCTTCTGGCATCAGACGGATGCCGAGGGACGCGTTCGCGTCAAGGTGCCGCTGGCGGGCCGATGGGTGCTGCGCGGCACGGATCTGCGCGCCGTCGAGGATGCGTGGGAGAGCCGGTTCGTCACGCTGGCGTTCGAGGTGAGCAGGTGACCTGCGCGGGCATTCTTCGTGCGTCACATCACCTGCAGGTCGAAGGCCCTCTCCACCAGCCAGGCCGCGGCCACGATCGCGATCGCGACCGATCCGCCGACGAACACCGCGCGCCGGTAGAACCATGTGCCGCGCAGCGCGTATGCGAGCGGCAGGAACGCCGACACGATCGCGATCTGTCCCAGCTCGACGCCCAGGTTGAAGCCCACCAGCGCCAGCACGAGTGCCGATTGCGGCAGGCCGAGGTCGGCCAGCACGCTCGCGAAGCCGAAGCCATGAATCAGCCCGAAGGCGAAGGCCACCGTCCAGCGACGCCCCTGGAACAGCGGCACCACGTTGTTGAGCGCCGCCAGCACCACCGACGCGGCGATCGCCGACTCGATCCAGCGCGAGGGCAAGGACACCACGCCCAGCGTCGCCAAGGTCAGGGTGATCGAATGGGCGACGGTGAAGGAGGTGACGATCTTCAGCACGTCGATGAAACCGTCGCGAAAGCGCGCCGCGGCACCCCAGCCGTCGTCGCGCCGCACCAGCACGGCCGGCAGCAGCAGCGACAGCAGGAACAGGATGTGGTCGTACCCGATCCAGATGTGCCACACGCCTTCGCGGCCGTAGGCCAGGAACTGCTCGAGCCGCCCGCCCGGCGCCGCGAGCCCGAACTGCTGCGACGGCGCGTGCGGGCCGAGCACCGCAGTGCGTGTCTGCCCTTGCGTCTCGAGACGCAGGAGGCCGCGATGCAGCGGATCAACCTCGGCGAACAATCGGTACGTCAGCCCCAGCGTGGTCGGCGGCTGCGGACAGCTCACCTGCAGCGGGATCACGGTATAGGCGCCGTCGGTGTGCCGGTCGACCAGCTGCTCGCCGGCCGTGACCGTGCACGCCGAGCCATCGGCCTGCACCGCCAGCCGCGCCAGCGCGTGGGCGGCGATGGCGGCATGCTGCGCCCGCACCTCGCCCCACGTGATGCGTCCATCGCCGTCGGCGTCGAGGCCGAGCGCGAAGTCGAGGTCGCGCAGCGCGATGTCCCATTGCCCGCTGATGCGCCCGCCGTCCACCTTCAGCGAGAGATAGCTGTCCGACGGCTTGTGCGCGTGCGCCGGCCAGGCCGCGAGCCAGGCCAACGCGGCGGCGAGCAGGAGACCGGCGAGCTTCAACGGACCCCCTTCAGCTGCTGGGCGAGTGCACTCAGCGCGGTGCTTTCGATGCCCGATCGGGCCATCCAGGCGAGCACCGGCTCCGCAGCCTGCGGCTGCTTCGCCGCGACCGCGGCTTCCAGCAGCACACGCGCATCGGCCGGCTCGCGCTGCAGCGCGTAGTTCTCGCGCGCCAGCACGAGCGCCTGCTGCGCCTGCTCCTGCACGCCCAGCCGGAAGCGCGACTCCTCCTTCTGGTGCAGCTTGTCGCCGCGCAATCGCGCGGCGGCAAAACGCGCGTCCAGGTCGCTCGCCCAGCCGGCGAGCGCGGGCGCCTGCAGCGCCTTGGCCGCGAGCGCCAGGCGCAGCAGCAGCACGTCGGAGCGCGAGCGGTCCTTCAGCAGGGTCATCACCTCGGCGGGACGGCCGCGGTCGAGCAGGAAGTCGGCGTACGCCGCCAGCAGGTAGCCGTCGGTCAAGCCCAGCGCGAGGGCCTGCCTGTAAGCCGACTCGGCCTCGGCATGCCGGCCGCGACGCTCCTCGATCTCGGCGAGCCGCGTCAGCGCCCACAGGCGTTCGCCGGGGTCGGCATCGGCGTTCGCGGTCAGCGCGGTGTCGATTGCGTGCGCGGCACGCGCGGCATGGCCGGTGACAGCGTCGACCTGCGCGATGCAGGCCGTGCCGATCAGCGGCGAGGCCAGTTCGGCGAGCCGCCCGCAGGCATCCCGCGCCTCGGGATAGCGCGCCTGCACCAGGTGGATCGCGGCCCGCCAGGCCCAGGCTTCGCCGTTGGACGGATCCGCCCGCAGGGCCGCATCGAGATCGGCGATCGCCGCATCGAACTCGTGCCCGAACTGCAGGAGGATGGCGCGCATCACCCGCGCGGCCGGTGGCGGATCGGCCGCGTTCCACCACGGGGCGAGGGCCGCCTGCGCATAGCCGACATAGCGCGGATCACCTTCGGCCGCGGTCTCTTCGTAGTAGCGGCGCGCCAGCCGCACGGCGGCGTCGAGGTCCTGCGGGCGCTGCTGCCACGCGCGGCGCAACGCGTCCAGCTCGCGCATGCGCGGATCGGAGGCGCGCGCCGGCAGCGTCTCGAGCACCTGGTCGTCGGAAGCGGGCCTGAAAGGCGCGGCGACGACCGGCATGGACACGGCCGCCGCGACCAGCACCAGGGCAGGTGTCGCGGCCTTCATACAGATCGGACTTTGTTTCGATGTTCGAGGGTGAGACCGCTCCCAGCAGCCACCCGACATGGTGTAGAAAGCCAAGTGCCCCGTCGAGCCGGGCCGCAACCGTTCAACTCACGCAAGAGATTCCCCCATGACCAAACTTCTCTCCACGCTCATTCTCGCCGCCGTCGCCATGATCGGCTTCAACGCCCAGGCCGCTTCCCACGCCGGCGCGGCCATGAAGGCCAGCGACGCCGCCAGCGCGCCGGCCAAGAAGAAGGCCGCCAAGAAGAAGGCCGCCGACAAGGCCGAGGCCAAGAAGGAAGAAGCCGCGAAGAAGTAAGCAAGGCATCTCTTCGCAACAAGGGGCAGGCTGATCAGCCTGCCCTTTTGCTTGGTACGCGGCATTGCATCCCGTGGATGCACGGCGCTTGTCTCGGGCCTACGGCCAGGCGGCTAGATCTGCCGCCGACGGCCGGCCTGTCACCCAGACCGGCGCGCCTTGCGGCTTCAGCAAGCCCACGTACGGCGTCACGCCCCGCCAGGCCGGGTTCACGCCGAAGCGCAGCGCGGCCGCCTGGCCGGCGAATGCGAACAGCCGGTCGGCCGGCCGGTAGTGCGAATCGCTCAGCAGCGTCGCATCGGCGTCGCCCGGCGCGGCGTCCATCACCACGGCAATCAGCTCGGCCGTGGGTCGGTGCCGGCGGATGTGCGCAGCGAGCTGCTCGATCACCGCCGGGCAGTGCGCGCAATCGGTGGTCGTGAACACGACCGCTGCCGGCTGCCGGGTGTCGGCCTGCAGACGCTGCCAGGCCTGCGCGTCGAAGGTTTCCACCTTGCGCGGCGCCGCCTGCACCGTGGACAGGGCGGCCAGCAACCAGGCGGCGGCAACTCTAGGGAACGAGGCGTTCAACATGGATTCCTTGCGTGGTGCGCCACAGCGCGTAGATCTGCTCGCCGCGGCGCACGAGCCGCGGATGGTCGTTGTCGAGATCGCTGCGGCCCAGCTCCTTCAGCGTGAAGTGCTCGCCGTCGTCGGCGGAGAGCCAGGCGCGCCAGCGTGTCGCCTGGCCGTCGAAGCTGCGCCAGACGATGGCCAGCTGCGTGCCGGCGCCGAGCACGTCGGCATGCTCGGCCTGCGGGTCGGGCAGCCGTCGCGCCTCGCCGCGCGGCGTGCCGTCGGCCCCCAGCCGGCCGTAGCGCACGCCGGCGATGCCGTCCTTCTCGCCGAACCACACCGCGTGGTAGCCGCCCGTTGACGACGGCGTGAGCCCGGGCCCGTGGTGCGGGCAGGCGTCGAGCGCCCAGCGGTCGAAGGTGGCGCGCACGGGCTGCGACGCCGTGGCCCGTTCGCGCACCGCGGCGAAGGCATGGTCGCGCTGGTTGGGCGCGAAGACATGGCGCCAGAGCGCCACCAGCCCGCCGTCCGGCGAAGGCGCGAGCGCGATGCGGCAGCACTCGCAGCTGCTGTCCGCAAGCTTGATGTCGGGGCCGAAACTCTGTCCGCCGTCGGCCGACTCGTTGCGGTAGATCGCCGCGCCGCGATAGTCCCTGCGGCCGGCAGCGCGGCTCGCCTCGGCATCGCGCTTGTCCACCCACACGGTGTGCAGCGTGCCGCGCGCATCGAAGGCGATGGACTCGAAGCGATGGGTGATCACCTGGCGGTCGCGGTGCACCGTGAACGGCGCCGAGAAGCTGCGCCCGCCGTCGGTGGATCGCAGCATGCGGATCAGACCCGTGTACGGCAAGGCCTGCGGCTGCGTGTAGGCGATGACGACGCGGCCGTCCGGACCGAAGGCGATCTTGGGCCGGCTCTCGCCCGCCGCGGCGGGCGTGTCGCCGCCGGTCGGGATCTCGCGCGGCGCCGACCAGCTTCGCCCTTCGTCGGCGCTGGTCTGCACGAACAGGCGCGACTGAGCGTCGAGACCGACGATCCACAGCTCGCCCGAGGGCGCGAAGGCCGCGCCGATGGCCAGTTGCGGCGCGCCCCTGGCGCCGCCATGCGCATGCTGGGCGGCCGCCGGCAGCGCGATGGCCAGCATCCACAGGCATCGAAGCATCAGGCTCACCATGCAGCCTCCAGTCCCGCGTAGACGCTGCGCGGCAGCGCCGGCGAATAGACCGCGGTGTTCGACGACACCGAGGCGCTGTCGGCGTAGCGCTTGTCGGCCAGGTTCATGACGCGGGCGAACAGCGACATGCGGTCGTCGAGGCGCTGGCGCATGCGAAGGTTGAACACGTCGTGGCCGGGGTACTTGCCGAAGGCCGCCGAGTGGCTCGCCTCCAGCCAGTAGGACCCGATGTGCGCCCATTCGAGCTGCGCGCTGGAGCCCTCGCGCGGCGTCCAGGCGAGCCTCACGTTCGCGATGCTGCGCGGCGCCGATTCCATCTCCTTGCCGGAGAAGTCGGCGATGGCCGTGACCCATCGGTCGTAGACGTGCCTGGCGTGCGACAGCGCCACGTCGAGACGCCACGCGGCGGTCAGCGCCCTGCCCAGGCCCAGCTCCACGCCGCGATGCCGGGTGCGGCCCGCGTTCACGGCGGTGGTCACGTCGGTTGCCAGATCGCGCTGGCTCACCAGGTCGTCGCGCTTGACGAGCTCGTAGGCCACCAGGTCGTAGCGCCAGTCCTGTGCCTGGCCGCGCAGGCCGAGCTCCGACTGCCGCGCCTTGATCGGCTTGAGCGCCAGCGCGAACGCCGCCTTGGTCTGCGCCTCGGCCGCGGAGGCGCCGCTGCCGGCACGAAAGAGCTGGCTTTCCGACGGCGTGCGAAAGCCGTGGTGCACCGAGGCGTAGAGGCTCGCCTGCGGTGCGACCGCCCAGGTCGCGCCCAGCTTGGGACTCCAGCGCGAGTACCCGACCGACGCATGCGGCGTCTGGGCGTAGATCCGCGGCCCGGCGCTGGTGGTGTCCGCGGCGATGCGGTTGTCCATCTCGTAGCGGATGTCGTCGTGGCGCAGCCCGGCGGTGATGCGGACCGACGGCGTCGGCGAGAGCTCGCCGTGCAGGTACGCCGACGCGCTGCGAAACGTCACGTCGTAGTCGTAGATGCGGTCGCCGACGGTGAAGCCGGTGTAGAAGCTGTTCGCGCCGCTGCCGGTGCGTGTGGGAGCGATGCTGTCCTCGGTGCGCGAGCCGGGGCTGCGATCGAGGTCGACGCCGGCGATGAGCCGCGGCCGCAGCGGCGCGTCGAAGTCGCGGCGCCACTTCGCCATCAGGCCGAGCGACGTGACCGCGCTGGTCTCGATGCGCGGGTCCGAGCTGAGGTTGAACGAGCCGTTGAGGTCCATGACGTTGCGGCGCAGGTAGGGCGTGAGCGTCCACAGCGAGCCGCCCGCCTCGTGCTCCACCTGGGTCGACAGCCGCAGCGCGCGCACCTTGCGCCACGCGATCGACAGGTTGTTCTTCGTCGGATCGTGCAGGTAGTCGTCGAGCGTGAGCGGCGTGTTCGCGCCGGTCTGCTGGTCGATGTGCGTGAGCCCGACGATGGTCTTCAGCCGCATGCCGCCCGCCGCCGCATCCCAGCGAAAGTTCGCGCTCTGCCGGTCGTAGGCCGTGCCGTCGCGCCAGCCGTCGGTGTGGGTCACGTTGACCGAGGCCCGCACGTCGCCGCGGCTGCCATCGGCAAGCAGCCGCCGCCAGCCGGAGCTGCCCGCCTCGGCCGACAGCATCAGCTGCGGCTCGGCGGCGGGCGCCCTGGTCAGCACGTTGACCGTGCCGGCGATCGCATCCGAGCCGTACAGCGCGCTGCCAGGACCGCGCACCACCTCGACGCCGCCGGCGGCCGGCAGATTCACCTCGTACAGCGCGTTGTGGTTGAAGAAGCCGGTGGCGCGCGTCGGAATGCCGTCCTCGAGGAAGAGGTACAGCGGCGAGGTGGTGAACGGTTGGCGGATCGCCGTGCTGTGGCCCTCGCCGTTGGTGACCGCGATCGCGACGCCGGGCACCTGTCCGAGCAGCTGCTGCGGGTGCATGGGGCCGGTGAACACGATGTCGCGCTCGGGGATGACGCCGATGGAAGCCGGCGTCTGGGACAGCAGCGTCTTCTCGCGCGTGCCGGTGATGGTGACGGCGGGCAGCGCGGAGCCCTGGGTGACGAGCGTGGTGTCGGTGGACGGGCCGGACTGTGCCGACACGCCACCACAAAGGCCGAACATGGCGAGCGCCAGCGGCGCCCGCGCACGCCGGCGGGGTGTTGTTCTGGTCATCCTTGATCTTCCTGTCGCGGCCGCGGACGGCCGCAGTCGAGCGAGAGCCTCCAGGCAGGTGCTGGAGAGCCGCAGTCGATCAGGAAGACGCGGGTGGACCGTGGTGCAGGCGGGCGATCCAGGCGGCGGCGGCATCCGCGACGGCGAATGGCGCATGTGCCTGAACATCCGACAGGGGCGGCGGCGCCAGCGGCAGCGACAACGGCGCCATGGCTTGCGGCGCCAGCGCCGCGAGGGCCGTCAGCGCGCAGTGGTCGCTCTTGTGGGCGGCGTCGGACCCCGGGTGATGCTCGCCGTGGTGGCCGGCGTGCTCGCCGTGATGTGCGTGGTCATGATGACTGGGCAGCGCCACGCCATAGACGTCGCAGACCTGCGCCACCGAGGCGCCTTGCAGCTGCGCGGCCATGCTGGCCAGCATGGGCACCGCCGCCTTGAGCAGCAGGGCCACGACCGCCAGACGGACGGTCCAGCGGGTCAGCCAGGAAGCGCGGGACATCGCGCGATTGTGCCTGCGGCCGTCAGCCCACGATGCCTTCGTCGACGAGACCGAGCCAGTCCCCAGCGTCCGGTCCAACCTACGAATGAAACATTCACGGCCCGCATTGAAGCAACCCTGAGATGCCGCCTCCCGACACTGGCGCCGAACCACCACGTCGGGAGACTGCATGCGATCCACTGTCACGCTTGTGCTGGCTGCGCTGCTGTGCGGCTGCGCCGCACTGCCGAGCCCCACGACCCCTGTGCCTGCGCTGCCCGCGCAATGGCACGCCGCGCTGCCGCACGATGGCCGCCTCGCCGATCTGCGGGGGTGGTGGCAGCAGTTCGACGATCCGCTGCTCGCGGAGCTGGTCGCCGCCGCGCAGGACGCGAGCCCCACGATCGCGTCGGCGCGCTCGCGCATCGAGCAGGCGCGTGCGGCGCGTGTCGGGGCCGGCGCGGCGCTGGGTCCGAGCTTGCAAGCCCAGGCGACGCTGTCGCGCGGACGCGAAGACTTCGGCCTGCCGATCGCCACCTCGGGCGCTTCCGGCCTGCAGGCGAGCTGGGAGATCGACGTGTTCGGCGGCCGTCGCGCCGCCGCCGACGCGACGCAGGCGCGGCTCGAAGGCGCCCGCGCGCTGTGGCACGACGCCCGCGTTTCGGTCGCCGCGGAGGTCGCGACCAGCTACGTCGGCCTGCGCGCCTGCGAGGCCCTGCTCGCGCAGACCCGTGCCGACGCGGCATCGCGCGGCGAGACGGCGCGGCTCACCGAGCTCAGCGCGAGAAGCGGCTTCCAGTCTCCGGCCAACGCGGCGCTGTCGCGTGCCACCGCGGCACAAGGACAGGGCAACGCGACGCAGCAGCATGCGCAGTGCGAGCTGGCCGTCAAGTCGCTGGTCGCCCTGACCGCCATCGCGGAGCCGGAGCTTCGCGCCCGGCTCGGCGAACGCACCGCACGCCTGCCGCAGCCGGCGCAGATCGCGGTGGAGGCGGTCCCGGGGCAGGCGCTGGCACAGCGGCCCGACCTGTTCAGCGCCGCACGCGATGTCGAAGCCGCTGCCGCCGACACCGCCGAGGCGCAGGCGCAGCGCCTTCCTCGCGTCACGCTGAACGGCAGCCTCAGCGCCGCACGGGCGAAGACTTCGTCCGGCAGCACCGACGGCACGCTGTGGAGCTTCGGTCCGCTGGCCGTCTCGCTGCCGATCTTCGACGGCGGCGCGCGGCGGGCCAATGTGGAGGCCGCGCGCGCCCGCTACGACGAGGCAGCCAGCGTTTACCGCGCCAGGCTGCGCGTGGCCGTGCAGGAGGTCGAGCAGGCGCTGGTCACGCTGCAGAGCACCGCCGACCGGACGCACGACGCGCAGCTCGCCGCGGAAGGCTTCCACGCTTCCTACGTGGCCACCGAGATGCGCCAGCGCGGCGGGCTCGCCAGCCTGTTCGAGCTGGAGGATGCGCGCCGCAGCGACCTGCAGGCGCAGAACGCGCTCATCGACCTGCAGCGCGAACGCATCGCCGCCTGGATCTCGTTGTACCGCGCGCTCGGCGGAGGCTGGCGCGCAGACGCGCTGCAGATCGCGCAAGGCGCGACGCGCTGATTTCTTTTCGAACCCTCACGAACGACCGGAACCCGCCATGACACGCCATCGCCTCCTTCTTGCCGCCGCCGTCGGCGCCGCCCTCCTGGCCGCCGCCGGCATCACGCTGAGCGTCCGCGCCTCCAGCCCCGCCGCCGAGCCGCAGGCCGCCAAGCCCGCCCTCACCGTGCACATCGAGCAGCCGCAGGCGCTGCAGCTGCCGATGCGGATGTCCGCCCACGGCACGGTCGCCGCCTGGCAGGAGGCCAGCATCGGCACCGAGGTGCCCGGGCTGCGCCTGGCCGCGGTGCACGTGAACGTCGGCGACGTGGTCAGGCGCGGCCAGGTGCTGGCGAGCTTCACCGCCGACACCACGCAGGCGGAGCTCGCGCAGCTGAAGGCCAGCCTGGCAGAAGCCGAGGCCAGCGCCGCCGACGCCGCGGCGAACGCGCAGCGCGCCCGCACGCTCGATGCGAGCGGCGCCCTGAGCGCGCAGCAGGTCGCGCAGTTCCTCACTGCCGAGCAGACCGCACGCGCGCGCCTCGAGGCGCAGCGCGCCGCCGTGCAGGCGCAGCAGCTGCGGCTGGCGAAGACACAGGTGATCGCGCCGGACGACGGCGTCATCTCTTCGCGCAGCGCCACGGTCGGCGCCGTCATGGGCTCGGGTCAGGAGCTGTTTCGCCTGATCCGCGGCGCGCGCCTCGAATGGCGCGCCGAGGTGACCTCGGCCGAGATGGTGCGCCTGCGTCCCGGCACGCCAGCCCGCCTCAGCGCCGCCGACGGCACGCTGGTCGAAGGCCGCGTGCGGATGGTCGCCCCGACCGTCGACGCGCAGACCCGCAGCGGCGTGGTGTACGTGGATCTGCCGCCCTCGCTGGGCCTGAAGGCCGGCATGTTCGCCAAGGGAGACTTCGACCTCGGCCAGTCGAGCGCCCTCACCGTCGCGCAGCAGGCCGTCGTCGTGCGCGACGGGTTCAGCTACGTCTTCCGCATCGGACCCGACCAGCGCGTGCAGCAGACCCGTGTGAGCACCGGCCGGCGCAGCGCGCAGCGCGTGGAGATCACCGACGGCCTGCGGCCGGACGCGCTCGTCGTCGGCCGCGGCGCCGGCTTCCTGAACGACGGCGACCTGGTGAAGGTGGTGCAGGAGACCGCCAAGCCGAAGGTGATGCCCGAATCGCTGACCTGAACGAGGACACCGCCATGAACTTCTCCGCCCTCGCCATCAAGAACCCGGTGGTCGTCATCATGCTGTTCGCGCTGCTCACGCTGGCCGGCGTGATGGCCTTTCGCGCCAGCCCGGTGCAGGACTTCCCGGACATCGAGCTGCCGCTGGTCACCGTGACCGCCACGCTCGACGGCTCGGCGCCTGCGCAGCTGGAGACCGAGGTCGCCCGCAAGCTCGAGGACTCCATCGCCACGCTGCAAGGCATCAAGCACATCCATACCACGGTGCGCGACGGCGAGGTCAGCATCGCCGTCGAGTTCCAGATCGAGAAGGATCCGGCCGAGGCCGTGACCGATGTGCGCGATGCGGTCGCGCTGGTGCGCGCCGACCTGCCGGGCGAGATGCGCGAGCCCAGCGTGGTGAAGGCCAGCGTGGCCGGACGCGTGGTGCTGACCTACACCGCATCGTCGGACCAGCTCGACGAGCAGGAGGTGTCCTGGTATGTCGACAACACCGTGGCCAAGAAGCTGCTCACCGTGCCGGGCGTCGGCTCGGTCAAGCGCGTGGGCGGCGCCAACCGTGAGGTGCGCGTCGAGCTCGATGCGGGCCGCATGGCGGCGCTGAAGGTGACCGCCCTCGAGGTGTCGCAGCGCCTCAAGCAGGTGCAGCAGGAAGCGCCGGGCGGACGCGGCGACGTGAGCGGCGCCGAGCAGAGCGTGCGCACCATCGCGACGGTGAAGTCGGCGGCCGAGCTCGGCGCGGTGGAGGTGCCGCTCGCCGACGGCCGCAGCGTGCGGCTGGACCAGGTTGCGACCATCGCCGACTCCACCGAGGAGCGGCGCAGCGTGGCGCTGCAGGATGGCGCACGCGTGGTCGGCATCGAGGTGTTCCGCTCCAAGGGCGCGAGCGAGGTCGACGTGATGAAGGCCACGCGCACCGCCGTCGACGAGCTGAACGCCGAGCACGGCAACGTCAGGCTCACGCAGGTGATCGACAACGCCTCTCCGGTGGAGGAGAACTTCGACGGCTCCATGCACCTGCTGTACGAAGGCGCGCTGCTGGCCATCGTCGTCGTGTTCTGGTTCCTGCGCGACTGGCGTGCGACGCTGGTCGCGACGACCGCCTTGCCGCTGTCGGTGATCCCGGCTTTCCTCGGCATGCAATACCTCGGCTTCACCCTGAACACGGTGACGCTGCTGTCGCTTGCGCTGGTGGTCGGCATCCTGGTCGACGATGCGATCGTCGAGATCGAGAACATCTCGCGCCACCTGCAGATGGGCAAGACCCCGATGCAGGCCGCCACCGAGGCCGCCGACGAGATCGGCCTGGCCGTCATCGCGACCACCTTCGCACTGGTGGCGGTGTTCCTGCCGACCGCCTTCATGGGCGGCATTCCCGGCAAGTTCTTCAAGCAATTCGGCTGGACCGCCGTGCTGGCCATCCTCGCCTCCCTGGTCGTGGCGCGCTTCCTCACTCCGATGATGGCCGCCTACTTCCTGAAGCCGGCAAAGCACGAGCCGGGCCCCGACGGCTGGCTGATGCGCCGCTACATGAGCGCGATGCGCTGGTGCCTCACGCACCGCCTGGCCACCGCCCTGGGCGCCGCCGTGTTCTTCGTCGGCTCGGTCTCGCTCATCGGCCTGCTGCCCACCGGCTTCGTGCCGTCGAGCGACCGCGCGCAGACGCAGATCAACATCGAGCTGCCGCCCGGCAGCACGCTGCAGGAGACCTGGGACATCGCCGAGCGGGCCCGCGTCATCGCGCAAGGCTTGCCTCAGGTGCGCGGCGTCTACAGCTCGATCGGCGGCGGCTCCAGCGGCGACGCCTTCGCGCCGGGCGCGGCGGCCGAGGCGCGGCGCGCGGTGCTCAAGCTCACGCTGTCGCACCGCACCGAGCGCAAGGAGGCGATCAAGGACATCGAGGCGCAGGTCCGCACCCGCCTGGCCGAGGTGCCCGGCGCGCGCTTCCAGGTCGGCGCACAGGACAACGGCGTGAAGATGCAGATCGTGCTGCGCAGCGAGGATCCGGCGGCGCTCGACGAGGCGGCGCAGGCCGCGGTCCGCGACCTGCGCACGCTCAGGGGCGTCGGCGCCGTGAGCTCGAGCGCCAGCCTGGTGCGGCCGGAAATCATCGTGCGGCCCGACTTCGCACGCGCCGCGGACATGGGCGTGACGGCGCAGAAGATCGGCGAGACGGTGCGCGTGGCCACCGCGGGCGACTACGACACCGCCCTCACCAAGCTGAACCTCAGCGAGCGCCAGGTGCCCGTGCGCGTGAAGCTGCCCGACGCGCTGCGCAGCGACCTGGCGGCCATCGAGCGACTCACCGTGCCTGGCAAGAACGGCCCGGTGATGCTCGCCAACGTCGCGGCCTTGTCGATGGAAAGCGGTCCGGCGCAGATCGACCGCCTGGACCGCAGCCGCAACGTCACCTTGGAGGTCGAGCTGGGCAGCCGCCCGCTCGGCGAGGCCTACGAAGAGGCGCTGCAGCTGCCCGCGTTCAAGAAGCTGCCGCCTTCGGTGAAGCTCGCCGAGCTGGGTGACGCGCAGGAGATGAAGTCGCTGTTCGCCAGCTTCGGCGTCGCGATGGCGATCGGCGTGCTGTGCATCTACGGCGTGCTGGTGCTGCTGTTCCACGACTTCATGCAGCCGCTGACCATCCTGGCCGCGTTGCCGCTGTCGGTGGGCGGCGCCTTCGTCGCGCTGCTGGTCACGCACAACGCGATGTCGATGCCGTCGATGATCGGGCTGATCATGCTGATGGGCGTGGTGACGAAGAACTCGATCCTGCTGGTCGAGTACGCGATCGTTGCGCGCCGCCAGGGCATGACCCGCTTCGACGCGCTGGTCGACGCCTGCCATAAGCGCAGCCGCCCGATCGTGATGACGACCATCGCGATGGGCGCCGGCATGCTGCCGCTGGCGATGGGCTTCGGCGCCGATCCGTCGTTCCGCTCGCCGATGGCGATCGCCGTGATCGGCGGACTGATCACGTCCACGCTGCTCAGCCTGCTGGTGGTGCCGGCCGTGTTCACCTACGTGGACGACGCGCAACGCTGGATCGTCGCCTTCGCGGCCAGGCTGGGCTTGCGCCGCGGCCACGCCGGCAATACCGCTGAAACAGAACTGCGGCCGGTTTGAAGTGCGAAAGAAACCGGCGCTTCCGATACTGACTTCATCGAGGACACGTTGTCGTCGATCCACCGCAACCTACCAGGAGTTCACCATGCAAGCCGTTTCCCGTTCCACCCGCCTCGTCCTGCAAGCCCTCGCCGCCGCGACCGTCGCCTTGTCGGCGTCCGCCGCGATGGCCGTCGAGGCCGAGCAATTCGTGCCCCCGCCCTCCACGCTCAGCCGTGAGGAAGTCAAGGCCGCGATGGCGCAACCCGTCTACGCGGTCCACAACGAGGCCAGCGTCTTCCTCGACCTGCCCGCGCACGGCCGCGATGCCGCCGAAGTGCGCGCCGAGGCTCGCCAGGCCGCCCGCGATCACCACTTCAACGAGCTGTACGTCGGCGCCTGAGCGGCGTCGTGCACTTCATCGACGCCACGGCATGCGTGCCGTGGCTTTTTTTTGTCCCGAGCTCGAAGCGGCAGGGTTCGCCCCACGATGAGCCGAACCGCCGTTCGCAGCGTCACGGCAGCCGCGTGATGCGCGGCACCTTCAGCGCAGGCAGTGTCTGGTCGTAGGGCGCCGCCGGCGCCTTGTAGCCGCCTCTCAGGTACGCCACCAGCGCATCGATGTCCTGCGCGCCGCCGAGGGGGTTGGCCCCGCCGGTGAGGACCGTGAAGCCGTCGCCGCCGGCCGCGAGGAAGCTGTTGACGGTCACGCGGTAGGTCCTGCCCGGGTTCCGCACCACCCCGCCGATCACCAGGTTTTCCGGCGCGCCGGTGGCCACCGGCGGCACCACGCTCACGTCGGTGGGCGTCAACGTGAGGTCGATGATCTTCGAGCACGGCGCCGCACCGGCGCTGTACGAGTACCGGACGCCGTTGGACACCTGCAGGATGCGCTGGTGGGTCTGGCCGAGGCAGCCGGCGAACTGCTGCTCGAGCAGGCTCTTGACCTGCTGCGCCGTCAGCGTCATCGTCACCAGGCTGTTGCCGAAGGGCTGCACCGTGAACGCGTTGCCGTAGGTCACGTCGTACGGGTACGCCGCACCGGCGAAGGCCAGGCCGGGATTGCGCACGCCGCCGGGGTTCATGAACGCCGCCACCGCGCCGCCCAGCGCCGCGGGCTGGGTGGCCTGCAGCTGCGCATCGGCGATCAGGCTGCCGGCGGGCATCTCGCCGGCGGCGTTGGCGGCGTTCGGCAGCGGGGCCGCAATGGTGCCGATGACCGCGTTGGCCAGCGGCGACACCAGGGCGTCGTAGCCGTCGACGATGTTCTTCACCGTCGGGTCGGCGGCGATGGCCGCGTTGATCGCGGCATCGGTGCGATCCACCAGGCGGTTGGTCGCTTCCACCTTCAGCACGTCGCGCGTCAGCGGATCCAGTGTCAGGTCGATGTCAGTCAGCACGCGGCCGAAGGCGCTCGCGCTGGTCACGGGCACGAGGCGGCCGTCGCGGTTGGGCAGCCCGGCCGCCCGCGGCGTGCGCGTCGCCACGCCGTTGGCCACCGCCACGTCGACCGTGCTGGCCGAGCAGTTGTAGGCCGCATGCGTATGGCCGCTGATCACCAGGTCGACGGCGTTGTCCAGCCGCTTGACGATGGCACCGATCTCCGAGTCGGCACCGGCGGCCGTCTTCAGGTCGCCGTCGCAGCCGTTGATGTCGCCGACGTTGGGACCGCTCTGGGAGCCGCCCTGGTGCACCAGCACGACGATGGCCTCGATGCCCTGGGCACGCAGCTGCGGCACCAGTTCGTTGACGGTGTCGGCCTCGTCCTTGAACGTGAGCCCCGCGACGCCGGTCGGCGTGACGATCGACGGCGTGGCGCGCAGCGTCATGCCGATGAAGGCCACCTTCACGCCGTCGAAGGTCTTGGTGCCGTACGGCGGCAGCAGCGTTCGGCCGGTGGCCTCCTCGACCACGTTGGCCGACAGCCACCTGAACTTCGCGCCGTCGAAGCTGCCCGGCGCGCTCGAGCCGACGCCCTTGCAGCTGTTGGGCTCGACGGCGTTGCCCGCCGGCTTGCAGCCGCCGTTCTGCAGGCGGCGCAGCTCGGCCGGACCCTTGTCGAATTCGTGGTTGCCGACGGCATTGAACTCGACGCCGATCCTGTTCAGCGTCTCGACCGCCGGCTCGTCGAAGAACAGCGCCGAGATCAGCGGCGAGGCGCCGATGAAGTCGCCGGCGCCGACGACGACGTTGAGCGGGTTCTGCGACTTCAGTCGTGCCACGTACGCGGCCAGGTATTCGGCGCCTCCCACGGGCGGACGCTGCGCGACCGCAATCGTGGTGTTGGCACCGAAGGTGCCCGGCGATTGCAGGTTGCCGTGATAGTCGTTGAAGCCGATCACCTTCACCTTGAACGGCTGCTGCGGCGGCGCCTTCAGCGACGCGCAGGCGGCGACGAGAACGGCGGTGGCGACGAGGGTGGAGAAGCGGACGAAAGCCAGGAATGTCATCTCGCGATCATCGGTCAAGCGCGGTGATGCCCGGTGCCGCAAGAAAGCGCGCACGATTTGCCGGCGGGGTGACGGCCGGACGAGACGCAGCCCCTTGCACCACCGTCTCCCTAGATCGCGGATGAACCCGACGCCAGGAAGCAGCAACGAAGCGGCATGACTGCCAGTCCGGGAGCCGGTTTTCGCGCCTTTTGCAGGTTGCGCCTTCGCACCCTTTTCGGGCGATATCGGGTATTGGAATTGCTGGAAGCCAGTTGAGCGTCGAGACGCCGGCGGTCCCATCCGCGGAGGCGTCCCTGGCGCTGTGTTTCTGCCAGAGGGCCGCCATGACGTACCTGTCGCCCGAAATCCTGTGGCTCGCGGTGCTCCTGCCGCTGCAGGTCATCGCCTACCTCTGGCTGCTGCGACGCCGCAAGAAGATGGCGGTGCGCTTTTCCCACATCACGCTCGTCAAGGCTGCCGCAGGCAAGGGCATCGGCTGGCGCCGCCATGTGCCGCCGGCGCTGCTGCTGCTGGCCTGCGGCGTGATCGTCGTGGCGACGGCGCGGCCGACAGCGCCGGTGACGCTGCCGAGCAAGCAGCAAACCGTGATCCTGGCAGTCGACGTCTCCGGCAGCATGCAAGCCGCCGACGTCGTGCCCAATCGGCTGCGCGCCTCGCAGGAGGTCGCCAAGGCCTTCGTCGCCAAGCTGCCGCGCGATGTGCGCATCGGCATCGTTTCGTACGCCGACAGCGCGCAACTGGTGCAGCCTCCCACCGTGCAGCGGCAGGAGGTGCTGGCCGCCATCGACCGCCTGCAGCTCCAGGGCGGCACGGCGATCGGCGAAGGCATCGCGATTTCCCTCGCGGCCATCTTCCCCGAGCAAAGCATCGACGTTTCCGAGATCGGCGTGCGCAAGGTCGCCACCGCCCTGCCGGAGTCCCGCGCCAAGGGCAGGAACAAGGCCAGGAACAAGGTCGCGCAGGTGCCGGCAACGGCGCCCAAGCCGGTGCCGCCGGGCTCGGACAAGTCGGCGGCCATCGTGCTGCTGACCGACGGGCAGAACACCATGGGCCCAGACCCGATGGAGGCCGCACAGCTTGCCGCCAGCCGCGGCATCAAGGTCTTCACCGTGGGCTACGGCACCAAGGATGGGGAGGTGGTCGGTCCCGAAGGCTTCAGCGTGCGGGTGCAGCTCGACGAGGAGACGCTCAAGCGCGTCGCCGAGCTGACGCGGGGCGAATACTTCCGCGCCACCAACGGCATGGAGCTGGGCAAGGTGTACGAGGGCCTGCAGGGCCGGCTGGTGATGGAGCGCAAGAACACCGAGATCACGGCGCTGTTCACCGCCGGCGCGGCACTGCTGCTGGCGTTGGGGGCCGGCCTGTCGCTGTGGTGGTTCGGCCGGGTGGCGTGACAGTTTGCGCTGTCGTTCTGTTGCAGCCGTGCAGCGGGTCGCACCGTCGGATCCGAATCGGCCGCCTCAACAGCCCAGCATGTCCGCCAGCGCGACGATGCTCTTGGCATGCAGGGTGTTGTCCGGCCGCGGCGTCACGTCCTTGGCGACCGACGGGCCGAATTCGAGCGGGCGCTCGATGAAGGCCGTCTTGAGGCCGCAGGCCCGCGCCGCGGCCAGGTCGTCGTGGTGCGCCGCCACCAGCATCACCTCGTCCGGCTGCACGCCGAACACGCCTGCGGCGCCCAGGTAGACCGCCGGGTCGGGCTTGTACTTGCGAAACAGCTCCGCCGAGAGGATGCAGTCCCACGGCAGGCCCGCGTGCTTGGCCATTTCCGTCAGCAGGCCGATGTTGCCGTTGGACAGCGTGCAGACGATGTAGCGCCTCTTGAGCCGGCCGATGCCATCGACGGCATCCGGCCAGGCCTCGAGCCGGTGCCAGACCTTGTTGAGGCGGCGGCGCTCGGACTCGTCGAGATGGGCCAGTCCGAACTCCGGCAGCAGTCCGTCGAGGATCATCCGATGCAGGTCGTCGATGCGAGTCCAGCCCAGGTCACCCGACATCACGCGCTGCATCGCCGGCCGGTAGCCGGCGCGCCACGCCAGCGCGAACCGGTCGCCGTCGACCTGCGGGTAACGCGCCGCGACCTCTCGCGCGATCGTGCCGTGCCAGTCGACGACGGTGCCGAAAACGTCGAACGCGAGGACCTTGATGCCTTCGTGCATGGAGCGCTCCGCGGACGCATCGAAAGGGTGAGGATAATTCGCCGGCGCATGAAACGAGGGATCCGAGTCTTCATCAGCTACCGCCGCGACGACGCCGCGGGGTATGCGCGCGCGATCTACGACGAGCTCGTGCGCCGCTTTTCGGACGAGCGCGTCTTCATGGACGCCGACGACATCGCCGCCGGCCTGCCCTTCGACGAGGTCATTCGCGGCGCGGTCGGGCAGTCGCAAGTCCTGCTGGTGCTGATCGGCAAGCGCTGGATGGGCGAGTCGCCTGACGCGCCGTCGCGGCTGCACGATCCCGCCGACTTCGTGCGCGCGGAGATCGAGGCCGGACTGTCGCGCGGCCTGCGTGTCATCCCGGTGCTGCTCGACGGCGCTGCCATGCCGCGCGCGGAGGTGCTGCCCGAGTCGCTGCGTCCGCTGGCACGCCGCCACGCATTGGAGATGGTCAACGCGCGCTTCGCCGACGACATGCAGCGGCTGCTGGCCGCCGTGCACGAGGCGATCGGCGAGCCGCCGAAGCCGCCTGCCTCCTTGCCCTCGCGCTGGAAGCGGCTGCTCGTCCTGGCCGCGGCCGGCGGACTCGCCGCGGGGCTCGCGCTGGGCATCGGCTACTTCTTCCGCCCCGGGCACGACAGGCCCGACATCAACGGCGTGTGGCAGGCGCAGGTGCGCTACGACTGGCCCAACGCCGACTACCTGGAGCGCTTCGTCTTCGCCGGCGACGCCGCCGAGCTGCATGGCACCGCCTCGTTCCTGGGCGCCGATCGCGGCATCGTCGACGGCGGCGTCGACGCCGGCACGGTGCGCTTCACCACCCGAACCACCGAGATCGGCGGCAACACCGCGCCGGTCGAATCGGTGCACCGCTACCGCGGCACGGTCGCGGGCAACGAGATCCGCTTCGTCATGCAGACGGAAGGCGGCCTGTCGGCGCACGTGCCGATCGAATTCATCGCAAGGAGATTCACACCATGACACGCGTTCGCTGGGGCATTCTGTCGACGGCGCTCATCGGCACGCAGCGCTGCATCCCGGGCATGCTGAAGAGCCGCGAACTGGAGGTGGTTGCCATCGCGTCGCGCGAGCCAGGCAAGGCCAAGGCCGCGGCGGAGAAGCTCGGCATCCCGGTCGCGCACGGTTCCTACGAGGCGCTGCTCGCCGATCCCGGCATCGAGGCCATCTACAACCCGCTGCCCAATCACCTGCACGTGCCGTGGACGCTGGCCGCCGCGCGGGCGGGCAAGCACGTGCTGTGCGAGAAGCCGATGGCCATGACCGCCGCCGAGCTGGAGGTGCTGCGCCCGCATGCCTCGCGGGTGCACATCCGCGAGGCCTTCATGGTGCGGCACCATCCGCAATGGATCCAGGCGCGCGAGGAGCTGCGGCGCGGCGTGATCGGCGAGCTGTGCTTCATGCAGGTGCCGTTCAGCTACTTCAACGACGATCCGGCCAACATCCGCAACCGTCCCGACATCGGCGGCGGCGCGCTGTACGACATCGGCTGCTACGCGATCGTGGCCGGCCGCTGGTTCTTCGAAGCCGATCCGGTTCGCGTCATCGCCTCGCTGGACCGCGACCCGCAGTTCGGCACCGACCGGCGCACCAGCGGCCTGCTCGACTTCGGCAATGGACGGCAACTCGTCTTCACGGTCTCGACCCAGGCGGCGCGATACCAGCGCATCCAGCTCGTCGGCACGCGCGGGCGCATCGAGATCGAGATCCCGTTCAACGCGCCGCAGGACGCGCCCTGCAGGTTCTGGGTGGAGGAGTCCGCCACGCTCGACGGCAGCAACGTCCGCACCGAGACCCTTCCGGTGGCCGACCAGTACCAGCTGCAGGCCGAGGCGTTCTCCCGCGCGGTGCGCGACGAGGCGCCCGATGCACGCGGGCTCGACGATGCCGAGGTCAACATGCGCGTCATCGATGCGCTGTTCGCGTCGGAGAAGAGCGGGCGCTTCGAGAGGCCTTGAGCGGTGCCGGCCCCCTCTCCGCTTGCGGCAGAGGGCGGGATGAGGGCCGATGCCCCCCGGTGTTGTTGCATCTGCAAGCTCCCGTTACTTGCCCTGCGCACATCGTGGGCACCGCTTGCCCACCATCATTCCACCCTCGAAGAAGAAGTGCCGCAGCAGGAACGCATGTGCACCGCAGGGGGTCGGGTCCAGGAGGTGAGGGTTTCATGCGGCGCTTGCACCTGAGGTATTGGGTTCTCCTCGGCTTTTGCCTGTTCGTTCTCGGCTCCTGGTCCACCGCCGCGCGCGCCGCGTGGGTCCTGCTGGCCAACGAGAAGCAGAGCTTCACCGTGAGCGGCACGCAGACCGTTCGCTACGGCGCGAGCTCCAGCTGGGTGCAGAAGAGCGTCACCAGCAGCGGCCAGTGCACCAATGCCTTCTTCGGTCGCGACCCCCTCCAGGGCACCGTCAAGCGCTGCGAGCTGCTGGTGCCCGACACCTGGACCAAGATCAGCGACGAGGGCCAGGGCTTCACCGTCAGCGGCACGCAGACCGTGCGCTACGGTGCCAGCGCGAGCTGGGTGCAAAGGTCGGTCGCCGGCAGCGGGCAGTGCACCAACGCCTTCTTCGGCCGCGACCCGCTGGCCGGCGTGGTCAAGCGCTGCGAACGCCTCGATGTCTGGACCAGGATCGCGGACGAAGGACACAGCTTCACCGTCAGCGGCACGCAGACCGTGCGCTACGGCGCCAACTCGAGCTGGATCCAGAAGTCGATCACCAGCAGCGGGCAGTGCACCAACGCCTTCTTCGGCCGCGATCCGCTGGCCGGCGTGGTCAAGCGCTGCGAGGTGCGCAACGGCGCGGGCAACGACCCGCCGCTGGCCACGATCGCCAGCCCGGCGTCGGGCAAGACCTTTCGCGCGGGCCAGAGCGTGTCATTCAGCGGCAGTGCCACCGACCTCGAGGACGGGACCGTGCCTTCCAGCCGGCTCACCTGGTGGGCGGAGCTGCACCACGACACCCATGTGCACCCTTTCCAACCGCAGACCAGCGGCGGCAGCGGCTCGGTGACCATTCCGGTGCGCGGGGAGACCGCGGCCAACATCTGGTACCGCTTCCATTTGCGTGCGACCGACAGCGGCGGATTGACGCATGAGGTGACGCGCGACCTGCTGCCGCAGAAGTCGCAGTTCACGCTGGCCACCAGCCCGGCCGGGCTGCGCCTCACGCTGGACGGGCAGCCGATCACGGCGCCGCGCACCACCACCGGCGTGGTGGGCATCCAGCGCGACCTGGGCGCGGCCGACCAGGATCTCAACGGTCGCCGCTACCGCTTCGATCACTGGAGCGACGGCGGCGCCGCGACGCACACCATCTCCACGCCGGCGGCCAACACCACCTACACCGCCACCTTCACCGACCTCGGTCCGGTGGTGAACCAGCCGCCCTCGGTGACGCTCAGCGCGGCATCCACCGGAACGGTCGGCACGGCGATGACGCTCAGCGCCTCGGCAGCCGACAGCGATGGCACGATCGCGCGCGTGGAGTTCTTCGACGGCTCCACCAAGATCGGCGAGGACACCACCAGCGCCTACTCGATCTCCTGGACGCCGTCGAGCAGCGGCACGCACAGCCTGAGCGCGCGCGCCACCGACGACGACGGCGCGGCCACGACCAGCGCGGTGCGCTCCGTCAGCGTGAGCGCCGCGACCGGCGACACGCAGGCCCCGAGCGTCGCCCTCACCGCGCCGGCCAACCTGGCGACCGGCCTGGCGGGGACGCTCAGCATCACCGCCACGGCCAGCGACAACGTCGGCGTGCAGAGCGTCGAGTTCCAGGTCGACGGCGTCACGGTCGGCTCGGCCGACACCGCGGCGCCGTACAGCGCCAGCTTCGACACCAACACGCTCGCCTCGGGACAGCACATCGTGCGCGCCCGGGCCCGCGATGCGGCGGGCAACGTCTCGGGCTGGGCGACCCGCACGGTGAGCTTCGGCGGCTCGCGATCGCTGCCGCAGGGCTTCAGCCGGCTCGATCATTGGGGCGGCACGCTCGGCAACGCGACCGCCTTCGCGCAGGCGCCCGACGGGCGGCTGTTCGTCGCTCAGCAGACCGGTGCGCTGCGGATCATCAAAAACGGAGCGTTGTTGGGAACGCCGTTCGTCTCGCTCGCCGTTGATTCCAGCGGCGAGCGAGGCCTGATCGGCGTGGCGCTCGATCCGGGCTTCGCGAGCAACGGCCGCGTCTACGTGCACTACACGACGACGCAGAACGGCACGCACAACCGGATCAGCCGCTTCACCGCCAGCGGCGATGTGGCCGCGGCGGGCAGCGAAGTGGTTCTGGTGGACCTGCCGCTGCTGTCCAGCGCCACCAACCACAACGGCGGCGCGATGCACTTCGGCATGGACGGCAAGCTCTATGTCGGCGTCGGCGACAACGCCAACTCGGCGAAGGCGCAGAACCTGGCCGATCCGTTCGGCAAGCTGCTGCGCTTCAATGCCGACGGCTCGATCCCGAGCGACAACCCGTTCTACGGCACGCAGACAGGCCTGGCGCGCGCGGTGTGGGCCTACGGCCTGCGCAACCCCTTCACCTTCGCGGTGCAGCCGGGCACGGGCCGCATACACGTCAACGACGTCGGCCAGAACACGTGGGAAGAGATCAACCTGGGGTCGCCGGGCGCCAACTACGGGTGGCCCGGATCGGAAGGGCCGGACGACATCAGCGGCGGCATCACCGCGCCCCTGTTCACCTACAGGCACAGCGCCACCAGCCCCGCCGGATCAGGCCCCGGCGGCTTCTTCGTCGGCTATGCGATCGCGGGCGGGGCCTTCTATCCGACGAGCGGCAACTTCCCGGCCCCCTATCGAGGCGACTACTTCTTCGCCGACTACGTCAGCGGCTTCGTCGGCCGTGTCGACCTGTCGAACGGGAACGCGGCGTATGCGTTCGCGAGCGGCATCGACAGCCCGGTGGACATGCTGGCGGGGGTCGACGGAGCCTTGTACGTGCTGACGCGCGGCGGCATCACGAGGATCAGCGCGCCGTGAATTGAACCTTGCGCGCGCGAGGTGCAACCCAGGCGTACGCATCCGCTCACGCCGAGGAGCCGCCTCATGACCGCCATCCGTCCGCTCGCGGCCGCCGCCGCGCTGTTGCTCGCCTCGGCCCTCTCGTTCGCCGAGGACGTCGTCGTCAACGCAGTGCCGCTCGACGCCGCCACGCGGTCCGCGCTGGAGCGCGCCTACGGCGTGCCGCTGGTCCCGGGACGCTACTGGTACGACACGGTGTCCGGCGTATGGGGACGCGAAGGCGGCCCCGCCGCGCGACAGATCCACCCGGGCCTGCGTCTGGGCGGCCCCCTGCGTCGCGACGCCTCGCGCGGACGCAGCGGCGTCGTCGTCAACGGCCGCGAGCTGCATGCCCTGGACGTGGCTGCCCTGCAGCGCTGCACGGCGGTCATCCCCGGGCGCTACTGGGTCCTGGCCAACGGCGTCGGCGGTCCCGAGAATGGCCCGGCGCAGTTCAACCTCGCCGTGCTGTGCGGCCGCTCGTCGGGCGGCGCCGCATCGAACACGCGCTGCGACCACTACGGCGGCGGCCAGTTCAACTGCAGCAACTCGCGCACCGGCATCGGCATGATCGGTGAAGGCGGCGGCAAGGGAGCGGTGTTCGTGGACGGCAAGGTCCTGATGACGCCGAACTGAGCGATGGTCGTGGGGTTCGCCTCCCTAACAGAGACGATTGAAGCCCGCATGGGCGAGCACTAAGGTTGCCCCATCGAAACGCGCCGCGGGAGGCACGACATGGCAACTCCGTTCGCCGGGAAGACCTTCACCTTCACGCAACCCGACGGCACGCGCATCCAGCTGCGCGGCTGGGGCGACCAGCACTACGCGGTGTTCGAGACGCTCGACGGCTTCACGGTGGTGAAGAACCCGCACACCGGCTTCTACGAGATCGCGCAGCTCTCGCCCGACGGCACCACGCTCGAGCCGGCGCCCGGCACACCTGGCCACCTCGACGGCACGCGAGCCGCCGTGCAGCCCGGACTGCGCGTCGCCCGCGAGAGCGCGCGGGCTCGCGGACGCGAGGGCGTCATGCGCCTGGGCGGACGCCGCTGCGACCAGCGGCGCGAGGAGCGCAAGACACAGCAGCGCGTCATGCGCTCGCTGGTGGCGGGCGGCGCACCGGCGTTTGCGCCGCCGCAGCGCGGCACGCTGGGCGACTTCGTCGGGCTGTGCCTGCTGATCGAATTTCCCGACGAGGCCGGCGCGATCAGCCGCGGCGAGGTCGAGAACTTCTGCAACCAGCCCGGCTACAGCGGCTTCGGCAACAACGGCTCGGTGTTCGACTACTACCTTGCCAACTCGATCGGCCGCGTGCGCTACACCAATGTCGTCGCGCCGTCCTATCGGGCACAGCATCCGAAGGCGCACTACACCGATCCGGCGATTCCCCAGGGCACGCGCGCGCGGCAGCTCATCCTCGAGGCGATCGACCACCTGAAGGCCACCGGCTTCGACTTCTCCGCGCTCACCGCCGACAACGCCGGCATGGTCTACGCGATGAACGTCTACTACGCGGGCGAGGTGGTCAACAACTGGGCCGAGGGCCTGTGGCCGCACGCCTGGCACCTGGAAACGCCGGTGCTGGTCGCACCCGGCAAGTCGGTCTTCGACTACCAGTTCACCGACATGAGCCAGCAGCTCTCGCTGGGCACGTTCTGCCACGAGAACGGGCACATGCTGTGCGACTACCCCGATCTCTACGACTACGGCAGCGAGTCCAGCGGCATCGGCGCGTACTGCCTCATGTGCGCCGGGGCCAACATCGACGAGAAGAACCCCACCCACATCTGCGGCTACCTGAAGCGCCTGTCGGGCTGGGCCGGCAGCGTCAAGGCACTTGAGCACGGCCAGCAGGTGTCGCTGCCCGCGGGCAACAACGACTTCGCGATGCTCGCCAAGGACAGCAAGGAATATTTCCTCATCGAGAACCGCGTCAGGTCAGGTCGCGATGCCTCGCTGCCCGACGAGGGCCTGGCCATCTGGCACGTCGACGAGGAAGGCGACAACAGCAACGAGCAGATGACGCCGGCCAAGCACTACGAGGTGTCGCTCGAGCAGGCCGACGGCGCGTTTGCGCTGGAGACACGGCGCGCCCAGTACGGCGATGCGACCGACCTCTTCGGCCAGGCGCAAATGCGCTTCGCCGACACCACCACGCCCGACAGCAAATGGTGGAACGGCACCACCTCGCACCTGGACATCCACGACATCTCGGCGCCCGGACCGGTGGTCACCTTCGGCGTGCGCCTGTCCGAGGACGTGAGCGCGCCGGTGGTGCTGCGGCGCGAGTCCAGCGCCGACCGCAACATCCCCGACGACGACGCAACGGGCATCGTCGACACCATCGACATCGCGGAGGCGCTGACGATCACCGGCCTCAAGGTGATGGTCGACATCACGCACACCTACCGCGGCGACCTGCGCATCATGCTCACCGCGCCCTGGGGCGACGCCGTCGTGCTGCACCCGAAGAACGAAGGCGGCAACGCGGACAACCTGCAGGCCACCTACGACGAGACCGCGCTGCCGGCGCTGGCCGCCTGGCGGGGACGCAGCACGCAAGGCGCCTGGCGGCTGGGCGTCCAGGACCTGGCGCCGGCCGACGCGGGCATGCTCAACCGGTGGGCGCTCGAGTTCAACTCGGCGGCCGTTTCGCCGGGGCCGGTGGTGCTGGAGGAGGCGCCCGGCGCGCTGATCCCCGACAACCAGCCGGCCGGCATCGAGCGCGCGCTGGCCACCGCCGCCGCGGGCCAGGTGGGCAGCCTGGAGGTGTCGGTGGACATCACGCATCCGTGGATCGGCGACCTGCGCGTCGCCCTGCGATCGCCGGCCGGCGGCGAGGTGGTGCTGCACAGCGGCACCGGCGGCTCGACCGACAACCTCGTGCAGACCTACACCGTTGCGACGACGCCGGGCCTGACCACCCTCGCCGGGCAGCCGGTCGCGGGAAACTGGACGCTTTCGGTGGCCGACACGGCGCCGGACGACGTGGGCAAGCTGAACGCGTGGCGGGTGGTGGTGAAGCCCGCCGTGGCGTAGCCTCAGAGGCGCGTGCTGCGCAGTGGTCACCTGACCATGAGCCATCGAACGTGGCTGCGGCGCGGGATCACCCGAGAAAGTAATGCGGAATCCACGACCCCAGCCCCGGCACCAGGATCACCAGCACCAGCACCAGCGTCTGCGCCAGCATGAACCACCACAGGTGCCGATTCGTCTCGGCGTAGGTCGCCTGCGCGATGCCGGTGGTCACGAACAGCAGCGGCGCCGTGGGCGGCGACACGGCGCCGATCTGGTGGCACATCACCATCACCAGGCCCATCTGGTACGGATCGATGCCGTACTTCCTGCTGATCTCGATGGCCACCGGCGCGAACACCAGCAGCACGGCGAGCGAGTCCACGAAGGTGCCCAGGACGATCATCACGGCGGCGACGATCAGCAGCACGACGGTGGGACTCTGCGACATCGATGTCACGAAGCTCACCGCGCTCTCGTTGAACTGCAGGGTGGCCAGCAGCCAGCCCGTAGCGCCGGCCACCGCGATCACGCCCGACACCAAGGTCGTCATGACCGCGGAGTCCACCAGGATGCGCGGCAGATCACGCCAGCGCAGCTTGCGGGACACGAAAAGGCCGACGACGAGGGCATGCAGGCAGGCCACGACGCCGGCGTCGGTGGCGGTGAACACGCCGCCGAGGATGCCGCCGACGACGATCACCGGCCCGAGAAGTGCCGGCCACACCTCGCGTGTCGCACGTCCCAGGGCGGCCCACTCGAAGCGGCCGTGCACGACGCGCAGCTCGGGATAGTCGGGGTGGTAGCTGTAGAGCTTGATCGTCGTCATGAGGAACAGGCCGACGAGCACGCCCGGGATGATGCCGCCGAGGAACAGACCGCCGATCGACACCTGCGCGATGGCGCCGTAGATCACCATCGTCATGCTCGGCGGAATGATGGCGCCCAGGGTGCCGGCGGTGGCGACGAGCGCCGCCGCGAAGCCCGACTTGTAGCCCGACCGCTTCATCGTCGGAATGACGATGGACCCCATGGCGGCGGCGTCGGCCGTCGACGAGGCGGAGATGCCGCCCAACACCATGCTCGCGACCACCGACGCGTGCGCCAGGCCGGCACGCAGATGGCCCACCAGCACGCGCGAGAACTCCACCAGCTGCCGGCTCATGCCGCCGGCGGACATGAGCGCGCTGGCGAGGATGAAGTACGGCAGCGCGAGCAGCGTGAAGGAATCGAGCTGCACCAGCATCTTCTGCGCGAAGAGCGGCAGCACGATGTCGGGCGCCGCCGCCACGCCCACGTGGCCGGCGAGCGCGATCGCCAGCAGGATGGGGATGCCCGCCAGCATCGCGACGAGCATCAGCGCGAACAGCCCCCAGATCACGACTTCACCCGGTCGATGTGCTGCCGGCCCCACGCGACCATGCGCTGCAGGGCCACCAGCGCCAGGTAGGCGCCGCCGGCCACCATCGCGTAGTACGGGTAGCTCATCGGGACTTCCAGCCCCGGCGATTCCTGCAGCGCCGCCACGCGCGACACCTGCCACCCCAGCGCCATCAGCGAGACGGCGAACGAGAACCACATCAGCTCGACCAGCAGGTCGAAGCCGGCGCGCACCAGCGGCGGGTACATGTCGCGAAAGGTGTCGATGAACAAATGCGCCCCGCGGCGGTAGGCCACCGGAATCCCGAGGAACACGACCCCGATGTGGCCGAAGACCTGCGCTTCCTCGCTCCAGCTCAGCGACGAATTCAGCACCAGGCGGTGAAGGACCTGCAGCGTGCCGACCACCACCATGGCGGCGAGGATCGCGGCGACGAGGAGCTCGACGCCACGATCGATCGCCGACAACCCCTTCGTCATCTCGAGTCTCCTCGCCGGTCTGCGCCCTCGGATCTGTCTGATGGACTCTGCTCGATTGTCGAACATCGGCGTCGACGGGACGAGCGCGTGCCTCGGCAGCCGTCACCTTCCCGGGACCAGGAGGCGAGCAGCGGCGCCGGCCCGCTAAAGTCGGACAAGAGTCGGACAAAACGGACCCGTGGACGATGCAATACGACGATCAGGACCCCGCCGCTGCGCCGGCCCTCGGGCGCGGCGCACTCGGCAACTGGTGGCGCGAGGGCGCGCGCACCGCGTTGCTCATGAAGCCGCGCTGGAGCGGGCTCCAGGCCACGCCGGCCACCGTGGCCTGCCTGGTGCTCGTCCCGTGGGCGTTCGGGCTGCTGGTGCAGCGCCTGTACATCGACGGCGCGGCGTCGTTCTACTGGCCGGCGATCCAGGCCGGCTGGCTGCCCACCGCGCTGGCGTTGTGGCTGTGCTGGCTGCTCGTGCCGCGATCGGGCACGCCGTCCGACGGGGCCCCGAGCGCGGCGGCCCTGTTCGCGATGCTCGCCGCCCAGACGCTGCCGATCAGCATCGCGCTGGCGATCGTGACGCTGCCGCTGGTGCGCAGCGGCGCCTTCGACCTCGCCCTGATCGGCCGCTGGGGCGCGTGGATCTGGTGGGTGGTGCCGCTGTCATGGATGGGAGCGGCGCAGACCGTGCTGGTGCTGCGCAGCGGCGCCAGCGGGCGAGCGACGCGTTTCGCGGTCGCGGTTCTGCTGGTCACCGCGATGGCACTCAGCCAGTGGAGCGAGCCGGTGCGCGCCTGGTACCCCTCGGCGGCGCACGCGGCCGACAGCGAGCTTCAGCCGCTCAAGCTCACGCAGGACCTGATGGAGCTGCAGCCCCGGCTGCTGGACGAGCAGCTGGGCGCACTGCGGCCGCAGCGTCCGGGCATTGTCGACGTCTACGCCATCACCTTCGCGCCGTATGCCGACGAAGACGTCTTCCGCCGCGAAGCCGACATGGTCGCCGGCGTGATGGAGCAGCGCTTCGACGCCGCCGGCCGCACCATGCGGCTGGTCAATCACCGCGACACGCTGCGCCAGCGGCCGTGGGCAACACCGCTCAATCTTCAGCGCGCGATCGGGCAGATCGCCGCCAGGATGAACCGCGACGAGGACGTGCTCTTCATCCACCTGACCTCGCACGGAGCGCAGAACGGCGAGCTCGCAGCGAGCTTCTGGCCGCTCACGGTCGAGCCGGTGACGCCGCAGGCGCTGAAAGCCTGGCTCGATGCCGCCGGCGTGCGCTGGAAGGTCATCTCCGTGTCGGCCTGCTACTCCGGAAGCTGGATCGCGCCGCTCGCCGACGCGGGCAGCCTGGTGATGACGGCAGCCGACGCGGACCACACCTCGTACGGCTGCGGCAGGAAGTCGGAGCTCACCTTCTTCGGTCGCGCGGTGTTCGACGAGGAGCTGCGCCGCACCTGGTCGTTCGAGCACGCCCACGCCGCGGCGCGCCGCGTGATCGAACGTCGCGAGCGCGAAGCGGGCAAGTCCGACGGCTATTCCAATCCGCAGATCCACGTCGGCGACGCGATCCGCGAGCGCCTGGGGCGGCTGGAAGCGCAGCTGGCCACCGGCGCAACGCGTTGACTCAGCGCTTGTGCTCGACGAGCGCGAGGCGCAGGCCCAGGCCGATCAGAACACCGCCCATCACGCGCTCCCGCCAGGCCGCGAAGCGCGGGTTCGACGCAAGCCGGCGCCGCGCGCGCCCGGTGAGCCAGGCCACGAGGCTGTCGAACATCAGACCGGTGAGCGCGAGCAGCCCCCCCAGCACGACGAACTGAAGCAGGACCGCGCCGCGTTCGGGATGCACGAACTGCGGCAGGAAGGCGAGGAAGAACAGCGCCACCTTCGGGTTCAGCACGCCCGTGACGGCCGCATGCATCAGCAGCCGCCGCCCGCTCGCCGCCGCAGCAGATCCGGCGTCGGACGCCGGACCCGCCTGCGCCTTCGCCTCGCGCAGGGCCTTCACCCCGAGCCAGATCAGGTAGGCCGCGCCCAGGTACTTGACCACGGCGAAGGCGGTGGCGGAATGCGCGAGGATCATCGACAGGCCCAGCGCGGCGGCCACCACGTGCACCAGCGTGCCGATCTCCAGACCTGCCGCCGTCAGCACGCCGGCGCGCACGCCGCCCTGCAAGCTGCGGGCGATGACCAGCGCCTGCCCCGGTCCCGGCGCGATCACGAGCGCCACGCCGGCCAGCATGTAGGTCGCGATCGTCGTCGCATCGAACACCTGCCACCACGTCATCGTTCGTCTCCTCGTGCGTCGAAAGCGGAATGCGGCCCGCGTGAGCAGGCGACAGTCAATGTGTCTTGCCCTTGGGTTTTTCCACCGCGGCCCCGCCCGGCGCGTGGAAGGCGATCTGGGTCGACTGCAGATCACCTTCGAGCGGCGCCAGCAGTTCCCTGCGCATCAGGATGGCGACCGACGCCGGGTTGACCTTGCCATCGGGGTGGGACACCGCGTCGGTCATCGCGCGGTAGATCGAGCTGGGCAGCAGCATCGCCAGCTCCAGGCTCAGCTCGTTGGCGGCGTCGTAGTCCTCCAGGGGCGAGGCTTTGTCGAGCGAGCTGGCGAGCACGAGGTACTGCGCCACCTTCTCGGCCAGGTCCAGCTTTTCTCGTGCGGGCAGGTCCTTCATCGTTGTCTCCTTTGCGGCTCGGCCTGCGAGGGTAAGTCACGACCCTGCCGGCGGCGAATCTCCCGGATCGCGCCGAGGACAAGGGGCGCGCCCACAATGGTCCGCACGAAGGAGGCGATGCATGGAACTCACTTCGACCGCATTCACCGCCGGTGGCGACATCCCCACCCGCCACACCTGCGAAGGCCAGGACACCGCCCCGCCGCTGGCCTGGAGCGGCCTGCCCGACGGCACGCGCAGCCTCGCGCTCGTCGTCGAGGATCCCGACGCGCCCGACCCCGCGAAGCCCCAGCGCATCTGGGTGCACTGGGTGCTCTACGACATCCCGCCCAGCGCGGCCGGCCTGCCCGAGGGCGGCACGCCGCTGCCGCCGGGCACGCGCGAAGGGCAGAACGACTGGAACCGCACCGGTTACGGCGGCCCCTGCCCTCCGATCGGCCGGCACCGCTACTTCTTCAAGCTCTACGCCCTCGACGCCCTGCTGTCGGACCAGGACTCGCCGAAGAAGCAGGCGCTGGAAAAAGCAATGCAAGGGCATGTGCTCGCGCACTGCGAGCTCATCGGCACGTACCAGAAGCAACGCTGAGCGTCGGACGGCTCCGAGCGCTGGGGGTCAGAGAGGTCCGAAGCCCGTGTCGTCGATCACCTGGGAAAAGCCGGTGTTCGGGAACAGCCGCAGCGTCTTGCCGTTGAGCCGGTCGCGCAGGCTCTTGCGCGCGAACAGCTTGGCCTGCGCCTGCGCGGGCAGGTCGGTGATCGTGATGACGTTCTTCATGATCAGCGCATCGATCACGTCCTCGATGACGCGGATGAACTCGGCGTCGAGCTGATTGAAGTTGTCCGGCGAGGTGCTGTTGCCGCCGACGAAGCGCTGGACCTCGGGATGGTCGTTGTCGAGGAACTCGGTGGCACCCGGCAGCGGTTGCCGGTGCAGGCTGTCGATCTCGCCGAGGGCCGTGCGGTGGACGTAGGGCATGTGAGGCTCCGTTCGTCGGCTGCCACGCGGCGACGCCGTCGCGCCGGACCCGACTTCTTCCAGAGACTGTAGCGTCGCGCGGCCCGAACCGCCAGCGGCGCTGCCAGCGTGTGCGGCCCCGCATTGCAGGTGCAATGCCAGCCCGCAGCCGGGTCATCGGCACGCCGCGGTCAGGGCGCAATCTCGGTCGCTTGCATCCATCGCACGGCTCTTGCTCTGCGCGCCCCCGACATGAGTTCACGCATCACCATCCTGCCCCCGTCGCCTGCGCTCGCCGCCGATGTGATGGGCTACGTCGTGCGCCGCCGTGCCGACGAAGCCCCGCCGCCGGCGGCCGTGCCGTCTGCCTTTCCGGCCAACATGTACTCCGCGCTGACCATCATCCACCGCGGCTGCCTGCGGGATCCGGCCAGCGGGCGCATCACCACCGGCGCGACCTTCTCCGGCGCGATGACGCGCGAAGCCCGGCGCGAATACCTCGACCGGCCGGAGACCACGGTGGTGCTGCTCAAGCCCGGCCGCCTGACCGACCTGTGCAGGGTTTCGGCGCACGAGCTCACCGACCGCTGGATCGCGGCCGGCGACATCCTCTCGGCCGCGGAGCGGCTGGTGATCGACGAGCGCATGGCCGAACAGCGCTCGGTCGCGCGCCAGATCCATGTGCTGGAAGCGATGCTCGAGCGCCGGCTGCATCGCGCGGCGCACAGCCGGGCGGTGTCCATGTCTCGCCTGGTGCACCAGCTCGTGTGGCGCCTGCCGCACATGACGGTGTCCGAGCTGGCGCAGCATGCGGGGCTCGGCGAGCGGCAGCTCCATCGCCGCTTCCTCGACACCTTCGGCGTCTCGCCGAAGGTGCTGATCCGCCTCGCGCGGCTGCAGCTGTCGCTGTGGCATGTGCAGAACGCAGCGCGCCGCGGCTCGGCGACGCTGGCCTCGGTGGCGCAACGCGCCGGCTTCGCCGACCCGGCTCACATGGCGAGGGATTTCAAGGCCCTCGCGGGACGATCGCCGGCAACGCTGCATCGACGCATGCGGCTGTCGATGCCGTCCGAGTGGGCGTACGAGCTGCCGCAGGACCTGGTGAGTCCACGGACACCGCCGTCCGGCCCAACTGCGCTTTGACGAATCGGACACGGGTGTGCCAATCGGGTCACAAGGCGCCGGACCTTGTCACTCCGGTGCCGTCTTCGAAAGACTCCAGCGGGGACTCGATGCGGGTGCGGTCCTTGCGCCATCGGCGCGGGACTTCAAAAACAGACACCATGACCGCCACACGATCCGATCACCGCCTCGCCGCCCTCGCGCTGTCCGTCTTCCTCGCCGCCTGCGGCGGCGGAAACGCGGATGCACCTGCGCCGCCCGATTCGAGCCAGCCTTCCTCACCGAGTCCTTCGCCCAGCCCCGCGCCGTCTCCGGCACCCGCACCGGCACCCTCACCTGCGCCTGCCCCTGTACCGTCACCGCCCCCCGCCGATCCGTCCGCGGCGCGGGCGATGATCCTCGCGCATCCCGTCGACCGCACGGTCAGCGTGGGCACGACCGCGCACTTCAGCGTCACCGCTGCCGGGGCGGCGCTGCGCTACCAGTGGCGCCGAGACGGCGTGCCCGTGACCGGCGCCACCGGCGCGGTGCACAGCGTCGCCGCGACGACGGCCGACGACGGCGTGCGCTTCGACGTGGTCGTCGCCAACGACGGCGGAGCGCAGACCAGCGAAGCGGCAACGCTGCGCGTGAACGCGGCGGCCGTTCGCACGCCTGTCGCCGGGCACCCGCGCCTGTGGATCCGCGAGCAGGACCTCGCGCGGCTGCGCAGCTGGGCCACCGCCGGCAATCCGATGTACGGCGCGGCCAACGGCGGCGCCCTGTATCAGCTGGCCGTGACCGCACGCGATCGCATCGAGTCGGGCGTGGTGCCGGCGCAGGACAACGGCGGCAGCACCTACACGCCGTACGCCACCGAGTCGTATGCGGCGCTGATGGCCTTGATGGGCCTGCTCGACACCGACCCGGTGCGCAACCCGCGCTGGATCGCCGCGGCCAAGACGGCGCTGTTCGCCGTGATCGACCAGGCCGACCTGGGCGTCGGGGCCGGCAAGTTCCGCAGCGGCTCCTTCGCGTCGTCGGACCGCGGCCGCTGGCACGGCGAAGCCTTCCCGCTCGCGGTGGACTGGCTGTATCCGTCGCTCAGCGCCAGCGAGAAGCGACGCATCCGTCGGGTCTTCCTGCGCTGGTGCGCCGAGGACCGCGACGGCTATCCGTCGGTCACCTACTACCACACGAACGCCGGCTCGGTACCAAGCGGTACCGCTCGGCGGAACAACCCTGCCCTGCTCGATCTGCAGGATCCCAAGCGCCGCGCGATCCGCTTCTCGATGAACAACTACCTGATGGCGCACGCGCGCAACATCTTCATGATGGCCAACGCCATCGACCCCGGCGACGACATCGCCGACCCGACCGTGCCCGGCGATGCGAACGGCCGGCTCGGCGACTTCATGCACGAGGCGATCGGCACCTATCTGTACATGACCGACTACGCCTACCGCAACGACGGCTTCGGCGGCATCAGCCCCGAGGGCATGGAGTACGGCGAGTCCATCGGCTTCTACTACGGGCTGATGCTGGCGCTGCACACCTCGGGCATGGACGACACCACGCTCCACGGCGACAAGGTGTCGCTGGTGAACCACCCGCTGCTCACGCGGCTGATGCCCGGCTTCTTCCACAGCCTCACGACGCGCAAGGTCGCGACCGGCTACGGGCAGGTGCTGCAGCCGTCGTGGTTCGGCGATGCGGAGCAGCTCTACTTCATCGACCCGATGCGCGTGATGGGCCCGCTGTCGCTTTACGCGCGCTATGCCGGCCGCAGCCAGGAGCTGGCTGCCGCGAAGTGGCTCGAGTACACCGCCCCGCCCGACAACCCGGGTCGACTGACCTCGCGCGCCGGCAACGACGACAACATCATCCAGTCGATCTTCTACTTCCTGATGTTCGACCCCGGCGAAGCACCGCCCGCCGATCCCCGGCCGTCGACACCGACGCATCACTTCGCGGCCAGCCTGGGACGCCTGCAGGCACGCACCAGCTGGAACGACGCCGCCGACGTCCGGATGCTGAACACGAAGCTCAGCTACAACGCCGTCGACCATCAGCACGGCGACGGCAACATGTTCGACTTCTGGCGCAAGGGCGAGTGGCTGACGAAGGAGCTGTCGGCGTACGGCGCCGGGGCGGCATTGTCGGAGTTCAAGAACACGCTGACGATCCAGAACGATCCCCAGGCCGCCGTCGGCAACTACCACGCGCCCTTCCTGGCGCGCGGCAGCCAGTTCATCGGCAGCGCGCACGACGGCGATCCGAAGGTGCTGGTGCGCGGCGTCGCGAGCGACTACCTGCTGTTCACCGGCGACGCCACCAACCTCTACAACTATGCCGGCGAGGACGGCGACACTGCGCGCGGGGTCAGCCATGCGAGCCGCAGCCTGATGTGGCTGAAGCCGGACACCATCGTCGTGATGGACCGCGCGCGCACCGCGAGCGACGGCCGCTTCAAGCGCTTCTGGCTCAACCTTCCGAGCCACGGCGCCGCCCCGGTGCGCAGCGGCGCAACGGTGACGGCGTCGACGCCGGGCGGCCAGCGGCTGCACGTGAGCACGCTGCTGCCCGAGCCGGCCTCGGCCAGCGCCGCCATCGTCGGTCCCGCCATCGACGTCACCGACCAGTTCTGGAAGGCCACGCTCGACCCGATGTCGGCCGACAAGATCAGCTGGACCGGTGCCTACCGCCTGCGCGTCGAAGCCGTGGGCCATCCGCGCAGCGTGCACTTCCTGCACGTGCTGCAGGGCACGGACGGCAGCGTCGCGGCGCAGCCCACGCAGCTTCTCCGCAGCGACCAGGGCAGCGGGCTCACCGGCGCCCTGGTCGGCAGCACCGCGGTGCTGTTCGTCGACGACCTCTATGCCGCCCTGGCCAGCAGCTCGATCGTCGTGCCGGCGACCGCGACGCGGGTGCTCGTCACCGGCCTCGCGCCCGACGGGGCGTACACGGTGGACAGCGCGCCCGTCAGTGGCGGACGCCGCCTCACGCTGAGCGCGGGCGGCAGCCTGCGCGCCAATGCGCTGGGAGTGCTGGAGCCCTAGCCGAGGCGCTACGCCCGCCGGTAGCTCAGCATCATGAATTCGTTCCACCTGCCGTCCGTGCCCAGCACGCGGGAGCGCATCAGGCGATGGGCGTCGCTCACGAATTCGATCACGTCCTGGTACTTGGCGAGGGTGCCGTCCCCGTTGAAGCTCGGGCCCTCGCTGTCAAGCGTCAGCACCTTGCCCGACGCATCGAGCGCACCGTCGTAGAGCCACAGGTTGGCCATCATCGAGCCGATGAAGCTGCCGACGAAGCGCTTCTTCTGCGGGTCGTAGCCGAGCGTCATCAGCGTGGTGGCGCGGCCACCTTCGGGCATCTCGCCCTCGCCTTCGGCCAGCACCCAGAGGCCGGCGATGGAGCGCACCCGCTCGAAGGTCTTCCACTTCACGGGCGGCTTGCCGGGCTCCATGGCCGCCTCGCCTTCGCCGGTCCACTCGCCGACCATGCGGTGCAGCCACTGGTGCTCTGCTTGCGGTTCGATCTTGTCCATCGCGTCTGCTCCTGTCGCCGCGATGGTGCGCGAAGCGGGCGCCCGCATCAAACGACGACCCTGTGCACGACGCGGCCTCGAAGCAGCGGCGGCGCGGCAGGGGGTCGACGCCTAGCCGAGCTTGAAGAGCGCCACCGCCTGGACCGACTCGTCGGCGCGCTGCTTCAGGTTGCCGGCGGCCGAGGCCATCTGCTGCACCAGCGCGGCGTTGCGCTGGGTGGTCTCGTCCATGTCCGTCACGGCCTTCTCCACCTGCGATACGCCCGCGCTCTGCTCGGAACTGGCAACGCTGATCTCTCCCATGATGGCCGTGACGCGACCGATGCGCACCGCGACGTCGTTCATCGTGTCGCGCGCGTGATGAACCAGCGCGCTGCCCGATTCCACCCGCTCGGTGCATGTCTGGATGAGTGCTGCGATTTCCTTCGCTGCCTGCGCCGAGCGTCCCGCCAGGCTGCGGACCTCGGATGCCACCACCGCGAAGCCGCGCCCCGAGTCGCCCGACCTCGCCGCTTCCACCGCGGCATTGAGCGCGAGGATGTTCGTCTGGGCGGCCAGGGCTTCGACCATGTCGACGACCTCGGCGATCCTGCTCGAGCTTTGCTGGATCGCCTGCATGGTCTCCACCACCTTGCCGACCACCTCGCCGCCCTTGGCCGCCATCGACGAGGCGTCGACCGCCAAGCCGTTGGCCTGCGCCGCGCTGTCGGCGTTTCGCCTGACGGTGGCGCTCAGCTCCTCCATCGACGCGGCCGTTTCCTGCAGTGAGCTGGCCTGGCGCTCGGTGCGCGCCGACAGGTCCTGGTTGCCCTGCGCAATGTCGGCGCTGGCAGCGGCCACCAGGTCGGCGCTGCCCTTCACGCTGCGCACGATGGACGAGAGGTTGTGCTGCATGTGGGCCATGGCATCGAGCAGCTGCACGGTCTCGTCGTTGCCCGCCGGCCGCACGGCCACGCTGAGATCGCCTTGCGCCAGGGTACGCGCCACCTGCACCGCGTGCGACATCGGCCGCGCCAGGTGCCGCGCCAGCGCGATCGAGGCGATCAGCAGCGCGGCGGTTGCGACGACCAGCGCCGAGATCACGAACACCCGTGCCTGCATCACCACCGCCGCAGAGCGCTCGCGAAACGCCTGCTCGTCGCGCTCGATGGCCTGCACCTGCTGCGCCATCTGGGTTTCGACCTCTCCGTAGAGCTTCTGGAAGGCCGGCACCGCGACGGCCGCCGCGGCGGGGGAATCTCCCGTGCTCAGCTCGAGAAGCTTGACCGCCGATTCGGCGTACGCCCGCACGATGGGCAGCGTCTTGCCCACCGCCGCGTTCGCCTCGGTGGACAGCGACAGGCCTTCCAGCGTGTGCAGCGCGGTATGCAGACTCTTGATGTGCTGATCGAGAGCCGCCTGCGCGTCGGCGATCTGTGCCTTGTCCCGGCCGATGGCGCCCAGCATCGCGCGCTGCACGTCGCCCCGGACGGCGCCATGCATCATGGCCGCACGCTGGCTGTTCTGCACCGCCAGCCCCATGGCCCGGGCGCCGTCGAAGGCATCGGCCAGGCGTCCCACGCTGAACAATCCCACCGCTCCCGCAAGGCCCGCGATGCAGGCGCCTGCCAGGCCCATTGCCAGAATCTGATCACGCAACTTCACTGAAAACTCCCCCGTGGACGCTGAAGTATTGGAACGTTCCAACGAAAACGCAAGGAACCGCGCCACGTTCTGAGGGGAAACCCGGATGCAAGAAAGTCACGCTCCCTTTCCCGCTTGCGGGACAGGGCTGGAGGGCGCCGCGCGAGAGCCTGCCTCGCTAGCCGTAGAACACGCGCACCAGCCACAGCGCCATCCCCGGAAAGAACAGCAGCGCCAGGGTGCGCAGGAAGTCGCTGGCAAGGAATGGAATCACGCCCTTGTACGTCTCGTTCATCGACACGTCCTTCGCGATGCTGTTGACCACGTAGACGTTCAGGCCCACCGGTGGGGCGATGAGGCCGATGCCGACGGTCATCAGCACGAGGATCCCGAACCAGATGGCCTTCATCTCGGGCGCCAGGCCCCACAGGTCGAGCGCCATGACGGTCGGGAAGATGACCGGGATGGTGAGCAGCAGCATGGACAGCTCGTCCATCACGCAGCCCAGCACGACGTAGAACAGCAGGATGCAGCCGACGATGGCCAGCGGCGCGACCTGCAGGTGGCTCACCCAGTCGGCCAGGCGCGCGGGCATCTGCGTCAGCGCCAGCGCCGAGTTCATCATGTCGGCGCCGAGGAAGATCATGAACACCATCGCCGACGTTTCCGCCGTGCCGTAGAAGCTGCGCTTGATGCGCTGCAGGTCGAGCTCGCGCTGCGCCACGCCGGCGACGAAGGTGCCGATGGCGCCGACCGCCGCGCCTTCGGTCGGCGAGAACACGCCGCCGTAGATGCCGCCGAACACGACGAGGAAGATGATGACGATGGGCCACACGCCGAGCAACGTGCGCAAGCGCTGTCCCCACGGCAGCGGCTCGCTCGGCGTCGCCAGCTGCGGCCGCACGCGGCAGTACAGCGCGATCACGATCACATAGCCTGCGGTCGCGATGAGGCCGGGCAGCATCGCGGCGGCGAACAGCTTGGCGATGTTCTGTTCGGTGAGGATGGCATAGACCACCAGCGGGACCGATGGCGGGATGAGGATGCCCAGCGTGCCGCCCGTGGCCAGCGCGGCGGTGGACAGCCGGCCGTGGTAGCCGTGCGCCTTCATCTCCGGGTAGGCGACCTGGGTGATCGTGGCCGAGGTCGCCACCGATGAACCGCAGACCGCGCCGAACGCCGCCGCCGACAGGATGGCGGCCATGCCGAGACCGCCGCGGATGTGGCCGACGAAGGCGGCGGCGGCCTTGAACAGCGCCCGGCTCAGTCCTCCCTGCGTGGCGAACTGCCCCATCAGCAGGAACAGCGGGATCACGCTCAGGTCGTAGACCGTGAGGCGCGCCACCGCGGAGCCCTTCAGCGTGTTGAGCAGCGCGATGTCGTTGGTCATCGCCCAGTAGCCGACCGCGCCCGGGATGAACATGGCGGCGGCGATCGGCACGCGGATCGCCATCAGCACCAGCATGGCGCTGAACATCACGATGCCCACGACGGCACCGTTCACGGCAGCAGCTCCGGATGCGGCGCGCGGCCCTGCAGGTGCAGCTTGACCTGCACCAGCGCGATGACCGAGGTCAGCGCCAGCCCCGGCGCGAGCACCGCGTAGGTGATCCACATCGGCAGGCCGAGGATCATCGTCGTCTCGAACGCGTCGCGCACCGACAGGGCGCCGACGGCGGTGCGCCAGGCCAGCACGCCGACCATGGCCGACAGCAGCAGCGCGCCGAAGGCATCGAGACGGCGCCGCGTGGTCTCCCCGGCCTTCTGCGTGAAGAAGTCGACGATGATGTTGCTGCCGTGCAGCTGCGCCCACGGCAGGCACAGCGCGATGCACAGCGCGATGCCGAACTGCGTGAGCTCCACGTCGCCCGGGATGGGCCGCGACAGCAACGCGCGGGCGCTCACGCTGCTGACGGTGAGCAGCGCCACCGTGCAGGCGACCAGGCAACCGACGATCGCGAACAGCGCCGCCAGGCGGCGCAACAGCGGCGGCATGGTCAGCGCGCCCCCGTCACTTCTTGTATTTCGCCAGCAGGTCCTGCGCGTCCTTCAGCATCTGCTTGCCGGGCAGGCCGCGCTTGTCCATGTCGGCCACCCATTCGTCGTACAGCGGATGCGATGCCTTGATCCAGTTGTCGACCTCGGCTGCCGGCAGGCGGTAGAACACATTGCCGCGATCCACGGCGGGCTTGCGGCCCGCGGCCTGGCTTTCGTCCCAGACCTTGCCGGCCGTGGCCGACAGTGGCGCACCGCTGTTCTTGTCGATGACGGCCTTCAGGTCGGCGGGCAGGCTGTCGTACTTGCCCTGGTTCATCGCGATGATGAAGGTGGCGGTGTACAGCGCCGGGCGCGACGTGTCGGTCTCGGTGTGGAACTTCACCATCTCGTGCAGCTTGACCGAAGGAATGATCTCCCACGGCAGCACGAAGCCGTCGATGGTGCCCTTGCTGACGGCATCGGCGACCGCCGGCAGCGGCATGCCCACCGGCGCCGCGCCCAGCGAGGCGAGCAGCTTGTTGGTCTGGCGCGTCGGCGCGCGAAGCTTCATGCCCTTCACGTCGGCCAGCGTCTTGATCTGCTTGTCGCGCGTGTGCAGGAAGCCCGCATCGTGCATGGCGAACATCAGCGGATGCAGGCCCGGAAACTCCTTGGTCGCGTACTTGGTGTAGAAGTCCCAGGCGGCCTTGGAGCCGACTTCGGCGGTGGTGTTCATGAACGGCAGCTCGAACACTTCCATGATCGGGAAGCGCCCGGCCGTGTACCCCGGCAGCGTGAAGACGATGTCGACCACGCCGTCGCGCGCCTGGTCGACGAGCTGGGCGGGCGTGCCGCCGAGCTGCATGGCCGGGAAGATCTGGCACTTCATCTTGTTGTTGGAATCGGCGGCGATCTTGTCGCACCACGGCTGCAGGATCTTCGTGGGCGGCATCGCGGCCGGCGGCCAGAAGTGGTGGACCTTCAAGGTCACGTCCTGCGCGGCCGCGCCGAGCGAGAAGGCCGCGGCACCGGCAGCGGCCAGCAGCTTGATTCGGTTCTTCATCGTCTTGTCTCCGGGAAGAAAAGCGCACTTATCGTAGGTCTGCGTCGACGCGCCCAGCTACAGGGTTGACGACAGGGTTCGCGCGGGCAGTACGGTTGCCGCACAGTCTCCGAAACCGATGCGGCGGCGCCCCGCGCGCTCGCAGAAGCCGCGCAGGATCACGGTGTCGCCGTCCTGCAGGAACGTTCGCGTCTCGCCGTTGGACAGCGTGATCGACTGCTTGCCGCCCTGCGTCAGCTCGAGCAGCGAACCGCCCTGCCCCGGCTGCGGCCCCGACTGCGTGCCGCTGCCCAGCAGGTCGGCGGTCCGCAGGTTGCAGCCGTTGCTCGAGTGATGCGCCACCAGTTGCGCAAGCGTCCAGTAGGCATCGCGGAAGTTCGACTGCATGAGGCGCACGGCAGCCTCGCCGCGCTCGCGCATGCCGGCGGTCTGCAGCCACACCTCGAGCGCGATGTCGAGCGCGCCCTGCGTTCGGTTGGCTTCGCTGTCCAGGTAGGGAAGCGGCGCTGGATCGCCGGCCGGTCGCTCGAAGGGCGCGCGAAACGGCGCCAGCGCTTCCATCGTGACGACCCACGGCGACAGCGTGCTTGCGAAGTTCTTCGACAGGAAAGGCCCGAGCGGCTGGTATTCCCAGGACTGCACGTCGCGCGCCGTCCAGTCGTTGAGCAGCATCACGCCGAACAGATGCGCCTCGGCGTTGGCCATCGTGATCGGCTCGCCGAGCTCGTTGCCGGGCCCGATCAGCGCGCCCAGCTCCAGCTCGTAATCCAGGCGCGCCGTGGGCGCAAAGCGAGGCTCGGGGGCATCGCCCTTGAGCTGACCCATCGGCCGGTGGAAGGCATGCCCGCTGGCGCACAGCGAGGAGCTGCGGCCGTGGTAGCCGATCGGCACGTACTTGTAGTTGGGAAGCAGCGGGTTGTCGGGCCGGAACAGCTTTCCGACCGTCGTGGCATGGTGGATGCCGGTGTAGAAGTCGGTGTAGTCGCCGACCTCGCAGGGCAGCGTCATCACGGCCTGCGCTTGCGGCACCAGGCAGTCGACGAGCACCGGCTGCCAGGAGCTGCCTTCGCGCAGCGCCAGCGAGAGCTGGCGGCGCAGCGCCGCCCTGGCCTGCGCGCCGAGCGCCATGAAGCCGCTCAGCGAGCCCTGCGCCAGCGGCAGCAGGCGCTCCTTCTCCGCGTCGGTCCAGCCCGGCTTGTCGCAGGCGAGCGTCAGGTCGAGGATGCGATCGCCGATGGCCACGCCGACGTGCCATGGCTCGAGACTGCCCGCGCGGCGGAAGCGGCCGAACGGCAGGTTCTGGATGGGGAAGTCGCAACCGGGTTCGTTGGCCGAGGCGACCCAGCTCAGCAGGGCCTGGTCGTGGGTGTCGTCGAGGCTGTTCATCGGAAGTTGTCCTTCAGACCGCGCCAGCAATCGGCGTACGTGCTGTCCAGGGCGCCGCACTGCATGGCGAACGCGGTGGGGTGGAAACGCCAGCGGCTCTCGAACATGAACGCCAGCGTGTCGTCGAGCTTGTGCGGCGCGAGCTCGCCGCCCGAGGCTTTCTCGAAGGCCTCGGCATCGGGCCCGTGCGGCACCATGGAGTTGTGCAGGCTCATGCCGCCGGGCTTGAAGCCCTCGGGCTTGGCGTCGTACTGGCCGTGCACCAGTCCCATGAACTCGCTCATCACGTTGCGGTGGTACCAGGGCGGACGGAAGGTGTCCTCGGCCACCAGCCAGCGCGGGGGGAAGATCACGAAGTCGCAGTTCGCCGTTCCCGGCGTGTCCGACGGCGAAGTGAGCACGGTGAAGATCGACGGATCCGGGTGATCGAAGCTGATCGAGCCGATCGTCATGAAGTTCGCCGTGTCGTACTTGAACGGCGCGAGGTTGCCGTGCCAGGCGACGACGTTGAAAGGCGAGCCCTCGGCTCGAGCCACCCACAGCGCGCCGCCGGCCTTGCGCAGCATGCGCCACGGCCGGGCCGCGTCGTCGAACGCGGCCACCGGCGCGAGAAAGTCGCGCGGATTGGCCAGTCCGTTGCTGCCGATGGGTCCGAGCTCGGGCAGCCTGAACGGCGCGCCGTAGTTCTCGCAGACGTAGCCCCGCGACGGACCATGGACCGCGACGCTGAACGCCATGCCGCGCGGCAGCAGGGCAATCTCGCCGGGCGCGACGGCAAGCACGCCGAGCTCCGTGGTGACCGTCAGCCGGCCCTGCTGCGGCACGATCAGCATCTCTGCGTCGGCGTTGACGAAGGCGCTGTCGGTCATCGACCGATTCACGAGGTACAGGTGCGCGGCCATGCCGGTCTGCGCCTCGGCATCGCCGTTGACGACCATCGTCCGCAGGCCGTCGATGAAGTCGAGCGGGGTCTCGGGAATGTCCACCGGATTCCAGCGCAGCGGATTCGGCGGCACGGGAACGCCATCCTTCGCGCCGGTCTTCCAGTGCGGCTGCGCGAAAGGCTCGTAGGCGCCGCACAGCACCGAGGGGCGCCGCCGGTACAGCCAGGTGCGCAGGTTCTCGGCGCGCGGCGCGGTGAAGGCAGTGCCCGAGAGCAGTTCGGCATACAGGCCGCGCGCCACGCGTTGCGGGCTGTTGCGTCCCTTGGGCAGCGTGCCGGGCACGGCCTCGCTCTCGAACTGATTGGCGAAGCCGGACTGGTAGCGCAGGGTGTCGGATGCAGTCATCGTGTATGTCTCTCCTGATTTTTCAGTCGACCTTGATCCCCGCGTCGCGGATCAGGCGGCCCCAGCGCTCGCGCTCGCTGCGGGCATAGCTCGCCATTTGAGCCGGCGTGCCGGGTGTCGGTTCGACGCCCAGCGCCGAAAGCCGCGCCTTCACCGCCGTGGACTCGAGCGCGGCGACCAGCGACCTGTTCAGCAGCGCCACCGTGTCGGCCGGCGTGCCGGCGCGCACCACCAGCCCTTGCCAAGCGTAGGCCTCGAAGCCGGCCAACCCCTGCTCGGCGAGGGTCGGTACCCCGGACATGGTGCTCACGCGCTGCGGGCTGGCCACGCCGATCGCGCGCAGCTTGCCGCTGGTCACATGCTGCCAGCCGCTCGCGGTGTCGACGAACATGAATGGCACCTGCTGCCCCATCACGTCCTGCAGCGCCGGCGCGGCGCCGCGGTACGGCACATGCTGCAGCTTGAGGCCGCTGCGCTCGCGCAGCAGCTCCGTCGCGAGGTGGTGCGGGCTGCCGGCGCCGGGGCTCGCGTACGGCGTTGCCTGCCCCTGCGAGCGCGCCCAGGCGAGAAACTCCTGCAGGTTCTTCGCCGGCACGTTGGGCGCCACCACCAGCAGCAGCGGAAAGCGCACCATCAGCCCGACCGGGGCGAAGTCCTTCTCGGCGTCATAGCTCAGCTTGGAATACAGAAAGGGATTGGCGGCCAGTGTCGCGAAATCGGCGGTGAACATCAGGTTCGCGGGGTCCTTCGCATGCGCGACGTAGTCGGCCGCGATGTTGGTGCCGGCGCCGGGCTTGTTGTTCACGATCACGGTCTGGTTCAGCGACTTGCTCATCGCCTCGGCCAGCGTGCGCGCCACCACGTCGGAGCCGCCGCCGGCGGCGTAGCCGACGACCCATTCCATCGGCTTGTCGACCGCCGCGGCAGGCGTTGCGAGGGAAGTCAGGGACAGCAGGGCAGCCGCGCAGAACGCGCGGCGGGACAACGTCATCGTCGGCATGGGGTCCTTTCGGGAAGAGGTCAATTCAGTCGTGACGGCCGCCGGCGCGCGCCAGCGCCAGTGCCTGTTTCAGCACCTCGAGCGAGCCGATGTGGTTGGCCAGCAGCAGCACCAGGCGCGCATTCAGCGCATGGCTGTCGGCGGTGCTCAGGTCGCGGTGGGTGTCGATCAGCGCTTCGTAGAAGTCATCGGGCGATTCGAGGTGCGGGTCGGTGATGAGCATGGCGTGCCTTTCAACGCTGGCCGCAGGCGCGCGCCAGCGCGGCGCGCACCGCAGCCTCGGTGGGCGCGCGCCAGCGCGCGGCCACGTGCAGGTCGGGTCGGATGAGGTAGGCGGTGCCCGGGCGGGCGTCGTAGCGTTCGGCGGCAAGGCCCTCGGCGCCGACGCACAGCGTCTTCAGCGGAAGCTCGCGGGTCCAGGCCGGCGCCGCGCCGAACACCAGCAGCGTGAAGTCGCGCCCGAGCTTGCGCAGCAGCCATGCGCCCTCGAGCGGCGCATCGGCAGCCGCCGCGCCGGGCACCATGCGGCCGTCGAAGGGATCGGCATCGGGCGTATTGAGCGGCGAGTCGCGCAACACCGCCGGGACCGACAGGCGCCCGCTGTTGACCAGCCTGCGCGCAAAGGCGTGCTCGCGCGAGAGATCGAGCACCGCGTCGCGGAACAGGCGGCTGACCTCGCTCTTCGGCGTGATGAAGTCGGTGGCGCGGGTGCTGTTGAGGATGTTCTCGTCGGCCGCGAACTCGCGCTCGCTGGCATAGCTGTCGAGCAGCGCATCCGGCGCCTCGCCGCGGCTCACGAGCGCGAGCTTCCATGCGAGGTTCTCGGCGTCCTGCACGCCGGAGTTGGCCCCGCGCGCGCCGAACGGCGACACGCCGTGCGCCGCGTCGCCGGCGAACAGCACGCGCCCATGCCGAAAGCGCTCCATGCGCAGGCAGGCGAAGGTGTACACGCTGGCCCACACGATCTCCACCTCATGGCGGCCCGCACCGATGCTGTCGAGCACCGCGCGCACCCTCGGCAGGATGCGCTCGGGCTGCTTCTCGGCCTCGGGATCGGCGCCCCAGCCCAGCTGGAAATCGAGGCGCCACACGCCGTCGGCCTGCTTGTGCAGCAGCACGCTCTGGCCCGGATGGAACGGCGGGTCGAACCAGAAGCGCCGCTCGCAGGGCAGGTCGACGCCGGCGATGCGCACGTCGGCGATCAGGAAGCGGTCACGGAAGCTGCGGCCCTTCGATTCGAGGCCCATCGCGGCGCGCAGCGGTGAACGCGCGCCGTCGCACGCCACCACATGACCGGCCTTCACGCGGTACGGGCCATCGGGGGTGTCGACCGCGAGCGTGACGGCGTCGGCGCCGGGCTCGATCCCGACCACGTTGTTGCGCCAGCGGATCTCGAGTTGCGGCAGCCCCTGTGCGCGCTCGAGCAGGAAACCTTCGACGTAGTACTGCTGAAGGTTGATGAAGGCCGGGCGCTCATGACCCGGCTCGGGCAGCAGGTCGAACTGGTAGACCTCCTCGTCGCCGAAGTACACCCGGCCGAGCTTCCACGACACGCCCTTGTCGATCATCGGCTCGCAGCACCCGAGTCGATCGAAGATCTCCAGCGTGCGCTTGGCGAAGCAGATCGCCCGCGAGCCGGTCGACAGCCGGTGGTCGTTGTCGAGCAGCAGCACGGGAACGCCGCGCTGCGCCAGGTCGGTGGCCAGGCTGAGGCCCACCGGACCGGCACCGACCACGATCACCGGATGCCGGGCAGGCTGCTCAGCGCGCTGGTCGGGCGAGGGCTTGTATTCGAACTCGAGCGACTGATAGTCCATGTCACGAACCGTTCAGATGGTGGGCTGTTTCCCTCAGCCGGGCGGTTGACACCTCGGGCTGAACGGATCTCCTGCAGCAGATGCGAACGCGCTCAGGATTCCAGCTGCTCCCACATCGCCTTGTCGCGCTCCGCCGTCCAGATGCGCGGATCGCGGTATTGCGTGGCCTCGTCCATCGCACGCGTCACGTCGAAGGGCATGCAGTGGTCGTAGATCACCCACTGCCCGTACTTCGGCTTGAGCGCCGCGTGGGTGTCCTTGTAGACCGCCCGCAGGTCCTTGCCTGCCGCCACGCCGGCCTTGACGCTGGCGTACAGGTCGCTCACGAAGGCGCGCGTGCCGGCCAGGCCCCGCTCCACCATCTGAGGGCTGGTGAGCGCGGCCCCGCGACCGGGCACCAGCTTCTCGGGCGCGAGTGCCGCGATGTTGTCAAGCGTGCGGGGCCAGTCCTCGAAGTAGGCGTCGCCGGCGTACGGCGTGGCATCGAACTCGACGAGGTCGCCGCTGAAGAGGATCTTCTGCCGCGGCAGCCAGGCGACGGTGTCGCCCTTGGTGTGGCCGCGCCCCAGCTGCATCAGCCGCACTTCCAGGGTGCCCAGCCAGACCGTCATCTCGCCCTTGAACGTGAGGGTCGGCCAGGTGAGCCCCGGAATGGTCTCGACCGCGCGAAACAGGCGCGGAAAGCGCTCGATCTCGCTCTTCATGTCCTGCGCGCCTCGCTCGACGATGAGGTCGCGGGTGTCCTGGCTGGCGATGATCTCCTGCGGCCGGTAGGCGCTGGCGCCGAGCACGCGCACCGCGTGGTAATGGCTCATCACCACGTACTTGATCGGCTTGTCGGTCACTTCGCGGATGCGCCGGATGACGTCTTCGGCCATCACCGGTGTGGCCTGGGTGTCGATCACCATCACCGCATCGTCGCCGACGATGACGCCGGTGTTGGGATCGCCCTCGGCGGTGTAGGCATAGGCGTTGTCGGACAGCTTGGTGAAGCTGACCTGCTTTTCCTGCAGGTCGGCCTGGCTGGCGAATGCTTTGCTCATCTGGGTCTCCAGTTCGCTATTCCCGAAATCGTTCGTCATTGCTGAATGGGGTTGATCTTAGTCAAGTTGTTCGTTAATGTCTAACTCATTCGTTTACGTACAAACACCTAAGCCATGCCTTCCCGTCCAAAGATCGACGATGAACCCGTCCCTGTCGAGGACGCGGCCGAGCGCGGCCAGCGCGGCATCCAGAGCGTGGAAGTGGGCGGGCAGCTGCTGCTCGCGCTGGTGCACACCGGGCGGCCGATGGCGCTGAAAGACCTCGCGCGCGATGCCGGCATGTCGCCGGCGAAGGCGCATCCCTACCTCGTGAGCTTCGGCAAGCTGGGCCTCATCGCGCAGGACGAAGGCTCTGGGCGCTACGGCCTGGGGCCGCTCGCGCTGCAGCTGGGGCTGATCAGCCTCCAGCAGTTCGATCCCGTCCGGCTGGCCACGCCGGTGCTGCGCGAGCTGGCGCAGGAGTTGCGCCTGACCATGGCCGTGGCCGTGTGGGGCAATCGCGGGGCGACCATCGTGCGCATCGAGGAGGCGCCCACCGCCGTGCACGTGAACATGCGCCACGGCACGGTGATGAGCTTGCGCGGCACGGCCTCGGGCATGCTGTTCGCGTCGCATCTGCCGCGCGAGCGGGTGCTGGCGGCGCTGGCCGACGAGCAGGCCGCCGAGCTGCGACAGAAGGGACAGCCGGTGCCATCGCGCCTGAAGCCGGCTGTGGATGCGCAACTCGAGTCCGCCTGGGAGCAGATCCGCCGCGCAGGCGTCAGCCGCATCACGGACGGCACCGTCGCCGGCGTCAGCGCGATGGCGGCGCCGGTGTTCGACGATGGCGGCGAGATGGTGCTCAGCCTGACGGCGATCGGGCCGTCGGCGATCTTCGACGTGCGGTGGGATGGCACCGTCGCCAATGCCTTGCGGCGCAGCGCGAAGGCCCTGTCGAAGTTGCTCGGCGCGCCCTGATCACGACGCTGCGAGGAACGCGGACACGGTCTGCGCGAACGCCTGCGGCACCTCCGCCACGCTGAGGTGCGATGCGTCGTCGAACACCTCGAGCCTCGCTCCGGGGATGCGATCGGCGATCACCTGCGCCATCGCGGGCGTGGCGCCCGCATCGAGCGCGCCGGCGATCACCAGCGTCGGGCAGCGCACCGCCGGCAGCGAATCGGTCCAGTCGACGGCGGCCACGGCGCGGCAGCTGGCGGCGTAGCCGGCGGGATCGCTGCGCAGCAGCTGCGCGCGCAAGGCGTGCGCCGCTTCGGGATGCTGCGCCCGGAAGCCCGCATGCACGTAGCGCTCGACCACCATGTCGGCCACCGCGGCCATGCCGCCCGCCTCGACGGCCTCGATGCGCTGCGCCCACACGGCAGCGGCGGCCTCCGGATAGCGCGATGTCGTGTTGGCCAGCACCAGCGCCTTCACCAGCTCCGGATGGCGGATCGCCAGGCCCTGCCCCACCATGCCGCCCATCGACAGCCCGATGAAGACGACAGGACCGCGACCCCATTCGCGGATGAGCCGCGCCGCATCGGCGACGAGCTGCTCCATCGTGTAGGGACCGGCAGGCACGGCCGAACCGCCGTGGCCTCGATGGTCATAGCGCGCCACCTCGTGCGTCGCGGCGAGGCCGGCCGCCAGTCCGTCCCACATGGTCAGGTCCAGGCCCAGGGCATGGCTGAGCACGACTGGCGCGCCCTGCCCTTGAACGCAGACCCGCAGCTGCGGCTCGCTGAAGGTGTGGTGCGTGGCCGCGCGGCTGGCGCTCGACAGCGGCTGCGGCGGCGGCACGCGGCCGGCCTCGCGCAGGATGTCCATCGTGATCTTGAACGCGGTGTTGGCTGCCGGCACGCCGCAGTAGATGGCGCCCTGCATCAGCGCTTCCTTGATCTTGTCGAGCGGCACGCCGCCCTCGATGGCGGCGCGGCAATGCAGCTCGAACTCCTCCCAGCGCGCCAGGCCCATCGTCATGCCCAGCACCAGAAGCCGCCGCGTCGTGTGGTCGAGCCCGGGGCGGCCCCAGATGTCGTGCCACGCATAGCGCGTGATCAGGCTCTGGAACTCGGCGTTGAAGGCATTGGCGTTGTTCAGCGACCTGTCGACCCAGGCGTCGCCGAGCACCGCACGGCGGTTCTTCACGCCGCGATCGAAATCGTCTTGTTGGGACATGGGAGTGGCTTTCTCGAGGGATGTCGGTTTCAGGTGGCAGCGCCGGCCTCGGCGCTCCACGCCGTCCACGGCGGGTGTTCGCGCAGCGCGAGTGCGGCATCGGCCAACGCGGCCAGCTGCGGCCGCGCGACCTCGATCGCACGCTGTGCCGCACGCGCGGGATCGAAAAGCGCGCTCACCTCATCGGCGCTCAGCTGCCCGCTCAACGCATCGTCGCTGCGCAGCGCCGCCAGTGTCACCTCGCGCAGGTGCCCGCCGCTGGCCACCGTCTGCTGCGACAGCTGCTCGAGCAGCGCGTGAGCGCGCGCCTTGCCGATCCGCTGCGCGAGGCGCATGGACACCGCTTCGGCGAAGACCAGGCCCTGCAGCGCATCGATGTTGCGCAGCATGCGCGGCGCGTCCACCTGCAGCGCGCCCGCGACGTCGGCCAGGGACTTCAGCGCGCCGTGGGCGGCCACGTGCAGGCCGACCGTCTCGGCCAGCTCGGCCTGCCAGTTGCCGAGCCCGCGTTCGTGCTCCTGCGTCATGGCAGCCAGCAGCGCCGACACCCGATGCGGCGCGCGCATCGCGCCGGCCAGCGCAAGCATGGCCGCCACCGGATTGCGCTTGTGCGGCATTGCCGACGAGCCGCCGCGGCCGCTGCCGGCAGGCTCTGCGAGCTCGCCGACCTCGCCCTGCGCCATCAGCGAGATGTCCCTGGCGATCTTGCCCAGCGAGCCGGTGAGCACGCCGATCTCGCAGGCCAGCGCGGCCATCTCGTCGCGCTGCGTGTGCCAGGCGCCCGGAGGCAGCGCCAGCTCCAGCAGCTCGGCGAGACGGCGCGCGACCGCGTCGGCCTTGTCGCCCATCACCGCCAGCGTGCCGACCGCACCGCCGAGTTGCAGGCGCAGCGCCGCCCTTCCCGCGTTGCGCAGGCGCTGCTGGCCGCGCACCAGCGGGGCGATCCAGCCGACGAGCTTGAAGCCCAGGCTCACCACCTGGGCCGGCTGCAGCAGCGTGCGGCCCAGCACCGGCGCGTCGCCGTGCCGCTGGGCGAGCTCGAGCAGCGCGGCGATCAAGGTGCACAGATCGCGGTCCATCAGCGCGAGCGACCGGCGCGTCACCATGACGAGCGCGGTGTCGATGACGTCCTGGCTGGTGCTGCCCCAGTGCACATAGCCGGCGGCCTCGGCATCGAACAGTCCGACGGTCTCGGTGAGCTTCTTGACCAGCGGGATCGCCAGGCTGCCGGCCCGGCCGCTGGCCGCGACGATGGCCGGCACGTCGAACAGCTCTGCCTTGCACACGCCCGCGATCGCCGCCGCCGCACGCGCGGGAATGACACCCTCGTCGGCCTGTGCATGCGCGAGCGCGGCTTCGAAGTCGAGCATGGCCTGCACGACGGCCGTCTCGCTGAAGGTCGCGATCGCCTCGGCGGTGGAGAGAAAGCTTTCGAACACCAACGCGGACATGCCAACCTCGTGGAGCGGACCGGGGAGGGGATGCTAGCGCGCGGGATGGGGGCTGTGGCGCGATGGCCGCACCGGCGGTGCGAACGGCAGTGTTGGCCACGGCTTGACGATTGCCCTCACCCCAACCCTCTCCCGCGAGCGGATGAGGGAGATCTCGGCCTACGCCTTCGCGGTCTTCGCCTGCGCCGCCAGTCGCATCGCCTTGCGCTCGATCAGCATCTGCATGTTGTGCAGGGACAGCAAGTGGATCTGCAGCAGCATCAGCATGCCGTTGCGATGCAGCTCGATGACATCCTTGTCGGGCAGCGCATTGAGCTTGTCCTCGTCGACGGTGAGAAAGCCTTCCACCTTCAACTCCCCGTCGGGCAGCGTGGCATTGGCCGCCATCTCCTTGAGCACGTCGAGCTCGAGAAGCCGCAGGCAGAACTGGCGCGTGCGCTGCTGCTCCTGGTCGAAGCTGCGCAGGAACTCGATGGACCGCTGCAACACCGGCGCGGGCTTGCCGTCGGCGTCGAACAAGGGCTCGCCTTCGGTGTCGTTGAAGCCGCTCCAGGCCGCGTCGACGAACACCGCGGACGACGACTCCGAATCCTGCACGCCCGCGGTCAGGAATGGAAAGCGTCGGATGAACGCCGGCACGTAGCGCGCCTCCCAGCGGCCTTCGTTGATCACCAGGTTCTCGTTGGCCGCTACGCCGAGCAGCGCGACGGGCGCGATCATCGCCTTGCCATCGGGCAGGCGCTCGCCGGTGTGCACGAAGATGATCGGCAGCGACATCGCCGCCGACGGGAATTCGGTGGCAGCGAGGAACACCGCGTGCATGTCCTTGGCGACCGAAAGGTCCACGAGCGGCTTCACCTTCTTGTGCCGGTGCACGGCCGGATCGAGAAGCTGAGGATCTCGGTAGAGGGCGGACTTGATCAAGGCGATGCTCCCGGAACTTCGACACTACGGGGTGGTGACCGGCGCGATCGCCTGCGCCAGCACCTTGTCGACGCGCTTGCCGTCGAGATCGATCACCTCGAAGCGCCAGCCTTCCCACTCCACGGCATCCGCAGTGCAGGGAAGGCGGCCCAGCAGCAACATGATCATCCCGGCAAGCGTGTTGTAGCGGCCGCGGTCTTCCTCGGGCAGCCCCTTGAGGTCGAGCCGGTCCTTCAGTTCGGGCACGGGGATCAGGCCGTCGAACAGCCAGCTGCCGTCTTCGCGCTGCACCGCCCACGAATCCCCCGACGCGGGGGTGGTGAACTCGCCGGTGATGGCCTCGAGCACGTCGCGCACGGTGATCACGCCCTGCACCTCGCCGTACTCGTCGACCACGAACACGAGCTGCGCGCCCGAGGCGCGGAAATGGTCGAGCAGCTCCATGCCCGACAGCGTCTCGGGCACGAACACCGGCGGCTGCAGCTTCTCGGTGAGCGACAGCGAACGTCCCTGCATGAGCTGCTGCAGCAGGCTTTGCGCCGACACAACGCCCAGCACGTCGTCGAGGCCGCCGCGGCACACCGGATAGCGCGAATGCTCCTCGTCCTCGATGACGCGCAGCACCTCTTCCTGTGGAGCTTGCGCGTCCAGCCACACGATCTCGACGCGCGGGATCATCATCGAGCCGACCTGCCGGTCGTCGAGACGAAACACGTTGCGCACCATCTGGTGCTCCTGCTCCTCGATGACGCCGGCATCGACGCCCTCTTCCAGGCTCGCGGCGATCTCCTCCTCGGTGACGCTGCGCGACGGACCGCCCTGGATGCCCAGCAGGCGCAGCGTGCCTTCGGTGCTCATCGAGAGCAGCCGCACGAAGGGCCGGGCCAGCAGCGACAGCCACTCCATCGGCGGCGCGACCAGACGCGCCACCGTCTCGGGGTACATCTGGCCGAGGCGCTTGGGCACCAGCTCGCCGAAGATGATCGTGAGAAACGTGATGACGACCACCACCATCGCGGTGGCGCTGATCTCGGCCGCCTTGTCGCCGATGGGCAGCGTGGCATGCAGCCACTTGGCGAACGGGCCCGAGAACGCCGCGTCGCCGACGATGCCGTTGAGGACCCCGATCGACGTGATGCCGATCTGCACGACCGAGAGGAACTTGGTGGGGTTGTCATGCAGGTCGATCGCCGCCTGGGCGCCCGCTTCGCCGCTTTCCACCATCACCTGGAGCCTGGCCTTGCGGCTGGCGGTCAGTGCCATTTCCGACATGGCGAAAACGCCGTTCAGCAGGATCAGGAAGATCAGCAGGGCAACGTCCATGCGGCGCGCGCGGGGGGAAAGCGGGGAGCGTAGCAGAATCGACCCCATGAACTACATCGTCGGCGACGTGCAGGGATGCGGCGATGCGCTCGATCGCCTGCTCGAGCGGATCGACTTCTCGCCGTCGCGCGACCACGTGGTCGTGCTGGGCGACCTGGTCAACCGCGGGCCCAAGAATCTCGCCACGCTGCAGCGACTGCGCGGGCTCGGCGCCTCGGCGACCTGCCTTCTGGGCAACCACGACCTGCACCTGCTCGCGGTTGCGCACGGCCTGCGCTCATCGCACGGCGACGACACGCTCGCCGACATCCTCGAGTCCCCGCAGCGCGCCGAGTGGATCGCGTGGCTGCGCGCACATCGGCTCGCGGTATTCCACGATGGCTGGCTCATGGTGCACGCCGGCGTCGTCCCGCAATGGGACCTGGAGACGACGCTGAGGCTCGCCGGCGAAGTGGAGCAGCACCTGCGCAGCGACAACATGCGCGACTTCCTGTCGGTGATGTACGGCAACGAGCCCTCGCGCTGGGACGACTCGCTCGGCGGGGCGGATCGGCTGCGCTTCACGGTCAACGTGCTGACGCGCATCCGCTTCGTCCAGCCGGACGGCACGCTCGAGCTCAAGAGCAAGGAAGGCGCGGGCAAGGCCCCGCCGGGCGTGGTGCCGTGGTTCGAAGCGCCCGCACGCAAGACGCAGGGCGTGCCCATCGCTTTCGGCCACTGGTCGGCACTCGGCCTGGTCAATCGTCCCGATCTGCTGGCGCTGGACACCGGCTGCGTATGGGGCGGCCAGCTCACCGCAGTGCGCGTCGACGGGGGACGGCGCGAGGTGATCCAGGTGCCGTGCGGCGGAGCGCCGCGCGCGCGTTGATGGACGCGGCGCAGGCCTACGCGCTCGGCTGGCGCAAGGCGTGGACGACTACAATCTGCGCCTTCATTTCGCGGGAAGCGTGGCCGAGCGGTTTAAGGCACTGGTCTTGAAAACCAGCGATGGGGAAACCCATCCGTGAGTTCGAATCTCACCGCTTCCGCCAAGGCTGCCATCACGCCGTGGCGTTCGCACGCGGCCGCAGCGCCAACGCGATGCCGGCGATCCCGAGCAGCCACATCGCATAGGTCTCGGGCTCAGGCACCGCCGTCACGATGCGCAAAGTGCCCCCGGCCGTCGTCAAGGACGCATCCATCGCGGAAAACCGGTTGCGTGGAAGTACGCCAGGCAGGTGCATGTCGATGAACGGGACGTCGCCGCTGCCCACGAGCCCGCCGACCAGGTCCACCACCTGCCCGTTCTCGATGAGGAACCCGGGTGCGGAGGCGAAGCCGCTCTGGTTGCGAAACGTGGCGAGTGCCGTGTTGTCGGGCCCGGTCGAGTAGATCAGGTTGCCGAACGGCAGATAGAAATCGGAGATGGCAGCGGTGTTGTTGATGCCGTCGGTCAGCAGGATGGCGCTGTCGATCGAGAAGTGGCCCACGAACACCTGCCCGGTGCTCAAGCAGCCGAAGGTCAGCGGCAGGTTCAGGGCGCAACCGGGAGAGTTGCTGACTTGATCGACCTGCAGGATGAGGTCGTAGCTGGTCAGCGCGCCCACGGCGGCCGACGACATCCCAAAGGCCATCGCGATGGCGGCCAGTGACTTTTTCGCGCTCAAGGAGTGCCCCCTTCGACTGTTTATTCGCGGAATCGTCGCCGGGATCGCGAAGCCAGCACAACCCCCCAGTTTGAAATCGGGTTACTCCGCGTCGCGCCGATGCCACGCACTCGCGTGCGAGACCACTCCTCGCGGAAGCGGCGTGTAGGAACTACACGCCGCCGGGCTCACCCGCCGCCTATGCCTTTGACGACTTTGCCGCGGCCCCCGCATTCGGTACAGACTGCATTGGCAAGTCGGCCGCTGCCGCCGCAGCGCGGACAGACGTCCTCGCCGGTGCCCGGCGTGCCCGCAGGTGCCTGGTCGCCAGGCGCCATCGGGCGCTGTTCCTTCGGGTCGCGGTCGTTGGGGGATGAGGCTTCAGCCATGGCGGATCTCCTCGGCTTGTCGGTTCTGCGTCTTCAGCAAGCGGGGTGCCCCCGACCACGCTTCAGTTGATGCAAGTCCGGTTCTTCCCGGTCCGCTTGGCTTCGTACAGGGCCTGGTCGGCGCGCTCCAGCGCCTCCTCGATGCGCTCGCCTGGTCGATATGCGGTGACACCGGCGGAGAAGGTGACGAAGATCTGCTTGTTCTCGTGCATGAACAGGCCGCCGCTCAGCGAGCGCTGCAGACGGGTCAGGATGAGCTGGCCCTCCTCCACCGGCGTGTCGGGCAGCAGCACGACGAATTCCTCGCCGCCGTAGCGCGCGGTGAGATCGGTGGGACGCAGCGTGCGGCTCACCACCGCGGCCAGCGACTTCAGGGCCTCGTCGCCGACCCCGTGTCCCAGCTCGTCGTTGAGCCGCTTGAAGTTGTCGATGTCGAGCAGGCCGACGCACAGGCGGCTGCCGGTGCGTTCCATGCGCGAGCGCTCGGCCTCGAAACCCTGCATCAGGCCGCGCCGGTTGGCGATCTGCGTGAGCTGGTCGGTCGACACCTCTTCCGAGAGGCGGCGCAGCTCGCCTTCGAGCTCGCTGACGCGCTGCGTGAGCCCGCTGGCGCGCGTGTGCTCGTCGTGCAGCCGCTGCTGCGTCTGCGCGACCAGCGCCTGCACGGTCCGGCTTTCCTCCACCATCTCGCGCACGACGCCGGTCAGGCTCTCGAGCGTGTCGGCCTTCTCGATGACGTCGGCGTAGCGGCCCACGCTCTGGTGGAAGCGTCCGGTCTGCGAGCCCAGCTCGTCGAGCTCGCTCAGCATGCGGCCGATCAGGGTCTTCAGCGCATCGCGTGCGCGCTGCCGCTCGATCCTGAGCTGGCCCTGGCGCTCCCGTGTGGTGTGCAGAAGGTCGCTCACCGACTTGACGCCGCGCGCCGTCAGCCCTTCGTCGATCTTGAGCCGCATCGCCTCGCACTGCCCCTGCGCCCAGCTGTCGTCCTCGGCCAGGTCGGACAGGCTGGCGGTGAGTTCGCGGCACAGGTCGCCCAGCTGATCGAGCAGGTGATGGCGGTGCTGCAGCACGCGTTCAGCGCGCTGGCACAGCAGCTTGAGCTCGTCGGCGAGCAGCGGCGTCGCACCCTGATCCTGGATGCGCCGCGACGCATCGGCGATGGCCGCGGCCAGCACCCGGCTGTCGGCTTCGCTGCCGGGCAACGCGTGCTGCACGGTGGCGTCGAAGATGGCGACGATGCGGTTCCAGTCGGGCACCGCGGCGGACGCATCGGCACCGGCGGGCACGCGGGCCGATGCCGTCTCCGGCGCCTCGTCGAGCGGCACCGGCACGGTCTCGACGCCGCCCTCCTCGGGCGCTTCGCTCTCCCAGCTGGCGACCAGTTGCCGCAGCCGCTGCTGCAGCCGCGCGGCGTCGCCGCGGCTGCCGCTCAGCACGCGTTGCAGGCTGTCCTTCTTGCGCGCCGTCGTCCATTGGCGGCTGCGCTGCTCCACCCCGCGAACGATGCGGTCGATCAGCTCGGCCAGCTGCTCGCCGCCGCCTTCGGGCGCCGCGCGCGGCGACGGCGCGACACCCATCTCCTGCTGGTAGGCCCGCTCGTAGTTCTCCGGTGTCGGCTCCAGCTTGTCCATCACCAGCCGGCGCAGCGCCGCCTTGGCAAGCTGGGCAGGCAGCATGGGGTCGGCGGATGCGGAAGGGGCCGCGCTCTTCGGCGGGGTCGCCATGGAGGTTCCTCGTCAGCCGGCCGGCGTGGCGCGGTGGCCCCCGCGGCCTTCCGCGGCGCGCAGCGCGTCGGCCATGTCGTTGACGCCGGCCTTGCCGATCCACGGCGCCTTCTTGGGCAGCACCGTCTGCTGCAGCCAGGTCTCGATGTCCTCGGGCAGCTGCGGCTTGCTGAACAGGAAGCCCTGCATCACGCCGCAGCCGAGGCGATGCAGCACCTCCATCTGGCGCAGGTTCTCCACGCCCTCGGCGATGACGCGCAGGCCCAGCGAGCGGGCCAGCGCGATGATGGCGGTGACCACCGCGGAGCTCTGCGGGGTGAGCCCGAGGTCGCGCACGAAGCTGCGGTCGATCTTGAGCTCGGAGATCGGCAGCGTGGTCAGGTACGCGAGCGACGAATAGCCGGTGCCGAAGTCGTCGATCGAGATCTCGACGCCGATCTCGTTGAGGCGGTGCAGCGACGGGATGACGTTCTGCAGATCCTTCATCAGGCCCGTCTCGGTGATCTCGAGCTCGATGGCGTGGTGCGGCACGCCGTACATCGTGACCGCCTGGTGGATGTGCTCGACCAGGTCGGTGCGCTCGAACAGGCGGTTCGGCAGGTTGACGGCAATCGAGTCGGAGAAGCCGAAGCTGTCCTGCCACACGCGCGCCTGGCGGGCGGTCTCGCGGATCGCCCATTCGGACAGCGGGATGATGAGCCCGGTCTCCTCGGCCAGCGGGATGAAGTCGCCCGGTGGCACCAGCACGCCGGCGCGCTGCCAGCGCATGAGTGCCTCGGCGCCGACCATCTTGGCGGCGCGCACGTCGATCTTGGGCTGGTAGTGCAGCACCAGCTCGTTGCGCTCGATCGCCTTGTGCAGCGCGCTCTCGAGCTCCAGCTTCTCGCGGCCCTTGCCGGCGAGCTGCGGCCGGTACAGCGACGCCGCATTGCGGCCCTGCGCCTTCACCGAGTACATGGCGACGTCGGAGTTGCGCATCAGGTCGGCCACCGACAGGCCGTCGCGCGGGAACATCGCGATGCCGACGCTGGCCGTGACGAAGCATTCCTGGCCGCCGACGAAGATCGGCTCGCGCATCAGGTCGAGGATGCGCACCGCCACACGCTCGGCGTCGCGCTCGTCCACCACCTCGGGCAGCAGCGCGACGAACTCGTCGCCGCCCAGGCGGCCCACCGCCTCCAGCGTGCGGTGCGAGCGCGAGCCCATGGCCTCGAGCGAGCTCTCCATCACCTGGTCGCAGTGGCGCACGCATGAACGCAGGCGGCGCGCCACTTCCATCAGCAGCTCGTCGCCGGCGCCATGGCCCAGCGTGTCGTTGATGACCTTGAAGCGGTCGAGATCGATGAGCAGCAGGCTCACCTGGTGGTTGAGCCGGCGCGCGTACTCGAGCGCGCGCTCGGTGCGCCAGATGAGCTGGCGCCGATTGGGCAGGCCGGTCAGCGCATCGAAGTTGGCCAGGTGGCGGATCTTGTCCTCTGCCATGCGCCGGTCGGTCACGTCCTGCACGATGCCGGTGTAGCCCTGCAGGTTGCCGTGTTCGTTGAACTCGGGCTCGGCCTCGGTGTGGATGATGCGCTGGCGGCCATCGGCCAGCGTCACCGGGATGTCGGTGGCAAGCACCGAGCTGTGGCTCAGCACGTCGTGCAGCACGGTAAGAAAGCCCGCGCGGTCTTCCGGGGGCAGCATGCGCAGCAGCTGGCGGAACTCCAGGCGCACGCCGGGCCCGAGGCCGAAGACGCGCAAACCCTCGACCGAGAACACCGGGCTGCCGTGCTCGCGCTTCCAGTCGAAGCTGCCCATGCGGGCCAGGTCCTGCGCGCGGGCCAGCTTGGACTTGCTGCGCTCCAGCTCCTGGCGCGTGCGCGACGAGCGCAGCAGGTAGCGCAGGCGACCGGCCAGCAGGCTCCACTGGGTGGACTTGACGAAGAAGTCGGTCGCGCCGGCCTCGTAGGCGCGGTTGATGGACGCATCGTCGTCGAGGCCGGTCAGCATGAGAACCGGCAGCGACTCGAAGCCCGGCAAGGCGCGCAGCTCGCGGCAGGTCTGGAAGCCGTCCATGCCGGGCATCATGGCGTCCAGCACGACGACGTCGGGCAGCCAGTCGGCCAGCACCTGGATGGCGCGCTCGCCGCTCGTGGCCTCGGTGATGGAGAAGCCGCGCTCGCGCAAGGCGATGCTGGTCAGCAAGAGGTTGACCTCGTCGTCGTCGACGAGGAGGACTCGAGGCTGACCCAGCGATTCGTCGTCGCTCAACGCAACGCTTGCGTTCATGTGGAGGCGTCCAGCAACCGCTTCAAAGCTTGTAACACGATCTCGACCTCGGCGGAAAGCTCCTCGACCCGGGCATCGACGTTTTCCAGCCTGTCCGTGCGAATCTTGGCTTCGATTTCGGCGCAGAGTTGCGACAGTTTCATGGCGCCTATGCTGGCCGACGACGACTTCAGCGTATGCGCGACATGCCGGATGCCGGCCGCGTCGCCGGCGCGCCGCGCATCCTGCAGCTGCGGCAGCAGCCGCGCCGCTGAAGCCTCGAAGGCCGTGATGACGCGCGACAGCAGCTGGTTCTCGCCCTTGGGATCGAGCTCGCGAAGCCGCTCCAGGGCGTCGGCGTCGAGCACTGTCTCCGTGCCCGCCGGCAGCGTCCACGCCCCTGTGGGCGCGCCGCCGCCCCTCGGCGGGCCGTCGGCGGGGCCGGCCGGCTTGGCACTCAGGCGTTTGATCAGCATGGCGAGCAATTGGCTTTGGCGAAACGGTTTGGACAGATAGTCATCGAAGCCCAGCGCCAGGAACCGGTCCTGGTCGCCTCCCAGCGCGTTCGCCGTGACGGCAATCACTGGGGTATGGCTCGGCGTGACGAACTCGAACCGGCCGCCGGACCCGCGGCGGAACCAGCCCAGCGCCTCGACGCCGTCCATGCCGGGCATCTGGATGTCCATCAGCACGAGGTCGAAGTGTGCCTCACACAGCGCGCGCAACCCCTGCATCGCGCCAGCGGCCACACGCACCCTGAGGCCGAGGTGGCGCAGCATCTGGCCGATGACCTCCTGATTGACGGGGTTGTCCTCGATGACCAGCACGCTGCCCGACAGGCGCGGGGAGAGCGGCACGCTGTCGCGGCGCTGCGCCGAGACGCCCAGGATGGCCTGGCGCAGCTCGGCCTTGCGCACCGGCTTGGCGACGAAGCGGTGAAAGCCCGCGAGCTGCGCCGCCCGCACGTCGTCCGGCGACGACACCGACGACAGCAGGATCATCTTCAGGTCCGGGTGGCTGCCGTCGACCTTCAGCGTGCGGCCGAAGGTCACGCCGTCCACACGCGGCATGTGCATGTCGACCAGCGCCAGGTCGTAGTGCGTGTCGAAGACCGTCTTGCCGCGCAGGATGTCGAGCGCCTGCTGGCCGTCCCCGGCCAGGGTCACATCCATGCCCCAGGCGCCCAGCATGTTCTCGAGCACCGTGCGGTTGGTCTCGTGATCCTCGACCACCAGCACGCGCATGCCGGACAACTCGGTGCCGTCGAGCTCGCCGACGGCGCTGTCGCCGATCGCCGGTCGCAACGGCAGGCGGAACAGGAAGTGCGATCCGATGCCCGGCGAGCTCTGCACGGTGATGCTGCCGCCCATCAGCTCGATGAGCTGCCGGGAGATCGCCAGCCCGAGCCCCGTGCCGCCGTAGCGGCGCGACATGCCGCCGTTGGCCTGCGTGAAGGCGCTGAACAGCCGGGGCAGCACCTCCGGATCGATGCCGATGCCGGTGTCGCGCACGCCGAACGCGAGCCAGACCGATCCGGCGGGCGCCTCCTGCGCCACGGGCACCGGGGCGTCGTCCGGGCGCAGCTCGACCACCACCTCGCCGTGCTCGGTGAACTTGATGGCGTTGGCGATCAGGTTGGTGAGCACCTGGCGCAGCCGCAGCGGATCGCCGTGCACGCTCGGCGGCAGCCCCGGTGCCTCGTAGAAGCTCAGCTCCAGGCCCTTCTCGTGCGCCCGCGGCGCCAGCAGCTCCAGCGTGTCCTCGACCACGCTGCGCAGCGAGAAGTCGGTCGGCGCCAGCTCGAGCTTGCCGGCCTCGATCTTCGAGAAGTCGAGGATGTCGTTGATGATCTCCAGCAGCGATTCGCCCGAGCGGTACACCGCCTTCGCGAAGCGGCGCTGCTTGTCGTTCAGCGGCGTGCCCAGCAGCAGCTCGGTCATGCCGAGGATGCCGTTCATCGGCGTGCGGATCTCGTGGCTCATGTTCGCCATGAACTGGCTCTTCGCCAGGCTTGCCGCCTCGGCGTCGTCGCGCGCACGTTCCAGCTCCACCTCGTGCTCGCGGTCGCGCGTCACGTCGGACACCAGGCCGTACACCCGCAGCGTGCCGTCGGGCAGCGTGCGCGTGCGCGAGCGCGAGCGTATCCAGCGCAGGCCCTTGCGCGGATGCTGGATGCGGTAGGTGATGTCGGCCGGCTCGCCGCGCATCTCGAGCTCGCGCCGCTGCGCCAGCAAGGGCACGTCGTCCTCGAGCAGGTGATCGAGGATGGCGCCGTGGCGCCGCTCGAACTGCTCGCGTGAGACGCCGTAGGTGTCGAAGGCGCTGCTGCCGAGAAACTCGAAGTGCGAGCGCTCGGGGTTGCTGACGAACAGCGTGTCCTCCATCGTCTCGGCAAGCTCTGCGTAGCGGGCCAGCGATTCCTCCAGCGGCGCCGGTCCCGCCGCCTCGCGCTGCGCCAGCGCGTCGAGCTGCGCCTTGACCAGCTCCAGCAGGCGGCCGAGCGCGTCCGTGCCGACCTCGAGCGCCGTGCCCTTGAGCGCCAGCATCGCGATCACCTGGCCACCGCGCGACACCGGAAGCGCGAAGCCGGCTTCGCTGCTGCCGGTCACCTCGCCGCTCTTCATCGCCACGCCGAGCGGAAACCGTTCCGGGACCACCAGCGTTTCGTGCGGCGCCTCCGGCGGCTCGTGCAGCGTGATTTCCTGCGCACCCAGCTCGTGGACCAGCTCGTCGCGCACGTCGCGCAAGGCATCGGCCAGCGACGGCGCCTTGCCGATGGTGCGCGTGAGCACCGTGGCGATGTCGAGCATCGCGCCGTCGTCGAGCGCGTGCGACTCGCCCGCGTCGGGAGTCGGCGCGGCGCGGACCTTCAGGTGGAAACGCCGCATCACCAGCGCGCCGATGAGCGCCAGCATCGCGAACGATGCCAGCAGCGCACCTTGCCGTCCGGGCGTGAACAAGGACACGCCGGCGGCGAGCGCAGCGAGCCACAGCGAGACGCGGGACAGGTAAGGCAGCATGGGATGAAGGCTCGGAACAACTCGCCATCGACGCAAGGACACGTCCTTGGCGCAGCGGCGCGGGGACGCAATTCGTCGATTTCGGCGCACCAATGCCGAACTTGAATCGGTCCGCGTCCGCATTCCTCACTTCTACAATCCATGCATGTTCCGCCGCAGTACAGCGCGATGCTGATCCCGCAGTCCGTCGCCTGGGGCATGGCGGCGATCATCATGGCTCTGTTCGCGTGGCTGCTGTCGCGGCAGCGGCGTCTGGCCGGCGAGCTTCGCGACGCGCGAATCCATGCGCGGGCGCTCGGCGACCTGTTCGACGTATGGCAGTGGCGCAGCGACGCCGATCACCATCTCACCCAGCTTCGCCCACCCAACGGCACACCGGCGGGCGCGTGGACGGTGCCGCCCGCGGGCGAGCTGCTGTGGACTCGCTTTCGCGCCGGCGACGAAGCGGCGGTGCGGGCGTGCGTCGGCGCCCATTCCCCGGTGTCGGACCTGCCGGTGCAGGTGCAGCTTCCCGGCGGCAAGCTGGCGCACGGCCAGCTGCGCGGCATCGCGCTGCACGACGGCGAAGGCCGCTTCGCCGGCTACCACGGCACGCTGCGCGTCCTGTCGGCCACGCCGGTGCCTCCGCGGCCGGTGCCGGCCGCGACCCACGCCGACAGCGAGAGCGAGTCCTTCAGCTACACGGTCTCGCACGACCTGCGCGCGCCGATCCGCGTGGTCGAAGGGTTCACCAAGATCCTGAAGGAAGACTACGGCCGCCTGCTCGACCGCATCGGCAACGATCACCTCGACCGCGTGCTCGGTGCGGCCGCGCGCATGAACTGCATGATCGATGCGCTGCTTGCGCTGTCGCAGCTGTCGACGCAGCCGCTCGCGCGGCAGCCGGTCCACCTGTCGCAGCTCGCTGCCTACATCGCCGACGACCTGAGGCGCCAGTCCCCGGAGCGCCGCGTGGCGGTCCACATCGAGCCGGAGATCCACGTCCAGGGCGACCCGACGCTGCTGCGCGTCGCGCTCGAGAACCTGCTCGGCAACGCCTGGAAGTACACGGCGAAGAGCCGCGATCCGCAGATCTGGTTCGGTCGCGACGTGCAGCAGACCGGATGCGTGTTCGCGGTGCGCGACAACGGGGCCGGCTTCGACATGCGCTTCGCCGACCGGCTGTTCGGCGTGTTCCAGCGGCTGCACAGCGCAACGGAGTTCCAGGGCACCGGCATCGGCCTGGCGTCGGTGCGGCGCATCGTTCGGCGCCACGGCGGAGACATCTGGGCCGAGAGCGAAGTCGATCGGGGCGCGACGTTCAGGTTCACGCTGGGCGAGACGTGATCGACTCGCGCTCACCCCGCCCCTCTCCCGCTCGCGAGAGAGAGCAAGGCGGGTCCGCTCAGCCGGCCAGCTTCTCCACCGCCGCCCGCACCGCCAGCCGATAGCCCATCACGCCGAGGCCCACGATGACGCCCTCGGCGATGTCGCTGAGGTAGGAGTGATGGCGGAAGGGCTCGCGCCGGTGCACGTTGCTGATGTGCAGCTCGAAGAACGGGATCGCCACGCCGGCCAGCGCATCGCGAAGCGCGACGCTGGTGTGCGTGTAGGCGCCGGGATTGATGACGATGAAGTCGACCTGCTCGGCGCGGGCGGCATGCACGCGGTCGACCAGGGCGCCCTCGTGGTTGCTCTGGAAGGTGAGCAGCTCCGCGCCCAGCGTCGCGGCCTCGTTGCGTGCCATCGCTTCCACATCGGCCAGCGTGGTGCTGCCGTACACCGCGGGCTCGCGCGTGCCGAGCAGGTTGAGGTTGGGTCCGTTGATCAGGAGGAGTTTCATCGTGGTCGTGCGCCGCCGGCGCTGCGCCTCAGGGTGATCGCGTTGGGAATGGGAACCGACCGGCGCAGCACATCCTCGCCGAGCCACAGCGCGCTGCGATAGGCGCGCGCGGCGACGGTGGCCGGCGGCATCTGCTGGTAGTCGTCGTTGAACACCTCGAAACTGTAGCCGCCGCGGTAGCCGAGCGCATGCAGTCGCAGCACCCATTGCGCGACCTGCTCGCTGTGCACCCCCTCGCCGGGAAAAACCCGAAAGTGCCGCGCGGTGGTGATGCGCTCCTCCACCGAGCGGATCTCCTGCCACATGAAGTCGGCCAGTTGCACGAGATAGATCTTGTCCGGATCGAGCATGTCGAGCTCTTCGATCGCGGTCTGGGTCGCGAAGGCATGGAAGGAGTCGAGGCCGATGCCCAGGTTGGGCATGTCGGCGCGGCAGACGATGTCCCAGGCCTGCGGGAACTCGCTCACCGTGCGGCCCCACGACAGCCCTTCGTAGGCGACCTTGACGCCCAGCGGCAGCGCGAGCATGGCCAGCTTGCGCAGGTCGGCGGCCATCTTCGCCGGATCGTCGCTCGCATGCGTGGAGGTCGACGAGCACGCTAGCAGCACCCTGGAGCCGAGCGCGGCGCACAGCTCCAGCATCGATTTCGCGACGTCCACCTTGTAGTCGTGCAGGTGGCCCGACAGGCCCTCGAAGTCGCGCAGCACCTGGAAGCCCGTCACGCGCAGGCCGCTGGCGCGAACCAGCCTCACCGCGGCATCCACGCCGCCGTCGTGGCCGACGACGTCGCGCGCGCTCAGCATGATCTGCGTGAAGCCGGCGTCGCGCGCGGCGCGCAGCCTGGTCTGCAGCGTGCCGGTCAGCGAGATGGTGTCGATGCCGAAGTCGTCGGTGTTGCCGCCGGGATGCTGCATGGCGATCTCCTATCGTTCGTCGTGCACCAGCTCGAACGCCACGCCGCCGAGGGCCGGCCGCGTCACCGCGCCGCGCGACTCGGTGTGCACGCCGGGCGATTCGACGAACTCGACGCCGCGTGCCCGCAGCTGGGCCACGGCGGCGAGCACGTCGCGCGCGCCGAAGGCCACGCGGTTCAGCATCTCGTCATCCTCGACGTCGAGGATGCCCGGCTCCGGCTCGATGAGCTGCCAGTAGAAGCCGCCGCACGGGCTCTTCAGCACGCGGCCCTTGGGCAGGATGCCGAAGCGCTGGTCGTCGGGCAGCTCGGAGAAGCCGAACAACTCGCGGTAGAACTCGGTCCAGTCCTCGGTGCGGTCGTTGCCGATGTACTGCACCACGCCGAACCAGCCCATCCCGGCAAGCGCGGGGGGCTCTCGCTGCGCGCCCGGGATGGTCACGAAGTCGACGTCCTAGATCGAAAACTCCTGCCAGCGGTCCACGAAATACAGCCGGCTCGCGCCCACGCCATGAATGGCGGGGATGTGCAGCTCCATCGGCTCGACCTGCACCGGAACGCCCCAGGCCCCGCGATCGAGCGCCCGGCGGTACGCAGCGCCTGCGTCGCGCACGCGCAGCGCGACCGCGGAGATCGTGGGCACCTCGTCGGAGGGCACGCCGTGGGCGTTGACGATCACGTTCATCGCACCCTGCCGGTACAGCGTGATCTCGCGCGAGCGGTGCCGCGCGATCGGATGGAAGCCCACCGTCTCCAGCAGCTGCCCCAGTGCCTGCGGCCGGCCGGTGCGGTACTCCACGAACTCGATGCCCGCGAGGCCCAGCGGGTTGGGCAGCTCGCCGATCGCTTCACGGTCTGCAGACATGACATCGCTCCTTGCGTCAATCGATGCGCACCGGCGCGCCGCCGCGCCGGGCCGACTCGACCACCGCGAGCGTCACGCGCAGCGTGCGCGCCGCGTCGGCGGCGCTGACGAGCGGCTCGTCGTGCCCGCGGATCACCGCGCAGAAGTGCGCGAGCTGGCGCGCCAGCGGATCGCCGACGCTGCGGTCGAGCACCTCGATGGCCATCGGCGTGAACCACGAGGGCTCTCCGACGCTGGTGCACAGGCGCATGGTCGGCACGTTCAGCGAGCCGCGGTCGCCGGCGATGATGTAGCAGTCCTCGTCGGCATGGCGGTCGTAGGCGGCGTTCTCGCCGGTTGTCTGCTCCCAGCTGCGCGCGCTGGCCGCGGTGTCGCTGAGCAGGAAGGTGCCGAGCGCGCCGCTGTGGAAGCGCAGGCTGATCGCCGCCGTGTCCTCCACCTCGAAGCCGCGCGCCGCGCTGGAGGCCATCGCCTGCACCTGCGCCACTTCGCCGAGCAGCATGCGCAGGTTGTCGATCTCGTGCACCAGGTTGATGAGGATGGGCCCGCCGCCGCGGCGCGTTCGCCACGGGCCGTCGCGGAAGTAGCCGGCCGGCTTGTGGAAGGTCGCGCTGCCGTTGACTGCGACGATGCGCCCGAGCCGCCCGCTGGAGATCACCGAGCGCGCCGCTTCCAGAATGCGGCTGTGGCGGCGGTGGTGGCCCACGAGCACCGGCACTCGGGTGGCAGCGGCGGCGTCCGCGAGCCGGTGCGCGTCTTCCAGCGTGTCGGCCACGGGCTTTTCCACCAGCACCGGCACGCCGCGCTCTATGCATTGCAGCGCGCCGGGGACGTGCATCGCATTCGGCGTGGCGAGGATCACGCCGTCGGGCCGCAGCGCGCCCAGCATCGTCGGCAGATCGTCGAACAGCGGCACGCCGGCGGCGCGCGCCACGTCGGCCGCGGCGGGCGATGGATCGGTCACGCCGGCCAGCAGGCAGTCGTCGTGGTCGGCGATGCGCTCGATGTGCGCGCGGCCGATGAGGCCGGCGCCCGCCACCGCCAGTCGCAGGGGAGCCCGCCGGGTCATCGCGCCACCACCTGCGGCGCCGCATGCGCGCCGCCCAGGAACAGGCGCTCGATGTTCGGATCGGCGAGCAGTTCGTCGGCGCGCTTGTGCAGCACCAGTCGCCCCGATTCGAGCGCGATCGCCTCGTCGGCCATCTTCAACGCGCTCTTCACGTTCTGCTCGACCATGAGCACGGTCGTGCCGCCGTCCGCGAGCTGGCGCAGAAGACGGAACACGTCGGCCACGACGAGCGGCGACAGGCCGATCGACGGCTCGTCGATCAGGATCACCTTGGGCCGCAGCAGCAGCGCCCGCCCCACCTCGAGCTGCTTCTGCTCGCCGCCCGAGAGCGCCGAGGCCGGGCTGTGCAGCCGTTCCTTCACGCGCGGGAAGCGCTCGAGCACCTCGGGAATGCGCTCGTGCGTGGTCTTCATGCCGAGCGTGATGCCGCCGAGCTCCAGGTTTTCCCACGCCGTGAGCTGGCCGAAGAGATTGCGGCCCTGCGGGACGAAGGCCACGCCGTGCTCGAGCAGCAGCTCCTTGGCGCCGGCGCCGGTGATGTCCTGGCCGTCGAGCCGGATGCGGCCCTGGCGCACCTTGAGCATGCCGAACAGCGTCTTCAGCACCGTCGACTTGCCGGCCCCGTTGGGGCCCAGCAGCAGCGTGATCCTGCCGCGCCTGGCGCGAAAGCTCAGGTTGTTGAGGATCATGAATTCGCCGTAGCCGGCGACGACGTCGTCGAATTCGATGCAGGTGTCTGTCGTCATCTCACTGCCTCGGCAAGGATGGAACCACGCGGGCACAGAGGGCACAGAGGAGATTCATTCCTTCCACCCTGCGTCTGCGTGGCTCTGTGTTCGAAAACAAGACCGCGGAGGACCATCTAGTTCCCCAGGTAGGCATCGAGCACTTGCTTGTTCGACCGGATCTGCGCCGGCGTGCCGACCGCCATCACGCGCCCTTCCACCATCACCATGATCCGCTGGCACAGGTCCATCACGAAGTCCATGTTGTGCTCGATCACCACGAAGCTGCCCTTGCGGCTGCGGTTCAGCTCCTTGAGCAAGGTGCTGATGCCGCCGACCAGGCTGGGGTTGACGCCCGCGCAAGGCTCGTCGAGCAGCACCAGGTCGGGCTCGCTCATGAACGCCATCGCGATGTCGACCAGCTTCTGCTGGCCGTAGCTGAGCTCGCCCGCCTTCTTGTGCGCGACGTGACGGATGCGGAACTGGTCGATCAGCGCATCGGCCTTGGCGCCGAGGCCGGAGTCGTTGGGCGCGAACAGGCGGCTGCCCATCGTGCCCTCGTGCTCCTGCGCCGCGACGATGAGGTTGTCGCGCACGCTCATCTTGCCGAACACCTGCAGCGTCTGGAAGGTGCGCCCCACGCCGCGGCGGTTGAGCTGCAGCGGGGACAGGTTGGTGATGTCCTTGCCGTTGAGCTCCACCGTTCCGGCATCGGCCTTGATCTGGCCGAGCACGCTGTTGAACATGGTCGTCTTGCCGGAACCGTTGGGCCCGATGACGCCGAAGATCTCGCCGGGCATCACCTCGAAGGACACGCCGTCCACCGCCTGGATCGCCCCGTAGGCCTTCTTCAGGCCGGTCACCTTGAGCAAGGGGGCGGTCATGTCGAAGCCCCGGCGGTTCGCGCTGCTGCGGCCGCACGTTCGGCCGAGGCTTCGCGCGCCTGCCTGCGCGCCTGGATGAGATCGGGAATGCTCAGCAGCCCGTCGGGCAGCCAGCGCATCAGCACCACCACCGCGGCGCCGAAGACGAACAGGTACCAGCCCTGTGCGAAGCGCAGCCACTCGGGGAGCAGCACGCCGACCGCGGTGCCGAGCAGCGGGCCGAAGAAGTAGCCCGAGCCGCCGACCACCACCATCAGGTACATCATGATGGAGCTGCCCACCGCGAACGGCGCCGGCTCGATGAACTGGACCAGCGACGCGAACAGCGCGCCGGCCACGCCCGCATACGCCGCGCCGATGGCGAACGACAGCAACGTGTAGGCCTGGATGTGGATGCCCAGGCTCTCGGCGCGGATGGGGTTGTCGCGCAGCGCGGTGAAGGCCTTGCCCCAGGGGGATCGCAGCAGGGCCCACAGCAGCGCGCACAGCACGATCGCGACCGCCAGCACGAAGTAGTAGTAGGCGAGATTGCCTTCCAGGCTCCAGCCCAGAAGATGCGGGCGCGCGATGTTGTTGATGCCGAAGGTGCCGCCGGTCAGCCACTCCTCGTTGCGCATCACCAGCCACAGCGCTGTGTTGAAGCCCAGCGTCGCGAACGCCAGGTAGATCGTCTGCACGCGCAGCGCCGGAAAGCCCAGCGCGAGACCGACGATGAAGCAGCCGATCGCCGCCAGCGGCAGGCCGAGCCAGAAGCTGAAGCCCGCCTTCATCAGGATCGCGACGCAGTAGGCGCCTATGCCGAAGAAGGCGGCATGGCCGAGCGACTTCTGCCCGGCGTAGCCGATGGTGAGATTGAGCCCCATCGTCGCGATGACGAACACCACCCAGGTGCTGAGCAGATACAGCCCGTAGCTCTTCAGGAACGGCGGCAACGCGAGCAGCACGAGAAGCCCGGCGAGGCCCACAAGCAGCGATCTCTTCATACCTTGCGCTCCACTTTCTTGCCCAGCAGACCCTGCGGCTTGAACAGGATCACCAGCATGAAGACGATCAGCGCCACCGCGTCCTTGTAGGCCGGCGAGATGTAGGCGGCGGCGAGGTTCTCGCAGACGCCCACGATCAGCCCGCCGAGCAGCGCGCCGCGCGAGTTGTTGAAGCCGCCGATGATGGCCGCGAAGAAGGCCTTGGTGCCCAGCGACTCGCCCATGTCGAACTTGGCGAGGTAGGTCGGCGTGACCAGCAGCGCCGCGGCACAGGCGAGCAGCGCGTTGATCGCAAAGGTGTAGAAGACCATGCGCGGCACGTCGATGCCCAGCACGGTGGCGCTGTCGGTGTTCTGCGCCACCGCCTGCATCGCTCGCCCGGTGACGGTCTTGGCCAGGAAGGCCTGCGTTCCCAGCACCAGGACCAGGGCGATCAGCAGCGTGCCCATGTCGGCCAGCGTGATGGTCACGCCGGCGATGTTGAACAGCTTGTCGGCGAACAGGCTGGGAAACGGATGCGCCTCGGCGCTGTAGCCGGCGCGCACGCCATTGCGCATCGCGATCGCCAGGCCGATCGTCGCGACGACGATGGGCATCAGCCCGAACTTCAGCAGCGGATCGGCGATGCCGCGTTTGAAGCCCCAGCCGAGCACGGCCACCGCGATCGCACAGGTCAGCACGAAGCTCACCAGCAGCGGCGCGCCGGCCATGTTGAAGGCCAGCATCAGGAAGGCCGGCAGCATCACGAATTCGCCTTGCGCGAAGTTGATCGTGCCCGACGCCTGCCACAGCAGCGTGAAGCCGAGCGCGGCCAGGGCATAGATGCCGCCGGTGGCAAGGCCGGAGAAGAAGAGCTGGAGAAAGTCGGTCATGGTCGGCTCCGGGCGACGGCCGTCAATTCACTTACCGCAGGCCCACCGCGCGGCTCCCTCTGCAGCAAGCGGGAGAGGGAGCTGCTGCTGCGCCATCGTTCCTGCCTGCAGGCCGGGCACGGCCACGGGCTTGCGGTGCTCTGTGGTTCGACTGAATTCGGCCGCAGCAACTCGGCTCAGCTCTGCTTCTTCCCCAGCGCCGGCAGCGTCTCCTTCACCTCCTGCTTGCCGTTCTTCACCTCGATGATGAAGCTCTCGCGGTCGAGGTCGCCCTTGTCGTCGATGGTGACGTCCATGATGACGCCGGGGTCCTTGGCGGCCGACACCGACAGGCCGTGCAGCGCCTTGGCCACCGCCTGGCGGTCGAGCTTGCCGGCCTTCTCGATGCCCGCCTTCAGCAGGTAGACGCCGGTGTAGCCCTTGATGCCGTTGTGATCGGAGACGTACTTGTATTCCTTCTCGAACTTGGCGCGGAAGGCGCGCATCGCCGGAATGGGCGCGTCGACCGTGAGACCCACGTGCGCCAGTGCGCCGTTGGCGGCCTCGCCGGCCAGGTCGATCACCTTCTGGCCGGTCAGCGTCGTCTCGCCGACGATGGGCTTGCTCCAGCCCTGCTTGCGCAGCTCGCGCAGGATGCGCGCCGACTCCTCCTCGTTGCTGTAGACGAACAGCACGTCGGCATTGCTCTGCTTGGCCTTCAGCACCGGCGCGGAGAAATCGACCTGGCCCGAGTCGGTGGAGATGTCGGCGGCCACCTTCAGCCCGGCGGCTTCGGCGGCGGTGCGGAACGCGTCGCGGCCGCCCTTGCCGAAGTCGTTGTTGACGAACATCACCGCCACCGTCTTGGCCTTCAGGTTGTTCGCGATGTAGCGCGCCACCTTGGGCATGGACGTGGTCTGCGTGAAGCTCGTGCGGAACACGTACGGATTGCCCTGCTGCGTGATGGAGGCGGCCTCGGCGCCGGTGAAGTTGGGCACTTCGGCGCGGCGCGTCTCCGCCATGCTCACCAGCATCGAGCCGGAGAACGTGGGGCCGAACACGGCGAAGGCGCCGTCGTCGACCGCCTTGGTCGCGAGGCCCTTGGCCACCCCGGGGTTGGACTGCGTGTCATTGACGGTGGCCTCGATCTTCTTGCCGAGAATGCCGCCGGCCGCGTTGATCTCGCGGATCGCCAGGTCGACGCCGTTCTTGAAGTTGGTGCCGGCGGTGGCGCCGGCGCCCGACAGCTCCTGGATCACCGCGATCTTCACGGTCTGCTGCGCGAAGGCGCCCAGGCTGAATGCGGCGCCTGCCGCGAAAGCCAGCAGCTTGAGGGTGGCGTGGGTCATGGCGTGTCTCCTTGTTGGAATGGAACGAACAGCGAACGGATCTCGCCCGGGTCCGACTGCACCGCGCGTGCGATGTGGTCGAAGCCGAAGAACGACAGGTATTCGGGCACCTGCTGCACCATCATCTCGAAGCCCGGGTGCGCGGCGATGCCGCGCGCATGGCAGGCGCGCAGCAACGGCGTCGGCTGGTTCTTCATCAGGATGTCGACCACGACCGTCTCGGCATCGAGGCGCGACACGTCGAAGGGCAGCGGATCGCCGGCGTTCAGGCCGAGCGGCGTGGCATTGACCACCAGGTCGAAGCCGGCGGGATCGGGCCGGTCGAGCGAGAGCATCTCGGCGCCGAAATCCCGCGACAGCCGCGCCGCGACGGCATCGGTGCGTCCGGCGGCGTGGTCGTAGAGCGCGATGGTGGCGGCCCCGCGCGCCGCCAGCGATGCAGCGATCGCGACGCCGCCCCCGCCCACGCCGACCACCAGCGCCCGGCAGCCCGCGATGGCGAAGCCGAAGTGGTCCAGCGCCTTGGTGAAGCCCACGCCGTCGAACAGCGCCCCTTCGAGGGAGCCGTCGGCATGACGGCGGGCGGCGTTCACCGCTCCGGCACTGCGGCCCAGCGCGTCGCACCGATCGAGCAGCCCCAGCATCGCGGTCTTGTGCGGAATCGCGAGCCACAGCCCGTCGATGTTGCGGGCGGTGAGCACGTGCCGGACGAAGTCGTCGAAATGCGCCGGCTCGACGTGCGCCGGCACCAGCACCGCATCGGCGCCGTGGCGGCGGAAGAGATGGTTGAAGGCCTCCGGCGCGCGCACCTGCGCCACCGGATCCCCGAGGATGAGGAACACCCGGGTGGTGCCGCTGATGATTTCCGTGATGCCGTTGCGCTTCATGTCGTCGGCAACGATAGGGAGACGGAGGGTTTCCCTCAAGGCAAATCGGCCCCTTGCGCGCGATGATCGCTCGACCCGCGCGACGATCGTTCGCTTGCCGGGTTTCCACCATGACCGCCGAGAAGTTCGAGATCAACCACAAGGACCTCATCGAAGGCCTGGGCAAGGGCCTGCGTGTCATCGAAGCCTTCGACGACGACCATCCCCGGCTCACCGCCAGCGAGACCGCCGCGCTGACGGGGATCACCCGCACGGCGGCGCGCCGCTTCCTGCTGAGCCTGTGCCACTTCGGCTATGCGGCAACCGATGGCAAGCACTTCTGGCTGTCGCCGCGAGTGCTGCGGCTGGGGCAGAGCTACCTCGGCGCGGCGCGCCTGCCGCGCCTGGTGCAGCCCTTCATCCAGCGGGCCTCGATGCAGAGCGGCGAGACCGTCAACATGAGCGTGCTCGACGGCCACGAAGTGGTCTACGTGGCGCGCAGCAACCCGCCGCGCTATGTCTCGATCGGCTACCAGGTCGGCGTGCGGGTGCCCGCACACGTGGTCACCCCCGGCTTCGCGATCCTGTCGAGCTACAGCGACGAGGCGCTCGATGCGTGGATCGCCGAGCACCAGTTCACGAGCTTCACGTCGCACACCATCACCGACCTGCAGGCGTTTCGCGACAACGTGCTGGCCGCTCGCGAGCTGGGCTACTGGATGACCGAGCAGCACCTCGACAACGGGCTGCGCGGCATCGCCATGCCGCTGAAGGACCGCAAGGGCGAATGCCGCGGGGCGATCGGCATGACCCTGCAGGTGCAGGCGTACAGCACGGAGCAGCTCGTCGCGAAGCTGCTGCCGCTGCTGCGGGAGGCGGCGCAGTCGCTGCGGCCCTTGTTGTGAAGTGGGCCGCCGGCGATCGGAGAAGTGCCGGCCTCAGGAGGGCATCGCGAGCAGCTCGACCGCGGCGAGCAGCCGTTCGGCCTGCTCCGCGATCGGCAGCCCCTGCGCCGCCGCCATGCGCTCCAGCCGCTGCAGCGCCACGCCGCGGGCCAGCGAGTAGCGGTGCATCAGCACGCCGACCGCCATCGCCACGGCGGGCGTCATCGCGGGCTGGTCGTGTGCCGCCGCCTGCGCGGGCGGTTCGGCCTTGCGCGATCCGGCACTCGCGAACGCTGCCTCCACGGCCGGCACGATCTGGCGGATGTCCAGCGGCTTGACGAGGTAGGCGACCGCGCCGAGCGCCTTCACCTGCCGCAGCGTCTCGTCGTCGGAGAAGGCCGAAAGGAACATGAACGGCATCTGGCAGTACTCGCGCAGATAGGCGGCCACATCGAAGCCGCTCTTGCCTTCCATGCGGATGTCGAGCAGCGCGAGGTCGGGCTTGTGCTCGCGCGCGAGCAGGATGGCATCGTCGCCGTTGTCGGCATCGATGACCTCGTAGCCGGCTTGCGCCAGGCCGTGTGTCAGCGTTGCCAGCACCAGGCGGTCGTCGTCGACGACGAGGATCTTGCCCTTGTTCTGCATGGCGCGATTCTCCCCCAACATCATGCGGGCTCGAGCTTCGTGACACCCGGCGGCACGAGCGCCACCGTCGCCACCACCTCGTCGCCCCGCTGCTCGATGCTCAGCTTCGCGCTGCGCCGCGGCAGCAGCGATCGCACCAGCCCGAGCCCGGAGACGCCGCCGGGAAAGCGCGCCACATCGAATCCGGGCGGCAGCTGCGCGCGGTTGCGGATCTCGATGCGCACGCCTTCCTCCCCGCACACCAGCGTGCAGGCGACCTGCACCCCGCGCCCGTCGATGCTGTGCTTGACCGCGTTGGTCAGCAGCTCGTTGACGGTCAGCGCGATCGGAATCGACTCGGCTTCCGGCAGCGCCCACTGGTGCGGCGCCGGTCCTTCAACGCTCAGCAGGATGCCGTGGCCGAAGGTGCGCTGCACCGAGCCGGTGATCGCCTCGACGACGCTCTTGAGCCGCAGCGGGCCGGTCACGCCGACCTGCAGCCCGTAGACCTGCGCGATCGCCTGCACCTGCCCCACCACCTCGGAGATGGCGGGCGCCACCTCGGGCTTGCGCAGGGCGATCTGCTGCAGCAGCCCGGCCACGCCCTGCAGGTTGTTCTTGATGCGGTGATGCACCTCCTTCACCAGCATCTCCCGCTGCGCCAGCGCGGCCTCGAACTTCGCCTGCTGGGCCGCACGCTGCTCGGTGACCTCGGTGGCCACCAGCAGCAGCTGGTCGGGCGGCTGGCCGGGCGAGGCCAGCGGCAGGTAGCGCGCGTCCCAGATGCGGGTCTCGCCGTTCTCCTCGACGCGGTACTCGACCTGCAGCAGACGCCGCGAGCGCAGCGCCTCTTCCATGTCGCGACGCCGCTGCGCCGCGACGTCGGCATCGAAGATCTCCTCCGGCGTGCAGCCGACGATCTCGGCCGGCGTGCGCAGCACGCTGCGCGCGGCGACCTCGTTGACCTGCAGGATGCGCAGCGTGCGGGCATCACGCAGCGTGATGGCCATGGGCGCCGCTTCGATGATCCGCTGCAGCGAGGCCTGCGCCTGCATGGTGCGAGCCTCTGCCTGGCGCCGCCGCTCGATGTCGAGCAGCGCGTAGGTGAGCTGGCGGCCCTCGTCGCGGCCGGTGGCGACCGCGTTGCCGACGATCCAGAACTCGCGGCCGTCGCGCGCCTTCACGCGGCATTCGAAGGTCTCGGCCTGACCTTCGGCAAGGTCGCTGAGGTAATGCTTCTGCCGGAACGGATGTTCCGGCTCCGGCGTGGCCACGGTGTCGATCGGCTGATCGATGAAATCGGCCAGGTCGCCGCCGAACATGCGGCGCGCCGAGCGGTTCATCCATTCGATGCCGTTCGCGCCGACGGTGACGATGCCCACCAGCACGGAATCGAGGATGGCGCGGGTTCGCTCCGCCTGCAGCGCCACCGCTTCCTGGGCGCGATGGCGGTCATCGACGTTGACGTACGACACGATGATGCCGGCCGTCGGATCGCCGGCGGCGACCGCCCGCTTGCTGACCTGAACCCACAGCAGCTGCCCGTCGCGGCGCTTGAGCTGCCGCTCGCCGGTCCAGCGGCCGAAGCGGCGCAGCGCGTCTTCCTCGCGCGCCCAGCTGAGGTCGGCCTGCGGGGTGTCGGCAGACAGGTGCCACAGCGGCAGCCCGGCGAGCTCGGCCGGGCCATGGCCTGTGAGCGCAGCCAGCGCATCGTTCGCCCGCTCGATGCGGCCGCTGCGGACGAAGGCGATGCCCACCTCGGACAGGCTGAACATCAGCTCGCGGTCGCGGGCCAGGATCTCGAGCTCGGTCTGCTGCGCCTTCAGGCGGGTGATGTCCGACAGCACCGCGATCGCCTCGATGGGCCCGCCGGCCGGCCCGCTGCGGCGCACCGACAGCGCGTACCACAGCGATGCCGGTTCGTTGCCGGGGGGCAGCGGCACCTCGAACTCGGTCTCGTAGGTCAGGCCCCGGTTCAGCGCGAGCAGCGTGTCGGCGGCGATGCGCTGTCCCTGCACGGAAGGTCCGAACAGCTCCTGGAGGCTGCTGCCCGCAAGCCCGCCGCCGGCCAGGCCCAGCATCGCCTCGAAGCGCCGGTTGCTGCGCACCAGCACGTTGGCGCGCAGGTAGGCGATGCCCGCGGCGCTGCTCTCGAGGATGGTGGCCATCTCGTGCAGCAGCTGCTCGCTGCGCTGCTGCTGCTGGTGCTGCTCGGTCACGTCGAGCGTGACCACGGAGGTGGTGCGCTTGCCCGACGCCAGCGTCGCGGGCTCCACGCGCGTCAGCAGCCAGCGCTGGCCGAGCTCGGGGTGACGCACGGCGTAGCGCACCTCGGCACGCTGCGCCTGACGCAAGGCCTGCTGCAGCCGCTCGTATTCGGGCAGCGACTCGGGCACCACGATCTCGCGGCTGATCGACTGCAGCGCCGCCGACGACGCCGCATCGGCCGCGCCGGCCTGCGGCTGGCGCTGCCGCACCCACCCGGAGGATTCCTGGAAGGTGGCGATGCCCACGCCCGCGGTGTCGATCAGCGCGCCGATCTGCATCTGCGCGAGGTCGCGTTCCTCTTCGATGCTGCGGTCCTCCACCACCGCCATGTAGCGGCGCTGGCCGCCCGGCGTGCGGTAGCAGCGCACGGTGGAACGCAGCCGACGCTGGGTGCCGTCGGACTGCATCATCCAGCCTTGCACGGCCACCGGGTTGCTGCCCGGCTGCAAGCGTGGCGACGGCCCTCGCGCATCCCAGGCGAGCAGTTGCTGCAGGCTGGCCGATGCCTCCGGGAGCAGCGGCGGGACGTCGCCGACCAGCGCGTCGAACGCCGGGTTCGTGCGCACCAGCAGGCCGGCCTCGTCGAACAGGACCATGCCGACCGGGCTCAGGTCGAACCAGTCGTCGAGCTCGCGCGCCGAGCGGTCGGCCCGCTCGCGCGCCGCATGCTCGGCGGTGCTGTCCTGCATCGTCACGAGGAACAGCGGCGTGCCGTCGTCGCCCCGCAACATGCTGGCCGCGGCGCGGAACCAGCGTTCGCGGCCGCCGGCATCCACGAGGCGGCGCTCGATCAGCGCAGGCCCGCGGCTCATTCTTTCCAGCAGCTCGCCTCGCGCGGCGACGTTCGCGGCGCGATCTTCCTCGGGCTGCAGCTCGACCGGGTCGATGCCGATCAGCGTCTCGCGCGGGTAGCCGGTGAAGTCGAGGTACGCCTGGTTGACGTCGACCATGCGATACGCCGAGTCCTGCAGCGAGGCGGGGAACGGCAGCTGCCACAGCATGTGCATGCCCGAGGCCGAAGCGGGCGCGACCTGGGGCAGCTCTGCGCCGGCCGCCGCGGCTGCCGAGACCTGCAGCCGCAGCGCCGAATGCAGGCCCTCCAGCGGCTGCCAGGCGAGCGTCACGCGTCGCCCGTCCGGCAGATGAGCGGCCGGCGCGTCGCCGGGAGGCGGCGAGCGCCCGTGCGCCATCGCCTGCACGCAGGCGTGCACCCATTGCACCGCGGCCTCGCCGAGCATCGGCTGGAGCTGATCCAGCGGCATCCCGGCCTCGCAATGCAGCGAGCGCAGCGCGGCGGTGTTGGCGAAGGTGATGCGCGCGTGCCGGTCGAGCAGCAGCAGCGCGTCGGAGAGGTGATCGAAGAGCTGGCGCAGGGCCGATGAGTCTGGCCTCATCGCCCGTCTGTCAGTCGAGCTCGGCCGCGGTCGTGAGCGCGCGCAGCTGCGCGCGGTTGATCTCGCTGACGCTCATCATCAGGTTGTCGGCCGCGGCGCGGAAATCGAACAGCGACTCGCTCTCCACCGCCTTCACCAGGTCGAAGTACGGCTGGTACGGACCGGTGTTCTCCACCAGCGCCTGGAACACGCGCTGCGGCACGGGGATGGTGCGCATCAGGTCGGCGAAGGGCTGCTTGAACATGCGGTCGAGCAGCGAGAACACGCCGCAGATGAACATCTCGTTGCGCATCTCGTCGTCGCCGCTGCCGCGCACCAGCTCTTCCATCAGCAGGCCGCGGCGTACCGCGGCGAACATGACCGGCTTGAGGTTGGTGTCCTTGCTGGCGGTGGCCAGCAGCAGCGCGAGCCAGCGCTTCAGGCGCTGGTAGCCGAGCATCATGATCGCGTGGCGGAAGGAGCTGATCTCCACCGACAAGCCGAAGGCCGGCGAGTTGATGTAGCGCATGAGCTTGAACGCCAGCGACGGATCGCGCTTGAGCGTGCCTTCGAGCTTCTCGATCGGCTCCTGCTTGTCGACGCGGTTGATCAGCTCGACGATGACCTGCAGGTCGGTCTGCCCGGCCGGCTTGCCGCCGGCGGTGGACATCGCCACCGCATCGTCGATCGGCCAACCCAGCACCGCGGCCGCGCCGCGATTGAAGCTGGCTTCCATCTCGGCGATGCTGGCGATGCCCGCCTGCACGTGCGAGATGCTGCGCACTGCGCCGTTCGGCGCATGCGGCCCCTCGGTGGCACGCCGGTCGTCGACGAGGTCGATGATCGAATACTTGAAGCAGGGCAGCACCTCGCGCGGCAGCTCCTTCAGCGGGCGGCCCTTCAGCAGCATGGTGTTGCCGTGCTTGTGCAGCGCCAGCAGCGGCTCGATGTTGGCGGGATCCGAGGCCATGAACGCCGGCACCTCGATCATCACGTTGATCGTCGGCTCGGCCTTCAGCAGGTCCTGCAGCAGGCTCTCGCTGGCCACGTTGAGCGACACGCGCGCGCCGTCGGCCGGCCACACGCTGCCCACCGCCCGCAACAGCTGCGACGCATCGAGCGTGGCGTCGGGCCTCAGCGGGAACACTGTCAGCCGGGTGGCGGTGACGGTGCGGTTGCGGTCGATGAATGGCGAATAGCCCAGGGCCACCTGGCCGAGGATCGCATCAGTCAATTGGCCTCCCAGCCCTCAGGCGGTCTGGACTCAGTTGTTCAGGTACTGGAACAGCGAGAGCCGCTGCACCATGGAGTACGACTTCAGGGCGGCATCGTAGCCGCTTTGCCTGCTCTGAAAATCGGAAATAGCGTGCACCATGTCCAGGTCTTCGGCATTTGATCGCTCGGTGCGGCCCTGCAAGTCCAGGCCTTCGTTGCGGTCGGTCACACCGTCGATGCGATTGAGCAGGCCGCCGACGTCGGAGCGGGCCGACGACAGCCGCGTCATCGCCTGGTCGATGTTGCGCAGGTTCATCACGCTGTCCTGCGCGATCTGCGAGTTGCGCTTGCTGCCGGTGGACAGGTCGGCCACCGCTTTGTCGAGCATGTCGAAGACGCTCAGTGTCGAACTCGACGGCCGCAGCTCGAATTCATCGCCGTTGGCCGGCGTGCCCGTCACCGTCACTGCCATGCCGTCGATCTGGATCGCCTTGCCGGGCTGGTAGGCCACGTTGGCCTGCGCGGTCGCGACGCCATCGCGCAGCACCGAGTAGGTGATCGTGCCGGCGGTGTCGGTGAACTGGATCTCGTAGGTCGAGCCGGTGAGCGACGCGGGATCGATGACGCTGCCCGCATCGATCCAGGCGTTGCCGGCGCTGGTGTTGACCCGCGTCTCGAAGATGCCGTTGCCGGTGCGCGCCGCGAGCCAGGTCGCGCCGCCGTCCAGCGTGATCGGCAGCTGCTCGTGGCCGGCCGCCTGCGACTGGCCGGCCGTGCCGCGGTATTGCACGGCACCCGGCGCATCGATGAACGGCGCCTGCGACGAGCCCTGCCCGCCGAACAGGAAGCCGTCCGCGCCGTCGCTGCGGTTGGCGATCGAAAGCAGCTGGTCGCGGATGCCGCGCAGGTCCAGCGCGATGGCCTGCCGCTGCGCATCGCCGTTGCTGCCGCTGCCGGCGGCGATGAGCAGCTCGCGAGCTCGCTGCAGCAGCTCGGCGGAATCGCCGAGCGCCGATTCGGTCATGGACATGAGCGCCTTGCTCGCGTCGACGGCGCGCTGGTTCGCCTCGACCCGCGAGACGCTCGCCAGCGCCCGCTCGGCGCGCGCCGCCGCGGTGGGATCGTCGCTCGCGCGGTTGACCCGCTTGCCGGTGGTGAGCTGCTGCTGCGACTCGGACAGCTCGGTCTGCCGGCGCTGGAGCTGCTGCAGGGCGGAGTCGAAGGCCTGGGCGGTGCTGATGCGGGTCATGGTGCTTCTTCCGGTTCAGTGATGCACTACCGTGCCGCGACCTGCAGCAAGGTATCCATCACCGATTGCGCCACCTGCAGCATCTTGGCCGCCGCCTGGTAGCTCTGCTGGAACTGGATCAGGCGCGCCGCCTCCTCGTCGAGGTTGACGCCGGTCTTCTCGCTGACCGCCGCCTGCGCGTCCTGTGCCACGGTGGCCGACATGTCGGCCGCCATCTCGCCGCTTTGCACGCGCACGCCGATCTCGGTCATCACGTTGGCGTAGGCGTCGGTGATGGTGACGCCGCTGCTCGACGGCGTGCGCCCCACCATGCGCAACTCGCGCAGGTCGGTCAGCGCAAGCGCGTTGCCGTTGTTGCTGGCCGGGAATGCGGTGCGCTGGACGGTGATGGTGTCGGCGGTCCTGGGCACGCCGTTGAGGTCGAGCTGGAAGCCGTTGAGGCTGATGCCCTGGCCGGCCGTCCACGTTCCGGTGCCGCTGCTGGCCAGCGCGTTGGTCGTCGCGTCGCGCAGCTCCCAGCTGTAGGCGCCGCTGTCGTCGGTGAAGGTGAGGGTCGCGGTGAGCTGGGGATTCAGCGTGGTGCTGACCGCCTTCACGCCGGCCACCGTCGCGGTGCCGGTGTTGGCGGTGCCGGTGGCGGCCGTCACCGGCGATGCGGCGGCGATGCCCTTGGGGTCGTCGAGCACGCGCTTCATGTTGAGCGCCGCCGTGCCCACCGGCTGCAGCAGAAAGCGGTCGCCCGCGGCGGGCAGCGGCGCCACCACGCCGAGCTGCCAGCCGTCCACGGTGGCACCCGAGGCCACCGAGGTCTGCACGCCATCGGACAGCCGGGTCACGAGGTAGTTGCCCGGCGTGGCGGGATCGGGCGTCACCTCGTAGGCACTGGGGCGCAGCTGGGTCGCATCGACGATGGAGAAGCTGACGCTGGGCATCCGCGTGCCGCTGCCGTTGACGTACGACGCGACCGGCACGCCGCCGGCCATCGCGTTGCCGCTGGAGGGCAGCACGGTGAGCGCGCCGGTGCCGAAGATGGCGGCGCCCGCTGCCGCCGGCTGTCCCAGGCCCAGGCCCAGCGCTTGTTGCTCGTTGACCTTGCCGGCGAGCGCCTGCGCCATCTGGCCCAGCAGGTTGCGCGCATCGACGAGGTCGCTCGCCTGGAAGCGCAGCAGGCCGCCCACCGAGCCGCCGGTGATCAGGCTGTCGGGCATCGCATGCGTGCCGCTGCCGTCGACGATGCCCAGCCGCACGAGGGCCGGGTTGAATTCGTCGGCCACCGCCGCGAGCGGCGTGACGTCGCCGCCGAGCACCAGCCGCTGGCCGCCGCCGATGAAGACGTTCATCGATCCGTCGCTGGCAGGGATGGTCGTGACCTGCAGGTACGAGGAGATCTCGCCGATCAGGCGATCGCGCTGGTCGAGCAGGTCGTTCGGCGCGTGGCCCGAGCCCTGCGCCAGCGAGATCTGCCCGTTCAGGTCGGCCACCTGGCGCGCCAGCGTGTTCACGGTCGCCACCGCGGCCTTGATGTCGGCGGTGACGTTGGCCTGCAGCGAATCGAGCTGCTCGCCCGCGGCGCGAAAGCGCGAGGCCACGTCGGCGGCGCGGGCCAGCACCACCTGGCGCGCGGCGAGGTCCTGCGGCCGATTGGCGACATCGACGAAAGCGTTGAGGAACTGGCCGGCCGCGTAGCCGACGCCGGCCTCGCCGGTGCCGAACACGGATTCGAGCTGCTTCAGCTGCTCGGCCCGTGCCGCGTCCGCGGCGGCCACCGCGCGGGTCGACGCTGCTTCCCGCGTCAGGAACTCGTCGTGGGCGCGCGCCACCGTCGTCACGTTGACGCCCTTGCCGAAGAAGCCGGCGCCGCTGAACTGGCCGCCTGCCGATTCGAGCTCGACGGTCTGGCGCGAGTAGCCCTTGGTGTTGGCGTTGGAGATGTTGTTGCCGGTGGCCTGCAGCGCCGCGTAGTTCGCGAACAGTGCGCGCGTGCCGAGGTTCATCAATGCGGAGCCGGCCATGTGTCAGATCCTCGGTGTCGCAGGCCTCAGGCCGTGCTGCGCTGCAGCCGCAGCGTGGTGTTGATGACGCGGGTCAGCTTGTCGGCATACGCCGGATCGGTGGCGTAGCCGGCGCGCTGGAGGCCTTGCGCGAAGCCCTGCGCCGACGAAGCGTTGGCGACGACCTGGCCGTAGCGGGGGCTGTCCTTCATCAACCTGGCGTAGTCGCTGAACGATTCGGCGTAGGAGTCGTAGGCGCGGAACCGCGCCGTCACCTTGCGCGCCACGCCGTCGACGTATTCGGTGGTCGTGACCTCCGCGACCTTGCCCTTCCAGCCGGCGCCGGCCTTGATGCCGAACAGGTTGAACGACGGCGTGCCGTCGGCCTGGCGGATCTCGTGCCGGCCCCAGCCGGTCTCGTGCGCCGCCTGCGACACCATGAAGGCCGCCGGAATGCCGCTCTGCGCCTCGGCGGCGCGCGCCGCGTCGCCATGCCGGCTGAGGAAGTCGGACTGGCGCTGCGAGACCTTCGCGGACGCCGAAGGCGCACCGGCGGCCGCGGCCGGCGCGACCGGCACGACCGCGCTGCCGCCCATCTGGCGCTCGAGCTGCTTGGCGATCGCGTCGCTCAGGCCGCCCGGCAACCCGGTCATCCTGGAGGCGAACTGCGTGTCGAGCATCTCGGTCCCCATCTGCGAGCCGGCGTTGTCGAGCAGGCCGGACGACATTGACTGCTGCGCCTGGCGCATGCTCTTCATCAGCTCCTGCATGAAGAGCGCCTCGAACTGCCTGGCGGCCTCCTTGATGGCGGCCTTGGGATCGGATGCGGCCCGCGCGCGCAGGGAATCGAGGTTGACGCCGGATGTCGAGGGCAGGTTCATCAGATGACCTCGAGCTCGGCGTTCAGCGCGCCGGCCGACTTCATCGCCTGAAGGATCGCGAGCAGGTCCTGCGGCGTCGCGCCCAGGGAATTCAGCGCCTTCACCACGTCCGCCAGCTTTGTGCCGGCCGGCATCTGGATCAGCGATCCCGCCTGCTGCGCGATCGTGATGTCGGCCTTCTCCGTGACCACCGCCTGTCCGCCGGTGGACAGCGCATTCGGCTGGCTCACCTGCGGCGTCGAGCTGATGGTGACCGACAGGTTGCCGTGGGCGACCGCGCAGGCTGCCAGCGTCACGGCCTGGTTCATCACCACCGAGCCGGTGCGCGCATTGATGACCACCTTGGCGGCCGGGGCGGCCAGGTTGATGTCGAGGTTCTCGATGTCCGCCATGAAGGCGACGCGCGAGCCGGGCGCGTCGGGCATGCGCACGCGCACGACGCGCCCGTCGACGGCCAGGGCCACGTCGGCGCCCATGCGCTGGTTGATGGCGCGCGCCACTTCTCGCGCGGTGTTGAAGTCGCTCGCGTTGAGGTCCAGCTGCAGCGTGTCGCCCTGGTTCAGCGGCGTCGGCACGCTGCGCTCCACCGTCGCGCCTTCGGGCACGCGGCCGGCGCTCAGGTGGTTGATCTGCACCTTGGATCCGCCCGCCGATGCGCCCGCGCCGCCGACGATGAGATTGCCCTGCGCCAGCGCATAGATCTGCCCATCGGCGCCCTTCAGCGGCGTCGCGATCAGCGTTCCGCCGCGCAGGCTTTTCGCGTTGCCGAGCGAGGACACATTGACGTCGATGGTCTGACCGGGCTGCGCGAAGGCCGGAAGCTGCGCCGTGACCATCACGGCCGCGACGTTCTTGAGCTGCATGTTGGTGCCCGGCGGCACCGTGACGCCCATCTGCTGCAGCATGGCGGCCAGGCTTTGCGCGGTGAACGGCGTCGACGTGGTCTGGTCGCCGGTGCCGTCGAGCCCGACGACCAGGCCGTAGCCGACCAGCGGGTTGCTGCGCACGCCCTGCACGGAGGCGACTTCCTTGATGCGGGCGGCGGCGGCCGGCGCGGGCCACCAGAGCGCGGCGCTGGCGATCAGCCAGGCCAGCGCGACCAGTGCCTTCAGAAGGGTTTCGAGTCGGTCCATGTCGGAAACATTGCGAGGTGTTTCCGATTCTGTTCAGACCTAAATGGGGAGAACGTTCAAAAAGAAGCGCGCCAACCAGCCTATTCCCTGCGCCTCGGCCTGCGCACCGCGGCCGCGATGCTCGATGCGCACGTTGGCGATCTGCGCCGACGGCACGGTGTTGCCCGGCTGGATCGCCCGCGGATCCACCTGGCCCGAGAAGCGCAGCACGTCGACGTTGTGGTTGACGCCGATCTGCTTCTCCCCGGCGATCAGCAGGTGCCCGTTGGCCAGCACGCCGGTCACGGTGGCCGTGATGGTGCCGGAGAAGTCGTTGCTGTTCTCGGTGCTGCCCTTGCCCTCGAAGCTGTTGCTCGAGCTGCCGGCGGCGGCCGCGCGGCCGAACGAGTTGGGCGCGATGCCGGGCAATGCGGTGATGCCGGCGCTGAGCTTGCCGCTCTTGTCGATGGTGCTGGTGCTCTTCTGGCTGGCGCTGACCTTCTCGACGATCTGCACGGTGATGGTGTCGCCGACCAGCCGCGCGCGGTGGTCCTCGAACAGCGGCCGGTACTGCCCGGCCTGGAAGATGGCGCCGTTGCTGATCACCGGCGCGGCCACTGGCTGCGGCAGCGCCGCGGTCGGCTCGGCGATGTCGACCGGCGGGCGCGGGTTGAGCGTGGAGCAGCCGGCCAGCGCGAGCGCGGCGGCCACGAGGGCGAGGCGTTTCATCACAGCTGTCCGAGCTTTTGCAGCATCTGGTCGGAGGTCTGGATCGCCTTCGAATTGAGCTCGTAGGCGCGCTGCGTCTGGATCATCGCGATCAGCTCCTCGACGACGTTGACGTTGGACGTCTCGACGAAGCCCTGCCGCAGCGTGCCCAGCCCGTTCTGGCCGGGCGTGCCGGTGTTGGGCGTTCCCGAGGCGGCCGTCTCGACGAAGACGTTCTGGCCCTTGGGCTCCATGCCGGCGGGGTTCACGAAGCTGGCGATCTGGATCTGGCCCACCGACTGCGGCGTGGACTGGCCGGGCAGCATCACGCCGACCGTGCCGTCGGAGCCGATCGTCACGCTCTGCGCATTGGCGGGAATGGTGATGCCCGGATTCACCGGATAGCCGTTGTTGGTGACGAGCTGCCCGGTCGAGTTGACCTGGAACGAGCCGTCGCGGGTGTAGCCCGTGGTCCCGTCGGGCATCTGCAGCTCGAAGAACCCGTTGCCCAGCACGGCGATGTCGAGGTTGTTCGAGCTCTGCTGCAGGTTGCCCTGGCTGAAGCTGCGCGAGGTCGCCACCGCGCGCGTGCCCAGGCCGACCTGCAGTCCGGTGGGCAGCGTCGTCTGCTCGGTGCTGTTGGCGCCGGCCTGGCGCAGGTTCTGGTACATGAGGTCCTCGAACACCGCATGCGCACGCTTGTAGCCGTTGGTCGAGACGTTGGCCAGGTTGTTCGAGATGGTGTCCAGCTGGGTCTGCTGGGCTTCCATGCCGGTCTTGGAGATCCAAAGGGAACGCATCATGGTGTCGGGTCCTTCGCGGTTCGCTCACATGCCGGTTTCAGCTCATCGACAGCAGCTGCGCCGCCGTCTTCTCGTTGCCTTCGGCCGTCTGCAGCATCTTCATCTGCGCCTCGAACTGCCTTGCCGCGGTGATCATCGCGACCATGGTCTCGACCGCGCTGACGTTGGAGCCTTCGAGCGCGCCGTCCTGCACACGCGCATTCGCATCCGCGGGCAGGTCCGCATCGGCTCGGAACAGGCCGTCGGTTCCGCGCTGCAACGGCGCTTCCGGCGTGACGAGCTTCAGCCGCCCGACGGTCGTGCTGCGACCGTTGGCCTTGGCGCTGACCGTGCCGTCGGCGCCGATGTTGACTTCGCTGTTCGGCGGCACCTGGATCGGGCCGCCGTCGCCCAGCACCGTGAGGCCGTTGCGCGTGACCAGCGTGCCGTCGGCCGACACGTCGAGCGCGCCGGCTCGCGTGTAGGCCTCGGTGCCATCAAGCCCTTGCACGGCCAGCCAGGCGTTGCCCTTCATCGCGACGTCCATCGGACGGCCGGTGGCGGTGACGTTGCCGGCACTCGCGTCGTAGCCCGGCGTGCTCTCCAGCGCATACACCCGCGTGCTCGCACCGCTGCCCTGCACCGGCACTGCGCGAAACGCCTGCAGCTCGGCGCGAAAGCCGACGGTGGACACGTTGGCGAGGTTGTTCGCGAGGGTGTCCTGCCGCTGCATGGTCGCTTTCGCGCCGGACATCGACAGGTAGATCATGCGGTCCATCGTGGTGCTCCTTCGCCGGAAGAACTCACCACAGAGACACGGAGCCACGAAGAAGAATCTCCGTGCTCTGCGTGGCTGCGTGGCTCATGTCTTTCGTCCCTTCATGCCGTCAGCCGCATCAGCGCAGGTTCACCAAGGTCTGCATCACCTGGTCCTGCGTCTTGATCGTCTGCGCATTGGCCTGGTACACGCGCTGCGCCGTGATCATGTTGACCAGCTCGGCCGTCATGTCGACATTCGATTCCTCCAGCGCGCCGGACTGCAGCGCGCCGAGGTTGCCGTCGCCCGGCACGCCGACGATGGGGTCGCCGGTGGCGAAGGTGCGCGCCCATGCGTTGCCGCCCATCGGCTGGAGGCCCTGCGGGTTGCGGAAGGTCGCGATCTCCACCTGACCGGCCGGCTTGGACTGGCCGTTGGAATATCGGGCGGTGACGATGCCGTTCGATTCGAACTGGATGCCGACGAGCTGGCCGGCCGCATAGCCGTTCTGCGACAGGTCGGTCACGCCGAACGGCGAGCCGTACTGCGTGGCGCCGGCCACGTTGAGCGCGACGCCGTTGATCGCCAGCGTCGCGGCGCCGGCCGAATTGGTGGAGGCCGGGATGTCGAGGTTCACGGTCCCGGCCGGCGAGGTCGGAGTGCCGCCGTTGGCCGGGAACACGATGGTGGTCGACGGCGCGGGGTTGCCGCCGCTGGTGGCCAGCGGCGTGCCGTTGGCGGTGATGTAGACGTTCCAGGTGTCGGTGGCTGCCTTCTGGAAGTAGTAGGTCAGCGCAACGTCCTGGCCCTTGGCGTCGAACACCGTCAGCGAGGTCGCGTTGTTGTAGGTGGTCGGATCGGTCATGTCGATCGGCGCGCCCGAGGCCGGCAGCGTGACGGCCGCGCGTGCATCGAGATTCATCTCGAGCTTGATGCGGTCGGTGGGGCTGGGCGTGATGCCGGCGGTGGGCATCTGCAGCGGCGTGGCCTGGCCCGGCAGGATGGTGCCGGCGCCGTCGGCCGCATAGCCCATCAGCTTGTTGCCCTGGCTGTTGACGACGAAGCCCTCGCGGTCGACCTTGAACTGGCCGTTGCGGGTGTACATGGTCGGGTTCTTGCCGTCGGTCACCTGGAAGAAGCCGGCGCCGTTGATGGCGAGGTCGAGCGGGTTCTGCGAGGACGCGATGTTGCCCTGCGTGAACTGCTGCGAGACCGATTCCAGGCTCACGCCGATGCCGATGGCGTTGGCGCCGGCGCCGTTCATCGCGCTGGCGTACATGTCGGCAAACTCCGCCCGCGCGGCCTTGGCGCCGTAGGTGTTGGAGTTGGCGATGTTGTTGCCGATCACCTCCAGGTTCTTGCTGGTGGCGTTCAGTCCGGACAGACCTTGCTGGAATCCCATGGTTGTTCCTTGTGAGTGATCAGTTGAAGGCCTTGATCGAGGCGTAGGGCGTGCTGCCGGTGCGCTCCAGCTCCAGCGTGAGCTGATCGCCGCTGGTGCTGACCGCCGTGACCTTGTCGCGCATCAGCGACACCGAGGACAGCGTTGCCGCGCCGCTGGTGGCGGTGATGCGGAACGTGAGGTTGGTGTCGGTGCCGGCCTTGCTCGTGTCCCAGTCGAAGCTGTGGCGGCCGGCGCTCTGCGCGCCCAGCTGCAGCGTGTCGACGACGTGGCCGCCGGCGTTCAGCACTTCCACCTTCACCGCGTCGGCCGCCGACGTGAGCTCGAAGCCGCCCTGCCCGTTGCCGTCGACGATGTGGAGCTTGTTGCCCGGCACGATCACGTCGCGTCCGACCAGCGCGGCGCCCTGCAGCGCCTGCATCTGCACGAACTGGCGGTTCAGCCCTTCCACCGTCTCGTTGAGCTTGGCGATGCCGCTCACGGTGTTGATCTGCGCCATCTGGCTGGTGACCTGCGCGTTGTCCATCGGATTCAGCGGGTCCTGGTTCTGCATCTGCGCGACCAGCAGCTTGAGGAAGCGGTCGGCGCTGGCCGCGTCGCTGGTCGCCGTGATGGACGAGGCGGCCGGGGTGGTGAGGTCGTTGCCGAGCGAGGAGACGGCCATGATCAGGATCCCATCTGCAGCGTCTTCAGCAGCAGCGTCTTCGTGGTGTTCATCACCTCGACGTTGTTCTGGTACGAGCGCGACGCGGAGATCATGTTGACCATCTCCTCGACCGGGTTCACGTTGCTGTAGGTCACGTAGCCGTCGGCGTCGGCGCTCGGGTGCTTGGGGTCGTGCACACGGCGGCCCGGCGTGCCGTCCTCGGTGATCGTGCTCACCGTGACCCCGGCCGCGCCGGTCGCGCCCATCAGCTGCGTCTGGAAGGTGACCTGGCGCGCCTTGTAGGCCTGGCCGTCGGGGCCGGCCACCGTGTCGGCGTTGGCGAGGTTGGAGGCAACGACGTTCAGGCGCTGGCTCTGCGCGCTGACCGCGCTGCCCGCCACGTTGAAGATGTTGAGCATCGACATGATTCAGCCCCCTTGCCTCTTCATTGGCCGCCGCGGATCGCGTCGAGCATGGTGCGCACGCCGCCGTTGATGAAGCGCAGCGTCGCTTCGTACTTCACCGAGTTGTCGGCGAAGTTGGCGCGCTCGCGGTCCATGTCGACGGTGTTGCGATCGAGATTGGTCTGGCTGGGCGTGGCGTACAGCAGGTTCGCCTCGGCGCGCGCGCCGGCCGGCGCCGCGATGTGGCCCGGCTGGCTGGTCGACAGCGCACCGGAGGCCTGCGCCGCGCCCGTCGCCTGCTGGAGGGCCTGCGCGAAATTCATGTCGCGCGCCACGTAGCCCGGCGTGTCGGCGTTGGCAATGTTGCTCGCGATCAGTCGCTGCCTCTCGGCGCGCAGCCCGAGGGCCTGGCCGTGGAAGTCGAGGTTGTCGGTGAGTCGGTTGATCATTTGCGTGCCTTCCGGGCCCAGGGCCCATGAAGAGATGTGACGCATTGTGTTGAGCGACCCCCGAAACCTAAGCGGGAATAAGCGGGCGATTGGCCGCCATTTCGGCGTGTCGTGCTTGCCCGCGCGCTCCTACAGTGGCGACATGGAATCCTGGGGCTCGATCTCGTCCATTGCGTTTCGCATGGCGCTGGCAGCGATGCTGACGCTCGCGGGCGCGTGGGCGCGCGCCGACGCCCCGCCCTCGCTGGATGCCGGCGTCGAGCAGCAGGTTCGCCAGCTCGCGCTCGCGGGCTCGCAGCCGGGCGCCGGCGCGCGGATCGAAGTGGAGGTG